>JAYFPE010000013.1:0-117001 GCA_034928145.1 Candidatus Pelethousia sp. | reverse complement strand
TAAGGTGCTCTCCAGCGAGCAGAGCTATAAGCGCAAGCTTAAGGAAGCCTACCTTGCGGTAGAGCTGGAGAATGTGTTTTCCAAAGACCAAATATTGACCGCCTATATGAACGACGTGGGCCTGGGCGGCTCCAACTATGGCTTCAAAACCGCGGCCATGGATTATTTCGGCAAAGAGATGAAGGAGCTTACCATCAGGGAGTGCGCCATGCTGGCGGGGCTTGTGCAAAAGCCCTATAATACCAACCCTCGCCTCAATACCTACAAGCGCAACCTCAACCAGGCCAAGCGGGACGAGTTAAAGGAACTTTATGATTCCGGCGGCATCACCGAGGCGCAATATCGGTATTCTCTTGATAACGATAACCAAATGTACGTAACGGACAGGCGCACGAACGTAGTGCTGCTGGCCATGTACGAGGGCGGCTTCATCACTAAGGAACAGTATGAGACGGCCCTTAACGACACCGTGACGGTGATCGAGGAATCCGCCAACAACCAGCTTTACCAGATGCCCTACTTTGTGGAATATGCCGTGCGCGATGTGGTGACGCACCTGCTGGCCCAGCGCAACATGCTCGATACCAAGGCAAACCGGGCGGCGGTGGAAACGGAGCTTCGCACAGGCGGCTATCATATCTATCTCACGGTGGATACGGATGTCCAAAACACCGTGCAGGAAACCGTGCGCACCTGGGATAAATACCCCGAGCTGTCCGATCCGTCCGCCTCCGTACGCGTGGAAACGCTGGAAAACCGCACCACGATCGAAACCATCGAGCCGCAGGTCGCGGCCGTGGTGCTCGATTACCGCACGGGCGAGCTAAGGGCCATTATCGGCGGCCGGGAGGAGCCGGTGATTCAAAAGGGCACTAACCGGGCAACCAACGCCATGGAGGTGGGCTCCTCCATCAAGCCCCTGGGCGTATACGGCCCGGCGCTCGACTTGGGAGCCTCGCCGGCCACCATCATCAAAAACTTCCCCTCGCCCATCCAGGGGTGGGATAGCGATAAGGGCTACCCATACGAGGGCAGCGAAAAATACATTGGCCCGCTCACCCTGCGCACGGGCGTGGTGCAATCGCTCAACGTAGCGGCTGCCCGCACGCTGCTCGAGCATGTGAGCATTCCCAAGGGCGCGGAATACCTGGCCAACCTGGGCATAGACCAGAGCCGGGTGAGCGCCACGGGCAGCGGCCTTGCTTTGGGCACCACGGATATCACCCCCATCGAGATGGCGGCGGCCTTCGGGGCCATCGGCAACAGTGGGGAATATCTTGAGCCCCTTTCCTTCACCCGCGTGGTAGACGATAACGGCAAAACCATTCTTGACGCGCAGAGTGTGCGGGTCAAGCGCAGCGTGTTCAAAGGCTCCACGGCTTATATGCTGGTAGATATCCTCACCGACGCCGTAAACAGCGGCACCGGCACCAAGGCCAAGATCAGCGGCATGACCGTGGCGGGCAAAACCGGCACCAACGCAGAGTATTCCAGCGTATGCTTCTCGGGCCTTACGCCATACTACAGCGCCACGGTGTGGATCGGCCACGATTACTACACCCAGTATAAGCTCAAGGGCAAGCCCACGGGCGGCGCATATGCGGCCCCGCTATGGCAGGCCTTTATGAAGAAGATACACGACGGCCTGGTTGATAAGCCCATCATCGATGAATCCCCCACGGAGCTGGGCCTGGTTAAGGCTACAGTCTGCTCGGTGAGCGGCCTCTTGGCCACGGATGCCTGCTATGCGGATAGCGCGGGCCACCTGCCTGTTACGGATTGGTTCGCCGAGGGCACGGAGCCGGTAGCCTTTTGCGATATGCACACGGTCTCCAACATCTGCGCCGAATCCGGCCAGCCTGCCTCGGCCTATTGCCCGGTGGTAAACAGCACGGCCGGCGTGGTGCTGATTTTTAACGATTCCATGTACGCGGACATCGACCCGGTGCTGCTTCGGCAATATATCCCCAACGCACTCTTCATCAACGCCTCCTCCGAAACCTACGAGGGCACGGCTGCGGGCACGGGCGGTACCCTATGTACGGTGCATACGCCCTCTTGGATGCAGCAGGGCGGGGAAGGCGATATCGAGGCCGCGCGCACACAGGCCCGCTCGCTAATCTTTGAGGTGAGCAACTATCTGGTCAATGTGCAGACCCTGCCGGACCCGGATCGAAATACGCTGCTGCAATACCTGAACGAGTTGCAAAACCACCTCAACTACAGCGCGGCGGGCACGCTCCTGCGCGCCGTGGAGGAACTGCAATATACCTATAACACTCTACGGGATGCCTACCCGCCCGTAGGCGCGTAAAAAAGCAAAGGGGGAGTGCTATGCATATACCGATCCTGCGCCGCCTGGCGGTCATTGCCCTGGCGGCCATTTCGCTGCTGGCTCCGGCCCTGGCCAATGCGGAATCCGGCACCATCACCGCCGAGGGCGTAAAGCTTAGGGAGCGCGCGGACAAGGATTCCAATGCCCTCAGGGAACTTTCTCTCGGAAGCGAGGCGGAGGTTCTGGCACAATCGGGCGGCTGGTACCGGGTGATGCTGCCGGATGAAACCGTGGGCTATGTGCGGCAGGACTATATTTTTATTCAAAGCGGCGGCAGCCGCGGCGCCTATGTGCTGGATGATGGGGCGGCCCTTCGCGGCGGGCCGGATGAGAACACCTATGTCGTGCAGCCGCTGGTCGCGGGCCAGGGCGTGCGCGTCAAGCGCATCGTGGGCGAATGGTACTTCGTCAGCGCCAGCGACCAGGCCGGCTATGTGCACCGTAAGCATTTAACCATGACCACCGCTTCCATGGCCTCGGCCAGCATGCTCAAGCAGGGCATGGAAGGCGAAGAGGTGGAAAAGCTGCAAAAGGAGCTGAACCGCCGCGGCTTCCTCGGCAACGATGCGCTGACCGGCACCTATTCGAGCGCCACCCGCAAGGCCGTGGTGGAATATCAGCAAGCCGCCGGGCTTGGCAGCGCGGACGGCGTGGCCGGCGCGGAGACCCTCAATTCCATTTACGACAGTACCAATAAGCTCAAAAAGGAGACCGCCACCTACACCCAACTCAAAGGCACGGTGATCCTGCTCAATTGGTTCAAGGGCGGTTCGGATTGGCTGCATAAGGGGGCCAAGTTCACCATCACGGATGTAAAGACCGGCCTCAGCTTCCGCGCCCGTCGCTTTGGCGGCTGGTATCACGCGGACAGCGAGCCCATCACCGCCAATGATACCGCCATTATGAAGCGCATCGCGGGCGGCAAGTGGAGCTGGGACCGCCGGGCTATCTGGGTCACCTACGGCGGCAAGACCGTGGCCGCCAGCATGCACTGCATGCCGCACATGGCGGATCCGACCAAGAGCAACAACTTCGACGGCCACTTCTGCGTGCATCTCTTGGGCTCCAAGGTGCATGAGACCAGCAAGGAATGCCCCCGCCACCAAGCCTGCGTGCAGGCGGCATACAGGGCGGGCAGATAAAGCATCAAAATGTGGCCGCGGGCACTTTTTTGCAGTTTTGCCGGGCTATTCGCTTTTGCGTTTGAACAAAGCCTCCAGGCGGGCCGCCAAGGCGGCCTTGCGCAGTCGGGTTTCCTCCAAATCGACATAATACCCCCCGGCCCCGTCCTCCCGCAAAACGTCCCCCTCGCGGGCAGCCATGGGCAGAAGGCTGCGGGGTACACGGCCGCCCTCAAGGAGTGCGGTTTCCCCTTCAAAACGATCGATCACGGGCATGGATATCCTCCCTTCGGGCCGCGGACTTCGCCGGCGCCGCCCTATTTTATAAAGGCATATTTTAGCCGCGCAGATGGAAACTGCATCTAGGAATCGGCTGTTTTCTATGTTACAATAACATAGATTATAGGCCCGTCACAAGGCAATTCACAACCAGCCCTTAAGGAGCGCCCATGCGAGATTTCGATGATAAGTCCCTTTCCTGGGATACCATCGGCAGGCTCAAGGCCCAGGCCGACGCCTGGCAGGATTCCTTTACGCAAAAATGCTCCAAAGTCTTCCGCGAAAGCGGCTCGCTGGGGGACGAGGCGCTTTGCGCAGAGAGCACAGAACTGGAGAATTTCATGTATTCCATCATGGACATGGAAAAGATCCTACGTGCGCGGGAGGCTGAAGCGCCCGAGGAAAATCAAAAATAAACTGTAAACACTACCCGCACCCCCGTGCAGGTGAAGGCGGGAGGATGTACAATAACAAAGCGGGGTTTTGTATACCCGCAATATAAACGAAAGGCCGGTGATCCGGGTTTGGCGGATGTACTTGTAAAGACCATAACTGGCGGCATGGACCAGTTCCTGTGGACGGACGCGGTGGATATCCTTATCATCGCGCTGTTGCTCTACAAGCTCATTCTGCTCACCAAGGAAACACGGGCCTACCAGGTGCTAAAGGGCATCGGCGTGCTTTTCATCGCCGCGCTCGTGAGCGTCGCCATGCAGCTTCCCACGCTCAGCTGGCTGCTCAACTCCCTGCTCGGTGCGGGCATGATCCTGGCCGTGGTGCTCTTCCAGCCCGAAATCCGCAGGGCGCTTGAGCATATCGGCAGGGGGAATATCTTCTCCAAAGAATTTATCGGCAGCTTGATGAGCGAATCCAAGCTCATCGTCAACGAGCTGCACCAGGCCGTGCTCAGCATGGCCAAGCGGCGGGTAGGCGCGCTGATCGTGATCGAGCGGCGTACGGGCCTCGCCGATATCATCGCTTCCGGTACCCGCATCGACGGCCGCATCTCCGCGCCCCTGGTCGAAAATATTTTCGAGCCAAATACCCCCCTGCACGATGGGGCCATGATCATTCGAGACGGCACCATTGTAGCCGCGGCCTGCTTTTTGCCCCTGGCGGAAGACATCGCCGTAGCCCGGGAACTGGGAACGCGGCACAGGGCGGCCCTTGGCATCTCCTCCGTATCCGACAGCATTACCGTCGTAATCTCCGAGGAGACCGGGGTGATCTCCGTGGCCCGGGATGGTAAGCTGATCCGCTATATCGACGGCAAGGCGCTTCGTGATCTACTTGAATCCATTTTCATGCAGGAGCGGGATACGGCCACATTCCCTCTCTTCAAGCGGAGGGCCAAGGATGAATAATAACAACGGCAACGGCAACACCGATTGGGGCGCGCGGATTGGCGCTTCCTTAAAAAACTTCTTCACAAGAAATCTGGCGCTCAAGATCATTTCCCTTATCTTCGCCATGCTGTTTTGGGGCTATGTGATGATGGAAACGGATCCCGATCGCATCAAGACCGTGAGCAACGTACCCGTCAGCTTTGAGGGTGAAAGCGAGCTCTTGAGCAAAAACCTCACCGTGCGCGGGGATCGCAGCGCGTTGCTGCCCAAGGTGACGGTGCAGGTGAGCACCAAGCTCACCAAATACAGCAGCGTGGACGCCAGCTCCATCACGGCTACGGTGAGCCTTAAAGCCATCAGCAAGCCCGATACCTATAAGCTGGATATCAACGCCACCGCCCGAGACGGCACTGCCGTCAAGGTTATCCCCAGCCAGATCGTGCTGGAGGTAGATGAATTGGCGGCCCGCACGGTGCCCATCGAGGTGGAATACGTGGGCAGCCTGCCGGAGAATTACTGGCGCGCCGAGCCGGTGCTGAGCACCCAAAGCTTGATCCTACGCGGCGCTGCGGATGATGTTTCCCGGGTGGTAAAGGCGGTGTGCCCCATCACGTTAAGCGACCGCACCACAGGCTACAACGAATCCGTGGGCATCACCCTGCTTGATGAGGCTGGGGAGGCCGTGAGCAGCAGCCTTTTCATCGATACCCTGCCTTCGGTGGTGGTGAAGATGGATGTTCTGAAAACCGCCGTGCTCAATGTGGACGCGGCCGCGTCCGTGTTGGGTATGGATGCCCTGCCCGCCAACTATGAGGTGGTGGATATCGTCTCCACCCCGTCGCAGGTGCGGGTGGCAGGCTCCGAAGCAGCGCTTGCGGGGCTCACCTCCATCCAGCCCGCCCAGATGGACGTTTCCGGCCAAACCACCAGCGTTTTGCAAACGCTGACCTTACAGGTGCCCGATAATGTACTGCTGTTGGATGACCCGGAGGTCAACGTATTCGTGGATATCCGCGAAAAGACCGAGAGCCGCTTCTTTGCGGGAATGCATATTGAGGTGCGCAACCTGGGCCGCAAGCTGGACGCTACGCTTTCCCAAGCCATTTGCGATATTACGATAGAGGGTCGCCTAAGCCTGATCCGCAAGCTGGACCGGGGGGATGTGACCATCTATGTGGATGCCGCGGGCTTAGGCGTGGGCCAGTATGTTGCGCCTGTTTTGGTGGCCCTGCCCGGCGGGGATATGACCAGCGAGCTGACCTATGCCCTTTCCGTAGAGACCGCGACCCTGACCATTCGGGATTGATCTATGGCAATCACCCTCCAAAGCTTAAAGCTCCCGCTGACGGAAGAGGAGTCCTCGCTGCGCCCAAGGGCGGCGAGGGCTCTTGGCATACGCGAAAGCGAGATCCTGGGCCTGCGTCTTTGCCGCATGTCCCTTGACGCGCGCAAAAAGAGCGATATCTTTTTCTCCTGCGCCGTGATCCTCGATTTGCCCCCGGGCCTGGAGGAAAAACTTCTCGGCAAGGCCCTGGCCGGGGTGGAGAAGGCTGCCGAAGGGGAGCCGATCGTTTGGCCTGGGGGCGAAAGCGCGCTGGATGCGCCGATCGCCGTGGTAGGCTTGGGGCCTGCGGGCCTCTTTGCAGCCCATGCCCTGGCCCGGCAGGGCTACCGCCCCATTGTGGTGGAGCGGGGCAAGCCCATAGGGGAGCGGACGGATCTCGTGGCCTGCTTCTTTGGCGGCGGGCCGCTAGACCCCAATTGCAACGTGATGTTTGGTGAGGGCGGCGCGGGCGCTTTTTCCGATGGCAAGCTGACCACCCGCATCAAAGATCCCTGGGCGTACGAGGTGCTGCGGCTGCTCGTCGAGCACGGCGCGCCGGCGGATATCCGCATCCAGGCAAAGCCCCACATCGGCACGGACAAGCTGGTCAAGGTGGTGCAAGCCATGCGGGAGGATATCGTTGCCCACGGCGGCGAGGTTCGCTTTGATACGGCCCTGGTCAGCCTCGAGCAGCGGGAAGGTGCGCTGACGGCCCTGCGCCTGCAAGGCCCCCATGGAGAGGAGCGCCTGGCCGTTTCCGCCTGCATATTGGCTATGGGCCAGGGTGCGCGGGATACCTATGAAATGCTCTATAGCGCCGGCCTCGAATTGCAGGCAAAACCCTTTGCCGTGGGCGTACGGGCCGAGCACCCCAGGGATCTTATCGACCGTTCGCAGTACGGTGCGTTCGCGGGTCATCCCCGGCTGGGTTCTGCGGAATACCACCTGGCCGGCAAGGATGGGGAACGGGGCGTCTATACCTTCTGCATGTGCCCGGGCGGCGTGGTGATCGCTTCCAGCTCGGATGCGGGGCAGGTGGTGACCAACGGCATGAGCTACCACGCACGCAACGGCGCGAATTCCAACGCCGCCATCGTGGCGCAGGTAGATGGCCGCGACTTCGGCAGCGGCCACCCCTTGGCCGGTATGCGCTTTCAAGCAAGTTTGGAGCGCGCGGCGTATGCGTTGGGCGGCGGTGATTTCGTTGCCCCGGCGCAGCGCATGTGCGATTTTTTAGCAGGCTCCTCGCCCTCGGGCTTTGGCGCCGTTAGCCCCAGCTATCGCCCGGGCGTAGAAAATCAGGCCATCGCCGCCTGCCTGCCCGAGGCGGTAACGGCTGCTCTGCGTGCGGGCATCCGCCAGTTTGCCGGCCGCCTTAAGGGCTTCGATATGGGGGATGCGGTGCTCACCGCTGTGGAGAGCCGCACCAGCGCGCCTGTGCGCATCCTGCGGGATGTAGGCGGCCAGGCTACACGCCTTAAGGGCTTATATCCCGCCGGGGAGGGCGCGGGCTACGCGGGCGGCATCGTCAGCGCAGCCGTGGACGGCCTGCGCGCGGCGGAGCGCATTATGGCCCTTTACCGCCCCCCAAATTAGGAGGAATGACTTTGCAAAGCTATACCTACGGATTAAAACGAATCAAAGTCCTGCTGGCGGCCCTTGCCTTGGCGGCCCTGCTTTGGGGCTGCGGCGGGGAGCCGGAGCAGACCAAGGTGGAGCTGGCCGATCCCATCGGCGGCAGCTCCATCGTTACCGCTGCGGATTTGATGGCCTTTTTAGAGAAGGGCGAAGCCGATACGGCCCGGCTTTCTGCGGATATCAGCCTAGAAGGGGAGATGCTGCGCATCACCAAGGCGCGCGATGGCCTCATCATAGATGGAAATGGCTTCACCCTTTCCGGCGCGGGCGATTGCGTGTTGCGGCTGGATGCGGGCTGCTCCGTTACGCTCAACAATATCACCATCCACAGCGGTTCGGATGCCATCGGCTGCTTGGGCAGCGCCTCCATCGGCGGCACCGGCGCGCGCCTCATCGGCGTGGGCAACGGCATAAGGGCCGAGGGCGAGGTGGTCATCGCCGCAGGCAGTTCGATCGAATGCAATGCCAATGTGGGCATGGGCTTTACATCCAGCGGTCTGGCCCTGCAAGAGGGGGCCGACCTTTCGGCTGTGGGCCCGATGGGTGGCGTGAACGTGAGCGGCGAGATCTCCGTGGGTAGGGGAGCCCGTCTGGCTGCCTATACGGATCAAAACTACAACGCCCTCAAATGCGGCGGTACCCTTACCCTGGAGGATGGCGCGGCGCTGATCGTCGAGAACAGCGGCGAATTCCACGGCGCGGAGATCACCTCCCTGGCGGTGAACGGCGCGGTGACCATCGAGGCCAAGGGCGGCAAGAACTCCAGCGGCCTGTTCCTTTTCGAGCAGTTACAAAACATCGCCGTGATCGGTAGGTGTGAACCTAAAGCCCGCTTTGAAAGCGGCAAGGGCAGTATCACCTTTGTGGAAAATGCAGCGGATCTGCCTACAGATGCGGAATTGAATCCGCAGCCCACAGCCACGCCGCCTGCGGAGGCGGAATAGCCGTGGGCCGGGCCCCGAAAAAACGCAAACGCAGAGCCGGGGGTAAATATGCCCTGCGCCGCCTGTTGGTGCTGCTGGTGTTCCTGGGCCTGCTCGGCTACGCCTGTTACGGCGTTTACCGTCTGGCAGCCGCCGGGGTGGCCGGCATTCAGGCGCGCCTTCGCGAGGACAACGAGGCCGAGGCCACGCCCGCGCCCCCACCCAGTCCGACCCCCGTGCCGGTGTTGGGCGCGGATATCCGGATATCCAAAGACACGGCCTCCCTATCCGCGGCCGGCTTTTCCACCCGCCTGATGGCGGACAAGCAGGAGGTACAGGCGTACCAGCGGCCCGAAAACATCTCCTTTGGCAAGGATGCGGACTACGCCACGGCCAAAGGCATCACCACCTTTGGCGGCAACCATTGGCGAAACAGCTTCACCTATGGCGCGCAGGTTGTGAACGAGAGCCGCCTAACCCGCGTTTGGGAAACCCCGACCGGCTCCCTGGCCACGCCGGAAAACGGCACCTGGACGGGTACCGGCTGGACGGGGCAGCCCCTGATCATCCAATGGAGCGACGAGGTGCGCCCCACCCTGGGCGTATACGAAACCTTCAAGGCCAAGGAGGGCTTCACCGAAGTTATCTACCCGGCCATGGATGGCAAGATCTACTTTATGGAATTGAGCACGGGCAGCGAGACCCGCGCGCCCATCGACCTGGGGCAGGTTTTCAAGGGCACGGCCATGCTGGATCCGCGGGGCTACCCGCTTCTGTTCGTGGGCCAGGGCATCCCCACCCCCACGGAGATCAAGGCTACTTTGGGGGCATGGGTGCGGGCCATCTCCCTCGTCGAAAACAAAGAGATCTGGAACCTCGGGGGCCGCGACCCCTTCTCCCCCAGGCTTTGGCAGGCCTTCGACGCCAGCCCGTTGCTGGATGCGAAAACCGATACCCTCATCGCCGCCGGGGAGAACGGCGTGCTCTATACCTGCAAGCTCAACACTGCCTTTGACCCTGCCGCCGGCGCTTTGACGCTGAACCCGGACAGGCCGCAAAAGTATACTTATACCGGCGGCGGCTATGGCGAAAGCGACGAAAAGCGCTGGTGGGGCATGGAGGATTCCCCGGCCGTCTGGCGCAACTACGCCTTTTTTGCCGATAACGGCGGCTATCTCCAATGTGTGGACTTGAACACGCTGGAACTGCTCTATGTAAAAGACGTTACAGACGACCACGACGCCACGCTTGTGATCGAGGAAGCGCCCGAGGACGGCGCGGTCTACCTCTACGCGGCCAGCAAGGCGGCCAAGCAGGGCGTAACGGACGGCGTGGGCAAAACGGTGCAGCGCAAGATCAACGCGCTTACCGGGGAAACGGTGTGGGAAAAGGAAATTACAGCGGCCCAGGATGGCGGCACCGTGGCCACGCCCCACGCTGGCAGGGGGAATATTTCCGATCTGGTTATTTTCGCCTGCACGGATGTATCCGTGACGGCAGAGGGCCAGGCGGTTTATGGCGGCCTGCTGGTCGCCCGCAGCAAGGCCACGGGCGAGATCGCCTGGAAGGTGGAGCAGGCCGCGGGCTATTGGGCCAGCCCGGTGGTGATCTACGACCAGAACCAAAAGGCATACGTGCTCCAGAGCGACCGCAGCGGCATGCTGCGCATGTATGATGGGGCTAGCGGCAGCCTGGTTTGCGAGGTGGACCTCGGTTCCCGGGTGGAGTCGACCCCAGCCGTATTCAACAACATCCTGGTGGTGGGTACGCGCGGCCAATACGGCAGCGGAGAAGGCTCAAAGATCATCGGCGTTGTCATAAAATAAAATAGAGAATATGATAAACAAAAGGCCCCATGCAAAGCATGGGGCCTTTTGCCGCACTCGGCCGGGGAAAACCGGGGGCGAAAGATGGTTGGGGGTATGTCATCGGCCTGCGGAGTGGGGGCTCCGGCTAAGGCCGGGATGACCGCTTGCTAGGCTTGGCGTTCGCCCAGGGTTACGGTGAGCTTTATGGTTTCGTTGTCCCGGTATACGGATATTGTTACCGTATCTCCCACTTTATATGCATAGAGCAGGCCGGAAAGCTGGCCGGTGCCGGTAATTTCCGTATCGTCGAGGGAAACCAGGATGTCGTTCACCTTAAAGCCCGCCTTTTCGGCAGGGCTGCCTGCTTGTACGGCGGTTATCTGCACGCGGGTCTCATAATTGCCCATGTAGAAGGAGAAGGGGTCGAAGCTGTTGGAGGCCGAGCGCAAGGCCACATCCTGCATGTTAATGCCGAGGTAGGGCCGGCCCGTAACATAGCCGAGATCCAGCAGGTCGGTAATGATGGGTTTGGCCGCATCCATGGGGATGGCGAAGCCGATGCCCTCCACATCCAGGCCGTAGCTCTTGGCGTTGACGATGCCGATCAACTCACCTTTGGTGTTAAAGAGGCCGCCGCCGGAGTTGCCGGGGTTCACGGCCGCGTCCGTCTGCATGAGGGTCATGCTGTGCGAGCCTACGGTGATGCTGCGATCGAGCCCGCTGATGATACCCTGGCTTACGCTGCTGGTCAGCACGCCTAAGGGGTTCCCGATGGCGTAAACGGGCTCGCCCACGGTCATGGAGCCGGAAGAGCCCAGCGTGGCCGCCGGCAGGCCGCTGGCCTCGATTTTGATTACGGCAAGGTCCGAATAGGAATCCGCACCGATGAGGGTAGCCGGGTATTCCGTGCCGTCTTGCAAATAAACACGCAGGTTCTCGCCGCCTTCCACCACATGGTTGTTGGTAACGATATAGCCGTCTTGCGTGAGGATTACGCCGCTGCCGATGCCGGTATCCTGCTGCTCCATATTGCCGGTGTTGCTGATGGTGGTGGCGCTGATGTAGATGCCGACCACGCTGGACATGCTCGTTTGGATCACGCTGACGCTATCGTCCCCTACGGCAGGTGTGGCGGCGGCGGTAGCGACGCTAAGGTTATCCGAAGGATGGATGGCCGGGGTAGAAGGGGCCTTGGACTCGTCCACGACTACGGCGCCATTGCTCTCGGCCGCGGCGCCCGCCTTGTTATTTGCCGAGGCGGATACGAAATAGGCTGTGAGGCCGCTGCTAAGCACCGCAATTACCAACAGGCTCGCGATCAGCTGCATCAAGGTGACGCCTTTTTTTCCCTTGTGGGCCTGCCGCCCGTCCATATAGCCATCCTGCGCGCTGTAGCTGCCGCTGGAGTTGCCGCTGTTCCAATTGTTGTTGTTATATTCCATGGGTGTACGCTCCTTTCGTTTGATGCTTTTAGTTTAATATGTGATTTTGAAGGGAAGATATTAGAATTGCGCCAGCATTATGGTCAATGGTGAAAAATGTGTGGCACTTTTTTTGACGCGGCTGCGCGAGGGGGGTATAATAAGCATATCGTATAAAAGGAGGGGCCGCAAAGCCCCTTTTCGCGCAAGCGAGCATCACCTTGAAAGGAAGATTCCCAAATGTCCGAATGCACCCATGATTGCAGCACCTGTGGCAGCGATTGCCCTTCCCGCCAGGCGGCGATCCCCAAGGAACCGGCCAACGAAATGAGCAGCATCGGCCGCGTAATCGGCGTAGTCAGCGGCAAGGGCGGCGTAGGCAAATCCCTGGTAACGGGCATGCTATCCTGCGCCGTGCAAAAGAGCGGCCGCCAGGCCGCCGTGCTGGATGCCGATATCACCGGCCCCTCCATCCCCAAGATTTTCGGCGTGAGCGGCCCGGCCTTGGGCGATGAAGAGGGCTTGCTCTTCCCGGCCGAGTGCGAAAACGGCGTGCGTTTGATGAGTATCAATCTGCTGCTGGAGGATGCTTCCGCACCTGTGGTTTGGCGCGGCCCGGTGATCGCCGGGGTGGTGAAGCAATTCTGGACGGATGTGGTCTGGGGCGAGGTGGATTACATGTTCGTGGATATGCCGCCGGGCACGGGCGACGTGCCGCTCACCGTGTTCCAAAGCCTGCCCGTAGATGCGATCCTGGTGGTTACCACCCCACAGAGCTTGGTTTCCATGATCGTGGAGAAGGCGGTGAACATGGCGGCCCTGATGCACATCCCCGTGCTGGGCGTAGTGGAGAATATGAGCTATGCCCTTTGCCCAGACTGTGGCAACGAGATCAAGGTTTTTGGCGAAAGCCATGTGGATGAAATCGCCGCCAAATACGGCCTGCCCCTCTTGGGCCGCCTGCCCATAGACCCGGCTGTGGCCGCGGCCTGCGACGAGGGCCGCATCCAGGATGTGGCGACGGACGCATTGCAGCCCGCCGTGGACGCTGTTCTGGGCCTATAAGAACCAAACTAGATAAAAAACGAGGTTGGGCGTTCGCCTTACCTCGTTTTTTGGTGCGTCCTATGTTTTGCGCGCAGATGATTATGCGAATGCCCGCCCTTTTTATTCGTCTGCCCCTATACCTGTCCTTCAAATAGATTTAACGAACCCTGCGTTAAAGCATGGCCGGCAGCTTGCCCATGGTATTCAGATTGCGGGCGGTTAAGGGCTGCGGCAGCTTCGCTAGGGCCGCGGCCAGTCTTGCCTCATTTTTCTTTCTCCATGGCCTCTTGGATCAGCGCCTGCGAAATATACATGGCCTTTAGCCTGCGCCGTAAAAGCGTGTGCTGGGGGATGCCCTCGGCGAATTTTTCTTGCGCCTTTTCGCATTTGTGGATGATCGAGTCAATGGCTCGCAGGGCTTCGGCCAGTTCTTCTTGGGTATATGCGGTCATGGATTCTCTCCTTGCTCCTCTATGGTAAGTTCGCCCTCTGCATACACCCAGCTTTGCGCGGCCCCTTTAGCACAGTTGCTATAGGTGATGGGGCCGGAAGCCGCGGGTGACGCATCATAGGCGATGGCATAGAGGCCGAGCTCGTTTCCACCGCAGCGCAGCACATAGGCTGGCCCACCGCCCAAATCCAGCGCCACGGCCCAGCCCTCTTTGGCGCGCAGCAATAGCAGGGAATAGGCTGGGGCTTCCTGCCCCGACACTTGGCGGCTGTAACGCAGGCGATAAGGGGAGAGGGCGCCGGAAAGGGTAATCCCGCCCTCCGCATAGACAAAGGCGAGGTCATAGATGCCGTCTTCGCCGCTGATGGTTCCGCTGCCCGGGGCCGCGCCCTCTACGCTGGAGGCATAGCCTTGGCCGTCGTCCGCACGCATCAGCAGGCCGAAGGAGACCATGCCCTCCGTGAGCCGCTCCTCCAAGGCGCTGAGGATTAGCTCGCCGTCTATGGCCGCAGGGTCTCCAGATTGCGCCAGGGCTGTGTGCAGGCCGTCCAACCGGTCCTGGGAAACGCTATAGAAATCCGTATAAAAGAGCCAAACCGGGTTGCCTGTGCGGGGCGTGGGAGAGGGGGCGGGGGAAGGCTGCCCCGGGGCGGGCGCCGCATCCAGGGGAGCGCCGGTCTCCTGCACGGGGGCCGCACACCCGTAAAAAAACAGGCACGCCGCAAGGAGTGCCAGGAGGGAAGCTCGCAGGGGGAAGCGCAGCATTAGGATGTACCTCACTTCGCTTGATAATAGGCCACAATGCCATTATAAATGCCGGTGGCGCAGGCGATCTGGTAGGAATCCCGACCCAACCGCACATCGTCCTCCGCATTGGAGAGATAGCCCATTTCGATGGCCATCACCGGCCGCAAAGACCAGTTGAACCCGGCTTGGTTCGTCATGGCGGTGATGCCGCCGTTGGATGCACCCGTGGCCTCGCAAAAGCCTTCCATCACGCTCTGTGCCAGGGCCAGGCTGTCTTTATAAATATCCGCATTGTAAGCGCGGGAAGGGATCAGCGCGTGGGTGCCGCTGGTGCGCTCGCTGGAGGCGGCGTCGCAATGCAGCCGCAGCCAAACGTCTACCTCGGCCTCGTTCATCAACTGGGCGCGCTCGACATTAGAGAGGGATACGTCGCTGCTCTCGCGGGTCATAACCACGGTCGCGCCGCCTTCTTCGAGCAGGTCTTTGAGCTTGAGGCCGATCTGCAAGTTGATACGGCTCTCCGACGTGCCGGTCTTTACGCCCACCGCGCCTTTGCTCATGCGGGGTTTGGTGCGGTTGCTGCCGGGCAGCAGGGGCTCGAGGTTCGGGTCTTCGACGGCTTGGTGGCCGGGATCAATGCCGATCACCCGGCCTTGGAGCAACGGTTCAGCGGCGCTTCCCGCATCGCCCAGGCGGCCCTGGTCAAGGGCGGCCTTAAAGGCCTCGGCTGTGGAGGGGCCATAGATACCGTCCATCTCCACGCCCAGCGCCTTTTGCAGGGCGATCACGGCATCCTGCGTATCGGTGGTGAAGGTGCCGCTGACCTCGCCACGGTAAAAGCCGGCAGCTGCCAGCTCGCTTTGCAACTGCGCCACTTCGCTCCCATAATCGCCAATGCGCAAGAAGCCCCCCGGCAAGGCCAGAGCGGCCCCGGAAAGACCCAGGATCAGACAAAGAACGAAAACGTATAAGAGCTTTTGACAAAACTGCTTCATAGTATAGATTGTAACATGTTTCGCCGTATTTGTGTGCACGGTCTCTTGAATAATTTGTAAATTATAAAAGCCTCCAAAAGCATGGCCCGCCGGTACAAACCGGCGGGCCGCACGATAGGCATTTGTTTCGTTCATTTCTTCAGCCGGTTCAAGCTTCCGCTCGGGCGGCCTCCATCTTGCGGAAGGCCAGCTTATCATCCTCCACATAGCATTCCACCTTATCGCCCAGGCGGATGCGGCCGGCCAGCATCTCTTCGCTGAGGCTATCCTCCACCTGGTGCTGGATGGCCCGGCGCAGAGGCCGCGCGCCATAGAGGGGGTCAAAGCCGTCCCGGGAGAGCTGGGCCTGGGCTTCGGGCGTTACGGAAAGGTCGATGCCCCTCTCATGGAGCCGCTCGATCACGCTGCGGAGCATCAGCCCCACGATCTCCAGCGTCTGCTCCTGCTCCAGCTGGTGGAAGATGATGATCTCATCCACCCGGTTGAGGAATTCGGGGCGGAAGGTGCGCTTGAGCTCTTCGAGCATGGCCTCACGCATGCGCTCATAGGTCAATTCGGCGGACTCCACGCCAAAGCCGATGGCATTGCGTTTGCCCACGCGGTTCGCGCCCACGTTGGAGGTCATGATGATGATGGTGTTGCGAAAATCTACGGTCCTTCCCTTGGAATCCGTAAGCCTGCCATCCTCCAGCACCTGCAACAGGGTGTTGAATACATCCGGGTGGGCCTTTTCGATCTCATCGAGCAAAATCACGCAATAGGGTTTGCGCCGTACCCGCTCGGTGAGCTGGCCGCCGTCGTCATAGCCCACGTAGCCCGGGGGCGAGCCCATGAGCTTGCTCACGCTGTGCGGCTCCATATATTCGCTCATATCCAGGCGGATCATGGCGTCCTCGTCGGCGAACATCACTTCGGCCAGCGCCTTGGAAAGCTCGGTTTTGCCCACGCCTGTGGGGCCGAGGAAGATATAGCTGCCGATGGGCCGCTTGGGATCCTTAAGGCCCGCCCGCGCCCGGCGGATAGCCCGGGAGACGGCGTTAATGGCTTCATCCTGGCCCACCACCCGCTTGTGGAGGAATTCCTCCAGCCGCAAGAGCTTTTCGCTCTCATCCTCGGTGAGCTGCTTCACGGGAATGCCCGTCCAGGCGTTCACAACCTCGGCGATGTCGTTTTCGGAAACCACGCATTGCGTGCTTTCGCGGTCCTTCTGCCATTGATCCTTCTTTTCCTGCATCTGGTGGCGCAGGGTGTGTTCTTCATCGCGGATGGACGCGGCCCGCTCAAAATTCTGGTTATTGACGGCCTCCTCCTTTTCCTGCAAGAGGGCGTTGAGCTTGTCTTCCAAAGCCTTCATATCCGGCGGGGAGATATAGGTTTTGAGCCGCACGCGGCTAGACGCCTCATCCATCAAATCGATGGCCTTATCGGGCAGAAAGCGGTCTGAAATATAGCGGTCTGAAAGTTCCACGGCAGCATGGATAGCCTCGTCCGTGATGGTGGCCTTGTGGTGCGCCTCGTACCGGTCACGCAGGCCGAACAGGATCTGTACGGCCTCCTCGCGGGTGGGTTCACCCACGGTTACGGGCTGGAAGCGGCGCTCCAGGGCCGCGTCCTTTTCGATGTATCTGCGGTATTCATCCAGCGTGGTCGCGCCCACCACCTGAATCTCGCCCCGGGCCAGAGCGGGCTTGAGGATATTTGAAGCGTCGATGCTGCCCTCCGCGGCGCCCGCGCCCACGATGGTGTGCAGCTCGTCGATAAAGAGGATGGTGCTGCCGCTCTTTTTCAGCTCGTCAATGGCGTTTTTGATGCGCTCCTCGAACTCACCCCTATATTTGGTGCCCGCCAGCATGCCGCCCAAATCCAGCGAGACCACTCGCTTGTTTTTGAGCAATTCGGGGATGTTGCCCCCGGCGATACGCTGGGCCAAGCCCTCGATGATGGCGCTTTTGCCCACGCCCGGGTCGCCGATGAGCACGGGGTTATTCTTGGTGCGGCGGGAGAGGATCTGGATAATGCGCTGGATCTCGTTTTCCCTGCCGATGACCGGATCAAGCTCGCCCTCTTTGGCCAGGCGGGTGAGGTCCTTGCCGTATTGATTCAAAACAGGGGTATCCGGGTCTCCCGCGGCCTGGACCACGCCCTTGGGCTGCGCTGTGGTGCCGCTGAGCATTTGGCGCAGCAGGCTGAAATCGCAGCCCAAATCGTCGAGGATGCGCACGGCCACGCAATCCCGCTCCCTGAGGATGGCCAGGAGGATGTGCTCTGTGCCGATGTAGTTGTTTTTAAGGGTTTTGGCCTCGTAAAGGCTAAGCTCCAAGATTTTTTTGGTGCGGGGGGTATAGCCGAAGCTGTCTGTGAATTGGTAATCCCCATGGCCCACCAGGGCTTCCGCCTGGGAACCGACCTCGGTCTCGGTGATATCCAATTGCAAAAGCGCCCGGGCAGCCGCGCTTTCGCCCTCGCGCAGAAGGCCCAGCAGCAAGTGCTCGCTGCCCACGTAATTATGCCCCATGGACTTGGCGCTCTCCTGCGCCAGGGCCAGCGCCCGGCGGGCGCCCTCGGTGAAACGGTCGATAAAATCCATATGCTGTCTCCTATGTATCGGTCTATGTGCTTTGGTTATAAATCCTTCAGCGCTTCCCGCATGCGGTCCGCCCGGGCTGCGCTCTCTTCCTCTTCGGAGAGCGGGGTGTCGGAAAGCTGCGCGCCCTGGCAGGCCACGATAAGCTCGTCGATCCGCTCCATGGGGCAGGGGAGCAGCCCCAAGCTGACCCCCAGCTTAATGGCGGAAAGCTCCTGCATGCATTCCTTGATGCCCATCTTGCGGGCATAGCGGCACACGCCCAGCGCCCTGCCGATCATATCCTCCAAGTCGAGCGGCCGCCTTGTCAGAAGCAGACCCCGCGCCCGGGCCTCCTGGGCTGCCAGTTGGGTGATGATGGAGGATAAGGCATCCATCAGTTCCTTTTCTTGCATGCCCAGGGTGTATTGGTTGGATATCTGGTAGATGTGGCCAGGCGCGCCGCTGCCCTCGCCGTAGAAACCGCGCACGGCCACCCCAAGCTTGGAGATGCGGCTCAAAAGCGGATCCGCCTGGCCGGTGAGGGCCAGGCCGGCCAGGTGCAGCATGGCCGACGCCCGCATGCCTGTGCCCAAATTGGTGGGGCAGGCGGTAAGGTAGCCTAGTTGGCTGTCAAAGGCATAGGGAAGCTCTTTGGCGATGGTCTCATCCGCCTCGCGGCAGAGGGCCTAGGCCCCGGTCAGGTCAAGCCCGGGCAGGATGCCCTGGATGCGCAGGTGATCCTCTTCATTGAGCATGATGGAGAGGGTGTCCGCCTCGTTCAATATCAATCCGCTCCGGCCGGAGGAGACCAGCTCGGGGCTGCAAAGGTGGTTTTCCACCAGGGAAGATCGGCCAAGGGGGGGCAGGGCATCCATGCGCAGGAAGCGGTAGCCTTTTTCCGTAGGGAAGAGGGCGCTTACATCTTGCAGCACGGCCTCGGCCTGCTCGCCGCTTTGGCTGTTGACAAAGGGTCTGTCCTTCAAATTGCGAGCCAGGCGCACCCGGCAGCTCAAAATAATGTGATCGGATTGGATGCTAATCATGCTTTCGCCTCCAGCGCCCGGATGGCGTCGCGCAGGCGGGCCGCCTGCTCGTAATCCTCCTGCTCAATGGCCACGCGCAGCTCTTCACGGCGCTTTTCCAGCTCCGTTAGGGCGGGGGTATCCATGACGGGCCGTGTACCCATATGCTGGCGGCGGCCGCCTTGGCTGCGCTCGATTACGGGCATCAGTTCCTCGCGAAAGGTCTCATAGCACTTAGGGCAGCCCAAAAGCCCGCCCTCGCGGAAACGGGAAAGGGTCATGCCGCATTCGCATGCGGCTTCCTCTTCCTTTTCGGCGCTTTTAAAGGAAACGTTCATCAGCTCCGCAAAGCTGGGGAGCTTGAACGCGACGGAACCCGCCGCCTCGGCGCATTCGGCGCACAGGTGCCTCTCGTTTTTTTGTCCGTTTATGACGACGATGCGGTGGACGACCGCTTCGTTCTGCTTACAGGAATCGCATAGCATGGCACGTACCTCCTCTCGGGCCGCGACCGGCCCGCCATATCTATCCACGCTGATTGTAGCACACTTTACGGTATAGTTTATGAAAAAAGGGTGAAAAAAACGCAACTCGTCCACAACCTCCAGTCCAACCTCTCCGCTTGTATCCGTTGCGGATGTCGTGGTATACTGACAAATGGCGCATAATGAACCAAAGGGGGCCGCCGCATGTACATCCGCAGCATTGAGCTTTTGGGCGGGGAATTTGCAGGCGAGGATGCTTACCTCGCTTCCATCCCGGCCATTCGCGGCCTTGATAGGCTGGATCTTTCCGCCCGGCCCGTCACCTTTTTCGTAGGGGAAAACGGCTCGGGCAAATCCACATTGCTGGAAGCGGTGGCCGTGGCCGCGGGCTTTAACCCGGAAGGCGGCTCTCTCAACCTGCGCTTTGCTACGGCGAATACCCATTCGGGCCTTCACAGCCGCCTCAGGCTGGTGCGTGAGCCGCGCAGGCCCCGGGACGGCTATTTTCTGCGGGCGGAGAGCTTTTATAATGTGGCCAGCGCAATCGATGAGCTGGATGAGGACCATACCCTGATCGATAGCTACGGCGGCAGGTCGCTGCACCGGCAATCCCACGGCGAGAGCTTCCTTTCCCTGGTGCTCAACCGCCTGGGCGGCGCGGGTCTCTATATTTTCGACGAGCCGGAAGCGGCCCTTTCGCCATCGCGGCAGCTGGCGCTTCTGTGCGCCATGCACCGCCTGGTGCAGGCGCGCTCCCAGCTTTTGATCGCCACCCATTCGCCCATTCTTATGGCGTATCCCGGGGCGGCGCTCTACCTGCTGGACGAGCAGGGCATCGCGCCCGTGGCCTATGAGGATACGGAGCATTACCAGGTTACCCGCAGCTTTTTGCAAGATCCGGTCCGCATGCTGGAAGTCTTGTTCGCACAAGGGTAACCGCCCCCTGCCGGTGAAACATATATATAAGTAGGGGGGACGCGCCCGGCCAGCGGCGGGTCCGCTCCCCGGAATTCGCAAAATGGGAGATGAAACCATGATATATTTGGATAATAGCGCTACCACCCGCACCCTGCCCCAGGCGGCGGAGCGGGCCATGGCGGCGATGACAGAAGATTATTTTAACCCCTCGGCGGCCTATTCCCCGGCCGTGGCTGTGGAGCGGGCCGTAAACGCGGCGCGCGCCACCATTGCGGGGGCAGTAGGCGCCGGCGCCGATGAGCTGATTTTTACCAGCGGCGGCACGGAGAGCAACAATATGGCCATTTTTGGCTCCTTAAACGTTATGCGGGGCAGCGGCCGCATCATCGTGGGGGCTACGGAGCACCCCTCGGTTTTCGAGCCCTTCCACAGCCTGGGAAAACGTTATGATGTGCAAACTGCCGCGGTGGATGGCCAGGGCCGTATCGACATAGAAGCCTTCGGGCGCCTCGTTACGGCGGATACGCGGCTCGTATCCATCATGCAGGTGAATAACGAGGTAGGAGCCATCAACGAGATCGCGGCCCTCAACCGGATCCTGAAGACCAAGGCTCCACATGCTCTGTTGCATGTGGACGGCGTACAGGGCTTTTTAAAGGTGCCCTTCCGCGCCCGCGATTGCGACCTGTATTCCATCAGCGGTCATAAGTTCCACGCACCCAAGGGCGTGGGCGCGCTCTATGTCAAAAAGGGCGTGCGCATCGCAGGCGGCCTAATGGGCGGCGGCCAGGAAGGCAACCTAAGGAGCGGCACCACGAACGCCCCCGGCATCCTGGCTATGGAAACGGCGGTTAAGGATTATCTACAGCATGTCGAGGCCTACCGCGAAGGCATGATGCAATGCAAAATACGGCTGTATCAAAACCTTATTCGCCTACCGGATGTGGCGCTGAACGGGCCGGAGCCCGCGCTTGGCGCGCCTCACATCCTGAATATGTCCTTCATGGGCATACGGGGCGAGGTGCTGCTCCACGCCTTAGAGGAGAAAAGCATTTTTGTGGCCACAGGATCGGCCTGCAGCGCCCACAAAAAGGGAAAGAACCGCATCCTTACTGCCATGGGCATAGAGGGCGCGCAGCAGGAGGGCGCTATTCGCTTTAGCCTCTGCCATGACAACACCCTGGCGGAAATGGATGAAACGGCTGCCGCCGTTGAGGCGGCGCTGTTTACGCTGCGGCGCTTCAAAAGAAGGTAGGGTATATTACGTAGGGGATGCCAGGGCGGCGTCCCCTACACGGGGATCTATTGCCTACGGATCCCGAACAGACATCAATGGAGGAATACAACAGGGCTATGGAACAGGTATTGCTGGTTCGCTATGGCGAGATTCACCTCAAGGGGCTCAACCGCCCCTTCTTCGAGCAAAAGCTCATGCAGGGCATACGCGGCGCGTTGCGGGACTTGGGGCTGCCTATTAAGGTGCGGCAGGATCAGGGCCGCATGTTCGTATTCGGCGTATCGGAAGAAAAGCTGGAAGAGGCGGTGGACAGGCTCAGCCGGGTATTTGGCATCCACGCCATCAGCCCGGCCCTGGCCGTAGCCAAGGATTACGCCGCCATCGAGCAAACGGCCCTCGCCTTGGTGCGGCGTGCCTTGGAGGATGACCCTGCCATCCAAACCTTCAAGTGCTTCAGCCGCCGGGCGGATAAGAAATTCCCCATGAACAGCGATGATATCAACCGCGAGCTGGGCCACGCCATCCTAGAGGCCTTTCCGGCGCTTAGCGTAGATGTGCGCGCCCCCCAAATGAAGGTTTGGGTGGAGATACGCGAGCAGGCCTTCATCTATACGCAGGAGATGGCCGGCCCCAACGGCATGCCCACGGGCACGGCGGGGCGGGCGGCCCTGCTCATCTCGGGCGGCATCGACAGCCCCGTGGCCGGTTATATGATGGCCAAGCGGGGGCTGGAGCTTTCCGCCGTACATTTTTACAGCTACCCCTATACCAGCGCGCGCGCGCGGGATAAAGTCGTGGACCTTACCCGCCTGATTTCCCGCTACGCGGGGGAGATCCGCCTGCATTTGGTGCCCTTTACGGAGATCCAGCTCGCCATCTACGAAAAATGCCCGCCCAAGGAGACCACCGTGCTTATGCGGCGGCTGATGATGCAGATCGCCGAACGTTGGGCGAAAGCGGACGGCGCCCTGGCCCTGGTCACGGGCGAAGCATTGGGTCAGGTGGCCAGCCAAACCATCGAGAGCCTGTGCGTAACGGACGACGCGGTCTCCATGCCGGTTTTCCGGCCCTTGATCGGCTTTGATAAGGAGGAGATCATCACCATCGCCAAAAAGATCGATACCTTTGAAACCTCCATCTTGCCTTATGAGGATTGCTGCACGGTGTTCGTGCCCCAGCACCCGGTAACCAAACCCGAGGTAAACAAGCTGCGCGCAAGCGAAGCCCTGGTCGATTGGACGGAGATGATCGAAAAGGCGCTGGCCGATACGGAGACCGTATCGGTGAATTCACGCTAAATTCATACACAAAGCGCGGGATGGGATGTTATACTCTGGGAGAGGAAGGTATAGAGAGGAGGCGGCGTACATGAAGCGGCTGATTTTTGCGGCCCTGGCCCTGGCGGCTTTTTTTCTGTGCCCTGCCTGCGCCGCAAAGAGCGCTCCCGTGCGTATTGAACCAACGGCGGTCAACGCGGCCAACGCGGCCCTTCTCACCGAAGCCGCATCCGTGCCTACGCCCGGCCCGGCGGACGCCTCCGCGCCCCTTTCCATTGTGCGCAGCGTGGTGAGCTTTGGCGAGGGCTATATCGTTTACCCCCGTGTGCTTTATTGCGAGCATGCGGATGCGATCAACGAATCGATCCTCGATCTCACCTCCGCCTCGGCAGAGCAGGTGAGCGCCTCCATCTTCACAAAATATCGAATTGAATATAACCGCAACGGCATCTTCTCCCTGCGGATGGAGTTGCTCGACCTCTATGAGGCGGAAGGGGAAAAAAGCAAGGCGGAGAGCGCAAGCCTGGAAACCGTGTATATGACCTACGATGTGGAAGCAGGCAAACTCTGTTCCATCGGCGACCTTTTCGACCAGGAGGATGAGCGCTGGCGGGGCGTAATGCCGGACATCATTACCGCCCAGGCGGAGGCCAAGGGCATGACCCTCTTGTGCGATGTGATGCCCATTGCGGATAGCCAACAGTTCTTTATCAGTGAGGATGCGGTGGCGCTGGTTTACGAGCTTTATGAGATCGCCACCTGGTCTGCCGGGGAGCCGACGTTCACCATCCCCATCTCCCAGTTGGCGCAGTTTATTCCTGCGGACAGCCCTCTGGCCAGGGCGACTGTGGCGGATACGACGCCCGCCCCGTCGGCCTTGCCCGCGCCCCAGGTGGAAAAAAGCGCCCGGGCCGCGGGCGGATCGGGGGTGGATGCGCCATGAGATGCGCCTGCAAAGCCTGCGGAACGTATATGGTCCAAACGGAGCGCGGCCTCTTTAGCGGCTGCCGCTGCCCAGATTGCGGCAACGCCTGCCGCGATTGTATGGGTAGCGTGGAAGGCCCCCAGAGTGTGGAGGCTTTACGCGCGAGGTTTAGCGCCGGGGTGGAGGCGTCTCTGCCGCCCAAGAGCGAGGAAGAGCTGCGCGAGTTGGCGGAGCAGCCCCTGGACTGGAGGAAGTTATTATGAGGCTGTGGGCCACCATCCGCGATGGGCAGCGCATTGTGCGCGAGACGATGATCGAGGCGGATTACACAAAATTAGACCAGGTGGAGGACTGGACGGCTTTGTTGGGCGAGGCCTGCCACACCCTGGATCTGGCGCGCCCCGTGCTACTTAAAAAGCACCTTAAGGACCTTGCGGCCTTTTCGCGGACCGTATTCAAGCCCGAGGACTTCATGGAACCTGTGGATTTTCAGCGTTTCGAGGTGGAAGCCATCTTTGACAAGAAAAAAGCGCCTCAAACAAAAAAGTAAAAAATTGCCTGGTATCCATACAAAAGCTCTTGCGTATGCTAAGCCCATCATAGCAAAGGAGCGAATTGCATGGATACTCTCGCACTGATCCTCGTTATCGTAGGTGCGCTGAACTGGGGCATGATCGGCCTTTTCCAGTTTGACCTGATCGCCTCCATCTTTGGCGGCATGGGCAGCACCATTTCCCGTGTGCTGTATACGCTGGTAGGTTTGGCCGGCATCTGGGGCATCACGCTGCTTTTCCGTAGAGACGGCATACGGCACGACGAACACTAGCCGACCAAATGGCTGGGCGGTTGAATAAGCAGGCTTGGAACAAATCAAAGAGGAAGGCGCGCTTGCCTTCCTCTTTTTGCGCTGTAATATTAGGTTAGCTTACCTTGAGGTAGTTTGTGGCGGCGAAGAGGATCTTGCCGTCGTATTCGATCATGCTCCAATCGTTGCCTACATCCTTGATGTAGCTCACCGTGGTGTTGAGGGGGAACTTGGCCAGCGATTCGCTTGAGCTGGAGGAGCTGGATCTGCCGTTGAGGTTATCTGTGGTGACGGTAGCGTCCTTCACGGTATAGCCGTCCACAATATTGATATAGAGGTTGGACGCGTAGGCTTCGCTGCCGTTATAGAGCACCTTGGCCCAGGAATTGCCGGCGTCCTTTTCGATAATATAAATCTTCTCGTTGAGCGCGAACTTGCCGATCACCGTATCGTCACCGGTGGAGTTGGGCTGGCTGCGCACCTTCAGATCGGCTGTAGTGGCATAGCCCACGGCTGTGGCTCCGGTGGGCATGGTGCCCGGCGCGGCTGCGGAGCCGCCGCCCGTGGTGGTGCCGGGCGCAGTGGTGCCCGGCGTGGTAGTCCCCGGCGTTGTGGCGCCCGGCGTGCCCGTGCCGTAGTTCACGGTAAAGGTCTGCCTGGCGATGGCATAGCCATTCTTGCGAGCCTCCACGTTGATGGTATTCGCACCTTGGGCCGAGAGGGTATATACGCCCTCAAAGTTGCCGGATTCATCCACAGAGAGCTGCATGTCGTTCACATAAACGGCGCTGGTGGGATCGTCTACCACGCCGGTGACCGTCACATCCGGGGTGGCCGTGTCAAAGGAGGGGGTGTTGGGCGCGGTCACGGAGAGGTTTAGCGTGGGGATATCGATCACGATGGGCTCGGCAAAGGTCAGCGGCGTTTCCGTTCCATCCTTGGCGATGACGGTAATGTTGGGGTAAATCTCGAGCTTATCGCCCTCCACGGGCTCGCTGGGCACCCAAACCGCCTCGGGCACGCTGAGCACGATGGGCTTGGAGCTGTTCACCGGCGTGTCGTGCTTGATGGCGCCGCCCTCAAAGCGCACGATGCTGTTGCGCTTGGCATAGACGGTGATGTTATAGGCGGGGGCGCCGCTTTCGGTGGTGGTCTTTTCTACCGTGGGTTCCTTGGCAACGGCGGAGCTGCTGAAGATTCCGCCAAAGAGATTGGAGAAACCACCGGATTTATTGGCCAGCACGACGCCCATCACAACCAGGGCGACAATCAGCACGGCCGCCAAAATCCAGAAGATAATGCTCTTATCTACAGCCAAGCCACCGCGCTTGCGGGAGCGGCCGGAGCCACCTCTGGAGCGGGCCGAAACGGGCTTTGCGGCGGAGACTTTGGCGGCGCTTTTCTTTTTGCGGGGGCGGTCCTCATCTTCATCGTAATTGAAGGAGAACATATCGTCGTCGATGGGATCGGCGTATTTGATGGCTGGCGCGGCGCTTACATCCGAAAACGCCACGGCGGGCGCGCCCTGCGCGGGCGCGGCTACCCTTACGGTCTCTGAGACAGGCTCGTCCATCGCATGGCCGCAATTGTTGCAGAAGCGCTGGTTGGCCTGCACAGAAGCGCCGCAATGCGGGCAGGGGATCGCCGGCCCCGGCGCGGCGGCCCTGACGCTGGCGCGCACGCTGTTGCGCTTAGCGCCGGATGTATCCGGCGCGCTCTGCTGCACGGCATTATAGCGCGGGCGGATGGCAGTAGGGTCGAACCCCTCGGGTATATCCTTCTCGCTCACGGTATTGGCACTGAAGTCAGGCTTGGACCAATTGGGGGAGGACACGAAACCCCAGCTGCGCTGCTCACGGGTAGCGCCGCCCGTATCGTCCGCCTTCGCGGCGGATTCCGTGAGGGGCGCAGCGCAATTTTCACAATATTCGAGAAAATCCTCGTTGTTTGCGCCGCAAACCTTGCATTTCATAATATAGAACCCTCCTGTACGGATAGTCGTGACCTATGATAGTCATTAGTCATTATAGCAAATCGTCTAAAGGATGCAAAGTCTTTGCCGCCAATTAAATTATAAACAATCTTTTAATTACGCCTTTGAGCCTCACGATATGATATAATCCAAAGGATGAAGCGCGCGCAAAAGAGAGAATCGTTTTGGGGGTACCTATGAAAAGAACATGGCTCGCGCTGGCGCTGTGCCTTTGCCTGGCACTCAATGCCTGTGGCAAGGGAGAAGAGCAGGCCAGCCGCTATCTGGGCTATACCCTTTCCGGCGAACAGGCGGGGGGCGCCGCGCTAACGGACGCCAACGCCTATCGCCTTTCCATCAGGCAGAGCGGGGAAGCCACCCAGCTGGCCTTTACCTTTAAATCCGGCAGCCGCATGAGCGGTACCGAGATTGAGCAGAGCGCTGCGAATCCGCCCCCCTATACCATCTGGGTGGAGCAGGAGCCGGCCAGGCTGATGCTGCGCCTCGAGGGCCTTGTTTATTTGGATTACGAGCGCAGCCAGCCGGCCCCCGTAGGGCTTGTGCTAGGCTGCTTCCGCTATGCCTTTTTGGCGGAGGCGGAGCAGGCCGAAACGGCGGATAACGCGGTATATCTTTGCTTTCAGCTTTCCAAGAATTGCGCCTTTAAGGTCGAAGAAGGCGGCGATAGCCTCACCATCGTGCTGCTCGAAAAGGGCGGCGAAAAGCATAATGAAAAGAATAATAAAGATGGAAAATCCGCACAAGCGCCCTGGTATCTCGTGGGGGACGCGTTTCGCGATTACTGTGGCGGCAGGCTCAAGGAGCGGGCTGCATTTACCCCCACCTATGCGGCCGATCTTACGCACATCCTGCTGATCGCCGGCCCTTATGCCTCTCAAATCGAAGCGGAGCTGGCCAAAAAACAACTGCTCGAAAAGGAGCCTCTAGCTGTGGCTGCGGAGTGGAACGCCATGGAGCTAGCCCAGGGTGAGCTGCCAACTTATGATCCGAACGCGCGCCACGCAGCCGCCTATGAAGAAAGCATCCAGCGGCGGGATGGCGAGGTGCGACCAGCCGAGGTCTTTTTGGCGGACGGCCTGTATTTGAGCCCCGTGCCCCGCAGGCTGGGCGGCGGCGTGCTCTATTCCAAGCGGGTGGAGCAGGGCCTGGGCGTGGATAGCTACCGCTTCGAACAGCTTTATATTCGAGACGTCCAGGGTACGGATAAACCCCTGTTAAGCTATGAATTCGCTACCATCGAGCAAGCCGCTTTTTCACCCGATGGCCGCAGGCTGGCCGTGCTGGAGCGCTCCGCCGAGCGCACCAACCTTTATGTGGTGGATGTGGAGATGCGGGAAGTCACGGCGGAGCTGACCCAGGCGGGCTTTGGCGAGTTGGTGAGCGCCTTTTGTTGGGATAGCATGGGCAGCGTACTCTTTGCTGTAAGCGGCAGCGGGGAAATGCAGATCCACGCCTATGATTTCAACGTGCCGGATGAGACCAAGCGCCACACCATTGTGGATAAGAACGGTGCCAATGAGGGCTATATCGGCTATTGCGACGGCGAGGTGTATTTCATCCAGAGCGATATGGAGAAGGATACCATCTACCGCATCAAGCCCGAAGGCGGGGTACGCAAGCCTTTTTACAGCGGCAGCGCCTTTTCCCTTTCGCCCAACAATGCCTATATGGCCATCAGCGCTTCCGCCGGCGTTTCCGCTGCGGGCGGCGCAAACAACTTCCTGCTGCTCGATATGAGGAGCGGGGAAACGAAGGCCATCACCACGGATTTTCCCGTGTATGAATTCCTCTGGAGCCAGGACGGCAGCCGGGTCTATTATTTCGAAAATCGGCTCAGCGGCGGCCAGGGTGAGGAGGCGGAGGAGCAGGCCGCAGCCGAAACCCCGCAGGATCCTTATCCTTTCACGCTGTGGGCCTTTGTGCCGCAAAGCGGCGAGAGCCGCCCGGTGTGCGATCTGCCCGGCGTTTCCATCAGCGCCTCGCAGGACCCGGCCAAGCTCTATTTTTCCTATTTCGACGAGGAGACTGTGGGCGAAAAGATACGCGCCACCTATTGGATCGAGGGAGGCGCGGGGGAGCCGCAAAAGCAGGAAGAAGCGCCCGTACAGCAGGGAAAAGCGCCCGCCGCTTAATGCGCTTTACAAACGCATACTTTTGAGATAGAATACAGAAAGTTCCTCTTCGGTTAAGACTCTCAACCCCGGCGCTTTCCAGCGCCGAGCCGAAGGTATGAAGCAAAGCAGAGTAGGACCTCGCGCGTACCATGCTTGCATGGTGAGTGCCGCCCGGACGGGGAGTTGCCGGGCGGACGAAAAGCCGGTTTCGGCTTGCGGTGCGGTGTCCGCATCCCGCTGCTGCATAAGGATGGGCGAAGCCTCCCTATGTAGTATGGCGAATAAACATTGGGGAGGTTTTTTTCTATGGAACAAAGCACGAAGCAAGCTAACGTACGCACCGCCACACGCAAGCTGACGGTCTGCGCCCTGCTGGCGGCCCTGGGGGCAGTGCTGGGCATCGTTGCCCTGCCGCTACCCGCCGTTTCCGCGGGTGGCTATTCGCTTAAAATCGGCATTACCGTGCTGCCTGTGATCCTCGCGGCCGTGCTCTATGGCCCCGCCTATGGGGGCATGGTGGGGGCCATTGTCGACCTGCTGCCCGCCCTGCTTTTTCCCAAGGGGCCCTTTGTGCCCTGGTTCACCATCATCGGCGCGCTGTTTGGGGTGATCCCCGGCCTGTTCTTTCTCAGGGGCCAGTCCCCTACGCCCAGGCGTTTACTTCTGGCTATTGCCGCCGGGCAGTTCACCTGCTCCGTAGCGCTCAACTCCCTGCTTTTGATGACTCTCTACGGCCTGCCTTACCAGATCGTATACGTGCGGCTGCTCAACCAGGCCATCATGATACCGGTATATACCGTTCTCGTCTATTACGCGGTGCGGCTGCTCAAAAAGGGCGAGGTTATATAATTCATACCCATGGGGGATACTTCCATAATAAACCGCGTTTTCGCATATGGAGGTGAACCCAGTGGTGCGCTTCAGACAGCTTTTTGAGGAAGAAGACGAACGCAAGCAGGATATCGAGCAGGCCCTAGCCAAATGGAAGGCGGCTGAGCGGTATTTCGAGAGCGTGCAGGATACGGATTTGATGGATTTTGCCATCTACGAAATGGAGGCGGCCCGGCGCAAATACGTGCTGCTCCTTAGGCGTTATAGCCGGGATGCGGCCGCGCCGGACTAGGGAGAATCGGCCTCCGGGAAGGATTGGATATGGGAACCCTTTCTCTGTTGGTATCCTTTGCCATCGGATTGGCTGCGCTGTGGCTCGTATGCAAGATTCTGATGGTGCCCATCAAGCTGATGTGGAAGCTGGTGGTGAACGCCATCGTCGGCGCGCTGCTCTTGCTGGTGGTTAATTTTGTAGGGGGCCTTATCGGCCTTTCCCTCCCGATCACGCCCGTTTCAGCCCTGGTGGCAGGGGTATTCGGCATTCCGGGCGTAGTGGTCATGCTGATCTTACAATTCCTATTTTAGCGAAGGTTGCGGCGGCGGCCTAAATGATGTAAAATCATGGGACGGGGCGTATGGCCCCGCCCCTATTTCTTGCGCCGCCAGGATCGGCATGGAGGCATATGACGAAGCTGTTGATCCGCCTGTTCATAAAGAAGGGTGATAATACGGCAGATCCCCGCGTGCGGGAGGCCTATGGCCGCTTAGCCGGGCTGGTGGGCATAGCCTGCAACCTGCTCTTAGGCTGCCTTAAATTCCTCTTGGGCACGCTTACGGGCTCCATTGCCATCCAGGCGGACGGCGTGAACAATCTGGCGGATATGGGCGGCAATCTGGTGACGCTGATCGGCTTTCGCATGGCCGGCAAGCCCGCCGATACAGAGCACCCTTACGGCCATGCCAGGGTAGAGTATATCGCGGCGCTGATCATCTCCTTTTTGGTGCTGCTGGTGGGCTTTGAGCTGGGCAAGGAATCCGTGCTAAAGATCATCGCACCTGAGCCCGTGGCCTTTACCCCGGCCACCATGGCCGCACTGGCGCTTTCCATCTTGGTTAAGCTCTGGCTGGGGCGCTTTACGGCAGAGATCGGCAGGCGCATCCACTCCACCGCCATGCGCGCTGCTACGGCCGATAGCATGGCGGACGTCATCAGCACCGGGGCTATCCTGCTTTGCGCCCTCCTGGCCTATCTTAAGGGCTGGAACCTTGACGGCTACATGGGCGTGCTAGTGGCTGGCTTCGTGCTCTACAGCGGCCTGGGTATCCTGCGCGATACCATCAGCCCGCTCTTGGGCGAGGCGCCTTCGCCGGAGATGATCGGCGAGCTGTGCGAAAACCTGTTATCCTATGAAGGTATTTGCGGCCTGCACGACATTATGGTACACAACTATGGCCCGGGCCGCATCATCGCCAGCGCCCATGCGGAGGTGCGGGCGGACGCGGATATCGTGGCCATCCACGAGGTGATTGACCGGGCCGAGCGGGAGGTGGGGGAGAAGATGGATATTCTGCTCACCATCCACCTTGATCCCGTAGAAACGGATGACGGCCTCACCGGCTCTGTGCGAGAAAAGCTGACCGAGGCCATCCAAGCAGTTGACCCGCGGCTGCGGTTCCATGATTTCCGCATGGTCAGCGGGGAAAAGCAGACCAACCTCATCTTCGACATCGTGATTCCGCCCGGTACGGACGCGGCTGCGGCCAGCCGCTATAAATCCGCCATCCGGGAGGCCATGAAGCGGGTCGATCCTTCGTATGCCTGCGTCATCGACGTGGATGTGGACTATTGCGGGGTGCGCTAGGCGGGTGCAGGAGCAAAGATACCTGCATGTTGAAATAGCTTTCCTTGACAGGCCGCCCGCGGCCCCCCTAAAATGGTACACAGGTACTATGCACATAGGTATGATAGAGGTGTTTGAAAATGAAAGCGATCACAGCCATTATCCCAGCCGCGGCAGAGAGCCCCAGTATGCGCTCCCGGTGGCAGAAGGCCCTGCATGAGATCTGCGGCAAGAGCATGTTGGAATGGGTCTTCCATGCCTGCGAAGGCAACATTGAGCATAGGCCCATCGTGGTGGCCGGGTTTGACGCCCATGCCGTAGAGACGCATGTGGGCGAGCGGGCGCATATTACGCTGCAAACCGGCACCCTGGCCCAGGCCGTCCTTAGCGCCCTCTCCAGAGTCGAGCAGGCGGAGGGCTATGTGCTGGTGATTCACGGCAATCTGCCCCTGCTGAGCGCCGACACCGTGGGCATGCTGGTGGATGCGGCGGAGGGTAAGGCGGCTTCCCGCCTGGTCTATTGCGAAGAAGATGAAGAGACCCGCACCTGCCCCTGCTATTGCTTTGAAATCGGCCGCCTGCGCAATTTCCTGCAGCGGGAGGCTTCGCACGACGCCACGGCGGAGCATTGCATCCGTGCCCTGCGCATGGAAGGGGAACGGGTGGTGGATGTTTATGCGCCGGCTGCGGAATGCCTTGGCGTGCGTGATCGGGAGGATCTTTGGCAGTGTACCTGCCTGCGCCAATCCGCCATCAACGCGCGCCATATGTATAACGGCGTCACCTTCATCGACCCCTGCCGCGCCTATATCGACGCGGATGTCACCATCGGCGAGGACACGGTGGTTTACCCCGGCGTATTTTTGCAAGGGGATACCCGTATCGGCTGCGGCTGTACCATCTACGACGGCTGCCGCTTGCGGGATACCATCGTAGGGGATGGCTGTGAGCTGGCTTCTGTAGTGGCCCAGGAGGCAGCCATCGAAGATGGAACCAGCGTAGGCCCCTTCGTGCGCCTGCGGCCCAACGCGCACCTTGGCAAGGGCTGCAAGATCGGCAATTTTGTAGAGATCAAGAACGCTACATTAGGGGATGGGGGCAAGGTGGCCCACCTGACCTATGTGGGGGATGCGGATATCGGCAAGCGCATCAACATCGGCTGCGGCACGGCCTTTGCCAATTACGACGGCGCGCGCAAGCACCGCACCGCCATTGGCGACGATGTGTTCCTGGGCTGCAACACCTCCCTGGTGGCCCCCGTGAAGCTGGGCGACCGCGCCTATACGGCGGCAGGCTCCACCATCACCAAGGATGTGCCCGCGGATGCTTTGGGCATCGGCAGGGCCAAGCAGACCAACCTTGAGGGGTGGGTTTCCCCCAAGCGGAAAAAAGAGGAATAAGAGGGTATAGATTTGACCATTACCATCAGCGGCGCTTCCCTCCGTTACGAGCGGCTGGGCGCGGGCAAGCCCGTGCTGCTGCTCCACGGCTGGGGGGCCAGCGTGGAGGCCATGCGCTCCATCGCCCAATGCGTCGCTTCTCTGGGCTATGAGGCCGTTTCGCTGGATTTCCCCGGCTTTGGCCAGAGCGGCGACCCGCCCGGCCCTTGGGGCGTGCCGGAATATGCCGCCTGCACCCGCGCCTTTATGGAGGCGCTGGGCATCATCGGCTGCGATGTGATCGCCCATTCCTTTGGCGGGAGGGTTGCCATTTACCTGGCCAGCGAGGAGCCCGCGCTCTTCAACAGGCTCGTGTTAGTGGATGCGGCCGGCGTTAAGCCCAGGCGTAAGCCCCGATATTACCTGCGGGTCTATGCCTATAAGCTGGGCAAAAAGCTGACGAAGATCCCCTGGCTCGACCGGCTTTTTCGCCTTAGCGAAAAGCAAAAGCAGGCCGGTTCTGAGGAATACAGGCAGTTGAGCGGCGATATGCGCGCCGCTTACGTGAAAATCGTCAATTTAGACCTTTCCTCCAGGCTTTCGCAAATCCCCAATGAGACCTTGCTCATCTGGGGCGAAAAGGATATGGATACCCCCCTGTGGATGGGCCAAAAGATGGAGCGAGAGATGCAAAACGCCGGTTTGGCGGTTATCCCGGGCGCAGGGCATTTTTCCTATGCTGAGGATTACCCCCGCTTTTGCTCGATCCTGCGGGCCTTGTTTGGCGGCAAGCAGGGCTGAATTATAAAATTTTATTTTCCTGCGAGGCATAGAATATGGAAACTGCGGAGATTCTGATCCACCTGACCTTTTGGGCCTACCTGCTTGCGGATGCGCTGGCTGTAACCGTAGCGGCCATCCCCTTTGTGCATATGCTGCAACTGGAGAGTTACCAGGGCCGCATGTATCTCAAATGGGTCGCTAAGCATAGAGGCCAATGGACGGGGCCGCTGCTGGCCGGCGCTGCGGGGCTGCTGCTGCGCGTGGCCGGGATGATCCTCGGCGAGGGTGTGGGCACCTGGATCTGGCGCGTGGGTGACCTGGTTTATACGGCCAATCTGGCTATTTACGGCTTTGCCGCCCTCAAGCGGCAAAAGGAAGCCAAAAAGCCCTTAGCTTACACTGCCCGGGTGAAGCGGCTGTTGCTGCCGCTGTTTATTTTGGCTTTGCTTGGACCCATCCTGCGGCTGTGGCTGCAAAGCCTCTACATGGCCCAGCTGTTGAACGGCATCCAGCCCTGGGGCGGCTGGATGGATTACGGCTTCTGGCCGGAGCTCGTCCGTTTCTTGCCCGGCATGCTGTTGCCACTTACGGTCTTTGGGGCCTATCTTATCACCTGGCCCCTGGAAAAGCTGGTGCAGGGCTGGTACCTGAACGACGCGAAAAAGCGCCTGCTCAAAAACCCCGAGCTCATCCGTATCGGCATCACCGGCAGCTTTGGCAAAACCTCCACCAAATACGTTCTGGGCACCCTGCTGGCGGAAACATACAACACCCTCTTCACCCCCGGCAGTTTCAACACCCCCATGGGCGTGACCCGCGTGATCCGCGAACAGCTCACAGATGATCATCAGGTTTTCATCGCGGAGATGGGCGCGCGCTACAAGGGCGATATCGCCGAGCTTTGCCGCCTGGTAAGACCCCGATACGGCATCATTACCGCCGTAGGCAAGCAGCACTTGGAGACTTTCGGCTCTTTGGAGAACGTGATCCGCACCAAGGCGGAGCTGATGGCGGGCCTTACCGACGATGGGATCTGCTTCCTCAACGGCGATGACCCCATCTGCCGTGGGATCTACGAAGGCTACGACATTCCGGGCAAGAAATACCTCTTCGGCACGGAGGGCGAGGGCCTGTATATGCGGGCCGAGCACATCAGCGTGGGCCCTGAAGGCAGCCGCTTTGAGCTGGCCGCTTCGGATGGCGGCCGCATTCCCTGCGCCACGGCCCTCCTGGGCAGGCATAACATCCTCAACATCACGGGGGCGGCCGCTCTGGCCTATTACCTAGGCCTTACGGGCGAGGAGATCGCCGCCGGCATCGCCAAGCTGGAGCCGGTAGAGCATAGGCTCCAGCTTATCAAGGGACCGATTACCGTGATCGACGACGCATTCAACGCCAACCCCGTGGGCGCGGGCGAAGCCCTCGAAGTGCTGGGGCGCTTCCCGGGCCGCCGCATCATCGTTACCCCAGGCTTGGTAGAGCTGGGCGAGGAGCAGGCGGCGCTCAACGAAGAATTCGGCGCGCACATAGCCGCCTGTGCGGATATCGCCATCCTGGTCGGCCCCAACGGGCCCGCCATGGAGGCGGGGCTGCTTAGGGCGGATTTCCCCCAAAGCTGCCTCATTCGGGTGGATACGTTGGCCCAGGCCACGGAAAAGCTGCCCCTCTACCAGGAGCCGGGCTGCACCGTGCTTTTTGAAAACGACCTGACGGATAATTATAATTAAATTCAGCCAAACAGGAAGGGGCGTATCCACATGCTGGAACTGGGTGTAATCTTTGGCAGCAGGGCGGCCGAGCACGACGTATCGGTCATCAGCGGGCTGCAAATTCTTGAAAACGCGGATAAGAGCAAGTATCATGCTTTTCCCATCTATATTTCCCGCGCGGGCGAGTGGTTCATCGGCGAGCCCCTCAGGGATATCAAAACCTACCGCAATTTCAACCCCAACCAAAAGGGCCTCACCCGGGTGTTCCTCCCAGCCGAGCCGGGTCACAATGGCCTCTATGCCTTTGGCACCGGCCTTTTTGGCAAAATGCAAAAGGCCGCGGCCCTTGATTGCGCCATCCTGGCCATGCACGGCATGCACGGGGAGGATGGCACCCTGCAAGGGCTGTTCGAATTGGCGGATATCCCCTATTCGAGCTGCGGCCTGGTAGGGAGCGCCGTAGGTATGGATAAGATCGTGATGAAGGCCGTGTTCAAGAGCATGGGCCTGCCCACGTTGCCCGGCATTTATTGCTATAGGGCCGAGTGGCAAAAGGAACCGGAGGCCGTGATCGAACGGGCGGAAAAAGAGTTGGGCTATCCCATGTTCGTTAAGCCCGCAAACCTTGGCAGCTCCATCGGCATCGGCAAGGCCACGGATCGCGAAAAGCTCCAGCAGGCTATCGAGGTGGCGGCTAGTTTCGACCGCCGCATCCTCATCGAGCGGGCCGTAGAAAAGCCCGTGGAGATCAACTGCGCCTGCCTGGGCTTTGAGGGTGAAATCATCCCATCCCTTTGTGAACAGCCCGCGGGTTGGGATGAATTCCTTTCCTTTGAGGATAAATATACCCGGGGCGGCGGCAAGGGAATGAAGAGCTTGGCCCGCCAGGTGCCCGCACCCATCAGTGAAGAGATGACCGGCCGCATCCGGGGCTACACGGCGGATATTTTCAGTATGCTCGAATGCAAAGGCGTGGTGCGGGTGGATTATATTTTAGAAGGCGATACGGTTTACGTGAACGAGATCAACACCATCCCCGGCTCCTTCGCCTTTTACCTCTACGAGCCGATGGGCATGCCCTTTTCCGCCCTGATCGATAAGCTGGTGCAGTATGCCCGGCGGGGCCTCGAACAGAAGCGGGAATCCAGCTTCGCCTACAGCTCGGAAATTTTAAACAAAGCGATTTCCGGCGCCAAAATAATTAAAAAGTAAAGTAGGAGGTCAGCTATGAGCAAAATTCAAATGAAGACCCCCCTTGTGGAGATGGATGGGGACGAAATGACCCGCATCATCTGGAAGATGATCAAAGCGCACCTTCTGGAGCCTTATATCGACATGAAAACCGAATATTACGACCTGGGCCTGCTCTCGCGGGACGCGACGGATGACAAGATCACCATCGACGCGGCCGAGGCTGTAAAGAAATACGGCGTAGGCGTCAAATGCGCCACCATCACCCCCAACGCGCAGCGGGTCGAGGAATACAAGCTCAAGCGCATGTACAAAAGCCCCAACGGTACCATCCGGGCCATTCTGGACGGCACGGTGGTCCGCGCGCCCATCACCCTACCTTGCCTGCAGCCCTCCGTACGCACTTGGACGAAGCCCATTACCATCGCCCGCCACGCCTATGGCGATATCTACAAGTGCAGCGAATTCCGCGTGCCCGGCCCGGGCAAGGCGGAGATCACCTTTACGGACGAAGCCGGCAACGTGCTTTTCCACGAAACGGTCTTTGATTTCAAGACTCCGGGCGTGCTCATGGGCATGGAGAATAAAGACGACTCCATTCAAAGCTTTGCCCGGGCCTGTTTCAACTACGCCCTCTCCACCAAACAGGATCTTTGGTTTTCCGCTAAGGATACCATTTCTAAAAAATATGACCACACCTTCAAGGATATCTTCGAGGATATCTTCGAGGCCGAATATAAGGAGAGATTCCGACAGGCTGACATCACCTATTTCTACACCCTGATCGACGACGCGGTGGCTCGCGTGATCCGCTCGAGCGGCGGCTTTATCTGGGCCTGCAAGAATTACGATGGCGATGTGATGAGCGATATGGTGGCGACGGCATTTGGCTCGTTGGCGATGATGACCAGCGTTTTGGTTTCTCCGCAGGGCAATTACGAATACGAGGCAGCCCACGGCACCGTGACCAAGCATTACTACAAACACTTGGAGGGGGAGGAGACCTCCACCAACTCTATGGCCACCCTCTTTGCCTGGACGGGCGCTTTGCGTAAGCGCGGCGAGTTGGACGGCATTGCCGAACTGGAAGCCTTTGCGGATAAGCTTGAAAAGGCGTCGCTCGACGCTATCTCGTCCGGCTTTATGACCAAAGACCTGGCGAGCCTGGCCGATATGGATCATATCACCGTGCTTTCCACAGAGGATTTCATCCGCAAAGTCAAAGAATTCCTTGACGCGGCGGCCTAAGATTTGGTATACATATAAAGGTGCCCAAGGGGGCGGGCTCCGGCCCGCCCTACTATTTTCACACATAGGAGATCGAACATGAGCCTTTTCAGCGATTGGCAGGCCCTGGCCGAAACCGAGCGCCAGCCTGCGGAGAGCAAAAAATTCTGGGATGATTACTTTGCCCTGGAGACCGAAAACTACAAAAAGATCCTGGGCAACTTTGAGCATACTTACAGCGGCAAACTGAGCGAGCTGGCAGCCGAATTCGGCATGGATGAAGTCACCTTCACCGGCTTCCTGGACGGCATCAACACTAGCCTTAAAAAGGAGCAGAAGCTCGATTCCCTCAAGAGCGGCAGCAAGGTGGAGCTAGACATCAATTTCGAAAAGCTTTACTTCAATATGCTGGATTGCAAGGCTGATTGGCTCTATAACCTGCCCGAGTGGGACGGTATCCTCACTGTGGAAAAGCGCAAGGAAATCACGCGCGAATTCCGCACCTCCAAGATGTATGTCAGCGGAGAGGTCGTCGGACGCAACGATCCCTGTCCCTGCGGCAGCGGAAAAAAATATAAAAAGTGCTGTGGTAAGGATAAATAATAAGACTTAAAAAAGAGACGCATTATTTTGCGTTTACAAAGGCCGCTTGTACGTGCCGTTACAATGCGGCTTTTTCTGTTTGCTTTGGCGGTATAGGAGCGCATCTGTTTTATAGGGTAGGCTCCTGCTAATCCGGCCGCGGCTCCGCGCGGGGGCCCCTCGTAGAGCATGCGGCGCTGGTCGTGATGGTATTTGGATTCAGTTCCCATATAGTGCATCCCGAAATCCCACAGAAAATTCATCATTTTTCTTGGGGGACGTGAGAAATAAATGGTATAATCATATTTATATGAGTAAACGACATTAAAAAAGGAGCGCATCGGATGAAGATCAAGTTCTGCGGCGCGGCCCAATCGGTAACGGGCTCCTGCCATCTGATTCAGTTTAACGGCGGCAACATCCTCATAGACTGCGGCATGCGCCAGGGCGCGGATGCGAAGGCCCTGGCCAATGGGGATTTTCCTTTTGACCCCAAGGAGATCACCGCGCTTTTGGTCACCCATGCCCATATCGACCACACGGGCCTGATCCCCCTGCTGACCAAGCGCGGCTTCAAAGGGCCGATCTTCAGCACCTCCGCCACGGCTAAGCTTTGCGAGATCATGCTGGTGGACAGCGCCCATATCCAGGTGCAGGATGCCGAGGAACAAAGCCGTAAGAACCTGCGCGCCGGCAAGCCGCCTGTGGAGCCGCTTTATGGCATTGAGGATGCAGAAGCGGCGCAAAAGCAATTTAAGCCTATCCCCTATGGCAAGCAATTCGAGGTTTGCCCCGGCGTGAAGGCGCGCTTCACAGACGTGGGGCACCTCTTGGGCAGCGCTGCCATTGAGATGTGGGTCACCGAAGATGAAAAGACGGCCCGGTTGGCCTTTTCCGGCGATATCGGGCGGGATGACCGCCCCATCATCAACGACCCGGATAGCGTGGAAGGCGCGGATTACCTCATTATGGAGAGCACCTATGGCGACCGCAACCATTCCGCCTCCACCGATGAAGAAAAAGAGGCCGAGTTCGCCGCCGTTTTGCGGGCGGCTATCGCCCGCGGCGGCAATATCGTCATCCCTTCCTTCGCGGTTGGCCGCACCCAGGAGCTGCTTTATTACATCAAGCGCGCCTTGATCGAAAAAACGGTGCCTGGCCTCGAAAGGGTGCCGGTCTTCCTCGACTCCCCCTTGGGTATTAAGGCTACGAAAATATACGAGAACTGCACCGCTGAGTATTACGACGCGGAAGCCCGGGAAATGTTCAAAGAAGGGGAGCTGTTCGAATTCCCCACGCTGAATTATTCGCAAACGGCGGAGGAGAGCAAGCGGATCAACACCCTCAAGGGCTGCAATATCATCATCTCTTCCTCCGGCATGTGCGACGCGGGCCGCATCCGCCACCACCTCAAGCATAACCTCTACCGGGCGGACAGCACCGTCGTTTTCGCCGGCTACCAGGCCGTAGGCACCCTGGGCCGCCTGCTGGTGGATGGGGTGAAGAAGGTGAAGCTCTTTGGCGAGCAGATCATCGTCAACGCCAATATCGTGAAGATCGAAGGCTTCTCGGGTCACGCGGGCAAGGACGAGCTGCTTGAGTGGGTGCGGGAAATCCCCCAAAAGCCCAACCGTATTTTCCTGGTGCACGGCGAAAAGGATGTGATCAACGGCTTTGCCGCCTCGCTGCGCAGCTTGGGCTACCCGGATGTAGAAGTGCCGGAGCTGTTCGAAGAATTCGATCTGGCAAGCGGCGTTATCCGCCGCGAGCCCGTTGTGGAGCTACATCGGCAGGCCGAAAAGGCCGTGGTCTCCGTGGAGAGCCTGCTTGGCCGTCTAGCCAGGCTCATGCAGGTGGCCGCATCCGCCCAGGGCGAGGGCGCGGAGCGCCTGGCCGAAGACCTGGATGCCCTGCTGCAAAAGTGGGACTAAGGCTTGCTTTCCAATTTGGGATGTGCTAAAATACTGCAATAATATGGTGATGACGGGGAAAAGCGGCGCCATGCGTGGCCAAGAGAGGGCCGGCGGCTGGGATGGCCTCCACGCAAGCGAAGCATAAGTTCGCCCCTGAGCCGCGTTGGTGAAGCCCTTCGGGGTGGGTAGTCAGCGCCGGGTAAGCCCGATACAGCGAAAGAGCGGCTAACGGAAAGACACCGGCAGGTTTGCGGAAGTTGCTCCTAAGGCCCTGTGATGGCAGGGTGAAATAGGGTGGTACCACGAGCGCGCCTTCGTCCCTTGCGGATGAAGGCGCGTTTTTATTTCAAAATTTGGCAACATCGGAGGAAGGAACATGAACGAGGCACTCGAAAAGATCCGCCTGGAAACCCTCAACCGGCTGCGGGAAGTCAGGGATGAGGCGGCGCTGGAGGAGATTAACGTATCCATCCTGGGCCGTAGCGGCGCGCTTACGGAAATCCTCAGGGGCATGGGCAAGCTGGGCAAGGAAGAGCGGGCCATTTTGGGCCAGGCCGCCAATGCCGTAAAGAAAGAACTGGAAGGCGAAATGGAGCGGCGCAAGGAAGAGATCGGCCAGCGCATGCAGGCGCTGCGCTTTGAAATGGAAGCCCTGGATGTGACCGAGCCCGGCAAGCGGGGCCGCCCGCTCGGCAGGCTGCACCCCATGACGCAGACCTACCGCGAAATACGCGACGCGCTCGTCGGCATGGGCTTTTCCACCTTTGAAGGCCCCGAGGTGGAGTATGACGACTATAACTTCACCAAGCTCAACCTGCCCAAAGACCACCCGGCCCGCGATATGCAGGATACCTTTTATATCAGCGAGCGGGTGGTGCTGCGCACGCACACCAGCCCCTGCCAGGTGCGCGCGCTGCTCAACCTTGAGCCGCCCTACAGGCTGGTGATTCCCGGCCGGGTTTTCCGGGTGGACGAGGTGGACGCCAGCCATAGCCCTGTCTTCATGCAGATGGAGGGCTTCATCGTGGATAAGGATCTGACGCTGGCCGATCTGAAGGGCACCCTGCTCACCTTCATCCACACGGTGTTTGGCGAGGATGTGAAGATGCGCTTCCGCCCAAGCTACTTCCCCTTCACGGAGCCCTCGGCCGAGGTGGATGTGAGCTGCACCATCTGCGGCGGCAAGGGCTGCCGGGCTTGTAAGGGCACGGGCTGGCTTGAGATACTGGGCTGCGGCGTATGCAACCCGCACATCATCGAGAACTGCGGCCTGGATCCCAAGGTGTGGAAAGGCCTGGCCTTCGGCTTGGGGGTGGATCGCATCACCAGCCTGAAGTATGGCATTACGGACATCCGCCTGGAATACGAGAACGACGCTCGGTTCCTTGCCCAGTTCTAAAGGAGGACACAACTTATGAAACTACCGCTTAAATGGCTTAAAGAATATGTGGACTTCAATGTGAGCGTTGATAGGTTTGTGGAGCTGATGATGTGGCGCGGCTTCGAGACCGCCGCCGTGGAGCCGGAAATGCCCGTCACCAATACGGTCGTGGGCAGGATCACGGCTCTTTCCAAGCACCCCAACGCCGACAAGCTGCAAATCTGTTCGCTGAATGTGGGGCAGGGGCAGCCGCTTACCATCGTCACCGGCGCGGCGAATGTGTTCGAGGGCGCCTTGGTGCCCGTGGCCCTTGATGGGGCGCACCTAATGGACGGCATCGTCATCGAGCCCACCAATATGCGGGGCGTTAATAGCGCGGGCATGCTCTGCTCCGGCAAGGAACTCGGCCTCACCGAGGCGGATTACCCAGGCGCGGAAATCCACGGCATCCTCATTTTGCAGGAAGACCATCCACTGGGCCAGCCAATTCAGGAGGCTTTGGGCCTGGATGATGTGATCTTTGATATCGAGCTTACGCCCAACCGGGCGGATTGCGCCAGCATCATCGGCATTTGCCGCGAGGCGGCTGCTGCGCTCGGGCAAAAATTCCGCGAGCCGCTCATCCGCGAGATCGCGGGCACGGGTAATGCTTCGGATTACGCGGCCGTGGATGTGCTTGCGCCGGATCTTTGCCCCCGCTATGTGGCCCGGGTGGTTAGGGATATCAAGATCGCCGAAAGCCCTCTTTGGATGCAGAAGAAGCTGCGTGCCGTGGGCCTAAGGCCCATCAACAACATCGTGGATATCACCAACTATGTGATGGTTGAATACGGCCACCCCATGCACGCCTTTGACCTGAGCTGCGTGGCGGATGGGCACATTGTGGTGCGCAAGGCCCACCCCGGGGAAAAGGTGACTACGCTGGATGGCAAGGTGCGCGACACCACCCCGGAGATGCTGCTGATCGCGGATTCGAAAAAAGGCGTAGGCATCGCCGGCGTGATGGGCGGCGAGAACAGCGAGATTACGGCGGATACCAAGGTCGTCCTTTTCGAGGCCGCGGTTTTCAAGAGCAGCAGCATCCGCAGGACGACGCGCGAGCTGCACCATGTTACGGACGCGGCAGCCCGCTTCATGCGGGGTGTGGAGCCGGTGAACGCCATGCTGGCAGCCGAGCGGGCTATCGAGCTGGTGGATGCGTTGGGCGCGGGTACCGTGACCGGCCAGGCGATCGACGTTTGCGCTGCAGATCTGACCGAGCGCGTGGTGATGGTAGATACGGAGCACGTGAACCGCATTCTCGATACGGCCTTCCCTGCGGAGCAAATGGCCGATATGCTGGGCACTATCAATATCGGCGCGCGGGCTTTGCCCGAAGGCCTGGAAGTGACCGTGCCGCACTACAGGGTGGATATCGAGAGCGGCCTGGAAACGGATTGGGATATTGCGGAGGAAGTAGGCCGCATTTACGGCTACGATAACATCCCGCCCACCCTCATGCGTGGGGATACCTTCCGCGGCAGGCTCGGCACAACCTGCGCCAATGACGACAGGCTCAAAGACCTATGCGTAGCGTTGGGCTGCTTTGAGATGTACAACTATAACTTCATCGGCCCGGGCGACCTTAATAGCCTGCGCCTGCCGGAAGGCGACGAGCGGCGGCTGGCCGTGCGCCTGCTTAACCCCTTTGGGGAGGATCAAAGCCTTATGCGCACCACGCTTTTGCCGGGCATGTTGCGCTCCGTTGCCCTAAACGGCAACCGCAAGACCGGCCAGGGCCGCTTCTTCGAGGTGGGCAACGTGCACTTCGATAACAACGCCGACCTGCCCGAGGAACGGCGGATGCTGGGCATCGCCTTTTGCGGCGAAGATGAAGATTTCTATACCCTCAAAGGCTGCGTGGAGGCCATATTGGATCGCCTGGGCCTCTTGGATAAGCTCACGGTGGAGGCCGGCGGCGGCGAATATTTCCAGCCCGGCCAAAAGGCGCTGCTTTTGCTCGGCGGCCGAAAGGTGGGTGAAATGGGAACGATCCACCCCGATACCCGGAAGGCTTACGGTGTGCCGCAAACGTGTTATGCCGCCGAGATCGACTTCGCCGCGCTCTTTAGCCACGCGGCGGGCACCGTCACCTACAGGGCGCTGCCCAGGTACCCGGTGGTGCCCCGCGATATCGCCGTGGTGGTGGAGGAGGGCGTAAGCGCGGCCAGGATGATTAAGGCCATCGCCGCGGCCCCGGTGCGGGTTCTCCTTGAAAATGTGGAGCTTTTCGATGTATACAGGGGCAAGGGCATCCCGGCCGGCAAAAAGAGCATGGCCTATTCCTTCACCCTGCGGGCTGAGGATCGCACCCTGACGGACGAGGATATTTCCAGCGCCATGGCCGCGTTGGTCGCCTCTCTCGAAGAACAGTTAGGAGCGGAGCTTAGGGCCTGATAACGGAGCGTAAACGGTGACGAAAGAAACGATTTATTATGTGGATAGGCTAGGCACGGATAGCGTCAAGTGGGATGGGCAAAAGGGCATGTTCGGCGAGGAGGGCCTCTTGGCCCTCTGGGTGGCGGATATGGATTTCCGCGTGCCTCAGAGCGTGCTGGATGCGGAAAAGGAATACCTTGAAACCGGCGTATTTGGCTATTACCGGCCCGGGATCGGCTATTACCGGGCCTTCCAGGCCTGGGAGAAGGAGCAGCACGGCTATGAGGTGCAGCGGGAGTGGATCCGCTTCGCCCCCGGCGTGGTGCCTGCCATCAACTGGCTGGTGCAGATGTTCACAGAGCCGCAGGATGCCGTGATGGTGCTTACGCCGGTCTATTATCCCTTCCTCCACGCCGTGCGGGATAATGGCCGCAAGCTCGTTTGCTGCGAGCTGAAAAACGAGGCGGGCCGCTACAGCGTGGATATGGAGGCCTTCGAGGCGGCCATCATACAAAACGGCGTCAAGTGTTTCATCCTCAGCTCACCCCATAATCCCGTGGGCCGCGTGTGGAACAAGACGGAACTTAAAGCCATGTTGGATGTGTGCAAAGCCCATGGCGTGCTGGCGATTTCGGACGAGATCCATCAGGATTTGACATTTGATGGGCATAAGCACATCCCCAGCGCCCTGGCCGGCGATTATGACGATATGCTCATTACCCTCACCGCGGCCAGCAAAACCTTTAACCTGGCGGGATGCCAGAACGCCTTCGCCGTGATTCCTGACGCGGGCCTTCGGGCTGTTTACGAGGGCTTCACGGCCCGCATGCATATCGAGGGCGGCAACCCCTTCGGCTACATCGCCGTGGAGGCCGCCTACCGCCATGGCTTGCCTTGGCTGGAAGAGGTGCGCGATATCATATGGGGCAATTATTGTTTCGCGAAAGACGCCTTTGCGGCGGCCCTGCCGGGCGTTTGCACATCGCCTATGGAGGGCACCTACCTGATGTGGGCTGATTTCGGGCAGTATTTAAAGCAGGAGGAGATGGCCGCGCTCTTTCAGAAAAAATGCCGCCTGGCCGTGGATTACGGTACTTGGTTCGAAGGGAACGCGCCCGCACACGCCCGCTTCAACCTGGCCACCAGCCGGGAGAACGTGGAGAAGGCCGTGGCGGCCATCACGGCCAATCTCAAAGGGTAGGGGCGCGGCAGCGCATAAAAGTTTACAAACCCGACACGGGGGATCGGCTGTTTCATCAGCCGATCCTCTGGTATAATATAGGCGGAAACCTATGGCAAAGGAGGGATGCGCCTTGTTAAAACGGATCGCCATAATGGCGCTGGCCGCTTGCATGCTGGCGCTCGCGGGTTGCTTTCCCGCTGCGGTGGCGCAGCCCGCCGCGGGACACAGCCTAGCGGCTGCGGGCGAGGCGAAGAGCGTCTCAACCGCGCTGAACCTAAACGGCACGGCCTATGCGGCCACGCTCTCTATCAACGGCCTGCCCGTTACGGGCACGCTGGACCGGCAGGATGCCTCTACGGGCTGGCAGTTCCGCCTGGGCGGCGAGCAGACGGAGGAGGTTGAGATCGCGGGCATACCCGTAAAGCGCACGTGGGAGATTTCCATAGACCTTTCGAAAAAGGGACTTACGGCGGATCCAAACGGCCTTTACAGGGGCCAGGCTTCCGTTTCCCTGCGTTACGACCTGGAGAATTTCGATCACGAAGCCTTTAGCCTGGTGATGTGGGAGCGGGGGGCCGGCAAGGATTTCGATAACCAGAAAATCAAGGGCTGGAAGAGCCATGACGAATTCGAAGCATCTCAGATCGATCAGCTTTGGCAGAGCAATGCGTTTGTGCTCTATCTCGGCGGCTTGGGTGAGGGCCAGGATTACGTGGCGAAAACGCTGGGCCATACCCTTTCGTATTTGCCGGAGAGCACGCAACTGCATCTTTCCCATAAGTTGCTTTTTGACCTGCCCGGCCCTGGGGAGAGCTATGTCTATACCCTGGAGGGGGATGCGTTCAAGCAGGCGGCGTTTTTGGAACTAAAGCAATACAACGGAAAGCAGAAAAAAACCCTGCCGCTGGAACCCGTGGCCAGCTACGACCTTTTCGAGGCGCTCAACGCCCTCACGGAATCTTATATTCTGCTAGAGCTGGAGGCAAAGCGCTAAGTAAGGCCTGTAGATAAGCAAAAAAGCCCTTGGAGCGGAGGCTCCAAGGGCCTTTTTATGCTGCGTTTGTCAGTTGAGCGAGAGCGTTCCCTCGCCCTTGGTCAGGCGGATGGTATAGCCGCTCTGCTCGTAGCTAACGTCCATAATGAGGATCTGGCCGCTATCCGCGGATTTCCTGGCCAACTGGGCTTTGCCGGGCAGCTCCAGCAGGTTGAAATCCACCAGGGCGTACCAATCTTTGGCCAGCAGGCCATCGATCAGGTAGGCGATCAGATCTTCGGATACGGTTCCGCTTTCATAGGTGAATTCTTTATAGGTTCCGCTGCCGCCTGTGCCGGATTGTACGCCCGTTACCTGGCGCTCACCCACCACGGAATTGACGGAGGGGATGCTGTCGGGGCCGAAATCATAGGATTGCAGCTGCGCAGCCTTCTTCAAAGCCCCGCAGCCCGTAAGCAGGGCCGCGAAGCCGCATAGGAGCAGGGCAGCCAGCAGGATGCAAAATGCTCGCTTCATATGGATCCTCCGAATGATTTTTGAAAATGGGCAGCCCCACGAATGCGGGGCCGCCCGCGTGGCCTCAGTAGGTTTTAACTGCGCCGTTCTCTAGAACCGTTAGCGTATCGCCATCGAGGATGAAGTAGGCTTCCTGATTGACCACGAAATCGCTGGAATAGCCGCTTCCCTTAAAGATGGAGTTCTGCTTTTGGTCTACGGTAGCCATGCCGAAGGCGGCGATCTTTTCGTCATCGAAAAAGCCCGTGATCCAGGAATAATTCTGCGTAGTATCATCCCATATGTAGTATTGGGAGGCGTAGCTATCACCCGCTTTGACGTATTCAAACGAGAGGATCTCCTGTCCGTCCTGCGTGGTGGTGGAGCGCATGGAATCGGTGGCCGGGTCATATTCGCAGGTAAGTTCCACGATTTGCCCCTCGTCATTCTTATAGGAGAGGGAGTAAGCGTTGCCCGCCTGCTTTACGTCCACGCCCTCCATGCCCAGCATGGCAAGGGCCATGCCGCCCCCCTCTATGCCGATCATGGAAAGGGGAATGAGGGAGAGGTCGATCATGCTGATGGGCAGGATGGCCATGCCCACGGATAAGTACAGCTCTTCGTTTTCATCGAGCTTGGCCGAGAGCCTGTCAAAGGCCGCGCTTTTTGCCTCCGCATATTTGGCGTACGCATCCGCCGGGGTGGATGCGGCGGCGGCCATATCCGTATCCGGGCTTATGCTCTCTGCCGCTTCCTCCAACACCTGTGACGCATTTGCCACCTCCGGGATCGGCACTGGTTCCTTTTGCTGCGCTGCCGCCTGCTGTGCAGCTTCGAGGGCCTGCTTGGGGCCGAAGCAGCCTGCCAACAGCAGCAAGCACAGCGCCAGCAGGATGGAAATCGCTTTTTTCATAGCTTTTTACCCCTTGCTCATTTGAGGATCGTGATCTTGCCGATGATAGGCAGCTCCTTCTTTTTACCATTGAGGGCATTGATGATGCCGATGATGGCCAGCACGAAGAAGACCAGGCTCAACAGGCTCAGCAGCGTGCTAAGAACGCCCCACACGCCAAAGGAGCCCGTGCTGAACAGAAGGTTGGCCAGGATGCTCGTCACGATGGAGTAAATGATGCTAAAGGCGATCTCCGCGATCAGCAACACCAGGCCCTGGTTGGCGTGGAAGCGCGCGAAACGCGATTCTTTGGCCGCGAAGATGGGGACCAATACCAGGATGCCCAGGTAGGCCAAAAGACCCATGACTTTGTTGTTCTGTGCGTCTGCCGAATCCGAGGAGTCCCGCATGACAGGGGGCTGGTAGGTGTTGGACGCACCCTGGTAAGCGTTGGACGCGCTTTGGTAGGCGCTCTGGCCGCTCTGATAAGAATTCGTTGTGCTTTGGGGCGCGGCCGCACCGCAGGAGGGGCAGAAGCGGGAACCCGCTTCAATCTGTGTGCCGCAATTTGTGCAATGTACCATCGTATATTACCTCGCCTTCTTTTTATAGCTTTGCACCGCATTCGATGCAGAATTTAGTGCCGTCTTCATTTTTCCTGCCGCAGGCAGGGCATAGGCCGCTCTCGCGCTGTATAACCTCTGCGCCGCATTCATTGCAGAATTTGGCGTTCGCCTGTAGGCCGGCCCCGCAGTTCGTACAGTGGATGTTCCCCTGGGGTATAGCCGGGGGACTGGGTGCGGCGCTAAGGGTCTGGCTGAAGGGTTGCACGGGGGAGGGCTGCTGATAGGGCAGGGGCGCGGTCTGCGGCGCTTTGGCTTTCTTTTTGCCTTTGCCCACCAGCAGCAGGATGGCGGCCGCCAGCGCCAGCAGCAGCACGACGATCAAAATCACCGCGATCAGGGGAAGGCCCAGCAAGCCGCCTTCCTTCTTGGCCGGGGCATCGGGGGCGGCAACTTCGGCGGCGGGGCCTGCCGTTACCGGCTGCGGGTTGGCATCCGCGGCCTCCCGCGCCTCTGCCAGCAGCTCCTGCACCACGGGGAAGCCGGGGTTGGTTTCATTGATGCCGCGAAGCAGCTCCAGGGCGGTGTTGTAATCCCCACCGTTATAGGCGGCAAGCGCATCCTTGAATTTGGTCGTAAAGCTACTTTCCGTTGGCGTAACGTTCATTTCATGGAGGAATTGTTTGGCGATGCTGATGGGAACCGCGAAATTCATGCCCGCCACCTGCGCGCCGCTGGCTTGATCCAGCATGCCGAAGGTATTGATGCCGACGACCTCACCCGCCTCGTTGAAGAGCGGGCCGCCCGAGTTGCCGCCGTGGATGGCCGCATCCGTTTGCAGAATGCTCCAGCCGCCAGCCATCTCCTTGCGGGCGCTGATGATGCCCTGGGTCAGCGTGGGCTCCTGGATAGCCTGGGCCACGTTGAGCGTATCGGAAAGGGTGGCCACAGCCGGGTAGCCCATGGCATAAACGCGGTCGCCGGTTCTCAGCTTGGCGTCGTCCCCCAGCGTTACGGTGGGGAAGTTGCCGCCATCCATCTTCAAAATGGCCACGTCCTTGCCGGGGATCGGCTCGCCGATTTTTCTAAGATCCAACCCCTTGCCCTTGGCGGATACATCGCTGCCCGGCGCCACGTTACCGATGAAGCATTGGTAGCTCGTTTGCAGGTTTTCCACCTCCATACTCTGGGCCAGCAGGTAATAATATTCGTTGGCGATGCCGTCCCATTCGGCTTGGGACATCTGGTAGCCCGAGCGCCGCATCTCCTCCTCAAAAAGGTCGGCCGCCTCTACGGCGTATTGCTCCAGGGAGGACATGGCGAACTGCACATTCAGCTCCTCCTCATCCGTTTTCACTACGTGGGCATTGGTGACCAGGTATCCGTCCGGCGTCACGATAAAGCCCGTGCCTACGGCGGCGGTGCTCATCTGCTCGGTTTGCGCATTGCCGGTGGAAAAGGCGTAATAGTACATGTTCTGGATCATCAGCGCGATCATGGCCTGGTAGATTTCCTGGTCGCTCGAACCGATCTCCCCATCCTCGATCATGCGCGACACCTCGTCGATCAGGTCGTCTTCCATGCTGTCGTCAAAGGCGAATTCATACCAGGTCACATCTGCCGTCCAGACCGTTTGCACCAGCACCACACCCGGCTTATTCACGGTGGCCAGGGTTCTGGTATCCATAACGGCCGCCAGGGCCGAGCCCGGCAGCAGGGTGGCCAGCAACATCATAAAGATGAGAAGGGTTGCGGCGATTCGTTTCTTCATCATAAAAATGGCCCTCCAAAAAATTTATAGCAGATAGTTGTTCGTGCGCTTCCGAGCTGCTGTGGTGTCCGTCCTGTCCGCCCTACCCGAGCCTGGCCCCGCAGTTGATGCAAAAATGGGCGCCGGGGGCGTTTTTTGCCCCGCATCTTTGGCAGGTATAAAGCGCTGTGCGAGGCGCGCAGGCGGTGCACATCATGAGATCCTCGTTGTAATGCCCGTCGCATACCCAGCGGTGGCAGTGGTGGCAGCGGTTGAAATAGCGCCGCGCCTCCTGCTGGGCCCGGTCAAAGGCTTCCTGCACGCGTTCCGCCGCAATGGGCGGGGTTGTGTAGCCGTTATCACATAGCTCACAGTAGAAGGTGAATTGGAACGCGCCGCCCTGGGCTGCCATCGTGCTTTTGCTGGGGAGGCCCGCGCTTTTACAGCGATCTTGCACCTTAGCCGGCCTTTCCTCCACAGGCATCCCCTCCTTTAATTGCATGCGGCTGCTCTTGGTTTTTGTTTTGCAATGGATTGATGATTGAATTGACGGGATTGATGCGGTAGAATGGGTACAACACAAATCCCCCAGGCTCCCTTTCAAGCGCTTCCTTTACCAATACTATACGGAAATATCCTGCCGCCGTAATCACCCCAGGGGTGATTGCAGCTCCCAAACAGGGGTGAATTTAGGGGTGATTTTGCCGTACCGGATTAAGACGGAGGTTATCCATCATGAATAAAAAAAGCTTGGCGGCGCTTCTTGGCACTATGGTGCTGTTTTGCCTTTTATGCGGCTGCGCAGGCGGCGCGAAGCTGGATCCAAAAAATCCGCTCACCGTCACCCTTTGGCATAACTACGGCGGGCAGATGCAAAAAACCATGGATGAGCTGGTGGATGAATTCAACATGGGCCTTGGGCGGGAGCAGGGCATCGTGGTGAGCGTCACCTCTATTTCCGCTATGAAAGAGCAGGAAGAAAAGCTGGCTCTGATTGCCGCCGGCGCGCCCGGGGCGGAGGATATGCCGGATATCGTCACGGCCTACCCCGGCACAGCCCTGCTTTTATCTACGCACGGCCTGCTGGCCGCATTAGACGCGCACTTCACCCAGGATGAACTATCAGCCTACGTGCCCCAATTTATCCAAGAAGGCCGGCTTGCGGACGGCCAGCTATATGTGTTCCCGATCGCTAAATCCAGCGAGGTCTTATTTCTCAACCAAACCCTGTTCGACCGCTTTTCCGCTGCCACCGGCGTTACGGAGGGAAGCCTCGCCACCTTCGAGGGTATTGCCGAGGCAGCCGTAAAATATTATGAGTGGACGGATTCGCGCACCCCGGATGCGGCGGGGGATGGCAAAGCCTTCTATGCGGCGGACTCCTGGTTCAACATCGCCCAAGTGGGCCTGGCGCAGCTCGGGGGTGAATTTGTGGAGCCTGAGAGGCTGCGCCTGGATGCGCCCGAATATCAAAGGATATGGGATTTTTGCCTACAGCCTGCCCTTTCAGGCGGCTATGCGGTGATCGACGGCTATTCTTCCGATCTTTCCAAAACCGGGGATATCGTGTGCTCTACCGGATCCACAGCGGGCATCCTCTTTTACGGCGATCAAATCACCTACCCCGATAACACAGTGGAGCAGATCGATTACAGCATTCTGCCGTACCCGGTTTTCGCGGGCGGGGAGAAGGTTGCCATCCAGCGTGGCGCGGGCATGGCGGTTGCCGCCTCCACGCCCGAAAAGGAATATGCGGCGGCCCTCTTCTTGAAGTGGTTTACAGACCCGGCGCAAAATATCCGCTTCGTTTCCTCCACAGGCTATCTGCCGGTAACGAACCGGGCCTATGTTGAGATTATGGAGCGGGGTGGGTCGGCAGAGAACCCCAATATCCAGAAATTGCTGCAAACGGCCATTGCCATGCATAGGGAATATAGCTTTATCACAGCGCCGAATTACGAAAGCTTCACGGAAATCAGCAAGGAATACGAAAAGAGCCTCAAGGAGGCCATGCAAAGCGGCAGGCAACGGGTGCAAAGAGGGGAAGACCCGGCGCAGGTGAGCCGGGTGCTTCGCGAAGGCTTTATAGGTTAGCGCCCGATAAGATAGCCGTGGGGAGCGTGCAATGCAGCAGGTTAACTTTTTTAAATTATTACGGGATATACGCGCTTATGGGCGTGATGGGCTGACGCTACAGCGCCGCCTGTTCGCATTTTTTCTGCTGTTCCTGGTTACCGTGATGTCCGAGCTGCTGCTGATCTTTTTCGCAGCCGGCATCTTCGCGGCCGGGCGGGAGGAAAGCCGCATGTTCCTGCAAAACGAGCTGCAGCATATCGCTTGCAGTATGGAAAAGGATCTGGGCATCCTTTCGGTGCAGGGCACGGCTCTTTCGCGGCGCCTTGCCGAGCAGCTCGAAAGGGGCCTGGCCAGGGAGGGCCTTCAACCCGCCGATCTGCACGCATCCGCCGGGCGCCTGGAGCCGCTTCTGGAGGGCTGTTTCGATGTGTTGGGCGCGGCCCTCGAAAAGAACAAAGCCAGCGCGGCTTTCATCGTGCTGGACGCCACGGTAAACCCGGCCTTGGCCGGTTCCACCTCTTCCCGCGCAGGCATGTTTCTCAAAAACATGGCGCCCAACGCAGCCTACCAATCCCCCTCTGCCATCCGCTATATGCGAGGCCCGGCCTCCATCGCCCGCGCGCGGGGTATGAGCCTCATGCCTCAATGGGAAATGGAATTCACCATCCAAGAAGGCGATTTCTTCCGCACGGCCATGGCTGCGGCGCAAGGCGGCGGGGGGGATATATCCGGCCTATATTATTGGAGCCCCAGGGCCGTGCTCCCAGGGGATTATATCGAGGCCATGCTCCTTTCCGTGCCGCTGCTTGCTTCGGATGGTACGGTGCTGGGCGTGTGCGGCTTTGAGATCAGCGGCATGCTTTTCAAAATGCAGTACACCCCGGATAATGCCAAGTTCAGCCGCATATTCGCCATGCTCTCCCCTCTGGAAGGCGATAGGACGGACGCCTCGCGCGCCATGCTGGCCGGTAGCTATACCGTTACCTCCGCCGCCATAGACGGGGCTTTGTCCGTTCGGGAGGAAAAAAACGGCCTTGCGGGCTTTACCGGCCCGGATGGCGCGGCCTACGTAGGCTTATACCAACCTATCCGCCTCTATCCTACGGGCGCGGCCCACGAGGGCCAGACCTGGATGCTGGGCGTGCTTCTGCCCCGGCAGGATCTATCCGCTTATATGATGGCGCAAAACAGGCGTATCCTGCTCCTGCTATTTAGCCTGTTCCTGCTCAGCGCGGCAGCGGCCTCGGTTCTGAGCCGCAAATACATCGCGCCGGTGGCGGATGCTCTGCGCAGCATCCAAAGCCGCGATACGGCGGCGTATGAAAAAACCAACATCCAGGAGATCGACGATCTGCTCGCCTTCCTGGCGGAGCAGGATAAGGCCGCCGCGCCCGCCTCCTGCCAAATGGAAGGGCCGCAGGAGGCTTCCGCCCTATTTGAGGCCTTTGTTCGAAGCATCCAAACCCTTTCGCCCGCGGAGCGCTCGGTTTTCAACCTCTATATGGAGGGCTATAACGCCAAGGCAATCGCGGAAATTCTCTGTCTCTCCATCAACACCATCAAGACACACAACAAGCGCATCTATATGAAGCTTAACGTTTCCTCGCGTAATGAACTGATGGTCTTTGTGAAAATGATGAAGGAGCGGGAGGGGGCGGACCTTCCCTTTGGGCAATAAAACCGGTGGCAGTACACAAACCTTACATAGAGGTAGCCGTGTGCATTTTGCCGCGCTAACCATAAAAACAGGGGCTATAACGCTTTCTTTGCGCGATAGCCCCTTTGCCATGCAGGTATTTTAACAGATCATGGTCAGATATTTTTCCCGTTTTGCGCAATCACCTCGCTAAACCAGCGGGCGGAATCCTTGAGGATGCGCTTTTGCGTGGGGTAATCCACATACACCAGGCCCATGCGCTCGTCGTAGCCGGAATGCCACTCGAAGTTATCCGTAAAGCTCCAATGGAAGTATCCCAGGATGGGTACGCCGCCTTGGGCGGCTTTTTTCAATTCGGAAAGATAGCGGTGGAGGAAATCGATTCGATCGGCATCATGCACCTGGCCATCCAAAAAGACGCGATCATTGGCGGATTGGCCGTTCTCGGTGATATACAGCGGCAGGCCGTAGCGCTCATAGAGCCACAGGCAGCCATAGTGCATAACCTCGGGCGTGAGGGGCCATTTGAGGGCCGTGCGCGGGAACCCGGGATACTTGAGCGCCTCCCGGCCCGCTTCATCCACGGCCTTGCCGTTGTATACATTCAGCCCCAGGAAGTCCAGCGGCTGGCGGATGATCGCCCAATCCGCATCCGGCACGGAAGTCGCAAAACGGGCCAGGGCGGGGGGCGCATCCAGGGGATAATGCCCCAGGAGGGCGGCATCCAAAAACCAGGTGTGGGTAAACGTCCAATCCTGCTCGGATAGGGAAAAGGTAGCGGCGCGGGCGGCTTCTCGGCCGGCGGGGGTATCCGCCTGCGGGTAGCACAGCCTGCCCGTAGAGGCGAGCCCGGTCTGCACGGGCCCGCTGCTCTTTTCGCGCAGGGCCTGCGCGGCTAAGCCATGAGCCAGGAGGGCATTGTGCATGGCTAGGAGCACCTGCCCGCGATCCAGGCGCTTGCCCGGCGCGTGGATCCCTTGCTCATAGCCTAGGCTGATGAAGCATTGCGGCTCGTTGAGGGTGATGTAATGACAGACACGCCTGTCAAAATGCCGGGCGATAAAGGCCGCGAAGGCTGCGAAAGCGCATGCCGTATCGCGGCTTAGCCAGCCGCCCTTTTCTTCCAGCGCCAAGGGCAGATCCCAATGGTAAAGGGTGAGATAGGGCGTGATGCCGGCAGAAAGGAGCAGATCGACCAGCCGGTCGTAATAGCGAAGGCCGGCAGGATTCGCAGGCGGCCCACCGCTGGGGAATACCCGGGGCCAGCTGATGGAAAAGCGGTAGGCCCGAACGCCCAACGCTTTGAGCAGGGCCACATCCTCCCGCAGGCGGTGGTAGGCATCCGCTGCCACATCGCCGCTTTCCTCGCGGGCGATATGCCCGCCCTCATGGCAGAAGGCGTCCCAAATGCTGGGGCCTTTGCCATCTTCGTTCCAGGCGCCTTCCGTTTGATAGGCGGCGCTGGCCACGCCCCATATGAAATCCGCAGCAAAGCCTTCCATGCGCCCTCCCCTTAAAACAGTACCTCAACCTCGCAATGCCCCGCCCCCTGAACGGGGGGCACGACACAGCCTTCGATCTCCACGCCGTTCACTTTGACCCGCGGGGTGTCAAGCCCCGCGCGCCTGGCGCGGATGTTGTAGCGCACGCCCCGAAAGAGGCGGCTTGCTGTGAAGCCCTCGAATTCTTTGGGCAGGCAGGGCCGTATTTCCAGGCCGTCGAATTGGGGGCGAATGCCCAGCAGATATTGGCTGGCGTTCACAAAGGCCCAGGAAGCCGTGCCGGTGAGCCAGCTGTTTTTCGCCTCTCCGCAGCGGGCGGCCTCCCGGCCCGCGATCATCTGGCTGTAAATATAGGGCTCGGTGCGGTGTACGTCGCTGTTTTCCTCCGTAAAGGCGGGGCAGATGCGGCTGTAAGCCGCAAAGGCGGCGTCACCGTTGCCCAGCATGGCTTCGCCAATGCTCACCCAGGGGTTGTTGTGGCAGAAGATGCCGCCGTTCTCCTTGTATCCCGGCGGGTAGCTGGTGATCTCGCCCAGTTCCGGATGGTAGGCGGTATAGCAGGGGGAGAGCAACTCGATGCCATAGGGCCCCACCAGCCGCGCCCACACGCTGTCCAGCGCGCTTCGTGCCATGCCTTCCTCCACGCCGATGCCGGCCATGGCGCAAAAGCCCTGCGGCTCGATGTAGATCTGGCCCTCCTCACAGGATTTGCTGCCCACGGGCCTGCTGAAGGCATCGTAGGCGCGCAGGAACCAGGCGCCGTCCCAGGCGTGCTTCTTCACTGCCTGCTCCATGCGGTAAACAGCCGCTTCGATCTCTTCGCCTTCGGCGGCCTCGCCATAGCGGCGGCAAAGCTGCGCGTATTCCCTGCCATAAAGCACGAACATGGCGGCGATAAACACGCTTTCCGCCTTGCCGCTTTCAAAATTGGCGCAGGTCTGAAAGCTTTCGCCCGGCTCCTCGGAGAAGCAGTTGAGGTTAAGGCAGTCGTTCCAATCGGCCCTGCCGATCAGCGGCAGGCCGTGGGGGCCGAGATTGGCCAGGGTATAGCCCACGCTGCGGCGCAGGTGCTCGAACAGGGTCGCTTCGCTGCCCGGCTCGTTATCGAAGGGCACGGGCTCCTCTAAAATGCCCGCGTCCCCGGTCTCGCGCACATAGGCGGCGACGGCGGCCACCAGCCAGAGCGGGTCGTCGTTAAAGCCGGTGCCCACATCGCCGTTGCCCTGCTTGGTGAGGGGCTGATACTGGTGATAGGTGCTGCCGTCTTTAAATTGCACGGCGGCGATATCCAAGATGCGGACCCGCGCCCGTTCGGGTACCATGTGCACAAAGCCGAGCAGATCCTGGCAACTGTCGCGGAAGCCCATGCCCCGGCCCGTGCCGCTCTCGAAATAGCTGGCGCTGCGGCTCAGGTTGAAGGTGACCATGCATTGATAGGGATGCCAGAGGTTGACCATGCGGTCGAAGGCGGCGTTGCCGCTTTGCAGGGCAAGGCGGCCCAGGAGGCCCTCCCAATATTCTTTGAGCTTGTCAAGCGCTGCCTGCGCGTCCGCGTCCGCAGCGAAGCGGGCCTGCATGGCCCGGGCGGCCGTTTTGTTAATGACACCCGGCGCGGCCCATTTTTGATCCCTGGGATTTTCGGCGTAACCCAGGATAAAGAGCAGCGTTTTGCTCTCGCCCGGGGCCAGGGTGATCTCCAATTCGTGGGAGGCGATGGGGCTCCAGCCGCTAGCCAGGCTATTGCCGCTCCTGCCCGCGAGCACGGCCTTGGGCGCGCCCCAATCTCCCATGGGGCCCAGGAAGGCGTCACGATCCGTATCGAAACCTTCGGTGGGGGCGTTCACGCTGAAAAAGGCATAGTGATCCCGCCGCTCGCGGTATTCGGTTTTATGATAGATGGCCCCGTCTTCCACCTCGACTTCGCCTACGTTTAAATTGCGCTGAAAATTCTGCGCGTCGTCCACGGCATTCCACAGGCACCACTCCACGGCGGCGAAAAGCTTGAGCCGCTTTTCTTGCGCTGTGGCGTTCGTCAGGCGCATGCGGTTGATCTCGCAGTTTTCGCTAAGGGGCACGAAGAAGGTGAGGGAAGCCTCCACCCCGTTTTTGGCGCTCTCGATGGCCGTATAGCCCAGGCCATGGCGGCAGCGGTAGGCGTCCAGCGGCGTTTTGCAGGGCAGGTAGCCCGGACTCCAGCGGGTTTCGCCATCCACGATATAGTAAAAGCGGCTGCCCACATCCAAAGGCACGCCTTGGTAACGGTAGCGGGTGATGCGGCGCAGCTTGGCGTCCTGATAAAAGGCATAGCCGCCCCCGGTGTTGGAGATAAGGCTAAAAAACCCGTCGTTGCCCAGGTAATTGATCCAGGGCAGGGGCGTGTGGGGCGTATGAATTACGTATTCCTTTTGAAGGTCGTCAAAGGCTCCAAATTTCATGGGTATGTCCCTTTCTGCATATGCGGCAGCGCCGGATGATTTTGTGGCGTATGCCCCGATATAAAGTCGATTTGCCCGAAAACGATTTCGTCACATATAATTCTACAGAAATTTGGCATAAATGCAAGCATTATCTTTGCCGGCTAGTAAAAAAGCGCGATATATCAAGCAGAGGATTCAACATATTAAAACAAAGGCCGCTAAATTCGCCCGCTTTCGCTACCGCCACCGCATGTTTTATACGTATAAGTACGCCTATGTGCTCCGGGGCGGCTCACAAATATGGCATTTAGGTGTTCAAAATCCGGATTGTAGAGGTTTTGCTTAATAATAAGATACTTTTAGAGATGCATGAACCAAAAAACTAAAATTTTAGATTGCCTCTTGCATTTGTAAAACAGTGGGTATATACTTAGTTTACGAAAACGATTAAGAAAGCAGTTTGCCCATTTCTTCTCCATCGGTTATACTTAGCATTATCAATCGGTTTCGGAGGAGATTTAACTATGATATCCATGAAGGATATTTCGCTCAAATGCGGTGTTTCTGTGGCCACGGTGAGCAAGGCGCTCAACGGCCAGCCGGACGTAGGCGAGGAAACGGCTACCCGCGTCCGCCGCATCGCCAGGCAGATGGGCTACCTGCCCAACGCGGCGGCCCGCACGCTCAAAACCAACCGTACCAACAACTTAGGCGTTCTTTTTATCGATAAAATGCAGAGCGGCCTCGCTCACGAGTATTTCTCCTCCGTTCTGGAGAGCTTCAAGGTTGAAGCGGAAAGCCACGGATACGACATCACCTTCATTAGCAACACCATGGGCAAAACGCCGATGTCCTATCTGGATCATTGCCGCTATCGCAACTGCGACGGCGTGGTGATCGCTTGCGTGGATTTTACAGACCCGGCGGTGGTGGCGCTGGTGCAAAGCGAGATCCCCGTCGTCACCATCGACCACGTATTCAACGAGAAAACCGCCATCCTCTCCGATAACGTGCAGGGCGTGTGCGATCTGGTCAACTACGTATATGCCTGCGGGCACCGTAGGATCGCCTTCATCCATGGTGAAGACACCTCGGTTACGCAAAAGCGCATCGCCAGCTTCTATAAAACCTGCGAATCCCTCAAAGTACCCGTGCCGGAAACATATATCCGCGCGGCGCTCTACCACGACCCGGTCTCCAGCGCCCGCGAAACGCGGGAGTTGCTCTCGCTGAAGGAGCGGCCCACCTGCATCCTCTATCCGGATGATTTCTCTTTCCTGGGTGGGCGCAATGTAATCGAAGAATTCGGCCTGCGCATCCCGGCGGACATCAGCGTGGCAGGGTATGACGGCATCTACCTCTCCCAGGTTCTGCAGCCCAAGCTCACAACCCTCAAGCAAGATACGGAGCAGCTGGGCAAAAAGGCAGCGCAAAAGCTGATCGAAGCCATTGAATTCCCTAAAACGGCCATTGCCCTGCAGGAAATGGTGCAGGGACGGCTGTTGATCGGCGGGTCTGTAAAGGGTTGCTAAGCCCCGGGCCTTTTTGCAGGCTGCATCGTGCGACTCAGTATCCTAAGCGGGCCGCCCGCTTAAAATAAGGAGGATAACCATGAACAGATTCAAAAAGGCTCTCGTTTTCATTCTTGTGTTGAGCATGATGGCCGCGATGGCAGCCTGCTCTCCCGCCGCTGAGCCTGCCGCGCAGGCTCCTGCCGCCGCCGCACCCGCGGGCGATGCCGCCGCACCCGCCGCTCCTGCCGCAACCGAGCAGGGCAAGGTGTACAACATCTATTGCTGGAACACCGAGTTCCAGGATCGCTTCAAGAGCTACTTTGAAGAGAAGGGCCTCATTCCCGAAGGCGTAACCGTTAACTGGGTCATCACCCCCAGCGACGGCGGCGCTTACCAGGCCAAGCTGGACGAGGCGCTGTTGGCCCAGGAGGGCGCCGCAGCGGACAACAAGGTCGACCTATTCCTCATCGAGGCGGACTATGCGCTCAAGTATGTTAACAGCGACTACTCGGCAGACGTTTATGGCGACATCGGCCTGACCGAGGCGGATACCGCCAATATGTACCAGTACACCAAGGATATCTGCACGGATGAGAACGGTCTTCTCAAGGGCGTGTCCTGGCAGGCCTGCCCGGGCGGCCTGATCTACCGCCGCTCCATCGCCAAGGACGTGCTTGGCACGGACGATCCTGAACAGGTTCAGGCTGCGCTCGCCACCTGGGAGAAGTATAATGCCGTAGCCGCACAGGCGAAAGCCAAGGGCTACTACATGACCTCCAGCTATGTGGCTGACTACCGCGTATTCTCCAACAACGTTTCCGCTCCCTGGGTTGACGGAAATAACCAGATCGTAGTCGACCCCGCCATCAAGCAGTGGATCGCCCAGGCTAACACCCACCTCAAGAACGGCTACACCCTGCCCTACGGCATATGGGACACGGAGAGCTTCAACGAGTCCAAGGTGAATGGCAAGGCTATGTGCTACTTCGGACCCGGCTGGTTCATCGATTTCTGCCTCAAGCCCGCCGCGCTTGACAACCCTGATGATCCCGCCGCCGAAGCCGTCGGCAACGGCAGCTATGGCGACTGGGGCCTGGTGAAGGGCCCGCAGGGTTACTTCTGGGGCGGCACCTGGATCTGCGCCGCGGCCGGTTCCGATAACACGGAGCTCACCGCCCAGATTATGAAGACGATGACCTGCGATACGGATACCCTGCTCGCGATCACAAACCAGTATGGCGATTTCACCAACAGCGTGGCCGCGATGACCGAGCTGAGCGAAAAGGGCTTTGAGTATGGCTTCCTTGGCGGCCAAAACCACATTGCCGTGCTGCTGGACAGCGCGCAGAGCATCGATATGAGCAACATCACAATGTATGACCAGCTGCTCAACGAGCCCCTGCCCGCAGCCTTTAAGGATTACTTCCTGGGCAACATCACCGAGGAACAGGCCTATACCAACTTCTTCAAGGGCGCGCTTGAAACCTATCCCAACCTGACCGCTCCCGATGTGGCCTCCGTAATAGCAAAATAAAACAGCATAGGATTGCCGCGGCAGGGTTACTGCCCTGCCACGGCAATCCTGTTTTTCCGCTTTCGAAAAAAGGCGATCAATGCCGTAGGCTTTAGGCTTTAACACAGCTCATTTGGGATATGCCGATGCCTACAGGGGCTTCAACGTGGAGGTGCCAAATATGTCGCGTGAAACGGGCGTTAAAAAAGTGAGATCCATCAGCTACGCTAAGTGGGGCTATATTTTTATAGCGCCGTTCTTCTTAGTCTTTATCATTTTTCAGCTGATCCCGCTCTTCAGCACCATTTACAACAGCTTCTTCGAAAACTACCGTGTGGGCCTGCAGCAGATCGGGCCAAACTTTGTGGGCCTGCATAATTACGTGGATATCGTCGCCACCGGCGACCTGCCCAAGTATGCACTCAACACGCTTATCATCTGGCTGATCGGCTTTATACCACAAATTTTGGTGTCGCTGTTGCTGGCGGTATGGTTTACCAGCTATCGTTTAAATTTGAAAGGCCAGCGTTTTTTTAAAACGATAATTTATATGCCTAACCTCATCATGGCCACGGCGTTTGCTATGTTGTTTTTCATGCTCTTTTCCCCCGTGGGCCCAATTAACCAGATGCTGGAGGTGTGGGGGGTGCTGGATGAGCCGATCCTCTTCTTCGACCGCACCGTTACCGCACGCGGCATTATTGGGTTTATGAATTTCCTCATGTGGTTCGGCAATACCACCATCCTGCTGATGGCGGGTATTATGGGCATTGATCAAAACCTGTTTGAATCCGCGCAGATCGACGGCGCCAAGTCCTTGCAGGTTTTCTTCAAGATTACGCTGCCGCTGTTGATGCCGATCCTGGTTTATGTGCTCATCACCTCCATGATCGGCGGCATCCAGTTGTTCGATCTGCCGCAGGTCATCACGAAGGGCCTCGGCACGCCGGACCGCAGCGCTATGACGCTTATCATGTACCTCAACCGCCTGCTCACCAGCAGGGACTATGGCAGATCCGGCGCGGTATCGGTGATTATCTTCATCGTAACGGCTGTGCTCAGCCTGCTGGTCTATAAATCCCTGATGGGCAGCACAGCAACGCCCAAGGAAAAGAAAAAGCCGGCCAAGGGCCGCAAAAGCAAAAAAAATGAGGAGGTGGCGGCATGAATAGCGAAGCTTCCGCCAGGAAGAGCAAAGCCCTGCTGACGCTGAACCGGGCTGTATGTTACCTAGTCCTCGTTCTTTTATCGGTGCTGTGCCTCTTCTCGTTTTATTTCCTTTTGGTGAACGCATCGCGGCCGCACGCCTCGATCATGTCGGAGTTTACGATCAAGCCGGGCAACTACCTCTTCAAAAACCTCGCCAAGCTGCTCGCGGATAAAAACATCCCCATGCTGCGCGGGCTGCTCAACAGCCTCGTGATTTCCATCAGTACGGCTGCGCTGACGACGTATTTCTCCGCCATGACGGCCTACGGCATCTTCGCCTACAACTTCAAGTTCAAAAAAGCGGCCTTCACCTTTATCATGGTGATTATGATGCTGCCTACGCAGGTATCGGCGCTGGGCTTTATCCAGCTCGTCACCAAAATGGGGATGATGGATACCTACTACCCTTTGATCCTCCCCTCCATTGCAGCGCCCATTGTGTTCTACTATATGAAATCCTACATGGAGAGCATCCTGCCCCTGGAGATCGTGGAGGCGGCGCGCGTGGATGGCTCCAACGAATTGCGCACCTTCAACCGCATCGTGCTGCCCATCATTAAGCCGGCCATGGCCGTGCAGGCCATCTTTTCCTTTACGACCAGCTGGAACAACTACTTTATGCCCGCGCTGATCATCAACGCCAACGAGAACAAAACCATCCCCATCCTCATCTACCAGCTTCGTAGCGCCGACTACATGAAGTTCGACCTGGGGCAGGTGTATATTATGATCTTCGTGGCCATCATACCGATCCTGATCATCTACATTCTGCTCTCCAAATATATCATCTCCGGCCTGACGCTAGGCAGCGTAAAAGGCTGATATAAATCAAAGCGCTTGTCCAAGCGGGGCTTAAAGCCCCGCTTTGGCCTGCCTGGATTTTGATAGATGTTTACAAGTTGGCGCTTGTGCGGTCAATCGTTTTTTTGTATGATATAGGCATTATGAAAATAGTAGGGGGTGCGTGCCGCATGGCGAAAACGTTGTATCGATCAGATTCCGGGAAGATGCTCTTTGGCGTGTGCCGGGGCGTGGCGGATTATTTGGACGTGGATGTTTCCATCGTGCGCATCATATGGGGCGTGCTGGCCTTTACGTTTATCGGCTTTGTGGCCTATGTGATCGCGGCCATCGTTTTGCCCAAGCAGCCGTAAATGCGGCGCGGATATATGGACGGGGCGGTTCCAAGGGGGGCCGCTTTTTAATTTATGCGCACGTGTATATGCCTGTCCGGGCGTTATGGGCATGTACAAACGCGCCCCGTAAATGGTATAATATAGCACAGTTTGGTTTAGGATGGTGATTTATGGACTTATCCGTTTTGAATAAAGAACAGCGCCAGGCCGTGGAGTGCCTGGAAGGCCCGCTGCTGGTGCTGGCCGGGGCGGGCAGCGGCAAAACCCGGGTGCTGACCTACCGCATCGCCAACCTCATCGAGCAGGGCGTGAGGCCCTGGAACATCCTGGCCCTTACCTTCACCAACAAGGCGGCCGGGGAGATGCGCGAGCGCACCGAGGCCCTGGTAGGCGGGGATCCGCGCGATCTCTGGGTTTCCACCTTCCATTCCTGCTGCGTGCGCATCCTCAGGGCGGATATCGATAAACTGGGCCGCGAGCGCAACTTCGTTATCTACGATGCGGACGACCAGCTCTCGCTGATCGGCGGCATCCTCAAGCGATTGGAGATCAGCGATAAGGATATCCCCAAAAGGGAATTGCAGGCGCATTTTTCCGATGCGAAGAATAAATCCCTTGACCCGGAGCAATACCTGAGGGACAACCCCTATCTCGACGAGGCTGTGCCCCGGGTCTTCCGGGCGTACCAGAAGGCCCTGCGGGAGGCCAACGCCCTGGATTTTGACGACCTGCTCTGCCTCACCCTCAATTTGTTCGAGAAAGATCCGGAAACGCTGCAAAAATACCGCCGCAGGTTCCAATATGTGCTGGTGGATGAATATCAGGATACCAACCTGCTGCAATATAAGCTGATTGAGATGCTGTGTAGGGAGCACCGCAACATCTGCGTGGTGGGGGATGACGACCAGAGCATCTACGGCTGGCGGGGCGCGGATATCCGAAATATCCTGGAATTTGAAAGGGATTTTGAGGGCGCGAAGGTGATCCGCCTGGAGCAGAACTACCGCTCCACCTCCGTCATATTGGACGCGGCCAATGCCGTGATCGACAATAACCGCGGGCGTAAGAAAAAGCGCCTCTGGACGGATAAGGCGGGCGGCGAGCAGATCGAGCTGCACCTGACCCCCACCGAGCGGGATGAAGCCGCCTTTGTGTGCAAAAAGATACTCGAAGGCGTGCGCGCAGGCCGGGGATATGGCGATTTCGCCGTGCTCTACCGCATGAACGCGCAGAGCCGCGTGCTGGAATCCACCCTCATCAACTACGGCATCCCCAACAAGGTCTACGGCGGCCAGCGCTTCTATGAGCGGCGGGAGGTTAAGGATATCATGGCCTACCTGCGCCTCATCTATAACCCCGCGGACGATGTGGCCCTTCGGCGCATTATCAACGTGCCCAGGCGCGCCATCGGCGAGGCCACCGTGGGCGAGCTGAACGCAGTGGCGGAAAGCCGCGGAACCTACATGCTCTCCGTGGCTCTCGACGGCGAAGGCTTGCAGCCCCGCACAGCCCAGAAGCTGCGGCCCTTTGCCGATACCATGGGGGAATTCATCGCGATGAGCGAGCTCATGCCCCTTTCGGATTTCACGGCGCAGATGATCGCCGCGCTGGATTATGAACAATTCCTCAAGGCGGAGGATAAAAAGGGCGAGATCGAGAACCGTATGGACAACCTGCGCGAGCTGATCGGCAATATCAAGGAGATTGAGCGGGATGTGCCCGAAGGGGAGAGCGCCCTGGCTGCTTTTTTAGAGAACGTGGCCCTGGTATCCGATACGGATTCGCTGGAGAGCGGCGGCGGGGCCGTGGCCCTGATGACGCTGCATAGCGCCAAGGGCCTGGAGTTCCCGGTGGTGTTCCTTTGCGGCATGGAGGAAAACATCTTTCCCACCTCCCGCGCCCGCAACGACCTTTCCTCCTCCGCTATGGAGGAGGAGCGCAGGCTCTGCTATGTGGGCATGACGCGGGCTGAGGAAAAGCTCTACCTGTTGCACGCCCGCCAACGAATGCTCTTTGGGGACTATGCCTTCAACCGGCCCTCCCGCTTTTTAGAGGAGGTGCCGGCCAATCTCTTGCGGCAGGAAGAAGAAGCTAAGCCCGAGCAGCCCCGCCAGCACGCGAAACATGTTGCCCCGGCCCGGCCCGCCTACGACCCGGGCTTCGGCGTGAAGGCCACAGCAGCGGTGAATTTGCCGCCCAGGGAGGAAAAGAGCTTCGAGCCGCACCAGCGTGTGAAGCACGCCAAATTTGGCGAGGGCACCGTGCTGGAGATCAGCGGCAGCGGCAGCGCCATGACCGTAACCATCGACTTCCAACAGGCGGGCGTGAAAAAATTTGCCGCCGCCTACGCGCCCATCACAGCGGCGGATTGAGCCAAGGAGATTGCCATGCAGGAGAGAATGCGCGCCCTTACGGACAGGCTGAACGCATTGGCCCGCGCCTACTATGTGCAGGATGCGCCGCTCGTAAGCGATGCGGAATACGACGCCCTCTTCGACGAGCTTTTGGCACTGGAAGAGCAGGCCGGTTTCGCCCTGCCCGATTCGCCCACCCGCCGGGTAGGCGGCGAGCCGCTTTCCGCCTTTGCCCCACACACGCACCTATCAAGGCTGTGGAGCCTGGATAAGGTGCGCACCAAAGAAGACCTTTTCGCCTGGGCGGAGCGCGCCGAGCGGCTTTTGGCCGCTATCGGCCCCGAAAAGCCCGAATACGCGCTGGAATATAAATTCGACGGGCTGACCGTGAACCTCACCTATGAAAACGGCATGCTGATTGCCGGGGCGACCCGGGGCAACGGCACGGTGGGCGAGGCCATCCTGCCGCAGATCAAAACCATCCGCTCCCTGCCGCTATCCATCCCCTTCAAGGGCCGTATGGAGGTGCAGGGGGAGTGCTATATGCGCCTCTCCGTGCTGGAAGCCTTCAACCAAACGGCCGCGGAACCGCTCAAAAACGCCCGCAACGCCGCAGCCGGAGCCTTGCGCAACCTGGACCCGCAGGTAACGGCAAGCCGCAGGCTGGATTGCGCCTGCTATAACGTGGGCTATATCGAGGGCCTGGAGCTTAACGACCAAGCAGAAATGCTGGATTTTCTCAGGGAGCAGGGTTTTCCGGTGAGCGCCTATGTGCGCTATGGCGCGGATATCGGTGATATCTACGCAGCCATCGAGGAAGCGGAGGCGCAGCGCGGCAAACTGGATTTTCTCATCGACGGCATGGTGGTCAAGGTGCGCAGTTTTGTGCAGCGGGCCGCGCTAGGCAATACGGACCGCTTCCCGCGCTGGGCCATGGCCTATAAATTCGCCGCGGAGGAGACCACTACCACCGTGCTGGACGTGAGCTGGGAGGTGGGCCGTACGGGCAAGCTTACGCCCAGGGCCTATCTCGAGCCGGTGGAGCTTTGTGGCGCCACCATCCGCCACGCCACGCTCAACAATTGGGATGATATTCAACGCAAACGCATTGGCATTGGTTCCGCGGTTTTTTTGCGTAGATCCGGGGATGTGATCCCTGAGATCCTGGGCGCAACGCCGGAGGATGAGCCCAAGGCGTCCATTGAAAAGCCGGATAGATGCCCGGCCTGCGGCGCGCATGTGGAGCACCGGGGCGTGCACCTGTATTGCACCAATTCGCTTTCCTGCCCGCCCCAGATCGTGGCGCGGCTGACCCATTTCGCCTCCCGCGAGGCCATGGATATCGAGGGCTTTTCAGAAAAGACCGCAGCCCAAATGGTGGCGGAGCTGGGTTTTAGCGCCATCCCGGAGCTGTATACGCTTACGCGGGAGCAACTCGCCGGCCTTTCCGGCTTTGGCGATAAGCGCATCGAAAACCTGCTGGGCGCGATTGAAAAGAGTAAAAAGCCCAGGCTGGGCGCCTTCCTTTTCGCCATCGGCATCCCCAACGTGGGCGCGAAAACCGCCCGCGACCTGGCCCGCCGCTTTGGCACGCTGGAAGGCTTGCGCCAGGCCCCGTTTGAGGATCTGGTGGCCATTGAGGACGTGGGCGGGATCGTGGCCCAAAGCATTTTGGATTTCTTTAGCGACGCCTCCATATCCGCCCAGGTAGATAAGCTGCTGGCAGAAGGAGTGGAGCCGCAGGCCGAGGAAGCACAGGCCCAATCTAGCCCCCTGGCCGGCAAAACGGTAGTGGTCACCGGCTCGATGGAGCGCATGGACCGCAAAGAGATCGAAGCCCTCATCGAGCGCCTGGGCGGCAAGGCCGCGGGCAGCGTAAGCAAAAAGACCGCCCTGATCGTTGCCGGGCCGGGTGCGGGCAGCAAGCTCGAAAAGGCCGAGGAGCTGGGCGTGCGCGTTCTTACGGAAGAAGAATTTTTTGCCATGATCGGAGATACAGAGATATAGCATGCGTCTTGGTAAGCTCACCAACGAACAACTGGATTCCTTAATCCTCTCGAAATTCCGGCACATCCGGCCCGAGGTCGTCTGCTCCCCCCAGATCGGGGTGGATTGCGCGGCCGTAGATATGGGCGGCCGCCTGGCCATCCTCTCTACGGATCCCATCACCTCGGCGGATAAAAACCTGGGGCGGCTCCCCGTGCACGTGAGCTGCAACGACGCGGCCGCCGCCGGCGCGGAGCCTTTGGGCCTTTTGGTAACGCTGCTGATCCCCCCTTCGGCCACGGAAGAACAGGTGGGCCGGGTGGCGGATGAGCTGGCCGAGGCGGCCATGCTTGCCAATGTGGATATCATCGGCGGCCACACGGAGGTAACGGATTCCGTTTCCCGCATGGTTACCTGCGCCACGGTCATCGCCCGGGCCGGGGAAAACGGGCCTATCCTGCCCTCCGGCATGCAAAGCGGCCAGGATGTGGTGATGACCAAGTTTGCCGCGCTCGAAGGAACGGCCGTGATCGCGGAGGATTTTACCACCCGTCTTACCGGCTTGACGGAGGCGGAGCTAAGCACGGCCCGGGGCTTCCTCTCGGAGGTGAGCGTGGTGGCGGAGGGCCTTTATGCCGCTGCGCACGGGGCTACGGCCATGCACGATGTGACCGAGGGCGGCGTTTTCGGCGCGGCCTGGGAAATGGCCCAGGCTTCGGGCTGCGGTATGGAGCTTTTTGAAGCCGCCATTCCCGTGCACCCCGTAACAGCCAAGATTTGCGATTTGCTGGGCCTCAACCCTTACCGCCTGCTCTCTAGCGGTAGCATGCTTATCGCCTGCCCGGATGGGGCGGCCATGTGCCGGGGGCTAGGGGGGATCGGAATCCAAGCGGCCTGCATCGGCAGGGCCGGGGGCGAGGGCGTGCGCCTGCCGAGCGGCACAATTGTGGAGCCGCCGGAGGCGGACGAGCTTTACCGCTTGTTTGCCTAGGGGCGGCCCGCGTGCGCCCATCTTTGGCCGGCGTGCCGAGGGTGGCGCATTCTGCGGAGAACCGCATAAAGATGCACGGATTTCGAATAAGTACGCAAGTGTGGCTGGCCGCACGCCTTGTAAAAGGGTATAAAACGTGCTATAATAAATTGTTTCGCAAGAATTTGGAGGTTGGGAGTCCTATGGTAAACAGCATGACCGGCTTTGGCCGGGCGCTGCTGGCCCGGGAGGGCCGTGAAATGACGGTGGAGCTCAAGAGCGTAAACCACCGTTATTTGGATTTGGGCTTTCGTATGCCGCGGCACATCGGCTTTGCGGAGGACGCCCTTAGGGGCGTACTCACGCGCGAGCTAGCGCGCGGCCATGTGGATGTGTATTTGTTTTACCGCAACCAGCGAGAGGATGCCCGCAAGGTGTGCGTAGACCAGACGCTGCTTGGCGAATACCTTGAAGCCGCGCGCGAATCGGCAGAGCGCTTTGGTCTTCGGGAGGATATCGGCCTTTCCGCTGCCCTGCGGCTGCCGGATGTAACGGATATCATCGAGGCGGAGGAGGACCGGGAGGCCGTTTCCGCCCTGGCGGCCGAGGCCTGCGGCCTGGCCCTGGCGGAGCTCAAGGCCATGCGGGCCGTGGAAGGGGCCAAGCTTTGCAATGACCTGCTGGCCCGCTGCGGCGTGGTGGAGGGCTTGGCGTCTAAGATCGCCATGCGCGCGCCGTTGGTGGTGGAGGAATACCGCCAGCGCTTGCAGGAGCGTATCGCGGTCTTGCTTTCCGGCGTGGAGATCGACCCCGCGCGCCTGGCCGCCGAAACCGCCATTTTTGCCGATAAGGCCAGCATCGATGAAGAGCTGGTGCGCCTAGGCAGCCACTGTGAGCAGCTAAGGGCAATGCTGGCGGGCAACGAGCCTGCGGGCCGCAAGCTCGATTTCATTGTGCAGGAGATGAACCGCGAGTTCAACACTATGGGCTCCAAGGCCAACGATGCCGAGATCGTGAAACTGGTGATCGCCGGCAAGGCAGAGATCGAGAAGATCAGGGAACAAGTTCAAAATATCGAATAACGCAAAGCGTGTATATACGAGGGGGAACATTATGCCACATATGCGAAAGGGGTTGCTGCTGGTTCTCTCCGGCCCCAGTGGGGTCGGCAAGGGCACGGTGGGCAAGGCGCTCATGGCACGCAATCCCAACATCCGCTTTTCCGTATCCTGCACCACCCGTGCCCCCAGGCCCGGCGAGGTGGATGGACTGCACTATTTCTTTAAAACCGAAGAAGAATTTCGACGCATGATCGACGAGGGGGCCTTTCTTGAATACACGCGGGTTTTCGGAGCCAATTATTACGGCACGCCCCGCGCCTATGTGGAGCAGCAGCTTTGCGCAGGCCAGGATATCCTGCTGGATATCGATGTGCAGGGCGCGCTCAATGTCAAGCGCCTCTGCCCGGAGGCGGTGATGATGTTCCTCGCGCCGCCCTCCATGAGCGCCCTCAAGAGCCGCCTGGTAGGCAGGGGCACGGAGAGCAGCGAGGCCGTGGAGCGCCGCTTCCATGAGGCCTATGCGGAGCTGGGCCATATGGGGGAATATGAATACCTCGTCGTTAATGATGTTTTAGATAAGGCGGTAACGGAGCTGGAGCAGATCATTGCCGCCGAGCGGCTCCGGGTATTCCGCAATGAAGATTTTGTCGTTAAGTTCCATGCCGAAGGAGGGCAACCGCTATGATGAATAAACCCGCCGTGAATGAATTGCAGCAAAAAGTCGGCTGTCGCTATATGCTGGTGACCACCGTATCCAAGCGCGCCCGCCAGCTTGTGGACGACCCTGAGGCCCTGGGCGAGCGCAAGCCCGTGAGCGCGGCTGTGGATGAATTGTATAACGGCCAGCTCCACATCGAATTCCCGGAGGATTATCAGAGATAGCATGGCTGGAAAGACCGTGGTGCTGGGCGTTACCGGCTCCATCGCGGCCTATAAGGCCTGCGATATCATCAGCGGCCTCAAAAAGCAGGGCCTTAACGTGCGCGTCATCCTCACGGAGGCGGGGGCCAAGATTATCACGCCCCTAGCGCTGGAGGCCATGAGCAACGCGCCTGTGGTCACCGATATGTTCAGCCGGGAAGCGCCATGGGAGATCGAGCACATTTCTTTGGCTAAGGCGGCGGATCTGTTTTTGATCGCTCCGGCTACGGCCAATTTCCTGGCCAAGGCGGCCCACGGCATTGCGGATGATATGCTTTCCACCACCATATTGGCTACCCGCGCGCCCGTCCTCGTGGCTCCGGCCATGAACAGCGCCATGTATCTTAATCCTGTCGTGCAGGAAAACATGGCCATTTTAGAAGAGCGGGGATACGGTTTCATCCAGCCCGCCAGCGGTCGCTTGGCCTGCGGAGATGAGGGTGTCGGCAAGCTGGCCGCTGTAGGGGATATTATCGCGGCCGCAATGATCGCGCTTTATCCAAGGCGGGATTTAATGGGCAAGCGCATCTTGGTCAGCGCCGGGCCCACGCAGGAGCGCATTGACCCCGTGCGCTATATTACCAACCGCTCTTCCGGCAAGATGGGCTATGCGATCGCCCGCGCGGCCGCGGAGCGGGGGGCCGAGGTCACACTGGTAAGCGGGCCCGTAATGCTAGCCCCGCCCTCCGGCGTGAAGCTGGTAAACGTCGTTTCCTCCGCGGATATGTTCGAGGCCGTCACTTCCCGCTTCGATGCTTGCGACGCTTTGATCATGGCCGCGGCCCCGGCGGATTTTACCCCGGCGAAGGCCGCAGAGCAAAAGATCAAAAAGCAGGGTGGCGGCATGGAGCTTTCCCTGGTGAATACGCAGGATATCCTGGCTGCCGTGGGCACGCGCAAGGGCAGCCGCACCCTGATGGGTTTTGCTGCGGAGAGTGAGAACCTCGCGGAGAACGCGAAGGCGAAGCTGCAAAGAAAGAATTTGGATTTTATCGCCGCCAATGATATTCTGGCCGCGGATGCGGGCTTTGGCGTGGATACCAACCGCGTCACCCTCTACGACGACGGGGGCGGCAGCCGCGACAGCGGCCCCATGCCCAAAGAAGCCCTGGCGGACTGGTTGCTGGATGCGCTGGCCCAAAGGATGGGCCTATAAGGATGCCGATGTAAGGGGCGGGCAGCGATGCCCGCCCCTCCTGAAATAAGCGGAAATATACGGGAAGGAGGGGAGCGGGATGTATGCCCAGGTGATGGTGGATATCGCCCACGCCAATGTGGATCGGCTGTTTACCTATGCCGTGCCGCCCGGCATGGCTGTGGAGCCGGGCCAGCGGGTGCTGGCGCCTTTTGGCGCAGGCAATAAGAAGACCGAGGGCTTTGTTCTGGAGTTGGCCGAGGCATACACGGGCACTGCCCGGCTCAAAACCCTTCTGCGCACGCTGGAACCTTACGCCGTGCTGCGGCCGGATCAGCTGGCCCTGGCCAAGTGGATGCAAGGGGCCTATGGCTGCCTGCTGGTTGAGGCCCTCAGGCTGATGATCCCCGCCCAGCTTCGCGGGGGTCGGGTGCGCGAAAAGGTGGTGCGCACGGTGTATGTGCCCAAGGAGCTGGATATAGCCGCCGCCCTCGCTTCCCTGCGCAAAAAGGACGGCAGCCTCCGTTCCCCCAGGCAGCACGAAGTGCTGGAGCTGGCTGCCAACTGCAAGCAGGATATATGCGTGGGGGATATCTACGGCTTTGTGCCGGGCAGCGCCCCGGCCGTTCGCGCCCTGCTGGACAAGGGCTTTTTGCGCGAGCGTGGCCACGAGGTCTACCGCGATCCGTATGGAAGCCACCCGGTGGAGCGGGATGAACCCAAGGAATTAAACGACGCCCAGGCTGCGGCCTATGAAGCCATCGCGGCCGGGCTCGATGGCGGCAGCGGCGCGTTTTTGCTGCATGGGGTCACGGGCAGCGGCAAAACGGAGGTCTACATGCATGCCATAGCCCATGCCATAGCCCAGGGCGGCACAGCCATTGTGCTGGTGCCGGAGATCGCCCTCACCCCGCAGGCGGTAAATCGGTTCCGTGCCCGCTTTGGGGAACGGGTGGCCGTGCTGCACAGCAGATTAAGCCCGGGCGAGCGCTTTGACGAATGGCGCAGGATCCGCCTCGATAAGGCGGATGTGGTGGTAGGCGCGCGCAGCGCCGTTTTCGCACCCGTCAGGGATCTTAAGCTGATCGTGGTGGATGAGGAGCACGAGCCCAGCTACCGCAGCGAGATGACCCCGCGCTACAGCGCGGCAGAGGTGGCGCAAAGGCGCTGCCGCCTTTGCGGCGCTGCGCTGGTGCTGGGCAGCGCCACGCCCGGCGTGGGTACCTATCTTAAGGCCGGCAAGGGTAGGTATACCCTGCTTTCTCTTCCGGAGCGCATCCGCGATTTACCCATGCCCAAGGTGGAGATCGTGGATATGCGGGCCGAGTTCGCGGCGGGCAACACGGGGGTATTCAGCGGCCTTTTGCAGGAACGGCTGGCCGCCTGCCTGGAGGCGGGCGAGCAGGCCATCCTCTTTTTGAACCGCCGGGGCTATTCCACCTTTGTTTCCTGCCGGGGCTGCGGTTATGTGTTCCAATGTCCGGATTGCGACGTAGCCATGACTTATCACAAGCAGGAGGGCCTTTTGAAGTGCCATTATTGCGGCAGATCGGCCCGCCTCCCTAAGGTTTGCCCGGATTGCGGCAAGCCTTACATCAAATATTTCGGCGTGGGCACGGAGCAGGTGCAGCAGCAACTTTTGGAGCTGTTCCCGCAAGCGCGCACCTTGCGTATGGATACGGATACCACCCGGGGCAAGAACGCGCACTATGACCTTTTGAATGCCTTTGCCCAAGGCGAGGCGCAGGTGCTGATCGGCACGCAGATGGTGGCCAAGGGGCTGGATTTGCCCAATGTAACGCTGGTGGGGGTGATCGCGGCGGATGCGGCCCTGCACATCCCGGACTACCGCAGCGCCGAGCGCACGTTTCAACTGCTTACGCAGGTGGCGGGCCGGGCGGGCCGGGCGGATAAGAGGGGCTATGTGGTGGTGCAAAGCTACAGCCCGGAGCACCCGGCCATTGCCCTGGCCGCCAAGCACGATTACCTGGGCTTTTATCAGGATGAGATCGCCCGGCGGCGCGCGGCGCTGTTCCCGCCCTATGCCTTCTTTTTGCGCGCCCTTTTCGTGGGGCCGGAGGAGGCGGGGCTGATGGAGCGCGCCGCCGCCTTCGCCAAGGGCATCGGCGAGGCGGTGGAGGGGGCGATCGAGCAGGCGGGAGGCGATCCGCGCGCCCTGCTATTTTGGGGCAGCGGGCCGTCGCCCGTGCGCCGCAAGCAGGGCATGTTCCGCTACCAGGCCCTTTTGAAGCTGGCTCGTACGGCTCAGGCCGGGGTTGCGCTTAAGGCTGCCTATGCCTTTGCCGCCGCCCACCGGGGCGAGGGCTTTGGCGCGCTGGAAGTCAACCCGGCGGATATGTTCTGATGAAAATCAATCGGCGCGTTTTGCTTGCCTGGCCTAGGGGGAGCGGGTATAATGAATTCATATAATGGAAAGGGACAAAACCTGAATGGCAAAACGAAAGATATATACGGACGATGCGCCCTGCCTCAGCAAGGTCTGCCGCCCGATAGAGCGGTTTGATGAGCGGCTTTCGGAGCTGATCGACGATATGGCGGAAACCATGTACGGCGCGGAGGGCTGCGGCCTGGCCGCTTCGCAGATCGGCATCCTTCGGCGCGTGGTGGTGATCGATTGCGGGGATGGGCTGGTAGAGCTGGTCAACCCGCAAATCATCGAGACCTCCGGCGAGGAAGGCCGCTTCGAGGGCTGCCTGTCATTGCCCGGCCAAAGCGGCTATGTGCTGCGGCCCACGCATGTGAAGGTGCGCGCCTTTGACCGCAAGGGCGACCTATACGAATACGACACAGAAGGCCTTTTTGCCCGGGCGGTGATGCACGAAACGGATCATTTAGACGGTAAGCTCTACACCCGCCTGGTAACGGAGCCGCCGGAAGGCTATAGCGAAGAAAATGAAGCCGAAGGGCAGGGGGCAGAATGAGGATCGCCTTTTTAGGCACGCCGGATTTTGCCATCCCCTCCTTTGAAATGCTGATAAAAGAGGGGCATGAGCTGGCGCTCTTTACCAATCCGGACCGGCCCAAGGGCCGACACGGCGCGCTTACGCCGCCCCCCACCAAAGAGCTGGCGCAAAAGCACGGTGTCCCCGTATACCAATTCGAAAAGATCCGCCGCCCCGAGGGCGTGGCCGCCCTTAAGGCTTTCGCGCCGGAGCTGATGGTTACGGCGGCCTTTGGGCAGATCTTATCGCAGGAGAATTTAGATATCCCACCCTTGGGCTGCATCAACGTGCATGCCAGCCTTTTGCCCAAATACCGGGGCGCGGCCCCCATCCAATGGGCCATCATCAACGGCGATTCGGTTACGGGTGTGACCACCATGCTCACGGAGGCGGGCCTGGATACCGGCCCCATCCTGCTTCAGAAAGAAACCCTCATCGGCGCGGACGAAACCGCGGGCGAACTTTTTGACCGCCTGGCCATCCAGGGCGCGGGCCTTTTGAAAGAGACCTTGGCCGCCCTGGCAGCGGGCACGCTTGCGCCCAGGCTGCAAAACGAGGCCGAGGCCAGCAGGTGCACCATGATCAAAAAAGAAACCGGCAGGGTGGATTTTTTCCAGCCTGCCCAACGCGTGCACGACCTGGTGCGCGGCGTTAGCCCCTGGCCCGGCGCATATGCCGAGCTGGAAGGGGAGAGCGTGAAGATATGGAAAACGCGGCTTTGCCAGCGGCCCGAACGGGGCGAAGTTGGCGCATGCGTGATTGCGGACCCCAAAGAGGGCCTTTTCGTGCAAACGGGGGAGGGCCTTATCGAGATCGTGGAGCTGCAATTCCCCGGCAGCAAGCGTATGGAAGCCAAAGCGGCCCTGCTGGGGCATCCCATGCGGGGGAAGCGCTTCGCATGAGCAAGCCACGCCGGGCCGCGCTGGAGGCGCTTTTGGATATCACCGAGCGAGGCGCTTACGCCAACCTGCGCCTCAAAGAAGCTTTGGCAGGCTTGGAAGAGCGGGACGCGCGCTTTGTGAGCGCCTCCGTCTACACCACGCTGGATCACCTGCTTTATCTTGATTTTCTCATCGCACATTTCGCCAAGGGCCGCCTGCAACCGCCTATCCGGGGCATATTGCGGCTGGGCCTGGCCCAAGGCTTGTTCATGGATGTGCCGGAGCGCGCCGCCTGCAACGAGAGCGTGGAGCTTTGCAAGGAGATCGGCAAAGAAAAGCTCGCGGGTTATGTGAATGGCGTTTTGCGCGCCGTATTCCGCAGCCGGGATAACTGGCCGCCGCTGCCGGAGGAACCGGTGCAGCGCCTGAGCATTCAGTATAGCTGGCCCGCCTGGCTGGTAGCGGAATACCTTACGCAATATGGCGAAACATTTACCGAAGCGCTGCTGCGTGCCAAGCCCCCGGCGATGACCCTGCGCGCCCAGCGGCCTTGTCAGGCTGCGGAGCTGGAAGAGGCGTTGCAAGCGCGGGGATTGGCTTTTACCCGGGGCAGCCTGGATGAAAACGCCCTGCGCCTCGCTAAGGGGCTGGACGTGGCCCATGACCCTCTATTTCTCGAAGGAAAAGCCACGGTGCAGAGCGAAAGCGCCATGTTGGTTTGCCGGCTGCTCGGGCCAAAGCCGGGCATGCGCATTCTCGACGCCTGCGCCGCGCCGGGCGGAAAAACGGCCTATCTCTCCCATCTAATGGAAGGCACGGGCCAGATCGACGCCTGGGATTTGCACCCACACCGGGTAACCTTGATGGAGCGCACCTTTGAGCGACTTCACGTAAAGAACGCCAGCCCCATTCAAAAGGACGCGGCGGTTTTTGACCCGGCCTTGGCGGAAGCCTATGACGCTGTGCTGATCGATGCTCCCTGCTCCGGCCTGGGGGTATTCGGCAAACCGGATGCGCGCTACGCGAAAAGCGACGCCATCATAGAAGGACTTGCCGCCTTGCAACGGGATATCCTTAACGCCTGCGCCGCCTACGTGCGGCCCGGCGGCGCGCTGGTATACGCCACCTGCACTATCTCCCACAGGGAAAATGAGGCGCAGACCGCGGCTTTTTTAGCGGCGCATGGCGAATTTCAACCGGGAAATATGGAGGCTGTGCCTCCTTCTATACAAGCGCGGGTAAAGGATGGCATGGTGCAACTTTTCCCGCATACGGATGATACGGAAGGCTTTTTTATGGCTAGGCTGGAGAAACGGCATGGATGAGCGGCATTTGGCTTCCATGGATATAAACGAGTTGAAAGCCTTGCTGACGGGATGGAGGGAGCCTGCTTTCCGTGCGGGGCAGGTATTCTCCTGGCTCGCCAAGGGCGCGCGGCCGGAGGCCATGACCAACCTGCCCAGGGGCCTGCGTCAAAAGTTGGCAGAATTGCCCTATGGCGGCTCTAAGGTTTACGATAAGCGCGTTTCCGCCAAGGATGGGACTGTTAAATATCTGTTTGAATTGGAGGATGGCAATTTGGTGGAGGGGGTGCTGATGCGCTACCACCATGGCAATACCCTCTGCATCTCCACCCAAGTGGGTTGCCGCATGGGCTGCGCCTTTTGCGCCTCTACCTTGGAGGGGTGCGTTCGAGACCTTTTGCCGGGCGAAATGCTCTCCTTCATTGCCTGCGCCGAGGCGGATGAGCCGCATGGGCCGGACAAGGCCCGCTCCGTTACCAACATCGTGCTGATGGGCAGCGGCGAACCCCTGGATAATTACGATAACGTGGTTAAATTCCTGCGTCTGGTCACGGCGGCGGAAGGCATGAACATCAGCCCGCGCAACATTTCTCTCTCTACCTGCGGGCTGGTGCCGGAACTGCTCCGCTTCATGGAAGAAGCGCCGCATGTGACCCTCTCTATCTCCCTGCACGCGGTGGACGACGAGAGCCGCAGCCGCATCATGCCCGTGAACAGGCGCTATGACCTTGGCGCGCTTTTGCCGGCTGCCAAGCAATATGCTGAAAAGACCGGCCGCCGGGTGATTTTTGAATACGCTTTGATGGAAGGGCAGAACGCTTCCAGACAGGACGCGGCCCGCCTGGCCGCCCTTTTGAAGGGCGTGAACTGCCATGTGAACCTTATTCCCCTCAACCCCGTGAAGGAGCGGGGCCTCGCAGGCGTGAGCCGGGAGCAGGCCCACCAATTTGCCGCCTGGCTCGAAGAAAAAGGCGTGAGCGCCACGGTGCGGCGGGAGATGGGCACGGATATTGAGGGCGCGTGCGGCCAGCTGCGCCGCCGCGTGATGCAAGAAAGAGAAGGAGAGAGCAAAACGTGAGGTATGCCGCCAAAAGTGAGCAGGGTAAGCGCATACGCAACGAGGATTGCCTGTTTATCCCGGCCCGTCCGGGCGAGATCGCGCTGGCCGTGGTGGCGGATGGCATGGGCGGCCATAACGCGGGCAGCACGGCCAGCGCCCTGGCCGTGGAAACCGTGGTGGCGGAGCTTAAGCGCGGGGGCCTGGGCAGCCCGGAGGATTTGATCCTCAAGGCGCTCTCCAAGGCCAACGCCGTGATCTATGATTATTCCATCGCCACGCCCAACTGCCGCGGCATGGGCACCACGCTGGTGCTGGCCATGGCCTTTAAAAGCCGCTATGTGGCGGCCACTATCGGCGATAGCCGCCTGTATTATTTCGACGGCGATTCCCTTACCCAGGTCACGGAGGATCATTCCTATGTGGCGGAGTTGGTCGCTGCCGGACAGATCACCCGGGAGGAGGCCGCGCGCCACCCCCGGCGCAATATCATCACCCGCGCCCTCGGAACCCGCGAACAGGAGCAGGCGGATGTTTTCAAGGGCAGCTGGAAAGCCGGGGATATGCTCATGCTCTGCACGGATGGGCTCTTCGGCGTGCTGGAGGATGCGGAGATGGCCCGCGTGCTGCGGGAGGAAGAGGATATGGAAGCAGCCTGCGAAAGGCTGGTGGAGATCGCCCTCTATGGCGGCTCCACCGATAATATCAGCGTGGCGCTGATACGCAATGAGGAGGGACAATGATCGATACGCTCCTTGGCGGCCGCTACCTGGTGGAGAGCCTGATCGGCTCGGGCGGCATGTCCAACGTCTATAAGGCCTATGATCAGCTGGATAATCGCGCCGTTGCCATCAAGATGCTCAAGGATGAGCACAGGGACGATGCAGAGTTCGTGCGCCGTTTTGCCCGGGAGGCCCAGGCCGTGCTCAGCCTTTCCCACCCCAGCATCGTGGAGAGTTACGACGTAGGTGAGGATGAAAGCACCGGCGCGACCTATATCGTGATGGAATATGTGGAGGGCGGCACCCTCAAAGAACTGATTCAGCAAAAGGGCGCCCTTTCGCCCAAGGCTGCGGTGGGCATTGCCTGCCAGGTGCTCGACGCGCTGGAGCACGCCCACGAATGGGGCATCATCCACAGGGACGTTAAGCCGCAGAATGTGATGATCACCCCAAAGGGCAAGGCCAAGCTGGCGGATTTCGGCATCGCCCGGGATACGGCCGCCACCACACGCACCTTTGCGGGTACCAATGTGATCGGCTCCGTGCATTATATCTCGCCCGAGCAGGCCCGCGGCGATGTGGCCACGGCGGAGAGCGATATCTATTCCTGCGCCGTGATGCTCTATGAAATGCTTACGGGCCAGGTGCCCTTTGCGGGCGATAATTCCGTAGCCATTGCCCTTAAGCATTTGCAGGAGGAGATCATCCCGCCCATCGAGGTGAATCCGCGCCTGCCCAGGGCGCTAAGCGATGTGGTGGTTAAGGGCACGGCAAAAACGCCGGCCCTGCGCTACCCTAGTGCGGCTGCCATGCGGGCGGATCTTTTACGCGCCCTGCGAGAGCCGCACGGCAAATTTGCCCGCATGAACCGCATGCTTGCCGGGAGGGACCGCAAGAATCGCGGTCCGAGCCTCGGCAACATCGCCCTGGCTGTGGTGGTGGTGTTGGGCCTGTTTGCCAGCGCCTTTCTCATCGTGCAATCCCTGCGGGATCGGAATGAAGAGGGCGTGAGCGAATTCATCGTGCCCACCCTCATGGGCAAACCTTTGGAGGAAGCCCGGGAGCTAGCCTCCCTGCGCGGTTTCAAGGTGGCGGTGGGGGATTATATCAACAGCGAAGAATTCCCGGAGGGCCAGGTGATTTCCCAGGTTCCAGCCAAGGGTGTGAGCGGCAAGCAGGGGGATGTGATCACGGTGGTGGTCAGCTCCGGCGGCAGTGTGGCCTTGGCGCCGCCACTGGTGGGCAAAACTTTGCAGGATGCCCTGCTGCTGTTAGCGGAAGAAGATTTGGAGCTAGGGCAGGCCCAATATACCCTCAGCGACCAGCCGGAGGGCCAGATTATCCGCCAGGAGCCGGAGGAAGGCATCCGCATGGAGCCGGGGGAGAGCGTGAATATCTGGATCAGCGGCACGGAAGCGCCGGGCGTGGAAATGCCCGCCTTTACCGGCATGAGCCCTTCGCTGGCCGTAGAAGCTGCCCAGAAGAACGGATTTGCGCACATCTGGGTGCGCTATATAACCCCCGAGGCAGGTATGGAAGAAGATAAGGTGCAGCGCCAAAGCCCGCCTTCGGGCATGAGCGCGGAGCAGGGGGCCCTGGTGGAGCTGTGGGTGAGCCGCACCTATTTAGGGGATTACGGGGCGGATATCGCCATCAATCTGGATATCGAGAAGGCGGAGCAGCCCGTGGTGGTTACGGCGCTGCTCGATAGCGGGGCCGAGGCCGTGCTCTTTGAGCAGACCCTGGGCATAGGCAAGCAGCAGCCCATTTCCTTTACGGGCCATTTGCGCGTACAAGGGGAGCGCACCTGCATCGTTTATGTAGGCGGGGTGGAGGTCAAGCGCATCACCGCCGCCTTCAATCCTCGCTAAGCCGATGGAAGGCCGTATTTTAAAAGGCATCGGCAGCTTTTATACCCTGCAATGCGGGGCGGACAGCTATGTTTGCAAGGCCAGGGGCCGCTTTCGCAAGGAGGGCCTGACGCCTGTGCCTGGGGATTGGGCAACCTTCGAGACCAGCGCAGACGGCAAAGGCTACCTGCTGGAAATCCATCCCCGCAAAAACCTGCTTTTGCGCCCGGCTGTGGCCAATGTGGATCAGCTGTTTATCATGCTTGCCGCTTCCCGGCCGCAGATGGATCTGCTTTTATGCGATAAGCTGCTGATCCAATGCGGCAAGCTTAGCATAGCCCCCATCCTCCTTTGCAACAAGTGCGACGAGGCGGAAGCGCGGGCCTGCGAGGCGCTGATTGCCCAATATAAGCCTGCCGGTTACCCGGTGCTGGTCGTGTCAGCCAAAACGGGCGAGGGGGTAGGGGCTGTGCGCGCGGCCCTGGAGGGATGCGTGAGCTGCTTTGCCGGCCAGAGTGCCGTGGGCAAAACCTCCCTTTTAAATGCTCTGCTGCCGGGCATCGGCCAAGAGGTTGGGGATCTCTCCCGTAAAACCGAACGAGGCAGGCACACAACCCGCCACGCGGAGCTCTTCCCGGCGTTTGACGGCGCGATAGTCGATACGCCGGGCTTTAGCCTATTGGATATGGCGCAAATGGAGCCCTGGGAGCTCTGCGCCTTCTACCCGGAAATGGCTTCCTTGGCGGGAACCTGCCGCTTTCCCGAATGCCTGCACATCAGCGAGCCGGGCTGCGCAGTCAAGCCCCTTCTGCAAACGGGCGGCCTGCACCCGGACAGGTACGAACGCTACCGGGCTTTTATAGAAGAACTCAAAGAAATGAGGAAACACCGCTATGATTAAGATTGCTCCTTCCGTGCTTTCCGCCGATTATGCCAATATGGGCCAGGCCGTGGCCCGCTTGGCGGATTGGCAGGCGGATTACGTGCATTTTGACGTGATGGATGGCTCTTTTGTGCCTGCCATCACCTTCGGCCATGGCCTGTGCAAGGCCTTGCGGCCCTATACCGATCTGCCCATTGATGTGCACTTGATGGTAGAGCACCCGGAAACGCAGATCGAGGCATTTGCCGAGGCAGGCGCGAATATCATCACCATCCACGTGGAGGCGGACAGGCACGCCCATCGCACCCTCCAGCGCATCCATAGCCTGGGCTGCAGGGCGGGCGTTGTGCTCAACCCCGGCACCCCCGCCTTGATGGCGGAGCCTTTGCTCGAAATGTGCGACATCATCCTGGTGATGTCCGTCAACCCCGGCGCGGGCGGGCAGAAGTTTATACCCGCCGTGCTGCCCAAGCTGCGCGCTCTGCGCCAATGGGCACAGGAACAGGGCCTGGCCTACGAGATCGAGGTGGATGGGGGCATCAACCCGGAAACCGCTCGCCTTTGCAAAGAGGCCGGGGCCGACGTACTGGTGGCCGGCAACAGCGTTTTTTCCGCAGTAGATCCGGCCGAGATGATCCGCCTCTTGCGGGAAGGGTAGGGGAGCAAGCGCAAACGGTCGCACCCCAATAGCCGCAAATTAAGCCGAAAATATTGCAGAATCGAACTAAAGCCGAAGCGGAATGGCCGCTTCGGCTTTTCCTTGCCAGCCGATTATGCATGGATGGGTATTTATGCGCTTGTGATTTTCGATGGATTGTCGCACACGGCTATATCGAATTTTAAGGAACATAGGAGATAGGCCCAAAATATAACGCCACTATGAAAAAAGAAGAAGGGGAAATATGTAAATTATGGTTGAAACCGCACGAAAATGGATGTATACTAATACAGGAAAGGGATTTTTATCCTTCCATAAGCTCTAAAATATCAAATCTGGGGGAATAGACTATGTTAAGGATGGGGAAAAGGCCGCTCAGCTTGCTTTGCGCTTGCATCCTGGTTTTCTCGTTACTGCCTGCGGTAGCGCTTGCCGCTGATCCTCCCTATACCGTCAGCTTTAGTATTAACGATGGAGTTGGGACACCTGCAGCCATAAACGTAGCAACCGCGACAACGATCTCTGCGCCTAGCCTTTCGGTCGTAAGCAGAGCGTACTATGTGTTTAACGGTTGGTACAAGGATTCCGACTTGAAGCAAAAATGGAATTTCAGCACGGATAAGGTAACCGAAAGCATGACCCTATATGGCGCATGGGAATTCACGCCGGCTAAACCCTCGTCGAGCGGCTCCACCACCGGCGGATATAGTTATAATAACTACAGCCCGTCCGCCTGCTATTCGGCCTATTATCCGTCCGTCTATTATCCGGCTGACTATTACTACTATCCGTCCGCCTACTATACGGCCCCGGGTGGCATAAACATCCCCAAAACGGGAGACGCCGTTAACGCGCTCCCTTATCTATGCCTGTCCTTGTCGGCCCTGTGCGCGGCGGCATTTGCGCTTCGCCGCAGCAAAGCTGCTTGGCACATTTGATTAGCAGCTTGCTCATCATCATCGGATCGGGTGAAATCCCCCCGGCAAAGCCAGGGGGATTTAATTTGAGGCTAACCGATCCGAATAATCATCATCGAAGCACCCAGGCTCCCGCCAAGCAGTGTTGCTGCGCCCGCCAGTAGGGGCGCATACATTTGCAGCAGTATGGTAGCGCCCGCGGTAAGGCTTACCTCAATTTCATTGTAATACTGGGATAGAGCAATGGCAGGCGGAACAGTGGACTGCGGAATATTGCCCCCATTGATCACTAAGCGCGTCCCCAATAAAACAGTAGCAGTTGTGTTTACATGGTAGGATATACGGTAGAGCCCTGTTGTGTTCACTGTAAATAAGGTATTCCCGTTAGTGAGCGTGATATCAGGGGAAAGAAGTTGTACGCTCGGGAAGGAAATGTTGGTCCCGGCAACTAAAACTGCTATCAGGCCGCCTGCCGTATTCGCCGCAAAGCCGGCTGTAGCGGAAGGCGGCGGAGTCGGCGCAGGAGCGCCGGCCGGGCCTGCGATACCGGTGATACCGGCCGCACCAGTTGGGCCTGTGGGGCCGGCAGGGCCTTGCGCTCCAACCGGCCCGGGCAATCCTTGTGGCCCAACGGGGCCTGCAATTCCTACAGGCCCTATAGGGCCCTCGGGCCCAGTGTCCGGCCCTGCCGGGCCAATTGGCCCCTGCGGGCCGGCAGGGCCCGGAAATACAGGAGCCTGCAAAGCCTGCGTCAGCTTCCCCGTTAAGATAATTTGGTTCTCTAATACTGTGCCCAACATATCGGCCGCACTGTTATTTATATTGGTTACATCCTCAATTGTGGAACCGCCTACCAGCCCGGGGATGGTACCAACGGCATATTGAATCTTCTCTCCCTCCGTATTGATAACGTGGCTGAGCGCCAGTTCCTCGGAGGCAATGGAGGAAATCACTTGATTGATTGCATCTTGCCTGCTCAAGCCGGATGTTTCGGAGAATTGTGGCAGTGACATAGCGATTTCCCCCTAACTTAGACGCGTAATCATCAATGTGGCCCCTGCACCTGTTGCGAGCGTTAGGTTGAGGGATATGCCGACTATCTGCAGTTGTACGGTAGTTCCCGCTGCCAAGTCCACCATAATTTCATTGGAGAAATTTGAAAGAGATAGAACGGGATCAACCGTAGAAGCCGTATTGGCTATGCCGTTCAACATGATTCGAGTACTCACCAAAAGCGTGGCGGTTATATTTACGGCATATGCGATGCGATAGCGGCCGGCGGTCGCCACCGTAAAGGTGGTATTGGTTCCATCTACCGTTATGCCGGTAGGAAGAATTTGGCCGTTGGGCAGTGGAACAGGCACACCGGCCAATATGGCGGTAAGCGCTGTGCCGGAAGCATATGCATAGGCGGAAGTTGCCGTTGTATTGGTTCCTGTGGGGCCGGTTGGGCCTTGCGCGCCTTGTGCGCCCTGGGGGCCTGCGGGGCCTTCAGGGCCTTCAGGGCCGGTATCTCCGATGGGGCCTTGCGGACCTGCCGGCCCCATCGGCCCGGCAGGACCTTGTGGACCCTGGGGGCCGGCCGGGCCGCCCGGATCGCCCGCGGGGCCCTGGGGGCCCGGAGGGCCTTCAGGGCCTACCATCTCCGAGGACGCTAACGCCTGCTGCATCTTCGATCTTAAAAGCAGTTGATTATAAGATGCGTTTTGCAAAAGAGTCTGAATGCTCTCATTGGTATCCAGCAGGTCTTCAATCGTAGCCCCGGGGCCGGTAATGCCGGGCAAGGTGCCCAAAACATATTGTAGCTTTTCACCCTCCGCGTTAATAACATGGCTTAGTCCTAGCTCTTCCATTGCGATAGAAGAAAGAATCTGGTTGACCACATCTTCACGCGTTACATCGGGGTTGTTCGGGAAAGACGGTTGTGACAAGGAAAATCACCTCTATAATTATTTTTTATAATGCGATCCATTATATATGGGTACCATAGGGAAGGCGCTGCTCATATCTTTGTAAAAAGGATGCAGCCTTGCCGTATCTTGGTTGTGCATGGGGAACATATGGAGAAAGATGCGTAGCAAGGGTAACAACCGCGCGGTATCTCAATAACAGCGCGCTGATGCATAAAGCCCCCCGAGCTGTGCTGATCTAAACGTAGATTTTGCACAATCGGATTTCTGCCTTGACAACAAACGGCCATTTTGACATCCAAAGGCGCGCGCAGCGAATTATCAATATCCAAAGATAAATCGGCCGCAAAAGTTCCCATGCACGGCATTTGGATTTTCGAATAGTCTCCCGGCGCGAGCGCAAAGCATGCCCATATCGTGTTTTCTTTCCACTGCAATGGCTCCATGCAAGGATATGACTTAGGTATCACACCAAAACAGCTGGATTGCTTTGGGCGCCAATCTATGGGCGGGCAGGGTGGCGTCGGCGGGCAGGGAGGCGTCGGTGGGCAGGGAGGCCTTGGAGGATCAGGTGGGCTAGGCGGCTTTGGAAGGTATTCTAAAACCTTCTCCATCTTGTTCCTCAAAACCATTTGATTTTGCAGGATCATCTCCAGCAAGCTGGTAACACTTCTATTTACCGCCAGAATATCCTTTAAATCAGCAAAATGCCCATCGCAGTTCGTCTGGTTTAAGATGTATTGGATTTTCTCTCCTTCGGCATTGATGATATGGCTGAGCGCCACCTCTTCTAATGCAATGGATGATAAGATCATTGTTAAAGCTTGCTCCTGGGTAAAGTCAGGATTATGCTTTGGAAATTCTGGCATCGACACTAGACAAACACCCCCTATGTCAAAGTATGGCTCATAGGGTTGTAGTGTGATGAAAATTGGAAACCGGCTGATCGTGGCCCCAAATATCCTCGCAGGCACGGCTATCTCTGCCACCAGCGAGGCCGTGTGCACAGCGGTGATCACCTTCTTATATGACCAACGAGGACCTGCGCAAATGCCAGACCGTATATGCGCCTATTTGGGCGCTGCTAGTATTAAAGGGCTATGCCGCATATGAAATAACAATCCCCCGGCTTCGCCGGGGTATCATAGGGACATTTTCTAAACCGTGGTGAAGTGGGGCGGTATGTACCGGCAGGCAGTGAGGTTTCGCTGTCTGCCGTTGCCGTTTTATGCGACCTCGGAGGGATCGTCCGGTGTTTCCTGTTCCTCTTGCTGTTCGGCTACATTGTCCATCAAACCGATATCCCGATAGTAAATGCTGATTTCCTGCGGGGCGATATGAGACCATTTCTCGTCACGCTCCCCGACCTCCACCCGCTCAATGAAGAGGTTCAGGATTTCGGCGGTGAGCTCGTTGATCTCTGTGTACCGCTTTGCCTTTTCGATGAAGGCACTGACGTTGGCCACCGAGCCTTCCAGATTTTTCCAGATTGCTCACCCTTTTGGGGATGGCGGTCTGGATTTCCTTTTGCTCGGTGGGCCACGGTACAGACAGGCTTAATGAAATTATCCGGGAGATGCCCCTATTTCAAAATTTTGTCAGGGGCAGGATGGACAGCATTACGGCACAGGAATACGCGGCGCTGCTGGAAGACTTGGAGCTGCTGGAGCGTTACCGCGGTTTTTTGAAGGAGACCGGACGCAAAAAGGACAAACGCTTTATTCAGCAGATTGCCAAAAACGGCATGGGCGCTTTTGTGGCGGATAAGACCATAGGCCTGTCCGGCCGGCGGGCGGCGGCGGTTTCTGGGCTTCAGTATCTGCTTTTGGAAGACGAGCATGGAGCCGCCGCCTTGTTTGAGCGGATGGGCTTTACCCGGCTGATTGATTTTCTCTACACTGATTTCTTCAAGGGCGTCATGAAAGAGAGTATGCCGAAGCGGTGCAAGCTCTGCGGGCGTTATTTTCTGCTGGAGAAGGGCTTTCACTATGAATATTGCGGCGGCATTTTTGAAGCCGGACAGACCTGCCGGGAGGTGGGCGCCGCCAGAAGCTTTAAGGAAAAGACCGGCAACAACGACGTCTGGAAGTTGCATCAGCGCGCCTACAAAAAGTATTATGCCAGAGTGCTGAAGAAGACGATGAGCAAGCCGGACTTCAATGAGTGGGCAAGCTCCGCTGAGAAGCTCCGGGACGAAATCCTGCCGCTTTATTATGAAAGCATTGGCGGAGGGAAAGACATATGACCTGAGCGACTATACCCGGCGGCTCAATAACAGATAAGCGGGCAATGGAGGAAGACATCCGAATGCATCCGCCTCCCTTTGCTGCTTACCCCATACTTCCTACTATTTTGTTGCGGTCATGTGAGCAAGCGCATAAATAGCGACCCGCGCGGGGAAAAGGGTTCCCATGAAAAGAGCAAGACCCTCAAACGAGAGCGCGTCAACCGCGCACTCATGAGCATATTTGACTATCCACTGACCATCGTGGAGGCTCCTATGGGCTACGGCAAGACCACGGCGGTGCGGGAGTTCCTTGCGTCGAGCGGCATGCGGGTACTGTGGACGTCCTTTTATTCGGACAGCGACACCAGAGAGGCGTTTTGGGACAGGGTGGCGCTGGCGGCCGGCAGCTTGGATGAAATAGCGGGCAGGCGGCTCAAGGGCTTTGGCGTTCCATCCGACACATTGCATGTCCGGGCGTTTCTTGCCCTGATGAACGATCTTGATTATATGCCGGATACGAACCTCGTTATTGACGACATCCACTACGCAAAGGACATCCTGCGCCCCGAGCTTTTCGGGAGGTTTATCGCGGAGCTGGCCGACGGTTTTCATATCGTCCTCATCACACGGGATACCTCCTTCCTCGATCTGGCGGAGCTGAATGCCAAGGGGATGTGCAATATCGTATCCCAGCAAACCCTGCGTTTTACCGACGAGGAACTGCGCGCCTACTGTACCCTGATGGATTTTCATCAGGGAGAGGACGCCTTGGAAAAGGTCAGCAAGTACACGGGCGGCTGGATATCTCTGGCTTATCTGATTTTGCTGGGGCTGGAGCAGGGAATCCCCATCGGCCAAAGCAGTGCCATCAACGATTTGATCGAGAAGATTCTCTACAACGCTTACGACGAGTCGATCCGAAAATTTCTTCTGCGCCTTTCCGTAATGGACGTCTTTACGGAAAAACAGGCTCGGTATGTGACAGAGGAAAAACATACCGATGAAATCCTGAAAAAGCTGCGTCAGGAAAACGCCTTTGTTTATTACGACGAAGCAAAGGGCGTTTACCGCATCCACTATGTGCTGCTGGCATTCCTGCGGGCCAGACAGACCGATCATGCGGAGGTTGCCACGCTCTATCGGCGGGTGGGCGAATGGTTCCTAACGCATAAAGCGTTCAAGTCAGCCTATGCCTATCTCTGCCGCACCGGGGAAACCGGGCGCATCCTTGCTCTTTTGGACAATGAGGATACCATCACCAACGACTCCTCCGAATTCGAGGGCGCGCCGGAGATGTTCGCCACGGCGCCCCGAGAGCTGCTGTTCCGATACCCGCTGGCTTATCTGCAATACCTCGCCTCGCTGCTGTTTGGCGGCGAGCCGGAATCGACGGCGGACGCCGCCGGGCGGCTCTCCGAACTCCAAGCGGTTTACGAACACAGCGAGGGAATCACCCCCGCCCGCCGCAGCCGCGTTCTCGCGGAGATCAGCACCGTGCGCATCTTCGCCGTGTTCAACAACGCCGAGGAAATGGTGGCCTGCACCAAAGAGGCGCTTCGGCTGCTGGAGGGCGGCGTCTCCTGCCTGATGAAGCGGGAAAGCGAATTCACCTTCGGCTGCCCGCATTTCCTCTATACCTATTACCGGGAGCCGGGGAAACTCAAGGAGACGGCGGACTATATGGCGCGTGAGTTTCCCGCCTTTCCCGCGCTGGCAAACGGCTGCGGCGCGGGCTGCGACAGCGTGACCTTAGCCGAATACGCGCTGGAAACCGGCGACTTTTCGGCGGCGGAGCTTCACGCGTTTAAGGCGATGTATAAGGCAAAGGCAAAGGGACAGACCGGCATCGCCCTGTGCGCCGGACTGACCTTGCTGCGTCTCTATCTCTTTCAGGGGAGAACCGCCGAGGGCATGGAGCTTTTGCAGCAGCTCCGCGAGGATGTGGGAAATGAAAACAACGCCGTCTACAATACCACGCTAGAGCTAGTGGAGGGGTATGTTTATGGCTGCCTCGCGCGGCTGGACGGCATCCCCCGCTGGCTGCGAACCGGCGATCTGTCACTTGCCCGGTTTATGTATCAGGGCATGGCTTTCCCCTATATCGTCTACGGCAAGGCGGTATTGCTCTCGAAAAACTACATACAGCTTGAGGCGCTCACCGAGGAATTTCCGGCGTATTTCGCCATCCTCCAAAACCAGCTCGGCTTTCTGCACAACCAAATCCTGTCGGCGGCGGCGAAGTACCGGCTGTACGGCATGGCGGCGGATGCGCGGCGCTCGAAAAGGCCCTCGATATGGCACGGGAGGATCACATTATCCTGCTCTTCGCGGAATACGCCCCCGCCATCATCGACATGCTGCGGCTGACGATCGCAAGCGCGCAACGCGAACCCTATCGTAACGAGGTGCTCGCGGCCTGTGAGCAGTATTTGGAGAACCTCAAGCGCGCGCCGCATTGCGCGGCCTCCCTGACCGAGCGGGAAAAGGAGGTTTTGACGCTGGCCGCCGATGGCTCAAAGCGAGACGAAATTGCCGACAGGCTCTGTGTCCCGGACGGAACGGTAAAAACTCATTTGCAGAACATCTACCAAAAGCTGGAGGTGAACGGCAAGATGTCGGCGATCAAGAAAGCCAAAGCGCTGAAACTATTTTGATTTCCAAATAAAATATGCCATTTGGCAGATACCAAATCTCAAATAAATCCCCTACACTTTTATTGCGTGGGGGATTTTTGCATCTGCCCGCACCGAGGGAGTGAACACTGTGGACGTATATGTAGCGCGTCAACCCATATTCGACCGCCATATGCGGGTTTACGGATATGAGCTGCTTTACCGCAAGAGCGACCGGAATTTTTACGAGGGCGAGGATGACGATCAGTCCACCATCGCTCTTATTAGTGACACCTTTTTTGTGTTCGGCTTGGAGAGCTGACGCAGGGCGCCAAAGGCTTCATCAATTTTTCGCAAAATCTTCTCCTTGGAGACCTTGTCTATATGCTGCCCAAAGAGCAGGTGGTCATCGAGATACTGGAAAAGGTTCGGCCAACGGAGGATGTGGTGCTGGCCTGCCGGAAGCTCAAGGAAATAGGGTATTTTCTGGCCCTTGACGACTTTGTGCTCGGATCGGATACCGAAAGTTATCTGCCGCTGATAGAGCTTTGCGACATCATCAAGGTAGAATTTCTATCGGTTACCGGGGCGGGTATGCGCCGCCTGATCGGTCGCTATAAAAACCGCATCACCTTCCTTGCCGAAAAGGTGGAAACGGCGGAGGAATACCGGCGTGCCGCGGACATGGGCTTTACGCTGTTTCAGGGCTATTTTTTCAGCAGGCCGCAAATATCCAACGCGCGGGAGATCGGCTCGCTCAATGTCAACCTCCTGCGCGTCCTTTAGGAGCTTGGTAAAAAGGATGTGGATTATATGGCCGTTGAGGGGATCATCGAACAGGACGTCGGGCTTGCCTATAAGCTGCTGCGGACAGCCAATTCCGTTTATTTCGGTGCGATACACCGGATACAGTCCATCCGGCAGGCGCTGGTGCGGATCGGGACGGCCGAGCTGCGCCGCTGGGTGCAGCTTATGCTGCTGCAGGGCGTGCAGACGCCCGAAAACGAGGAACTGTGAAGACCTCCATCATCCGCGGGAAAATGCTCTCCATGATAGCGCACAGGCTGAACCGCCTACGCGAGTCCGATTATTTCATTGTCGGCCTTTTTCGTCCATCGACGTGCTGTTGAACGCACCGATGGAACGCGCACTCCAGGGAGTTCCTCTGGCTGACGACGTTCGGGACGCTCTGCTGGGAACCTGCAACCCACTGAAACAGCGCCTCGATGCGGTGTTCGCGTTTGAATGCGCGCGGTGGGATGAGTGGAAAGCCGCAATCAGGCTTGAAAGCATGAATACATGGCCTGTTATATGGAATTCCTTCGCTGGCACCGGGTACAGGTCTCATAGCGTGTTTTGTTGTATGGGAATGTAAGCAAGACGAACGGCAAGACGGCGGCGGTCAAAAGGCCAAGACGCTGAAACTTTTTTGATTTCCTAATGTAAAATACGCCATTTGGCAGATACAAAATCCAAAAAAATCCCCTACACTTTATAGCGTGGGGAATTTTTGTGTGTACCGCGTCCTGAAAGGAGACTGACAGCCGTGAGTAAAATGCTTAAAGTTACGCCAAACGACGACTACACCCTACTGGTGGAGTTTGAGGGCGGAAACAAAATTATCTTCGATATGCGTGGGATTATTGAGACTATTCCGTACAGCAGCCTTGCGAACCTGAGCCGCTTCAAAGACATCACGCTGGAGGAAAAGGCCATTCGCTGGCCCGATCCTATACCCGGCGAACCTACAATATACCCTATTCGGCTGACGGTGGACAACATGCTGTTCGCCATGCGGGAATAAGCAAAGGAGATCAGATGAGAACAACAAGCCAAAAACATTGAGTCGCACAAGGCGCAGCAATGTTAGGATAAAATGGGGGGAACAACGATGAATTTAGCAAGAAAAACATTGGCGTTTATACTGACCGCTTGCATGATATTTGCCATACTGCCGCAGACGGCGCTGGCGGCGGTAGTCACAAGGCTTGAGGCAGAAAACGCAACCATGGCCAACGGTGCCAAGGTCGCCACAGGACAGGAGGGCGCGTCGGGCGGCAGCGTGGCGGGGTACTTCAGCTCCGCCACAGCCTCCTCCGTTACCTTCGCCGGCTTACAGGAAGCTTCAGGCGTTGTGATCGGTTACTCAAGCGTCTATACGGGGACGATCAGTATCTACATAAATAATACGCACGTCCGGGACGTGTCGTTTGCTGCTACCGGCGGCTGGACGGGTGCGGAGTACTTTAAAACGATCGCTCTTGATCTCGACATCAACAGCGGCGACGACCTGAAAATTCAATGTGACGCGGGCGATGTGGCCTTGAATGTGGATTACCTTGAGTATTCGCCCTTGACTCTTATCACGGCGGACGGCACCATCACGGCAAACGGTACATATAATCTGTCCAGCAGTGACCTCGGCACCACCATTACGATCAATGCGGGGCTTACCGTCACATTAGCGGGCGACGCCGCCGCAACCTACACAAACCTCAGAATCAACTGTGGCGCGGGCGTCAAGCTGACGCTGAACAATGTGAATATCGACAACAGCGCCACGGAGTATTCCTGCCCCCTCTCCTTCACCGGCGCGGGCAACACGCTGACGCTCGCGGGAACAAATACGCTGAAAGGCGGTTACAGAGAAACCGCCTTAAAGGTGGAAGAAACCACACAGCTCACCATCCGGGGCGGCGGCTCGCTCACATCAACCGGAGGCGAATTCAGTGCGGGCATCGGTGGAGCCATTAACCGCCCCGGCGGTATCATCACCATCGACGGCGGCACGGTAACGGCGACCGGCGGCGGCAGCGCCCCGGGCATCGGCGGCGGCCATAACTACAGCGGCGGCACCACGACGATCAACGGCGGCACAGTAACGGCGATCGGCGGCCAAAACGGCGCGGGCATCGGCGGAGGCAATACCGGCGGCAGCGGCACAGTCTCCATCAACGGCGGCACGGTAACGGCAGCCGGCGGCAGCAACGCAGCGGGCATCGGCAATGGCAACGGCGTGGGTGCCGTCGGACCTATCACCATCAGCGGCGGTACGGTGACGGCAACCGGCGGCCAATACGGCGCGGGCATCGGCAGCAGCCACGGCGGTGCCGTCGTCGGGCCCATCACTATCAGCGGCGGTACGGTGACGGCGACTGGCGGCCAACACGGCGCGGGCATTGGCGGCGGCGGGATCTCCGCCGGCGGCGCCGTCACCATCAGCGGCGGCACGGTAAAGGCATCCAGAATAGGTGGCGGCACAGCTCAGTATATTATGAGTCCCGGTACGCTGAAAAACGGTGACGGTGTTGATGTATACCTCACCACGATACTGCTTGTGGGCAGCTATGCGAAAAATGCGGCGATATCGTCGCTGGCCGCCGATTTGGAGGATACCTATGGCTTGAACGATGTGTTCAGCGACAGCTCCGGCAAGCTGTACCTTTATCTGCCGCTGGAAACAATAACCACGGATGTGGGCATCTCCAATGGAAGTATATTTTCCGGAAACGCAATCACGGCAGCCTCGCCCACGACGTTTGAGTTTCTGATTGCCGACCTCCCGCCTGACGAGCGGATTACCGCCGACTTTGACTCCCTTGTCTGGGACGCCATAAAGGGCCATAACAGCGTACAGACGGATGTAAAAGCCGTCCTAACCCTGCCCAAAGCTGGGGAAAGCGGCACGACTATAGCATGGAGCGCGTCCCCCACGGGATTTATTGACACCGATACGGGCGCGATTACCAGGCCGCTTGACAGCGCCAGGACGGTTACTTTGTCGGCAATGGTTTCCTATCCGGGCGGGACGGCAAAAACAAAGTCCTTTTCCCTGACGGTTCCCGTAAATACGGGAAGGTTTGAGGCGGAGGACGCGATAATCGTCAACGGGAGTATTTTCAGCGGCGCGGAGGGCGCGGGCGCTTCGGGAGGGGAGCATGTCGGAAACCTCAACGTAAGGGGAAGCAGCAGCGTCCAATGGAATGGCCTGCCCGCATCGTCCGTGGTCGAAATCCGCTACGCAAGCCAAAACAACGGAACGATCAGCGTCTATAAAAACGGCGCGCATATGCAAGATGTGCCATTTACCCCAACAGGCGGATGGTACGGCGTGGGGCGCTTCGCCAGCTTATGGATTCCTTTGGAAGTCGCCGGCGGCGACAGCCTGAAAATTCAGTACGACGACGGCGACGCGGTTTTGAACCTGGATTATCTCGGGTGTGACGAAAGCTTATTCGAAAACGCCACCATCAGCCCGGCAAGCGTAACGTTTGACAAAATCCATCCGGCGGATGTGACCACGACTGTCAATTGGAACAACGCAAGCGCCGTAACCGATGTAAAGGTGGGCGGAGCCTCCATCGGAGCCGCGAATTACAGCCTGAGCGGAAATACGCTGACCGTCAAGAAGGGCTATCTTGCGACCTTGCCCGCGGGCGAAACGGCTCTGACCGTTGAGTTTCAGCGCGGCGCCCCGGCGACGCTGACCGTCAGCATTACCGAATCGTTTGGCACGACCATTGCGGCGGACGGCACATATGACCTGTCCGATTGCGGCAACGACAGCACCATTAAGATCAATACCGGGCTTACCGTCACCTTGCAGGGCACCGCTACGACCTACACCAATGTCCTGATCTACTGCGAAACGGGCGTCAAGCTGACGATTAACAACGTGAACATCGACAACAGCGCCGATGATGATATCTATGCCCTCTCTTTCACCGGCGAAGGCAACACGCTGACGCTTGCGGGAACAAATACGCTAAAGGGCGGTGTAAGAGAGCCCGGCTTAAAGGTGGAGGGCGCCACCCAGCTCACGATTAAGGGCAGCGGTTCGCTTACGTCAACCGGAGGCACCAACAGCGCGGGCATAGGCGGAGCCATTAACTGCGCCGGCGGCATCCTCACCATCGACAGCGGAACGATAACGGCCATCGGCGGCGGAAGCGCCGCGGGCATCGGCGGCGGACATAACTACGGCGGCGGTACCACGACCATAAACGGCGGTGTGGTAACTGCCACCGGCGGCCAATATGGCGCGGGCATCGGCGGAGGCAATACCGGAGGCGGAGGCACTACTATTATAAGCGGCGGTGCGGTAACTGCCACCGGCGGCCTCGGCAGCGCGGGCATCGGCGGCGGTCACAATACCATCGGCGGCAGCACCGCTACCATAAACGGCGGTACGGTAAAAGCCACCGGCGGCAGCCTCGGCGCGGGTATCGGCGGCGGCGGAGCTAATGTTGTGGGTAGTCCGCCCGGAACAGGTACCGTCACCATCACCGGCGGTACGATAGAGGCAAAGGGCGGCGGCAGTGGCGCGGGTATCGGCGGCGGCGGAGCTAACGGGACTTCCGCCGCAGGAGAAGGCGTCGTGACCATCACCGGCGGTACGATAACGGCAAGCGGCGGCGGCGCGGGCATCGGCGGCGGCAACACTCTTGGGACGTTTTATAGCGGAGGAGCGGGCGTCGTTACCATCACCGGCGGCTCGGTAAACGCAACCAGCACCGGTGGCGGCGCGAACATAGGCGGCGGCAAGGGCTCCAGCGTCAGCACGGTAAAGAACGTCACAGGCGCTAATGTGTACCTTACCACCATACAGCTTTCGGGCAGCGGTGCGAATAACGCGGGGATATCGTCGCTGACCACCGATTTGGCCTATACCTATGGTGTGAACGATGTATTTAGCGACAGCCTTGGCAAGCTGTATCTATATCTGCCGCAGGGGGCGGTAACCACGGCGGTGGGCACCTCTACCCAAGTATTTACAGGCAATGCGGTCACGGGGAACGTGCCCTCGGCGTTTGTTTTCGAGGTGAGCGCTAATACAGCCCCCGTCCGTAAAAGCAGCGTGAGCGCCACAGCCACAGCCAGCGTGACGGTGGATGCTGCCTATACCCTCGACCTTACAACTATATTTGAGGATGCGGACGCGGATGACCTAACCTACAAGGTGTCGGTAAACGGAGCCTCCTACACGGGAGCGAGCGCGAGCTACTCCTACACCCCGACAGCGGTAGGCGACACCACATTGTTGTTCAAGGCCAACGATGGGACGGTGGATTCCGCTGACACCTACGTGGTGACGCTGACCGCCAGCGCCGCGCCGGTGGTAAATACAGCACCCATTCGTAAAAGCGGCGTGAGCGCGACGGCCACGGCCAGCGTGACGGTGGACACCGCTTACACCCTCGACCTTACAACCATATTCGAGGATGTGGACGCAGGCGATACCTTAACCTACAAGGTATCGATAAACGGAGCCGCCGACACGGGAGCGAGCGCGAGCTACTCCTACACCCCGACAGCCGTAGGCGACACCACGCTGGAGTTTAAGGCCAACGATGGGACGGTGGATTCCGCCGACACCTATACGGTGACGCTGACCGCCAGCGCCGCGCCGGTGGTAAATGCAACCATCAGCCCGGAATCCGTAGTCTATGACCTTGCCTCCCCCACGGATGTAAGCGTCACCATCACATGGAACAGCGCCGATACGGTCACGGGTGTGGTTTACGATGCGGCGCCTTTGACTGCACCTGACGACTACGCCGTTACCGGGAGCGCGCTGACCATCAAAAGCGAGTACATCGCCTCGATGGAGCTTTCCGAAGGGGATACGGCGGACTTTGAGATATCCTTTGATGTCGGTAATTCCGCCACGTTTACCGTACACATAGAAAACAACCCCACTCTCAGCGATAATGCCGATTTGAGCGATCTGACCGTAGGCGGCAGCACGGTAACCGACTTCGACCCTGACGACAGAGAATACAACGTGGAACTGCCCTATGGCACCCTGCTCGGCAGCGCGGCGGCATTGGTCGGCGCAACCGTGGATAATGAATTTGCCTCGGTGGATATCACACAGGCATCCTCCTTCCCCGGCAGCGCGACCGTAGTAGTAACCGCTCAGGATGGAACGGAAAAAACCTATACCGTCAACTTCACGCTGGGGGACGCGCCCGCAACGGCTCCGAGCATTACCACGGCATCCCTGCCCGACGGCACGGTTAGTACAGAGTACAGCCAGACCATTTTGGCTACTGGCACCGCGCCCATTACATGGAGCAAAGAGAGCGGCGATCTGCCGGACGGCATTGACCTTGAGAGCGACGGCGATCTTTCCGGGACACCGACAGTGGTAGGCACCTTCAATTTCACCGTCAGAGCGACAAACACAGCAGGCAGCGATACACAGGCTTTCAGCATCGTTATCAGCTCCGCACCGCCAACCGGCACGGCTCCGAGCATCACAACAACCACCCTGCCCGGAGGCACGGTAGGTACGGCTTACAGCCAAACGCTCACGGCGAACGGTGATGCGCCCATCACTTGGAGCAAGGAGATCGGCAACCTGCCGGGTGGCCTGACGCTCTCAAGCGGCGGCCTCATTTCCGGCACGCCGACAGCAAGCGGCACCTTTAACTTTACCGTAAAGGCGACGAATGGAACGGCTCCCGATGCGACAAAGGCACTTTCTATCGTAGTTACAGCTATGATGCCGGGAGATACCACAGCTCCTACCGTTACCTCTGTTACCCCTGCCGGCGGTGCAACAAGTGTTTCGCTCTCCGGCAATATTTCCATTACATTCAGCGAATCCATCGGTACAACCGGCACAGTGAAGCTGGGCAGCACGGTACTCGGAACAGGCGCATGGTCGGGCAACACCTATACCGTCCCTTATTCTGGCCTTGCATACAGCAGAACCTACATCATCAGCATTTCCGGCTTTAAGGATGCGGCGGGCAATGAAATGTCTGCCATCAGCACGGGATACAGCTTTACTACAAAGTCCAACTCCGATGGTAGCACCGGCGACGGTTCATACACCACGCCAACCACGCCGACTGTTCCCGAAAAGAAGCCCGACCAGCCAGTGACAGGCTCGGCCCCGATAAGGGCGACAGCAGGTACAAACGGCTCTGCCAGTGTAACGGTTTCTGACAAAACCATCGCGGACGCCATCGCCAAGGCACGGGCTGACGCAAAGGCACAGGGCAAAACCGCAAACGGCATTTCCGTGGGATTGAATGTCACTATGCCAAAGGGTTCCACTTCCCTGACGGCGACCTTGACGCAAAATTCCCTGAACAGCCTTATAAGCGCGGGAGTAACAAGCCTTGAACTGGATGGGGCGCCGGTTTCCCTCGGTCTTGATCTGAACGCCCTCAAGGAAATCCAGAAGCAAAGCAGCGGCAATATCAGCATCACCATCGCCCCAGCGACAGGGCTTTCCAATGAGGCAAAGGCACTCCTTGGGAACAGACCGGTTTACAGCATCACCATCAGCTATGTTGATAAAAACGGAAAAACACAGACCATCACTGGTCTCGGCAGCGGAATAGCAAACCTCTCCATCCCCTATACACCGGGTAAGAATGAGGCTGTGGGCTACCTGTTCGGCGTGTATGTGGACGCAAACGGCAAAGCGCAGCGCATCTCCGGTTCCGCTTATGACGCAAACAGCAGGAGTCTGCTGATCCCTACCGACCATTTCTCAGTGTACGGCGTGGGCTATACGGCTCCAAGCGCCAAGTTTACCGACATCGGAACCCATTGGGGCAAGGAAGCCATTGACTATGTAATCGGCAGAGGACTTCTCTCCGGTATATCAAAAACTACTTTTGCACCTGACACCGCCATGACACGGGGGATGCTGGTAACGGCTCTCGGCAGACTGGCAGGCGTGGATGTGAAAGCATACACCACAAACAGCTTTACCGATGTGAAAGGCGACAGCGCCTTCCGCCCTTATATCGAATGGGCATATAAAAACGGCGTTGTGCAGGGCATCGGAAACCAGCAGTTTGCACCTGACCGGGCGATTACCCGTGAGGAAATTGCAGTCATCTTCGCAAACTATGCAAAAGCTACCGGCTACAAACTACCTGTGACCCGTGAGGCCACCGCCTATGCGGACGCTTCCAGCATCGGCAGCGTTTACAAAGCAACGGTAACAGCCATGCAGCAGACGGGTATTATGATGGGCGGTACGAACAACAGGTTCAACCCGAAGTCCAATGCCACCCGTGCAGAGGTTTCCTCCATGCTCCACCGCTACATCAAGCTGACCATCGACCCCGCCACAGCACAGGGCTGGGCGCTGAATGACGCAGGACAGTGGCTCTATTACAAGGACGGCAAGCCCCTCACCGGGACGCAGACCATTGACGGTGTGAAGTATTTCTTTGAAACAAACGGAACGCTGAAAACAGGCTGGGTTAAGGATGGCGACAACTCGCGCTATTATTCCGGTAACAAGGCGGCCATGGGCCGGCTGGACATTAGCGACAAACGCTACTATTTTACCAAGGACGGCCTGATGGTGTCCGGCAAGTGGCTCCAGATCGAGGGTAAGTGGTATTACTTCTACGCTGATGGCGCCCTCGCCAAGAGCACCAAAGTGGACGGCTATGAGGTAGACGAAAACGGCGTGAGAAAAACCAAGTAAACAAAGCCAAAGCACACATAAGGCAAGGGTGGAGACCGGTATGTTTCGGTTTCCACCCTTGCTTTTTCTGTATTCAGCCTGCTTTACAAGTATTTGTTCTGCAGATAGTCCGCCTGTTCCACGGTAATGCAGCCGCTCCAAAGGCTTGCATTGATTGCCCCGTACAGCTCATCACTGAGGCAGTCCAGATAAAGCACTTGGTCTTTCTCGCCCTGAAGGTATTCGGCAATTGCCTTCTGAATGCTGGCAGTAAGATTTTCTTCGAGGTAGGTTTTATCTTCCGGCTTACCGTCTGCGCTACTCGGATTTGGCTGGTTGTCCGGTTGTATAAACTTTTTCAAGGTCATCTTTCCCCCTTCGATTACATATCGCCCACCATTTTGTTGATGTCGCCGTCTCCGTCCCACAATGATACCACCGCCATCACCGCCGCCGTTATCGTCTACCATCTGAAGCCAAGGAAGTATACCTGCTTTTTTCCGTCTGTCATGCAGTATGAGCTTGCGCTCCGGCTTTTCCAAACTTCGAATGAGCTGTTGGTGGCATTCTTCAATTTTCCTCTGGATTTCAGCGTCAGGGGCAAAGCGATTGTACTGGTCGTACAGCTCGTCCAATGGGTTTTGCATCTTGGTTACCTCCTTCAGTGACGCAGGATGCCACAAGAGGCCGCTGAAAGCTATTAGAAGTTTAGCAAACTCAGGAGTTTATAGCATGGCGATACTTTCCGTAACTGTTTGCCTTACGCACGCATATAAAGCGAGGGTGGACACCGGTATTGATCGGCTTCCACCCTCGCTTTTTCCGTATTCAGGTTGCGTTCCCTGTATTATCCCTATGATACCGTGGACTTCGCCGGGGGATTGTTATTTCATCATCAAATCTTCTAGGCTTACGCCCAGGGCCCTTGCGAGTAGCGGCCCCGCCATAACAGACTCTTTCCCAAGGCGACGCTCTCCGCTTTCAATCCCCGAAAGATGCTCAATGCTTATATCGGGACTATTGCGGGCATCATACGGCGGCCTTTACGCTGGATGTTTACGGTCACGTTACGGAGAAGATGAAGCAGGATAGCGCTCCTGTATGCAGCAATTCATAATAATAGGGGTGATAAAGCCGGCAGATGCCGATACCTTGCGGGATATCCATGCCTGGAGCCCACCAAACAGATGTTTTGCCCTACCCCTGCATACCCCTTAGAATGATCCGAAAATGCGCCTGGGATTGGGCCTGCAAATCAAGATCCGGATAGCGGATACACCATTCATAAATGATCCCGCGCATGGCCAGGATCAAATGGTTGGCCAGGGACTCCAGCGCAAGCTCCGCCGAAAATTCCCCGCGCCGCATACCCTTGGCTAGCACTTCCATAATGGTTTTATAAAGCATCCGGTTGTAGCTGACGGCGGTTCTGGCGTGCGAAAGGTTCGCCAGTTGGGCCCGGTAGAGCGCTTTCATCCGCGCCAGCCCGATGGTGTTCAGGATCACATCCATTATTTTTTCAACAAGCCGCAGGAGCATATCCGCTGCTGGCATATCGGGCGGGAAGGTATCGATAAACGCCTGATAATCCACATCCACCCGTTCCACAAAATCGGAAATCAGGGTTTCCAGCAGGCTGTCCCTGGATTCAAAGTGTACATAAAACGTGCCCTTGGCGACCCCGGCCTCCTCTACGATCCGATCCACACTCACCTCATCGAACCCATATTGTGTAAAAAGCGCGTCGGCAGCGGCATACAGGCGGGTTTTCGTTGCAAGCGCCTTTTCCTTTCTGGACCTTCCGGCTTCCTTTTCCATCACAATTCTCCTTGATTTTACATGCAGATATAAATATAATGACTATAGTCATCGACTGTGGTCATTTATTATGCCGCTGCTCTTGATTATAAGGCTGAAACGGCCTCTTTGCAATAGCCGCCGGGCCGTGCAACGCACAAGGCAGGGGACATACGAAAGGATAGGCATTATGCAGACAAAAACATCTATCGCACTTTTATTTGTCGTAGCGCTGGCGTTCATGCTGATACCCGCAGCGGCGCTGGCGTCAGGCATGCTTACCGTAACGGGCGGCGTCGAAAATACGGATTATAAGTATGAAGACGGCGGCAGAAGGGTAACGGTTCTTACCGGCACGCCGCTCACCTTATCCGGCAGGCCTAGCGCCGCAAGCGTTGTCATTGATGAAGGAGTAGAGGCAAACCTGACGCTGGATAACGCTACGATCAATACGTCTGCGGGGGCGGCCATCCATACCTTTAGCGGCGCAAAGCTGAACCTCACGGTGGTGGGCGATAATACGCTGACGGGTACCTATGGCTACGCCGGGCTTAATGTCAACCCTGGCCAGACGCTGGTGATCACAGCGAAGAGCACTGGCACGATCAACGTTACTGGCGGCCACGGCGGCGCGGGTATTGGCGGCAATAATGGGCTAAGCGGCGGCACGATCATCATCTGGGGCGGCACGGTCATTGCCAACGGCGGCAGCTTTGGTGCGGGCATCGGCGGCGGAATGAACGGCAGCGGCGGGGAAATCACGATCAGCGGCGGCACGGTCACTACGCAGAGCTATTCTGGCGCGGGCATCGGTGGCGGCGAATATGGTGACGGCGGCAAGATTATCATCCAGGGCGGCACGGTCACGGCCCGCAGCCTCTACGGCGGCGCAGGCATCGGCGGCGGCATAGCCGATTATTTACCCGGTGGCGACGGCGGCACGATCATCATCCGGGGCGGTACGGTCACTGCTACGAGCGTAGATGCTGCGGGCATCGGCGGCGGCGACCTTGGCGGTGACGGTGGAGAGATCACGATCAGCGGCGGCACGGTCAATGCCACAGCCCTGGGGCTCGGCGCGGGCATCGGCGGTGGCATGAACGGCAGTGGCGGGGAAATCACGATCAGCGGCGGCACGGTCACTGCTTCGGGCCTGCGCGGCGCAGGCATCGGCAGCGCCGCTTTTGGCAGCGGTGGGGTACTCAAGGTCACGGGAGGGATGGTGTTTGCAAAATCCAGTGATGGGGAGGATGTAGGTTCGGGAGACTTTGCGCTTGCATCCGGGTCCCTGGAAATATCCGGAGATGCGGCGCTGTTTCTTAAAAACGGCACTTGCCTCTCGCTCATAACAACCACGCATACAAGAGAAACCTTTACAGACCATACGGCCGACACCACCGTGTATGGAATTTCGGTGCCCTGGGCGGACGATTTCAGCGCTTACCTGCGGTTGTATACGCTTTCCTACGATGCGAATGGCGGCAGCGGCAACCTGCCGGCGGCGGTAACGCAACACATTAACACCAAGACTTCCGTTGCGGGGGGTGGCGAGCTACGCCGTACGGGCTATACCTTTGGCGGCTGGAACACAGCGGCAAACGGCGGCGGCACGGACTTTGCCGCGAACGCAACCTTCACCTTCCCCGAAAATGATGTAACGCTCTTTGGCAAATGGACGCCTCCCTATAGCGAGCCGTTGCCCACGCCCACATCCAGGCCCATGGGAACGATCATAAACTGCAGGAGCGGTGTCAACGTGCGCAGCAGGCCGGGTACGAATTATCCCATCCTGGGCTTCGCGCCAAGGGGTGCGGCATATACAGTCATGGAAAAGGTCGGCGCATGGTATAAAGTTGAGTTCGAAGGCCAGGTGGGATATATTTCGGCGCACTACCTCGCAGTGTCCGCCCCGGGAGCCGGACATGGTATGGTCGTCAACTGCAATCATAGCGTCAATGTGCGCAGCGGGCCAGGCAAGATGTATTCGATCCTGGGCTTCGCACCCCGGGGCGCAGCGTACCCGATCCTCAAAAAAGCCGGATCGTGGTACCAAATAGAATTCAACGGCCGCACAGCCTATCTCTCAGCGGATTACCTTTCGGCGGGGAACGGATAGGCTGGGAAAAGGCGGCTATGCGCATAAAAATATCCCACAGTGAACCTGGTAATTAAAAGTAGATAGGAAAAACGCATCTCATTGTTAAAGGCAACGCACACCTACGCCAAATCAGAGAGGGGCCGAGATCGGTCCCTCTCTTGATGTTCGTATTCAGCAATTTATTCAAAGAGTAATAAAACCGTAAGGGGTAGATTAAGGGAAGAACCCCAAAAACAGGAATATGGAGACATGAAGAAAGCCCTAAAACACTAAGGTTTCAGGACTTTCATCTTGGCTGCGGAACTAGGATTCGAATTAATGACCTTGGAAGAATGTGGGCGAATAGCGGTTAATTGGTTCTCGAAAGCCTAGAGAATTAGGGCCTATTGTTCATTCTTTAAAACACGAAATAAAGCGATTTAATTTTGTAAGGGGTAAATTAAGGGGTGGAAATCTACGACCGTAAGTTTCTATTTTCAAGATCGCTTCGGCGGTCTTTTATAACCCCAAAAACTGAAAAATGACTTAAAATGACATAAAATGACTTTTTGCAAATTTACTATGGTGTATTTCTTTTGGCCAACATATCAAAAACAATGATGCTTAGGCTTTCTTTGTTCAGCTTAAAGCAAAAACTGTGGTGGGAGATTTTGCTCTCGGTAGAGGGAGAGCAGCCATCGCCCTACGGCCACCCGTTTACGACCTTGGCATACCTCGGGATTACCATACCAAATCTTCTGCTCGGTATGTCAGCCTCATATACGAAAAGCCCTCGAAAACCGCTGTGTTGCGGCTTCGGGGGCTTTGATGTGCTTGGTATACGGTCGTTTCGGAGGGCGTCGTTCAACAAACTGAATGTGGTTGGGATTACGGTGTTTTTAGGCCGGATTTGTATTACTGCGCCCAAGCGCACTCAAAACACCTTCCGTCAGCAAAGTGTGTATTAACCGCCCGACTTCACTTACAGGAATCTTTCTTCCATCGCGCAGCCAGTGAGTGGCAATAGAAATAACGCCAGCCAGATAAAATTCAAGAACATAAATTGCTTTCTCATCATTTTCGGAAATATTGAAATGTTGCAATATAATCGGCATCATTGCTGTTTTCGCCCGTTGTGCAAATCTTGTGCTGCTAGGATTTGCGAGCAGCACCGCAGCATAGTTTGCTGTTTCCTCTTGAAGACCGGAAAAAGAACAAATAAAAGAATCGGCAAAATCTATCTGGTCAAAATTTGCGTCAACCTTCTGTTTGATATTACCAATAATCTCGTCTTCCAAATATACGAGCAGGTCAGTTGCATCCTTGAAATACTGGTAAAAGGTGCTTCGGTTGTATCCCGCCTTCCTGACGATTTCCTGCACGGTTATCTTTTCGATAGGATTGTGCAGATATAAAGAACAAAAGGCATCGACAAAGGTCTTTCTGGTAGCGGACGTAATTTCAGGTTGCTTTTTCATTTTTGGACTCCTTTACAATCCGACAGTAATGCTTCATCTGTTGGTTGATAAAGCTTTGGAAAACCAATATATTAATATCGTACAACAGTTGTCGGATAAGGTCAAACATTTTTATGAGTTTATATTCTTTGCTAAGGTTGTATTACTAAGCAGGATGAACTCCCCGAACAATCCGACACTTATGGCTTAATTGTTGATTGATGGATTTGAAAAGGGTGCTTATGCAGGATAGGTTCTTATATCAGAACAGTCGAATAGCGGGTAGGCTGTTTCACACAAAAACAGATTAAAGGAGATTAATGATGGAAACTATGAAAGCTATTGCAAAGAGGAAGTCAACCAGAGCCTTTGCGCCGGAAAAGGCAGTCGCAAAAGCAGATCTCGACGCGATTCTCGCCGCCGGATGTGCTGCCCCTGTAGGTGCGGGCGATTATCCCTCGCTTCATCTGACGGTCGTTCAAAACCCCCAATCGCTGAACAGAATCAATAAGGCTGTTCAGGCGGCGTTCAACATTGACCGCGATGTTCTGTACGGTGCGCCCATTCTTGTGCTGGTGTCATCCTCAGAGCCAAAGGTCCCCAATATTCAGTACGCAAATGTAGGCTGCATCATGGAGAACATGCTGCTCGCCGCCACGGATTTAGGCGTGGATAGCGTCTATCTCTGGAGCGCGGCGAACGTGATAGCAAAAATCCCGGAGCTGCAAAAGGAACTGGGAATCCCCGAAGGCTTTACGCCGATTTCAGGCGCGGCGCTTGGATATGCGGTTGAAAACAACCCTACTGAAAAGGAACTGGGGATTACACTCGGAATCAATTATGCCCCGTGACCGCGCTTCGCATATGGGACGAATACAGGAAATGGCATAAGAACTGGGACGGCTTATGCAACCGATGCGGGCTGTGCTGCTATACCCGTTCCGTTACGCTCGAAGGAGAAGTCAAAATCGACTTCTCCTCCCCCTGCGAGTTTCTCGATGAGGAAACGCATTTGTGCCGCATATTCGAGAGCCGTTTCCGCAGATGCCCTACTTGCCAGAGAGTAAACTTGTTTCGAGCCTTGTTTCACCCCTCTCTGCCGCCTGAATGTGCCTATGCGAGAACATTTCGATTGAGGAAGAAGTAAAGAGCGCAGCGCGGCAGCAGCGTTTATTCAAGGTGCAAACCTTGGTGATTAAGGAGGAAAAGGATTGCTCAAAATTTTTAAATACCTGAGAGCGAAAGATTGGCTTCTGGCATTATTCAGCCTTGCTTTCGTGGTAGGACAGGTATGGCTCGACTTAAAAACACCGGATTATATGTCCGAAATCACGCTGCTTGTGCAAACGCCGGGCAGCGCTATGGGCAACATATGGATTGCGGGCGGGAAGATGCTGCTTTGCACACTCGGAAGCGTTGTGTGCGCAGTTACAGTCGGATTTTTCGCCGCAAGAATCGCCGCTGCATTTTCCAGACAGGTTCGCAGCCTGCTGTTTAACAAGGTAGAATCTTTTTCGATGGAGGAAATGAACCGTTTCTCCAACGACAGCCTGATTACGCGCTCGACAAACGACATCACACAAGTGCAGATGGTTATTACCATGGGGCTTTCCCTTATTATTCGCGCCCCGATCATGGTTGTTTGGGCAGTGATTAAAATTGCCGGAAAAGGCTTTGAATGGACGATGGTGACAGCCGGAGCAGTCGGTATCCTGATTGTGGTTATCAGCTTTATGATGATATTCGTGTTGCCGAGATTCCGTAGAATGCAGACACTGACCGATAACATCAATCGAGTTGCCCGCGAGAATCTCACGGGGCTTCGTGTTGTTCGCGCCTACAATGCCGATGCTTACGAGGAAGCGAAATTTGAAGCCGCCAACAAGGAACTAACCGACACACAGCTATTTACAACCCGTTCTATGGCGATAATGATGCCTCTGATGATGAGTATCATGAGTGGGCTGACGCTCGCTATCTATTGGATTGGCGCGGGCTTGATTAACTCTGCCGCAATAGCCGATAAGCTGCCCATATTCTCCAATATGGTCGTCTTTTCAAGCTACGCCATGCAGGTCATAATGTCCTTTATGATGCTGGTGATGATTTTTATTATGATTCCGCGTGCGGCGGTGTCGGCGAACCGCATCAACGAGGTTTTGGACACTGAGCCGACCATCAAGGACGGCACGAAAACAGAAGGCTTGGCGGAGCAAACAGGTTCAGTGATTTTCCGCAATGTGGGGTTCAAATACCCAGACGCTGCGGAATATGTCTTACAGGATATCAGCTTTGAGGCAAGGCACGGAGAAACAGTCGCCTTTATTGGCTCAACAGGAAGCGGAAAGTCCACGCTCATAAACCTTATACCGAGGTTCTTTGACGCAACCGAAGGGGAAATCCTTGTTGACGGTGTGGACATCAGAGAGTACAACGGCGAAGCGCTGCGCAATAAAATCGGCTATGTATCTCAAAAGGCCGTGCTGTTCAAAGGAACGGTTAGCGGCAACGTGGCATATGGCGATAACGGTCAGGGCGAAGCCACCGAGGAAGATGTGAAGCGAGCCATAGCCATAGCGCAAAGCACGGATTTCGTTGAAAAAATGGAGAATGGCTACAATGCCGATATTTCACAGGGCGGCACGAATATTTCCGGCGGTCAGAAACAGCGTATTGCCATCGCTCGCGCCGTTTGCCGCAAGCCGGAAATATATATCTTCGACGATTCGTTTTCCGCGCTTGACTACAAGACCGACCGTGTGCTGAGATACGCCTTGAAAAAGGAGACGGCGGGCGTTACAAGTCTTATCGTAGCGCAGCGCATCGGCACGATTATGGATGCGGACAAAATCATCGTGCTGGACGAGGGACGAATTGTAGGACAGGGTACGCACAAAGAACTGCTTAAAACTTGCGATGTTTACCGGCAAATCGCAAGAAGCCAGCTTAGCGAGGAGGAACTTGCGTCATGAGCGAGGGGAATAAAGCTACTCAAAATACCGAGAGCATATCGAGACCGCGCGGTCCTATGCGCGGGGGACCTATGGGCGGGCGCGGTATGGCCGAGCGCCCGAAAGACTTTCGTGGGGCTTTCGGCAAGCTGATTCGTTATTGCAGAAAGTACCTTCCCGCTGTTCTTATCGCACTGATTCTTACGGCTTGTGGTTCAGTGCTGCAAATACTGGGTCCTGACAGGCTCAAGGAAATCACAAATGAGATAACCAAGGGCCTTCCGAAACTCGTGAACGGCGTTCCAATCCTAAATGCGATTGATATGGATGCCGTAACGAACATTGGCTTGCTGTTGGTGATATTTTATGCCTGTTCAGCGCTGCTCAATTTCGCTCAGGGATATATTATGGCGACAATTACGCAGAGAGCCAGTAAAAGTATGCGGGCGGATATTTCAAAAAAAGTCAATCGCCTGCCCTTTTCCTATTTCGACAAAGTGAGCTATGGCGATGTGCTTTCACGCATTACCAATGATGTGGACACGATCGGAACGACGATGAATCAGAGTGTCGGAACATTGGTAACGGCGGTAACTATGCTAATTGGTTCGTTGGTCATGATGTTCTACAACAACTGGATTATGACACTCACCGCCGTCGGAGCGAGCATAATCGGGTTTATCGTGATGTTTACAATTATGAGAAGCTCGCAAAGATTCTTTGCTGCACAGCAAAAAGGACTCGGCGAAATCAACGGACATATTGAGGAGATTTATTCGGGGCATCACATTGTCAAGGTATACAACGGCGGTAAGGAAGCTAAAAAGACATTTGAGAAAATGAATGAAGGTCTTTACGACAGCGGTTGGAAATCCCAGTTTATGTCGGGCCTAATGATGCCGCTGATGCTCTTTATTAGCAACTTTGGATATGTAGCTGTCTGCGTCGTCGGAGCGGCACTTGCGCTTAACGGGAGTATCAGCTTTGGCGTAATCGTGGCGTTTATGCTCTATGTTCGCCTTTTCACCCAACCGCTTACGCAAATCGCACAGGCTTCCCAAAACTTGCAGAGAACAGTCGCCGCCTCGGAGCGTGTCTTTGAATTCCTGGGTGAAACCGAACTTTCCGACGAAAGTGAGAAGCTGAGAAGACTTGAAAATGTCCAAGGTGATGTAGAGTTTAAGAATGTCAGATTCGGATACTCCCCCGACAATATAATTATAAAGAATTTCTCGGCAAAAGTCCGCACCGGCCAAAAAATAGCGATAGTAGGCCCTACCGGCGCGGGAAAAACCACGCTTGTGAACCTTATGATGCGATTCTATGAGTTAAACGGCGGCGAAATATGTATTGACAATGTTCCGATTGCGAGTGTGTCGCGTGAAAACGTACACGAGCAGTTTTGTATGGTACTGCAAGATTCGTGGCTGTTCGAGGGGACAATCAAGGAAAACATCATTTACTGCAAGGCAGGCGTTTCCGACGATGACGTAATCCATGCCTGCAAAGCGGTCGGACTTCACCACTTTATCAAAACCTTGCCCAAGGGTTATGACACGGTGCTGAACGACAAAGTGAGTCTGTCGCAGGGACAGAAACAGCTTGTAACCATAGCGCGGGCCATGATTCAGGACGCACCGATGTTGATACTGGATGAGGCGACAAGCTCGGTAGATACCCGCACAGAAGTCCTGATTCAGGAAGCGATGGATAAATTGACCGTAGGACGGACTTCTTTCGTCATAGCGCATAGGCTTTCAACGATCAAAAACGCCGATTTAATTCTTGTGTTGAACGACGGGGATATTATCGAGAGCGGAAATCATCAGGAACTGCTTGATAAAGGCGGTTTCTACGCTGAACTTTGGAGAAGCCAGTTTGAACGGCTGGCATCCTAATGCGCCATGTGTTTCAGTTTAAGCGTTCAGTTTCCCCCAAATAAGCTCTTTGATCGCAAAGGAGGTTGTTATTATGATGAAAAGGCTGGATAAATGGTGTGACAACATATGGATTTATGTCATGTGTGTGCTGGGAATCGCGACAGCCATATACCTGATTCTGAACTGGAGCGAGCTGCCTCTTGGGGCAAAAGGGGGTGCGTTTGTCGCTATCATTATGCCTCTTCATGTCATTGAGGAATGGAAACTGCCAGGTGGACTGCATTATATCTACAATGTGATATTCGGCTCAAGAAAAATGGGGTCGAAATATCTGGATAGGTACCCAATGAGCCGCCTGACGGATATGATTACTAATATCGGATTGGTACTGTTCCCCTTGCTGTTTCTTGTGTTGTCCAATGTCGCGGGATTGTCCAATGAAATAGCAATAGCTATGATGCTGTTTGGCTTTATGGAAGTCGTAGCGCACACAATCGTTGGCACATACTCCCTTATCAGATACCGCAAGTCAGGCAAACGCTCAATTTATTGCCCCGGATTCGGCACAGCCTACATTTTATTTCTGCCAGCTTCACTCTATCTGGTCTTCTCTTTGCCTGCGTTGACAGTCGGAAACTGGATTGGCGGTGTTGTCGCTCTGGGTGTTATGTCATTATTCTGTGTCCCGATTCAAGAAATTCCTTTAAAAAAGTGGGTTCTGAAACAAGATGATGATGCGTTTGCATTTAAGTCACCGAAGCACTACGCAAAATTTGTGAATAAAGATCAGTTCTAAAACTGGTGGGAGGAGGTTAAAGGCAATGGTCAAGAGATTAGATAAGTGGTGCGACAATCTATGGATTTATTTTATGTGCGTCGTTGGAGCCGCGACGGCCGTATATCTGATTCTGAACTGGGGCGAGCTGCCGCTTGGCGCAAAGGCGGGCGCGTTCGGGGCAATTATTATGCCGCTGCACGTAATCGAGGAATGGAAACTGCCCGGCGGGCTGCATTATTTTTACAATGTGCTGCTCGGCCCAAAGGAGGAAGGTTCAAAATATCTGGATCGGTACCCGATGAGCCGCATGACAGACATGCTCACGAATATCGGGATGCAATTGTTCCCCTTGTTGTTCCTTGTATTGTCCCTGACAGCAGGTTTGTCTAACGAAATGGCAGTTTGCATAATGCTGTTCAGCTTTATAGAAGTCGTGGCCCACACATTAGCCGGTACGATTTGCCTTTTCTGGTTTCGCAAAGCAGGGAAACGTACCATTTATAATCCGGGGCTCGGCACTTCTTATCTTCTGTTCCTGCCAGCCGGAATCTATCTCGCCGTTGAAATGCCTCAGTTGACCGGCGGCAACTGGACTGGCGGTCTTGTTGCATTGGCGATTACCATGATTTGCTGCGTCCCTCTTCCTGAAGCTCTTTTGAAAAAATGGGTTCTGAAGCAGGATGACAATGCATTTGCATTTATATCCCCCAAGTACTTCGCAAAGTTTATTAAACCGTAATCGGAAGGGGGGGAAAGAAATGAATTTCTGGCGCAGAAACTGGTATTATATCGGCGGAATCCTATTTGTGGTTCTTGCGTTTTTCATGGGGTTTTGGGGTTCTGAGCATTTGGAGCGAATCCAAGTGATTCTTGTTTTCAGCTGGATGGCGATGCTTGTTCACCAGTTTGAAGAGTACGGTTGGCCTGGCGGATTCCCTTCCATTGTAAACATCATGCAATTCAAAGAAAAACAAATCCCCGACCGTTATCCGTTTAATCAAAATCTGTGTTTTGTTGACAATGTTTTCACCACATACACCTTTTATATTGTTCCTATTTTCTTTCCAAATCTGATTTGGCTTGCGCTTGCTCAAACATTTGCGGCTTTAATTCAAGTGCCCGCCCATGGCATCTTGGTAAATATCAGGCTCAAAAGCTTTTATAATCCGGGGCTTGCCGCGACAGTATTCCTGCAATTGCCAATCGCAGTTTATATGATTTGGTATGTAACAGCAAACAACCTTGCAACAGGTATGGATTTCGTTTTCGGCATCATTGGCGGCATAGCGGGATATGCGTTGTGCTTCGGTGTGCCAGTGATGCTGATGCGAAGCCGAAATACCAAATATCCATTCGCCCCGGAAGAAATATACGGGTATAAAAAAGAAGAAATATTAGCAATGCATCAAAAAATCTCTAAGGAGGGTTAAAACATTGGTTAAAACGTTGGATAAGTGGTGCGACAACATTTGGATATGGGTAATGTGCATGATTGGGGCCGCGACAGCCGTATATCTGCTTCTGAACTGGGGTGAGCTGCCGCTTGGCGCAAAGGCGGGCGCGTTCGGGGCAATTATTATGCCGCTGCATGTCATCGAGGAGTGGAAGCTGCCCGGCGGGCTGCACTATATCTACAATGTGATATTCGGTTCGAAAAAGATGGGGTCAAAATACTTGGACAGATACCCCATGAGCCGCCTAACGGATATGATTACCAATTTTGGCTTGGTGCTGTTCCCTCTGCTGTTTCTTGTGTTATCCAATGTCGCGGGGCTATCCAGCGAAATGGCAATTTGCATCATGCTGTTCAGCTTTGGCGAAGTTTTTGCCCATACGGTCGTGGGCATCTACTCTTTTCTTCGCTACCGCAAAGCGGGAAAACGCTCTATTTATTGCCCCGGCTTCGGCACGGCCTACCTCCTGTTTTTGCCCGCGGGCATCTACCTCGTAAGCGCCATGCCGGTGCTAACTGTCCAGAACTGGACAGGCGGTCTTATTGCAATGGCGGTTATGTGCGTTTTTTGCGTACCCATTCCGGAAATTCCTTTGAAAAAATGGGTTCTGAAACAAGATGATGACGCGTTTGCATTTAAGTCTCCGAAGCACTATGCAAAATTTGTGAATAGGGAGCATTTTGAGGAGGGACAGGTATGGTAAAAATTTGGCGAAGGGACTGGTACTATATCGGAGGAATCATTTTCGTGATTCTTGCGTTTTTCATGGGTTTTTGGGGTTCTGAGCATTTGGAGCGAATCCAAGTTATTCTGATCTTCAGTTGGATGGCGATGCTTGTTCACCAGTTTGAAGAGTACGGTTGGCCCGGCGGATTCCCATCCATTTCCAATTTCATCGGTCTCGGTGAGCGGAAAGACTTTGACCGCTATCCGATTAATGCAAACCAAAGCTGGATTAGCAATGTTTTTCTTTGCTATGCATTTTACATTGCGCCGATATTTTTCCCGAACCTTATATGGCTCGGCGCATCTCAAGTCATCGCAGGGGTCTTACAACTTTTCGGGCACGGCATTGCGATGAATGTCCGCTTGAAAAGTCTCTATAATCCGGGATTGGGTGCAACGGTATTCTTACAAACTCCGCTTGCGATATACTATTTCTGGTATGTCGCAACCTATATGCCGGATAAAACGGGTCAGTTGTGGATTGGGCTGCCCGGAGCGATCGTTGGGTTGATGTTGTCCTTTATCATTCCGATTCTGCTGACGAAGAACCGCAATTCCCCTTATCCCTTTGCGCCTGAAGAAATGTATGGCTATGCAAAGGAAAAAGTCATTGCACGGCTGCAAGACAGCGACAAATAATATTTGAAGGAGAAATTGGTATGGATATCTATTCACCCATCTTCACCCGCGCGTCCACGCGCAAATTCGACCAGTCGCCGCTGTCTGCCGATACGCTTGAAGAACTTGAAGCGTATATCGCGAGCGTAAAGCAGCTCTTGCCCGATGTGAAACTCACGCACAAGATTGTGGGTGGAAACGAAGTCAAAGGAATGGCTCTGCCGAAAGCACCACATTTTCTGTTGATTTCGGGCAAGGAACACCCTCTGCGCAATACGGCGGCGGGGTTCCTCTATCAGCACGCAGAGTTGTGGCTGTACGCGCACGGCTACGCGACCCGCTGGCTAGGCGGCGTTAAGGGCAAACAGCCCGACCCAAACCACATCATCGGGATAGCGTTCGGCAAGCCTGCGGAAGCCGCTACTCGAAAGCCCGACGAGTTCAAGCGCAAGCCGCTCTCCGAAATCGCAAAAGGAACAGACAAGCGGTTTGAGGCGGTTAGGCTCGCGCCATCGGGGATGAATGGGCAGCCGTGGTATTTCGTCACAGACGGCGACAAAATTCACGTCTACTACAAACCGAGCCTCGGCGGATTGGCGGGCAAACTCTATAACCTAACCAATTTGGATGTGGGGATTGCACTTTGCCATTTAGCCGTAGCAAGCGAACACGAGGGCAATCCGTTTAATTTCGTGGTAAATAAAAGTGGAGCGCCCACACCGCCGAATGGGTTTACTTATGTCGGAACGGTAAAATAAGGGGAGGATACCTCAATGAAAGAAACCCTTTTGCAGAAATGGTGCGACCAAGCGTGGTTGTACTTAATTTACCTGCTTGGCATAGCAATGGGGAGCCTTTTCCTGATTAAATGGAGCGTATGGGATATTCCGCAAATCTTTATGTGCTTGCTGGCGATAATGATACCGCTCCATGTATTTGAAGAAAACACGCTCCCCGGCGGTTTCTTCTATATGAATAATCTGGGGCGTAAATCAGACAAACCGCTCGCCTACCCACAGAGCAGACTGACGAATATGATTACCAATCTCGGCGCGGAAGTGTATGTAATTGTTCTTACTGTTTTCGCCGCCCAATTAGGTGCCGCATCGGTAATTGCGGCTATCATATTCGGCATTGGAGAACTCATTCATCACACGCGCGACGGGGTAAATATGTACAACCGCTATAAAAGTAAAGGCAAGACCACCATATACGGTCCGGGGACAATCACATCGTATGTTTGTCTTTTACCGCTTAGCGTTTACGGCTGTTATTGGCTGTCGGAACACGCGTTTGATGTTAAGGACGTTTTGGTCGGAGTCGGAATTATGCTGTTTATCATTGTTTTCCTGCTTCTCATTCCGCTCGGCATATCAGGCAAGGTGAAAAGTACAAGATACGCTTTTACAAGCGCAGGGTACTTTGACAAATATGAAAAATAAGCGGGGAATTAAGCCGAGCAAAGTTTTGGAGGGGGGCGGCAATATGAAAAAGAAGAGAGGTAAGAAAATGATAATCTTTCTTAGTATCGTGGGAATACTCGCCATAACTGTCACGAGTGTTTTACTTTACTACAATAAAGCCTTTCCGGAGGCTTTGGATATTGCCGCCACTATGGATAAGGTCGGTAGTGACTATTATTTTCACGGCGACAGCAACGTTGGTTTTATTATATTTTCGGGCGCCAAAGCAGATGAGAAAGGATATGCGTATATAGCGAAGCTGCTGCATGACGAGGGGCATACCGTGGTCATTCCGGAAGTTCCGTTTCATTTGAGCGCGTTTGGTACAAACCATGGATTTGAGATCATGGCAGCGAATCCTGAAATAGAAAAATGGTTTTTAATAGGCCATTCGGTGGGCGGTGTGCCAATTAGCCGCATTGCTGCCCAAAAGCCCGCTAATCTACAGGGACTCGCGTTTGTAGCTTCCATCATGTCTACGGATTTGTCAGAACTCGATATTTCCGCAATACATATTATGGCCAGCAATGATAATTTTTATAGCGAAGCAAACAGAGCGAATGAACATTTAGAATATCTCCCTAAACACTCGGTCATCACAACGATACAAGGTGCCAGCCATCAAGGCTTTGCGGCTGTCCATGGCCGCGACGGGGGTGGGACTATATCATGGAAAGAACAGCAGGAGCAGACGGTGCGGCTTATTTTAGACTTTTTTGACGCCCAAATTAATGATGGTTCATAGGGAGGACAATAAAAATGGGCATTGAAAAAACAACCTTAGAAAATACGGAACGCGCCTACCGGATCATTAATGAATGTAGCGCGGACTCCCAACATTACCTGTCGCTGGGAGAGGAAAACAGGTATTTTTTCGGGACTGAAATCTTCGGTGCAATTTCATATGTCCTAGCAGGGAAAAAGGCTATGAGCCTCGGCGACCCTGTCTGCAAATTTAAGGATATAGAACGGTTTATAGGCGAGTACATAAATTTTTGCAACAAAATGGGATACAAGCCCATATTCAACTCGGTCAGCAGCGATGTGGCTGAAATTTTGAGGACGTATAATTATTCTGTAATTAAATACGGCGAGGAAGCTGTACTAAAATTAGCGGAGTATACATTAGCAGGTGGGCAGAAGGCGGTGCTTCGCCATAATGTAAACAAGGTCAATAAAAGTGGTGTTACATTACAGGAGTATTGCCCTAAGAATGGACGGGATTATTTTCTGGAAGGAGAAATCTCCGAATTAGCAGACCAATGGTTCGCCGACAAAAGATTCAAACTCAATTATTCCGTAGGCAACTTACACTTCGACAAGCCTTATGAAAGGCGTTACTTTGTTACCAAAGACAAAGACGGCAATTTGTTGACAATTCTATCGTTCCTGCCATACGAAGGAGGTAACGGTTTTTGCATAGACGTAATGTATCGTAAATTAGACGCTCCGACAGGGGTTATGGAACACGCCCTTATCTCTGCCATCATGAAGATGAAAAACGAAGGTGCAAATGAGGTGAGTTTAGGTCTTGCCCCTTTGGCGGGTATTGATGTTACAAAGCCGGATGTAAGCAGAGCGGAAAAGCTGATGAATGCAGTTTTTCACAATATGAATTTCGGCTATGACTTTAAGAACCTGCACAGATTCAAGAAAAAATTTGACCCAACTACATGGAAACCGCGATATTTAGCTTATCATCGCGGCATTTCCCTCGTGGATTTGGCGATAGCAATTACCAATACGAAGCGAGGCTCTGCCGACATCGGGCTATACGTTAAATATAAGGTTTTCATCATTTCGTTTACTATTTTTCCCGGACTGTACAGTGCCCGGAATAAGTAATGGAGGTGCGTTATGACCAATATCATCTACTGCTTCTCAGGAACCGGAAACAGCCTGTGGCTTGCCCAAAACGCCGCGAGACTGCTCGGCGATACAAAAGTCGTATCGATCATGGCGTTACAAGGCAATCCCGAAATTCCAGCGAATTATGAGCGAGTAGGTTTCGCGTTCCCCACTTGCTTTCTGCACCCGCCGAAAGTTGTTAAGGTCAGAAAAAAATAGCCTATGCTGTAAAAGTGAGTTAAAAGCAGAGATTATTTCGCTATTTTCCGGGGAGGACAGTATGAATGAAAGAGTTGCGTTCATTCAGGAATGCTAATGAGAGCCGCTGCTACGACGACATTTGGAACGCCGTCACCGAGATTCTGCCGGAGAACGCTGAGCGGTCTCCGATGCGGTGAATGGGGAAATCAAACCAAACATAATTTAATTCCTCTATTATGACTTTCATTATGCCATCGTCTTGTTAGCTTTACACGACTCTAAGTTTCACATTATCGCAATACACGAACGCTTGCCTTCCCGAAGCTCGTTTTCACGACTTACGTCATACTTATGCCGTTTCTGCCATTCAATCTGGCGATGATATAAAGACGGTGCAGGAAAACCTCGAGCATCATACAGCGGCCTTTACATTGGATGTTTACGGTCACGTTACGGAGAAGATGAAGCTGGATAGTGCTGCCCGTATAGAGCAATTAATAAAAGGGGTAATAAAGCCCTAAGGGGTAGATTAAGAGGCATCAAAAAACGGGAAACGGAAGCATAAAAGAGCCTCTAAAGTACCAAAATTTTGGGCTTCCATCTTGGCAAGTCGAAACTTTCAAGGCCCTTGACACTACAAGCTTTTTCGATTTGTTCCTATTATAGCTTAAGGGCACACATATGCCGTTTGTGCTATCCAGTCTGGATGCGCTCGTATTTTCAACTACATTCAAGCAAATAAAATCGATGATATTTCATTTGGGGATAAGAAAGATATTCTTCCTTATAATCAATTTCCCTATGTTGATACTGATTTAAACACTGAGAAGTCAACGATTTTTCGGACAATATGTTAAGCACTACATGGTAAAGCCTGCGTATTCCAGGCGTTCAGGAATTGGATGGGGCTAAGGTAACCCAGCCGTTTCTGAACCCTGCGTCTGTTGTAAAACACCACAATGTAT
>JAYFPE010000048.1:0-68605 GCA_034928145.1 Candidatus Pelethousia sp. | reverse complement strand
ATGGTGGAAGAACTGTACTGCGAGGACAATGGCCGACCGGGAATTGACCCTGTGGTGCTGTTCAAAATGGTACTGATTCAACATCTGTACGGGCTTCCCTCACTGCGGAGAACGGCGGAAGAGGTTAGCGGAAGCATCTATTACCGGTGGTTTCTGGGGTATCCCTTAAGTGAAGAGACGCCGCACTTTTCCACGGTCAGCTACAATTTTCGGCATAGGTTTGGGGAAGAAACGATCGGGAAAATCTTCGCCTGGATACTGGAAGAGGCCGCAGGAGCGGGATATTTGTATCCGCAAGCTGTGTTCATCGACGGCACACATATCAAAGCAAGCGCGAATATTCACAGCAAGATCATAAAAGCGGTGCCTGAAGCAGCGGTGCGCTACCGGGAGGAATTGCTGGCGGAAATCAATGCCGAGCGGGAAGCCCACAAGAAGCCGCCTTTTGAGGAGGACGACAGAGAGCCTCCCAAGCCGAAGAAGCACGACAGCACCTCCCGAAAGAAGCTCAAGCAGCGGAAGAAGGCAGCGAAACAACGAAAAGTTACCTGTTCCACCACTGACCCGGACAGCGGGCTTTTCCACAAGGGTGAGCACAAGCGCTGCTTCGCATATGAAGCGCATACCGCCTGCGACAGAAACGGTTTTGTTCTTGAGACAGTGATCACGCCCGGGAACGTGCACGATAGCGTGGCTTTCGACGACGTATACGACAAAGTGACCGAAACGTTTCCACAGATAGAGACGGTGATTGCAGACAGCGCATACAAGACGCCGCATATCTGCAAGAAAGTGTTTGACGACGGCAGGGTTCTTTCGAGCGCCTACAAGTGTCCACAGACGAAGAAGGGCGGGCATGCATGGTGGAAATACGTTTACGATGAATATTACGACTGTATCATCTGCCCGGAATACAAGACGCTGTGCTATTCAACCACCAACCGGGAAGGCTACCGGGAATATAAGAGCCGAAGTTATATCTGCGAGAAATGTCCGACCCGCCATCTGTGCACCGAATCCAAGAACTGCGAGAAAACCGTAACGCGTCATATCTGGCAAGACTACATTGAGCTCGCAGAGGACGCACGATACACGCCGAAATACAAGGAGCTTTACGAACGGCGCAAGGAGACGATTGAGCGGGTCTTTGCAGATGCGAAAGAAAAACATGGTATGCGCTACACGCACTACCGAGGCCTGACCCAGGTGTCAAATTGGGTGAGGCTTAAGTTTGCCGCCATGAACCTCAAAAAACTGGCCAATTGGAAGTGGAAAGCCTCCTTTTCCTCTTTTATTTCCTCTATTTTCAGGCTTCATTTTATGAGAAACTGGGTTTTCGCCGTTCTGTAAACCCGATTTCTCGACAAGCTGACAGGCGGCTATGCCGCCTGTTTGGTTTTTCGCACGCTTACCTGCCTTTTCCTGTTCTGTACAGGCCCCCGGGCGAATATGCATATAGCAACAACACCTATGGCAGGAAACGGGGGCAAAGCTATGGAATTCGGGCGGCGCAGAAAGCGCAAAACTACCTTTCGGGGGAACAGGAGCCGGGCGCGGCCCAATGTGAACACGGGCGCGGGGGCGGGCGCCGGACGGGCTATGATCGCCCTGCTGATGGTGGCCGCTATCGTCTACCTCGTTTCCGCCAGCGCTGCGGGAACCTGGCTGGCCGAAAAGGTCATGGCCCCCGCCTTTGAGGCGCTCTCGGCCTATACCAGCAAAAAGGAGCCCGTCCAAGAAGCGCCTGCCGGGGCCACGGATGTGCAGCAGGTGAGCCTAAGCACGGATAAAAGCTCCGTCAGTGCGGATATTACCCTGCCCGCCCTCGATTGCTATGCGCTGCAAATGGGCGTGTTCTCCTCTTCGGAAAACGCAGCCAAGCAGGCGCAAACCATCAAGGCCCAGGGCGCGGGCGGCTATGTGCTGCAGGATGGGGACCGCTACCGTGTGCTGGCCGCAGGTTACGCGGCAGAGGCAGAGGCCAAGGAGGTCAAAGATCGGTTGGTCAACGAGGGCATGGATTGCACCGTGCACCAGATCAGTGCGCCGGGGGCCACCTTCCGGGTGAGCGCCCAGCAGAGCCAGCTAGACGGTGTGGAGGCCGGCTTCTCCGCCCTGCGTGAAGCCCAGGCCGCCCTCACCGACGCGGCCATTGCCTTTGACCGAGATAACCAGAGCGTAGGCGAAGGCCAAAACGCCGCACAGAGCATCCGCTCTACTTTGGAAGAAAACATGGCGGGCCTGGCCGCCTATGCGGATAGCGCCCCGGCCATCGCCCGGCTGGTGGCCTGCCAGGCGCTTTTCTCCGGCGAGCTTGCAACCCTGGCCCAAAGCGCGGCCTCTACCCATACCGCCTTTTCCTCAGAGCTCAAATATGCCCAGCTCGCCCTCACCAAGGCGTATGCGGACATGGTGGGGGATTTGGTAGGATAATTGGAAATTGGATGATTTTCTTTTGCTTGTGCCGGGCATAATGAAGCGTTTTCGCCGCTTCACTCCGCTCATGCGTAACATAGGCTACCACAACATCCGATGTCTCTACTATCTGCAGGTTTCTTTTTGACACGGCGAACCGGATCGGCGCAGATTCCATGGGTGGATATACGCTATAACCATAACGGGAAGTATCTATTTTGGCACGCGGATATGGCATAACAAGCGTTGTTAGCACATTCGCGTGCTTCTTTTGTTCCTCCCATACCGCAGAGGCGGCCAGCCAATCAAAGTCCCCATAACTTTCAATATAAAATATCGTCGCCCCTTCCGCGATCAAATGTGTGACCACCTCGCGCAGCCATCCTTCCACCTTGCTATATTCAGACACAACGGCATGACCGCAAAATGTTACACGCATGCTTCCCTCTCCCTCCCCATACTGTCGTATATAGTAGCACAAAACCCGTAAGTAGTACAGCTACAGGTACTATTTTTTGCATATTCCTCTGTACAATTGGGTCAGTAACAGGGACGGTGATAGCATGAAGCTCAATCAAGCGGTCAGCGCGCGGCTGTTGGATCTATTGCGTGAAAAGGGGCTGACGCAGTATCAATTGTTTATGCAAAGCGGCGTGCCGAAATCCACCATTGGCAACGTGATCAACTGCGCCTATGATTCCGTCAAACTGCGCGTGCTCCATGAGATGTGCCAGGGCATGGGCATCGGTCTGGATGCGTTCTTCGCTTCCCCACTCTTTGACGAAAACAATCTAGAACCGTAAAGCCCCCAGTCTTATTAACATACCAAGGCCCCCGGCAGCGCCGGGGGCCTCTTGCATGTGTGCGTTATGTGTTTATTCCACGGTTACCGTACCGTCCGGCTCTACGGTGATGGTCATGCCGGTTTGTACGTAAGCGAGGAATTCATCGCCCAAGCCGTCTATGGTGGGCATGGAAGCATCCGTCCAAACATCGGCCAGGATGGCCCCGGCCGCGGCCAGCGAATCGATAGGCTTGGCGAAAAGCAGACAGGCGGGCTGGCGCCCCAGGGCCGCGGCGGTATAGAGGACCATACCGCCGGTGGTGGAGCCGATGGTCTGGGGCAGGCAGAGGGCCGCGCCGGCCATGGGCTTGCCGTAAAGGTCGGGGTTGTTCTGGTCGGAACAAGCGCCCTTTTTATCGCCGAACATCAGGCTTTTTTGATAGCTGGCCAGGGTATTGAAGCCGCCGTGGGAAACAAGGGCCTGCGCCTTGGCGCTGCCGGGGATCACAGGCCGCCCTTTGAATTGCCGCATATCATTTGCCCCCCTTCGTAATGGCTTCGAGGATCTCGCTGTTGGTCATATATTTGGCGGATGTGTAGGTACGCAGCTTATTGGAGCAGGTGATGACCGGCTGCTTGCCGCACAGGGGATTGTTCATATACATCAGCGGGCAGATGTAGGATAGCACCACGCCGGTCTTTTGCAGGCGGGCGTAATGCTCCGTTTTCTGGAATTCCTTCTGCACGGCGGGCGCGGTGGTGAACACCGTTGGAATAGCCACCTTTTCCCGCCCGGCCGCCTGGAGGCCGGCCTCCACCTTCTCCGTCCAATCCACCAACTGGGCAAAGGAGAGATGCGGGCAGCCGATAAAGGCCAGCTTGGGCGCTGCCTCTTTATTTTTCCAAATCACGGGATAGCCGGCCTTGACACGGCTAAGCTCCGCGTCGTCGATCACGTAGGTTTTCGCGCCCGCCGCGATCAGACTTTCGCCCAGCTCCACAGCCTCGGGCGTGAGGCCCTCCACGTGATAGAGGCCTACCGCGCCGTTGGAAGCCGTGGCAGCGCCCATATCCTTGAGATAGGCGCAGGCGCTCTCGTTAAGCTCCGTACCGATGAACTCGCTCAGGCCCTTGATATAGGGAACATCCTCCATCACCTTCATGCCGATGGCGCTGCCCAGTACCTGAGCCTCAGGAGTTTGAGAGGTTTTAACCTCGATGATCCACGTGGCTTTGCGGCCTTCATCCGTGAGCAGGCCGAAGTAGGGCACGCAGCCAGCGATGGAGCCGAACAGCTCGATGATGCCGCTGTTGCGGTTGCAGCGCGCGCCCAAAACGCTGTTGGCGTAGACCACGGCGCTGGATTCCGCCCAGCTGAGCACCTCGCCCTTTTTCGGCGTGTTGCCGATCTCGGGCAGGTAGCAGGCGCAGGTAAAGGCGTCCTCCTGCAAGAGGCCCAGCTTGTTGAGCTGCTGCTCGTAGCTTTCCTGCGCGCTGTACATGAATTTGAACACCAGGTTTTGCAGGGCGTTGGCGGGCACGTTTTTATCCAAGGGCCGCGGGTCCACACTGAACTTCTGCCCGGATAGGGCGCCAGCCTCGATCAGCTGATCCATCAGGCCGTAGATGGGCTTCATCACGCCCAGGCCGAAGCTGGTGACCAGGTGGCCGTAGTCGCTGGTGACGGGCACCATCTTTTCCGCCCCAAAGGTTTCGCCATACCGGACCAGGGTCTGCATCACCTTGGCCATGGCCTCGCCCTTTTCGCCGGAAAGCAGAGCCTGCTGCTCCGATGTGAGGGTCATTTTCGTTTCCATTCTATGCTCCTTCCAAGCCGCCCTAAATGCGGCAGCCCAGGTTATAGCCCGCGCGGGTGGCTTCCAGCACACGGCCGCTGGCAAAGCTGTCGCCGATGTTGTACATCTCGGGCGCCGCACGCAGCTTTTGCGCGGCCAGGTATAAGCCGTCGTCCGCCTTACCGCCCATGGCGTATACCACCAGCTCGGTTTCCACCTCGATATCCGTTTCCTCGCCGCCCGGCTTTTTGGCCAGCGGGTTTTCGATATTCTTGGGCAGGATGGGCTGCCAGGTGTTGTACGGGTTGGGCTTGGTTTTGGAGGTATTGACCTTAGCCTTTACCTTGCCCGCGCCAAAGCCCTGTACCTTGGCCAGGTTGTAGAGCTGGGCGCCGGCTTCTTCTAAATAGTGCAGCAGGTAGCCGCGGTTGGCCGTGCAAGCGCCCTCCATGAATTCAGGCAGCATCTCCATTATGGTCACATCGCAGCCCTTTTCATAGGTGAGGAAATACGCAAGCTCACATCCCACCACGCCGCCGCCGATGACGGTGACCTTCTTCGCGCCCTGCAGAAGCGCGGGGTCGGCCAAGAGGTCGGTCGCCTGCACGGCGCGCATCTTATCCGCGCCTTCAAAGTGGGGCGCGGCTGCCTTGGTGCCGATGGCAAAGACCACCGCGTCGTATTTCTGCTGCTCGATCCAGGCCGGGGTAGCCGCGATATTGAGCCGCAGGGTGAAGCCGGGCTGGCCGTCCGCAGCCTGAACCTCGTATTTGAGATATTGGAGGTAATTCTCGATATCGAACTTGATCTTTGGCTTGCAGCCGGGCACGATCTTGCCGCCGATCTCGCCCGTGGCCTCGATCAGCTCCACGGTGTGGCCGCGCTTCCAGGCCGTGAGCGCGAGGTTTACACCTGCGGGGCCCGCGCCGATCACGCCGATACGCTTTTTGACCTGCGCCGGGACGGGGATATCCGGCAGCACATCCTCAAAGCCCGTACGGGCGTTTACGGCGCACTGGGGATGGCCGCCCTCGACGAATTCGTTGATGCAGCCCTCCTGGCAGCCGATGCAGGGGCGGATCTTCTCCACCTCGCCCCGATAAGCCTTGTTGCACCATTCGGGATCGGCCAGGAGCGGGCGGCCCAGCATCACCATATCGCACATCTCGTCCCGCAGAGCCTTTTCGGCGATATCCGGATAGCCCAGCTTGCCCACGGCCACGACGGGCACTTCCAGCCCGGCGTTGGACTTAATGCCCTTTGCTTTGAAATAATCCTTGACGATCCTGGAGACCTCGAGGAAGCAGCCCGCGGGCATGCTTTCCGGCGGGTGGGGCAGCCACCAATTGTCGTAGCAGCCGAGATCCACATCGAACATATCTACGCCCGCCTTGACGAGGTTGGCCATATATTCCAGGGTATCGGCCACAGTCCTGCCGTTGGTGAATTTGCGCAGGCTCTTTTCGCCCTTCATGCGCGCCTCGCCATAGGTCTCATTCAGCGCAAGGCTCAAATCGATGCGGTACATGATGGGGTAATGCGGCCCCACCCGCTTGCGGATGTTTTCGATCAGGTCGAGGCCGAATTGCTGCCAGTTAGAATAGCGGCCCAGGCTGCGCCGGTTGAAGGCGGGGTTGGTGAGCTGCTCGAGCAGGTAGCCCTCGTGGCCGTGGAGATACACGCCGTCCAGCCCGCTGACCTGCGCGTCCGCTGCGGCCTGGCCCGCGTTTTTGATAATGCGCTTGAGCTTGCCATCCGAGAGGCGCATGCAGGGAATATCCGCTATGTAAAAATTCGGGTTAAATGAAGCGGACACCGGGAATTTCAGCTCGTTGATCAGGCATTGCGGGTTGCCGACCCGGCCGAGGCCCGGCGTGAGCTGGATGAAGATTTTGCTGCCGTAAGCATGGCAGCCCTGGGCCAGGTCGCGCCAGCCCGCGAACACGGTGCGGCTCCTGTCGATGCGGGGAAAGTAGCTCAGCTTGCCCAGCTCCGTTACGGAAGGATCCACCCCATGGCTGATGGGGACGAGGCCCGTGGTAATCAGGCCCACGCCGCCCTTGGCCCGGGCGAAGAAATATTGCAGCATCTTGTCGTTAGGCCGGCCCGTTTCCTCGCACATGTCGATATTGCCCATGGGGGCCATCACCATGCGGTTTTTGATGGTTACGCGGTTGCATTGGATGGGCGAGAACAGCGAATCGTAAGGATAAAGCTCCTTGGTCATCCGTCCCGTGCCCCCGGCCCGGTTTTCATGCTGCTCCTTCTGCATCCAGTTGCCGTAGCCATTAACCAGCTCCTGCACTTTCGGATCGATCTTCAATGCTAAACGCCTCTCTTTCTTTGTTCTTTCCTTTTCTCTCCTTGATCGGAATGCAAATGGATAGGTTAAAAAATGGATGATACTACATATAGTGTATCACCCGGGTTAATTCTTTGTCAATCTGAGGCAGCCTAGCCGGGCAACACGCCCAGGCTTTCGTTGTAGACCAGCTCGAAGGGTTGATCCGTGAGGGATATATCGGTGTCGATCTGGGCGAAGATCACATTTTCGCCGGGCTGTAAATGCAGCACATACTGCCCATCTCGCGTCTGCGCGCGGGCTTTGGCCAGCTCCTCCCCCTCCTTATCCGTAAAGACCACGTCCAGGGCGCAGATCAAGGTTTCAGGGTATGCGTTCACCACCACGGCGTCAAGGAAGGTATCCTCCGCCTGCTCGTAGACCTGGATGTTTTCAAAGGTGAGATAGCGCTGGAAGTGGGCCGCGCCGGATACATATTCGCCCAAGGCGTCGTAGAGGGTATCCACCCCGGCGATAGGCGCGTGGCTTTGTGTAGGAACAGGGGCCAGGGTGGCCTCGGGCGTAGGCGTAGGGGCGGGCGTAGGCGTAGTTTCCGGCGGAAGGGTGCTTTCGGGCCGCAGCACGGCGGAGGTATCCACCACGCAGCCCGAAAGGCATAGGCACAGGGCGATCACCAGCGGCAGCAGCCGCTTATACGCCATGGTATTCATCGTCCTTTTTCGCATTCTCTTTAATCAGGCGCTGCTTGAGGTCATACAGCTTGTCTGAAATATCCACCTTGTAAGCCTGGGGATTGAGCATGCGCTTGTATTCCGCCCAGAAGGTATCCATCTCCTGCCGGTTATATTCCCGCGCCGCGTATACATCCGGGCATTCGTATACCTGCTTGCCGCCAATGAACAGGGGTACCAGCAAATCGCGGGTGGTGAAATTGGTGAGGACGGTGGTTTTATAGGGCTGCTCCGGGTGGTAAATTCGCAGGGGCTTGCTTTCATCCACGGTCTCTTCATCGAGCATGATAAGATCGGCCAGTGCCTTGCCCGTGCTCTTGGAATAGAACCTGACCACCTTTTTATAGCCGGGGTTGGTGAGCTTGGCCGCGTTATCGCTCAGCTTGATCTTGGGAATGATCTCCCCGTTTATCACCTCGGCGGCCAGCTTGTAGACCCCGCCCAAGGCGGGCCAATCCGCGCTGGTAATCAGGCGCGTACCCACGCCCCACACGTCAACCCTGGCGCCTTGGGTCTTAAGGTCTTGGATGACGTATTCGTCGAGGTCGCTGCTCGCGAAGATTTTTACGTTGGGATAACCTGCCTCATCCAGCATGGCGCGCGCCTTTTTGGAAAGGTAGGCCAAGTCGCCGCTGTCGAGCCGGATGCCGGTGGGCTCGTGGCCCTTGGCGCGCAGTTCGTCAAATACCTTGATGGCATTGGGCACGCCGCTTCGAAGGGTATCGTAGGTATCCACCAGCAGCATGCAGGCATCGGGAAAGGTTTGCGCATAGGCGCGGAAGGCGGAGATCTCATCCGGAAAGCTCATCACCCAGCTGTGGGCATGCGTGCCGCCCACGGCCACGCCGAAGCACTGGCCGGCCAACACATTGGAGGTGGAAGCACAGCCGCCCACCACAGCGGCACGCGCCCCGTAAATGCCCGCGTCCGGTCCCTGCGCCCGGCGCAGGCCAAATTCCAGCACGGCGTCCCCCCGGGCCGCGTGCACCACTCGACTGGCCTTGGTTGCGATGAGCGTTTGATGGTTGACCAACGTAAGCAGGGCCGTTTCCACCAATTGCGCCTCCATGATGGGCGCGCGCACCCGCAACAGCGGCTCATAGGGGAAGACCAGCGTGCCCTCGGGCATGCCATAAATCTCGCCGGTGAAGCGCAGCCGCAAAAGCATCTGCAAAAAATCCTCGTCAAAGAGCTTCAGCGTGCGCAGGTAAGCGATATCTTCTTCTGTAAAGTGCAGGTCGTTGATATAATCAATGGCGGACTTTGTGCCGGCCATTACGGTATATTCGCTGTGTGGCCGCGTGGAGCGGAAAAACAGATCGAATACGGCTTCGTTTCGGGTCATGCCGTGCTTGTAATAGCCATACATCATGGTTAGCTGATACAGGTCGGTCATCATGGTCAGGTTTCGCATGCGAATATCTCCATTTTATTAGTTCCGCTTATTGCCGGGCTGCTTTAGCGCAGTCCTGGCGGGCGGTTATTCCGCCTCGTCCTTTGTTTCGTCAGATCTCTTGTCCGCTTCGGGGGCCTCCGCTTCGTCGGGGGATTGTTCTTCATCGAACGCGTCCTCCGCTTCAAGGGCTTCCCCTACCGGTTCGGATGCTTCGTTCGTTTCAAGGGAGTCCCCCGCTTCCTCCGCCACGGCATTTTCCACGGTCTTCGGCGCGGGCCAAATCAGCCTGCCGAGCCGCTTTTCCTTATTGCGGCGGATGATGAGGAAGGCGGCGATGCATACCACGGCCAGGAACGAGCCCGCCTGGCTTACGCGCACGCCTTCCGTAAAGAGGCCGCCGGGCTGGAGAAGATAGAGGCTATCCCCCCTCAGGCCCTCCACGAACATGCGCTCAAAGCCGTAGAGCAGCGCGTAGGCCAAAAAGGAATCGCCATCGTGTTTGAACTTTTTGCGGTTGGCCCACAGGAAGATGAAAACCAGAAAGCACCAAACGGATTCGTAAAAGAAAGTGGCCAGGTGGTAAGGATTAGAGCAGAGCTGGCCGTTGAAATAATGCGGGCCGTCGATGCGCACGGTCAGCGGGAACCACATAAGGCTGCCGTTGTTCACGGGCAGGCCGAAGGCCTCCTGATTGAAGAAATTACCCCAGCGGCCGATGGCCTGGGCCAGCACCAGCCCCGGCGAGACGCAATCCATGATGCGCAGCATGCGCACCTTTTTATGGCGGCTATAGAGCCAAAGGCCTATAAGGCCGCCCAGCAGCGAGCCGTAGAACGCCAGCCCGCCCTGCCAAATGTAGAGGATCTCAATAGGATGCTGGCCGTAATACCGCCACTCGAAGATCACGTAGTAAAGCCGGGCGCAGATCACGCCCAGAGGGATCATATAGAGGCAGGCGTCCAATATGGTATCCTGCGGCAAGCGTTTGCGCTTTTCTTCCTTATCGGCCAGCCAAATGGCGATGAGGATGCCCGCCGCCATAAGGATACCGTACCAGTATATATCCCTGCCGAAAAGGGTGAACGCCACCCGGTCTGGGTTGGTCATACAAAATGCCTCCTGAATAACAAAGGTCGTATGGCATGCCATACGGCCTTATTATACTCCATTCCTTGTCGTATGGAAAGGGTTATCCTTTTTAAGCGTCCGGCATCAATAGCGCTGGAAGGGCGTGAAATCCTCCCGCTCGTCATATTCAAAGGCCATGGTTCCGCCCCGCATCAAGGCATGCGAGCCGTATTTCTGCCGCACATCGTCCACGGCCCGGTCGAGCCTGCACCGCGCATCCCGCCCCGGCCCGTCGAAGAGGGAAATCTGCTCCGGCGCGTCCGTAAAATGCCCTACCCGCATGCCCACCTGGCGCACAGGGCCGCCGCCATAAAGGGCTTCAAGCAGTTGCCGCGCCTTGGCGTAAAGGTCATCCGTCAGGTCGCTGGGGCGCTCCAGCATGCCTTGCTTGCCCGCGAAGTGTAAATCCGCATAGCGTATATGCACCCCCACCAGTGTGGCCCTTAGGCTCATCTCCCGAAGGCGCGCCGCCACCCGCTCCGTTTGGTACAGCAGCGCACGGCATACGGCCCCAAAGCCGCATGCATCCTCGGCGAGGGTAGCGGCGTGGCCGATTCCCTTTTGCGGCTCGTGCTCGTAGGCGATTCGGCGCTCGTCCATGCCGTTGGCAAAGAGCCAGAGCTGGTGGCCGCCCTTGCCGAACCTGGCCGTGAGCAGCCGCTCCTGCGTTTTTGCCAGGCGCTCGATGGTGCAAATACCCATCTCCCGCAGCTTACGCCCGGTGGATCGGCCCACGAATTGCAGCGCCTCCACGGGCTTGGGCCAGATCCAGGATCGCCAGGTTTCCTCATTCAACACCGTTACTTCATCGGGCTTTTTATGGTCACTACCCATCTTGGCCTTGATGAGGGTATCCCCTACCCCCACGGATACCGTAAGGCCCAGCTCCCGCTTTACCCGGCTGCGGATGGCTTGGGCCACCTGATCGGCCGGGCCGAAAATATGCTCGCAGCCGCCATAATCAAGATACGCCTCGTCGATGCCATAGCGCATCACCAGAGGGGAGTAGCTCTCGATGATCGCCATAAAAGCCTCCGAAAGCTGCATGTAGCGCTTATAATCCGTGCCCATGACAATGGCCTGTGGGCACAGCGAGCGGGCCTCATGCAGAGGCATGCCCGCATGCACGCCGAGATTTTTTACGGGGTAAGTCGCCGCCAGCACCACGCCGCACCGCTTAGCCGGGTCGCCGGAGACGATCAGCGGCGTTTGCGGCGTATAGCGGCCCCCGCTATCCAGCACCGCTACGCTTGCATAAAAGCAATTCAAATCCACATGCAGGATCATAATGCCCCCTTCCGCTCCACGGAACAAACGTTCTGTCTATAGGATAGCACAGATGTTCTGCCTCTACAAGCGGAAGGTTTTGGCAATCAAAAGCGGCCCGCCCGGTTTAAGGGGGGCCGCACGCTTGCGCAGGATACTTTACGGCGCGATTGCGCCGATCTCTACCAGGTTTTCGGGCGCGGCAGCCTCCTGCTTGCCGAAATAGTAGGTGAAGATATCTTCAATAGCGGGGGCGCTGGAAGAACCGGATGTACCATAGGGCACGCAGACCACCACGGCGATCTCGGGGTCGTTGAGGGGGGCAAAGGAGACGAACCAGGAGGTGTTCTCGATGTCGATCTTCTCCACCGCGCCAACCTGGGCCGTGCCCGTTTTGCCTGCCAGCCGTTTTTCAGAGGTATCCATAAGGTATTTATCGCGGAAGGCATCGCTGAATTTTTTCACCGCGTCGCCGCCGTCCTCCGGGGAAACCACGCCCTTCATGCCCTCCTTCACGGCGGTCCATACTTCCTTGGGCAGGTCGATCTGGTTATAGACCGTGGGCTCGACCACCTTGGTCACGTTGCCCTTGCTGTCGAGAACGCGATCTACGATGTGCGCGTCGTATACCGTGCCCTCGTTGGCAATGGCGGAAACATAGCGGGCCACGGCCACGGGGGTTACAAGCGTCACGCCCTGACCAAAGCCGGAGCGGAGGGTCTGGGTGGGCTTCCATTGGATCTCCGTGAGCAGGGAGGAAATGGCGCTGGTCCAATCTGTGCGCGCCTGGGTGATGCCTACGGGGATGCCGATCTCGTCGCTGATGATCTGGCGGATCTGGTCGCCCTTGTAAAGGACGGAACCATCCTGCAACTCCATCAGCTTGCGGGCGCAGTTATCGATGGCCTCGTCGTTCACCTCCATGCGGCGGATATTCACAAACTCCGTCAGCTTTTCTTTCAGCTTGCGGTAAATGAGGCTGGGCAGGCTGGTTTTTTGCGCGGAGATCTCCAGCTCGCCGTTCTCGTTACGCAAGGTGTTGTCAAAAAGCACATTCTGCTTGCCTACGATACCCGTAGCCTCGCCGGTCAACTCCACGTTGGTCGGGCTGGTGAGGCCGAATTGTTCGGCCCACGCATACAGCCGTTCAATACCGATGCGATAAGCCACCTCGGAGAAGTAATAGTTGCAGGAATTCTTGATGGCCTTCGCCAGGTTCTGGTCGCTGTGCTGTGCATGGGCCTTGGCCAGGCTGCCTACGTGGCACCTGGGCGCGTTCTGCGTCACCAGCTTGTTGTTCTCATCCAAGTAGAAATATTCCCACTCGCAGCTGATGCGCTCATCAAGGCCCAGCTTGCCCTCCGCCACGCCAGCGATGCCCGTAACCATCTTAAAGATGCTGCCCGGGGCCAGCTTGGTGGAGATCGCCTTGTTGAGGGTGGGCGTGGTCTCGCCCGCATCGTTGAGCGGATCGTTCTCATCGCCAAAGAGCGCCTTATAATGCTCTGTGGAAAGGCCGCCGGTAAACCAGTTGGGGTCAAAGCTCGGGTAGCTGGCCATGGCCAGGATCTGCCCGTTCTTGATATCCATCACCACGGCAGCGCCGGTTTTGGCGGTTTTAATCTTGGAAATGTCGTTATCCGGCGCATTCTTGGCATACTCCGTGGCCGCAGCCTGGATCGCCGCTGCTTCGTTGCCGGAGATCTTCTCGATCAGTTTTGCCAGGGCCTGCTCGGTCACCATCTGCAAGTTCAGGTCGATGGTGAGCATTACGTCGCTGCCATCCGTCGGGGCCTCATAATCGAGTTCGCGGATAACGCTGCCGTTTTTGTTGACCTCCACGGTACGGCTGCCCTGATGCTCGTTGGTCGCGCCGGTGAGGTAGCTTTCCATGGTAGCTTCCACGCCGGCCACGCCGATATAATCGTTGTTGGAATAGCCCTGCTGCTCCACCATCTCCTTGGTCACGCTGCGGCCCAGATAGCCGATGAGGTGCGCCGCCGTGGTGCCCCTGGGGTAGACGCGTGTGGTGGATTGCGAGGTTTGTAGGCCGGGCAGCTCCTCCGCGTGCAGCTTAATCTGGGCTACCACCTCCATATCAACGTCATAGGCGATGGTGATGGGCTCAAAGGCGCGGTAGTTGTTAAGGTTAACCTCCTGCCTGATGGAGATGATCTTATTGGCTTCCTCAAAGGTAAGTTCCTCCGGGATAAACCAAAAAGCGCGCAGCTTCTTGTAGCTTTCCTCGGCCGTGGGCCACTTGGAGGTATCCCAGAGGGCCTTGTCCTCTATGGTTTCGTCCACCTCGATGGGAAAGCCCATGGCCTCGCAAAAATTCCTGTAGCGGGCGACCTTGTTGGCCTTGCTCTCCACCCGCCAGTCATAAACGATTTCCCCATCCTCCATGCGCAGGTATGAGGTGTCGATGGTTTTGCCGCCGCCTTCCTCAATGAGGGCGATTGCCTTCATCAGCGCCTCCGTATAAACGGCGCTGTCGTACTCCGAGCGGTTATCCGCATTGCGCAAAAATTCTACGTTATAGCTGTTTTTGCTGTAGGCCAGCACCACGCCGTTGCGATCCAGTATGCGGCCCCGGTTCCCCTTGATGCTGATGGTGGAGTTAGAGCGGTTTTCCGCCTGCTCCGCATATGCGGAGCCAGCGGCCAGGGTGATGGAGCTGAGCCGGTAGATCAGGGCAGCCATCAGAGCCATGAGGACGAGTCCCAGAATAATATATCTGCTCACCGAGCGTTTTTTCATCGAATCCCTCCCGCGTTGCGGTCATAGTGTTTTTTCACCTGGCGCTGCAGCGCAGGCTTGAGCAGCAGGTGCATCAATGCGCAAAGGCCGCCGGTAAGCAGCGCGCAGGGCAGCATATAGGCAAAAAGCATTTCAAAATAGCCGAAGCTCCCCCCCTGAAGCCGCACCGCCACGGCCATCAGGTGCTCCTTGGCCAAGGCGCAGGCCGCGGCCGTAACCGAGGGGATGATGACATTATCGGCATAGAATTTTTTGTAAAAGGCGCCGCCCGCCGCGCCTGCGAACATATAGGCCATGGCCCCAAGGCCCACGGCACGGCCGAAAAGCACATCCGTCAGCAGCCCGCCCAACAGGCCGACGAGCATACCCTCCTGCTGGCCCAGCAGCACGCCCAGCGATACCGTAAGCGCCAGCAAGCAATCCGGCCTTATGCCCATGATGTTGAGCCGCGCAAAGAGCACGCTATCCAAAAAGATGGCCACTAGCAGGGAAAGGACGACGGGCGCGCGATACAGCATGGCTATTGCGCCTCCTCTTGCTCAGCCTTGGTAAGGATGATGACCTCCTCCAGCCGGAGGAAATCCACAGCGGGCCGTACGAGGGCGTTTTTATCTTCCTGCTGACCGCTGGCCCTGGAAACTTCCAGCACAGAGCCTATAGGGATGCCCTTGGGGAACACGCCGTCGATACCGCTGGTGACGATGGCGTCCCCGGGCACAAGGTCGCTGCCCGCAGGCAGGTAGTACAGCTCTAATGTATCGTCCCCGCCCGCTTCCAGCTTGCCTCGGGCAAAGCCGTAATCGCGGGTGCGCTCCACCATCACGCTCACATCCGAAGTGGTGTCGATGATGCCGATGATTTTGCAGGTATTGGCGCTTACGCTGGATACCCGGCCTACCAGGCCCAATCCGGTAATCACGGCCATATTTTCCGCCACGCCCTGGTTGCGGCCGGCGCTCACGGTGAATTCGCTGAACCAAATGCCCTGGCTGCGGCCGATGATCGGCGCGGTGAGATAGGAATACCCTTCTAACGTATCCGCATAGTTGAGCAGGGCCTTGAGCCGCTCGTTCTCTTGCCGGAGCGAAGACAGCTCGCTTTCCATGGTTTCATATTGGGCCAGGCGCACCCGGAGCTGCTCGTTCTCCTTATCCGCCTCCGTGGTTTTAAACACGCGCTCGAAAAAATCGATGATGGCATTGGAGGCGCGCACGGAAAACTTCTGGAAGGGCTGAGCCACGGTATTCACCGCATCCTCCGCCCAACTGACAGCCGCCCGGTTGCCTGCCGTAGAGATGGCCAGAACGGCCAGCACCACCAAAACCACCAGCAGCAGGATAAATATTTTGCTTCTAAACAGCTCGCGCATGGCCTCTCCTGTAACTATAATCCCAGGATATACGTCTCTATTATAAAAGCAATGGCCGTCCAAAGCAAGTTTGGGCGGCCACAAGTCACATAATGTTAATCTCTACCCCTCCGCCGTCAAGTCCGCATAGAGGGTATCGGGGATTTCATCCCGCGTATTGAGGGCGCGGAGCGCCCCCAGCACCACGCAATCTAGCGCATCCTCCGCCACGCGCACACGAAGGCCGGTATCGCGCTCTAAGAGGGCGTCCATGCCCGAGAGCAGCGCCCCGCCGCCGGTTAGGATCACCCCCCGGCGGTAGATATCGCCGGCGAGCTCCGGCGGGGTATCCGCCAATGTCTCGCGCACGCATTGGGCGATCTTGCGCAAAGGCTCCACGATGGCGTGGCCGATCTCCCCCTGGCTGACGATCAGGGAAGTGGGCAGGCCGGTTTTGAGGCTGCGGCCCCTTATTTCGCAATGCTCTACCCCGCCCACTTGGGCGCGGCCCAACGAAAGCTTTACCTGCTCCGCCGTGCGGCTGCCGATCATTAGCTCGTATTCGCGGCGCATATATTCCACGATCGCTTCATCTATGTGCGTGCCGCCCACGCGAATGCTACGGTTGGCCGCGATGCCGCCCATGGCCAGCACGGCCGCATCCGTGGTGCCGCCGCCAATATCCACCACCATATTGCCCAGCATATCCTGCGGGGAAATGCCGGCGCCCAGGGCTGCGGCGATGGGTTCCTCCATTAACAGCACCGTGCGCGCGCCAGCGCCCTTAGCGGCCTCCAAAATGGCGCGCCGCTCAATATCCGTAATGCATAGGGGCAGGCAAAGCATCAGCCGCACCCCCAACGGGCCGCTCTTGCGGCCCAAAGCCCGCTGGATATAATGCTTGAGCATAGCCTCGCACAGCGGCGCGTCGCAAATCACGCCGTCACGGATAGGATAGCACACGTTGACGCCTCCGGGCGCGCGGCCCAAAAGCTGCATGGCCTCGTTCCCCACCGAGAGCACTTCGCGCCTTTGCCCCGCATTTACGGCCACCACCGTGGGCTCGCGCAGCACAATCCCCCGGCCCCGGATGGCCACAAGGGTATTGACGGTGCCCAGGTCAATGGCGATTCCGCCCCCCAGCGCCTCCATCAGCCGTTTGGAAAACATATATGGTTTACCTCCCCAAAAGCAGTCTTTGTTGGGAAGTATGTCCAGCCTACGGTTGGTTATACATTGGTTAAGGTAAGGGGAGCCACACTCCAGCGGTCTAGATGGCCGGAAAGCACACCATCCCTGTGTTGCCGGTACTCGCCGTAGGCACCGCTGCGCCTGCGCCCGTCGCCTTGCGCCGACATGCTTTGCGGCCCATTAAACTCTTGGACCTGGAAACTGACAGTTTGGATGCAATTTGAGGAAGAGGAGGGAGCCGCAGTGGTTCTACGGCGGCCGACGATGACAACAGAATGCGCCAAAATGGCAGTCTCTGGGCGCAGGAGTTCGGCGCCCCTTACCTTAGCGCCTTAAGATATTCTATAATGTGTCGTGCATTCAAAATTCGCGCGCGAGGTATTTTATTATGGACTTAATCCTGGCTTCTCAATCCCCCCGGCGGCGGGAACTTTTCGAATTAATCGGCCTGCCCTTTACCGCCCTCGTCAGCGAAGCCGATGAGGATATCCCCCTGGAGGAGCCCGGCGCTTATGTGGAAAAGCTGGCCCTGCGCAAGGCGGAGTCGGTTTTCGCCCAGCGCCCGGCGGATTGCGTGGTAGGCGCGGATACCATCGTTTGGCTGGATGGGAAGATCATCGGCAAGCCCCGGGATGAGGCGGACGCTTACCGAATCCTGCGCACGCTCAGCGGCCGCATCCACACGGTCTACACGGGCCTGGCCGTGCTGGCCCCGGGCAGCCGCGAGGTATTGCACGATATTACCGAGGTAACCTTCGCCCCCCTCTCGGATGAAGAGATCCGGGCCTATATCAAGACCGGGGACCCGATGGACAAGGCCGGCGCTTACGGCGTGCAGGGCAAGGGCGGCATCTTCGTGGAGCGGGTGGAGGGCTGCTACTTCACGGTCATCGGCCTGCCAGTTCCCAAGCTTTACCGCGCCCTTGCGAAGCTGGGCATCCGCCCTATGGGGATATAAGCTATGTTCAGCTGGCCCCAGTTTTTGACCTATATCGCCGTGGTGGATATCACGCCCGGCCCCAATACCCTCACCGTAATGAGCAACGGCGTGCGCTTCGGCTTCCGCCGCACCTTGCCCTTCATGGGCGGGCTGGTGCTGGGCCAATGCATCATCATGGCCCTGGCCGGGCTTTTCAGCAAGGCTTTGACAGACTATCTGCCCGGCGTCAAGCCCGTCATGCTGGGGCTGGGAGCCGCATATATGCTGTACCTGGCCTACAAGATCTGGCGCGGCGGCAATATCGAATCGGCGGAAGGCCAAGTGGGCGGCTCCGTCACGTTTGCCAACGGCCTGCTGCTGCAATTTGTCAATCCCAAGCTGCTGCTGTTTGCCTTAACCTCCATGTCCAGCTATATCCTGCCCTATTTCACCACCCTGCCCGCCATCGCCGCCAAGGCAGCCCTCATCCCCCTGGGCGGCCTGTGCAGCTGCCTGCTTTGGACTGCTTTCGGTTCCCTTTTCTGCGGCTTTTACGCCCGCTATTCAAAGCCGCTCAACACGGCCATGGCCCTGGCATTGGTCTATTGCGCCATCGCCTTATTTCTCTAGAAACCAAGCGGCGGGCGGCCTGTTCTTCCGGCTTGGCTTTTTAGGAAGAGGCTGCTATACTTTAGGTAAAATATGAAGAAAGGATCAGGGAAATACCATGGAAAAGCTGAAGATCGTAGCCATCGTCGGCTCCCTGCGCAAGGATTCCTTCAACCGCCAGTTGGCCCTGGCTGCGCAAAATGTCATAGGAGAGCGGGCGGAATTCGAGCTGCTTCATTATGCGGACGTACCCTTTTTGGATCAGGATATCGAATACCCGACCCCAGAGGCCGTGCGGCGCGCGCGGGAGGCCGTTAAGGCTGCGGATGGGGTCTGGTTCTTTACGCCGGAATACAACCATTCCTTCCCCGGCGTGCTCAAAAACCTCATCGATTGGCTCTCCCGGCCCATCAGCCAAACGGAGCGGCAGGTGCTAGGCGGCAAGCCCGCAGCCATCAGCGGCATTTCCCCGGGCATGGGTGGCACCGTTTGCGCCCAGGACCATCTGGTGATGCTGCTGAGCTTGTTGAACATGCGGGTGATGAATTTGCCCCGCTTAACCATCCCAAACGCCACGCAACAACTCGACGCACAAGGCAGGCTGGCCTTAACTTCCAGTGCGCCGTATTTAGAAAAGCAGGCGAATGCATTCCTTAACTTCATCGCCAAGTAGGGGGCGTTTTGCAATCGCGGCGGGGTGCGCGCACGTCCGCCAGGCGATCTAACGCGTTATCACATCCCTATTAAAAAATGCGGGCGGCTGATAGCCGCCCTGGGTATTTATGCATGTTTCGTCTTATTTTTTCGTAGCCGACTTGGTCTGGCTGCGTTTTTTAGTGCTTGCGCGTTTTTGCGCGAGCTGGGCCTGGTGCTCTTCGAGTCGCTTGTTCTCGGCCTCCTGGGCGCGGCGTTCCCGCTCGGCCGCCTCCCCTTCGCGCGCCAGCCGCAACTGCTCCACAGCCCGCGTTTGCAAGGCGGGATCCGTAAAGGTTAAAAACCCGCCGAAGACCGAAGGATAAACGAATTTTTTGACGCCATATTCACCTCCAAAATCGACTTCGATATTGGTTTGTGTTTGGTTTGAGATTGTGCCGGTACCGAACCGGCTGTGGACGACCTTTTTACCAAGAAAATTCACCGCTCCGCTCCTTCCACTTTTTGCGACGTTTCCAGCCTGGCTGCGATATAGGCCGGGACTTCTTCTCTATGCAACTCCAGCGCCACGGCCAGCTCGCCGAAAAGCAGCTCTTCCGCCTGGCGCAGATACCGCTCATCTACCACGCCGAATTTGCGCTTGCTCCCCTCCAGCGCCTGCTTTTTTGCATAGATGGACATGGTGAGCTCCAACAGATTCGTACAATTGTGGCTTTTCAGCGTTGCGTTATAATGCCCCGTGCACTCGTTGTTGGCCCAGCTGTGGTAAGGCTCAACCTGGATCGAGGGGATCTGGTCGATGAGCCTTTCCGCCTCTTCTTTGGAAATGGCGGGCCGCATGGCCACTTTGGGATTATCCACAGGCGTGTGGATGGTGCATTGCCGCTGGTAAAGCGGCATCAGCGTATAGTAGAGCTGACTGCGCCCCGCGCCGGGCAGCGCCATGGAGGAAACCTCTTGCACCTTGCACGCGCCCGTCATGCCGTAAATCACGATATCACCCGCCTGGTACATGGGAAACATCCCCCCTTCGCAGCTGCTCTTCCTGGGCCCAGGGCCGCGCGCCGCCGTAATATTTTTGTGCAATATGCTGCTGCGTTTTTTCATTGAGGGCGCAGAGCCGCTGCCAGGAGCAATCCACGCTGCTCCTCTCACGGTAATACGGGCAGCCCTCCCCCGTGCAGGCGGGAACACTCAGCAGGGCACACTTGCCGTTTTCACGCAGGTCCCTGCAATCCGGCAAATTCAACAGTTCGATGTTCGAGTAACGCGTGAGCGCAGCCATACAGCACCCTCCTCATGCAAAATTAAGGCAGCGGGCGGCTAACAATCGGACTTACGTTTGTTAAACCGCACGCTGTTCTATTATTTTACCACATTTTCGCTGCCAAATGTAAGCGAATTGTCCACAATGCCGCATTTCTGCCGCATAGACTGGCTTTTCTTGCCGAAAGCCCGGCCTTGCACGCCAAATCCGGGCTGGACAAGACGATCGATAGATAATATAATACTTATTAAAATTACTAAAATAATCGGGCGGAGGTTAATAGCGATGGGAGTTAACGCGCTGGATGTAAAACAAAGCAACGTAGCAGCCGTGCTATCCGCGCTATATGGCCTTAGATCTGCCAGCGTGAAGGATCTGGCTGCGCGGGCGGGCTTGAGCCAGGCCACGGTGGGAAGCATTATGACCGCTCTGGTAGAGGGCGGCAAGGCGCTGCCCGGCGAATCCGCGCCCTCTCGCGGCGGGCGGCCCGCCAGAATCTATGCCTTCAACGCGGAATATGCCTATGTGTTGGCGCTCTCCGCGCGGGCGCGAGGGGAGACGCAGGTGATAAGCGGCCGCGTGGCCGATCTATACGGCGCGTCCGTGTGGCAAGCGGAGAAAAGATTCGGTTCGATCCGCCCGGAAAGCTTCGAAGCTATTGTGGGAGAAGCTTTGCGGCTATACCCTGCCATTCGCATACTGGCGGTTTCCCTGCCCGGGGTTGAGAAGGACGGCGTGATCCTTTTCAATGATTATAAAGCGCTGGAGGGTCTTAATTTCGTTGCGCAGTTCGAGAGCAAGTACGGGCTGCGCACCCTGCTCGAGAACGATGTGAACGCGGCGCTTCTGGGCTATGGCCAAGGCCTGGAGCCGGATGCGATCGCTGCCGGACTGTATTTCCCCCGGCGCTTCGGGCCGGGCGCAGCCCTTTTGATTGAGGGCAAAGCTCTCAAGGGCGCGCGGGGCTTCGCCGGAGAAATCGCGCGCCTGCCCCTTGGCATTGACTGGCATGCTCTCGATTATGGCGACCCGCTGGCAGTCGGCCCGGCCGTGGCCGCCTTGATGCAGGTGATCTGCTGCGTGGCAGACCCGCAGCGATTCGTGCTCTACGGCGATTTTTTTACCGCGGATGTGCGCGAAGCCATCCGCCAGGCGCTGGACCCGGCCTTTTGCCCGGCGCTGGATTTCCACGGGGATTTTGACGCCGATATCATGCGGGGCCTGCTGGCGCAAGCGCTGGCCGCCTGTCAACAGGCGCTTTAGGAAAACAATAATTTTAACATACGGAGCGCATACATGGTCTTTTTAGCCTTGATCTACTTGGCCTTTGTCAGCCTGGGCCTGCCGGATTCGCTGCTGGGCAGCGCCTGGCCCATTATGAACGCGGAATTCGGCGTGCCCGTGGGGAATGCGGGTTTCGTTTCCATTTTGATTTCCGGCTTTACCATCATCTCCAGTCTCTTTTCGCACCGGCTCATCCGCCGCTTTGGCACGGGCCGGGTGATGGTGGCCAGCGTGGCCATGACGGCGCTGGCGCTGCTGGGCTTTTCCTTCGCCCCCTCCTTCCCCTGGCTGCCCGTTTTCGCCGTGCCCTTGGGCCTAGGGGCGGGGGCTGTGGATGCGGGGCTCAACGAATTCGTAGCCGAGCATTACGAGGCCAGGCATATGAACTGGCTGCATTGCTCCTGGGGCGTGGGCGCCATGCTGGGGCCGGCGTTGCTCTCGGCGCTGGTGCAAAGCGGGAGGGCCTGGCGCAGCGGTTATTTCAGCATTGCCATGATCCAATTCGCCTTGGTTGCGCTGCTGCTTTTCTCCCTGCCCATGTGGAAGAAGCGCGAACGCCCGGCCTTGCAGCCCGCCAAGACAGGCAAAGCGATACGCGATAAAAAGGGCCTGCTTGCGTCCATGCACGCCGGAGGGGCGGCTTTTGCCCTGCTCGCCTTTTTTCTTTATTCCTCCGCCGAAGGCTCCATGACGCTGTGGGCGGCTAGCTTCTTGGTAAAGATGAAGGGCGTTTCTCCCGAAAGCGCCGCGGGCTGGGTATCGCTGTTTTTCCTGGGCATCACGGCAGGGCGCATGATCGGCGGCTTTGCTTCCATGAAGATCAGCAACGTAGCCATGATCCGCCTGGGCGTGCTGCTGGCCCTCTTGGGCTTTGGCCTGATGCTGCTCCCCCTGCCCGCGCCCTTTGCCATTGCGGCGCTATGCCTCACCGGCCTGGGCCTCGCACCCATCTTTCCATCCATGCTGCACCAAACGCCCCTCAACTTTGGCCAGGAACATGCGCAGGCCGCCATGGGCCTGCAAATGGCCGCAGCCTACATGGGCAGTACCTTCATAGCCCCGCTTTTCGGCCAGCTTTTTGGGCGGCTTTCCTTTGCGCTGATGCCCGGCGTGCTGCTCGCCTGCGTGGCGCTGCTCTTTATCTGCACGGAACGGCTGGCGCTTATCGGCAAGAAGAATGCGGTTTAAGGGAGAACGAACCGGCGCCAGTACGCTAAGGGGTCCCGCGCGATGCGCGGGACCCCTTACATATACGCTAAAATTTGCGTTTCGTCTTTGCTATAATTCCTGTCGCACCAAGCAGGCAAAGGGTGGCGATCGCCGTCCATAGGAGGCCGTTTGCGCCTGCGGCGGCCTGCGTGCTGCCAGGCATCGCATTACCGCCCGGTGCGTTGCCATCAGGCTGAGCGTTGCCACCGTTCCGGCGGCTGCCAAAGGAGGCAAGATGCTGTATCTGCTCCTCTGTTAGGCCCAGGGCAGCGAGCTTCTCTTTGGCCTCGTCCGTCAACTCGCCGCCTGCCTGCTGCAAAATCTCCATGGCCTGGCGCATTACGCTGCCATCCGGCATATTGCCGCCCATGCCCGCAAAGCCGCTCTGATCCCCATCCCCGCCTGCCCCGGGCATATCGCCGCCCCGCCCGCCCATCATGCTGCCCAGGGTGGAAAGATCCAGCCCTTGCGCAGAAACGAGCAGCTCGGGATAGGCATCCTGCGCGGCCGTGGTGCTGGGCACGCTGCCGACAAGCTGGCCTTCTACGCTCTGTGCCCGCAGGTCGCCTAAGGTGATGAAGGCTTCGACCGCCGCCTCATATTCCTCATAGGTGCAAAAGGCGGTGGAGTCGTTCTTCACATATTCGCCAATCAGCACGTCCAACTCTTTCACCTTGGCCGCAAATTTGCCGTCGCTAAAGTAATCATCCACCAGTTGCTGCAAATAGCCGTGGTAGGTTTCAAGATATTCCGCATTAGAAAGCAGCTTGTCGAGCAGGGGCCGCTCCGCCATCTCCACGCCGCTCACCGGTGTATCGATAGGGAAATTCACCACCGAGGCAGCGTCCCCGCTCTGGAAGCCGCCCCAGGCAAGATTATAATCCCAGGGCAGCATGGCAAGCTTTCCATCCAGCTCATAGAGGTAATAATTCTGCGCCATGCCGGAAGAATAGCTATCCAGATTAACCACAAAGGTGTGGGCGGCAAAATAGCGCAAAATCTGATCCACATCGAAATAGGCTTCCAGCTCGCGGCCCTCGGAGAGCGCTTTAAGCGCCTCGATAACCTTTTGATAATCGCTCTGTGTCCCCTTGCCAACCACGTTATTGAAGATGGCGCTGTAGCTCGAAGAGTTATCATCCGTATACGCGAGGCTGCCCCCGCCCGAACCCATGCCGCCCATGCCGCCGCCCCGGGCCATGCCGCCCGCGCGGGTGCTCTCGCGCGTTTCACCATCCGCATCCGGGAGCGCGGGCTGGCCGCTTTGATCCTCGCTCAGACCCGCAGCACCGGCCGATGCTGCGGGCATACCATCGGGCATGCCGCCCTTGCTCAAGTCCAACTCCCCTTCCCGCATGGCGGGAGCGTTGAAGCCCGCGTTATCGCCATCGTCATTGCCGCCCATATCCATACTCTTTACGTTATAAAGCATGCCGGAAGTATCACCCGAAACCCGCTGCTCGTAACTTTCATTGTAGAGCTCCACCGCAAGATACAGGCCCCAGGCCTCGCCATTCACCTGGATATCGGCAAAGCCGAAGCAGGGGGCGTTTATGCCCGCCGCTTGCATCAGGTCATAGGAGATATACTCCTTCATGTAGGTGTTATCGCCCAGCATGTTGTTGAGAACCAAGCTTTGCAGGCCGAAACAGGTCTGCCCGCTGATGTATTCATCGAACTGCAAGCGCAAGCTATAGCGGTCGCTCTCTGAGGACGCCACCTGCGTAAGGCTGGAATTGCCTTTGGGGCGCACGCCCACATCCTGGAATTTCGTGCCGTTGACGATCACATCCGCCATGATGAACTGCTCGGAAATGGCGTTATCCAGCATTTCCTGCCAATCCGCCTCGTCCGTCAAAATCTCGATGGAAATGATATCCGCGCCGAAAACTTCCGAGGCATAGGCGGGCACGTTCTCCAGCGCGCCGCTTTCCTTGGCCGCGCCGCCCAGTATATACAAAGCGGCCACGGCCAGCAGGGCGAACGCCATCGCCGCCGCCACGACGATACCGATCCGTTTGCTGCCAATCATCCTCTCACCCCGCTTGGCGCTCAGGCCGCGTAATCGCCGTTATAGCTGACGAGGGTGGCGTTATTCACGCCCTCCACGCTTAAAAGCTCGTTCAAAATCTTAGCGGACATATCGATCAGGCGCACCTCCACAGTGAGCTCGATGCCGCTCTTGGCCACAGTCTTGGCCTTTACGAGAGCCTTTTTGGTTTTTGCGCGGATCATGGCCACGGCCTCAGTCTCAGCCTGGTCGTCGGCCAAATCCAAAACGATGATATACGGCGTATCCGCACTCTTTTTATTGACGAAGATCAAGAGGATCAGGCCGATGAACAGCGAGCCGACCACCGCCAGGGGCAGCAGGCCCGCGCCGGTGACGATGCCCGCCGAGATGGCCCAAAATAGGAAGGCGATATCCAGCGGCTCCTTCACGGCCGTGCGGAAGCGCACGATGGAAAGCGCGCCCACCATGCCCAGCGAAAGCACAATATTCGAGGTGACCGCCAGGATGATAAGGGTGGTGATCAGCGTCATGGCCAGGATGGAAACACCGAAGGAAGCGGAGTACATCACCCCCGCGAAAGTCTTTTTATACACATAAAAGATGAATAGGCCGATGCAAAATGAGAGCCCCAGGGCCAGGGCCACATCCAGCAGGGAGAATTCCACGGCTGATTCCAAAAAGCTGCTCTTAAAAATATCGTTAAACGTCATATACCTTTACCTCCTATGTTTGTTAAATGATCCTGGCCGCCGCGTATTTGGAAAACGCCGCCGTCTGCCTGCTTGAAAGGGATACGATGCCTCGAATGACCTCGGGCAAAAAGGCATCGTACTTTACCTCCAGGATGGCCGGGCCCGGAACGGGGATGGACGGGGCTTCGCTGTTGAGAAAATCCTTAGGGACGAGGCCGGCGCGGATATCGTAATCGATGGTGATGCGCACATTGCCCGGCGGGTATACGTAAGCGTCGCGCCTGTAGTCGACGATGCTCTTGGGCCGAAGCAGCTGCGCGTGCATCTTGGCGTATAACTCCCACGCCAGCGGCTCCCCGCTTTCTTTAAGCATCCCGTAATCGCCAAAAAGCAACGCCCGGCAGGCCATAGCCGAAACCTCCGCGCTTTCTTTAAAGCAGAGGCCCCCGGCCTTGCTCTTCTTTTCCAGCCGGAGAAAAGAAGGATCGCCGTTATAATACCGGAGGCGGAATTTCTCCCGCTCGTTCACGCCGTCGATCTTCTCCCGCAGGGCCTTGTCCTCGTAATTATCAAAATACAGGCTACGAACGCGATAACCGCCCCCGGCCGCCGCGTTCTCATCCGGCTTGGCCACATGCGCTAGCCTGGAGCACAGCTCGATTTGATCGGCCCGGTTGATGTAATGCTTGATCTCATGCCTGCCGCCCGCCTTATCCATTTGCTCCCTCCTTGTTTCTTACGTTTTCCCTATTAAACCCTAAGGTGATGAACTGGCGATGGTTTCTATCTGTCTTCTATCTGAATTATTGTGGCATAAAAACGGCAGGCAAAAGCGCCCCCAAATTGGGAGCGCCTTGGTTTGATACTATTTGAATGCTAATCGATCAATCCCAGCATGTAGCCATAGCCCTCCTTCTCCATCTCCTCCTTGGGGATGAAGCGCAATGCTGCGCTGTTGATGCAATAGCGCAAGCCGCCCTGCTCCTTCGGGCCATCCGGGAATACGTGGCCGAGGTGCGCGTCCCCAGCGCGGCTGCGCACCTCGGTGCGGATCATGCCGTGGGAAATATCGCGCTTCTCGCGCAGGACGTTTGGGTCGATGGGTTTCGCAAAGCTGGGCCAGCCGCAGCCGGATTCGAATTTATCGCCGGAGGCAAAGAGCGGCTCGCCTGTGGTAACATCCACATAGAGGCCGGGGCGAAAGGTTTGGTAAAATTCGTTGCGAAAGGGCGGCTCCGTAGCGCTGTTTTTTGTCACCTCATATTGCAAGGGAGATAACTGCTGCCGCAGGTCTCCCTCGCTCTTTGGCGGATAGGCAGCCGGATCCACCCGGGCGCCCGCGGCCTTTTTAAAGGTATCCGGCGATAGGTGGCAATAACCGCCGGGGTTTTTATCGAGATATTTCTGGTGGTATTCCTCGGCCGGGCTGTAGTTTTCCAAGGGTTTGCATTCGATGGCGACGGGCTGTTTGCAGCGCTCTTGCAACTGCGCGAGCGAAGCCTCGATCACGGGCCTGTCCGCCTCGTTTGTATAGTAGATGCCCGTGCGGTATTGCGCACCCGCATCGCCCCCCTGCCGGTTGATGGAAGTGGGGTCAATCGCTTCATAATAGAGCGTCAGCAGGAAGCCGAGCGGCAAAACGGCCGGGTCGTAGGAAACCCACACGGTCTCCGCGTGGCCGGTGTTGCGCCTGCAAACTTCCTCATAGGTTGGGTTCTCCGTTTTGCCATTGGCATAGCCCACCTCGGTTTCCAGCACGCCGGGGATGGAGGCGAGGTATTTTTCCGCACCCCAAAAGCAGCCGCCTGCCAAATAGATTTCCGCCATATCGTGCCCCTTTCTTTTCCGCTCCGTCCTTGCAGCCCGCGAAGGCTACCGCCTAAGAGCGCCGCCCTTAAAGGCAGCGCTCTTGCCCAGCGCTTCCTCGATGCGCAGCAGTTGGTTATACTTGGCAACGCGCTCCGTACGGCAGGGCGCGCCGCTCTTGATCTGCCCCGCATTGACGGCCACGGCCAGGTCGGCCATGGTGACGTCCTCCGTTTCGCCCGAACGGTGGGAGATCACGGTGGTATAGCCTGCCTTGTGAGCGATCTCGATGGTGTCCAGCGTTTCCGTGAGGGTGCCGATCTGGTTGAGCTTGATGAGGATGGAATTGGCAATGTGCTTGCCGATGCCCTCGCGTAAAATCTCAGGGTTGGTGACAAATACGTCATCCCCCACCAATTGCAGCTTCCCGCCCAGCTTGGCCGTGAGCGCGGCCCAGCCCTGCCAATCATTCTCCGCCAGGCCGTCTTCCAACGAAATGATGGGGTATCTTTCCGCCCATTCCGCATAGAGAGCGATCATTTCCTCGCTGGTACGGCTCTTGTTTTCGCCCTGAAAAACGTACTTCCCCTTGGTGTAAAATTCGGAAGCGGCCGCGTCGATGGCGATGGCGACTTCCGCGCCCGGCTTGTAGCCCGCCTTTTCGATGGCCTCCACGATCAGCTTGAGCGCCTCCTCGTTGGTGGCGAGATCGGGCGCAAAGCCGCCCTCGTCGCCCACAGCTGTGTTCAGGCCCTTGCCCTTGAGCACGCTCTTGAGCGTTTGATAAACCTCCGCGCTCATGCGCAGGGCTGCGGCAAAGGTATCCGCGCCGATGGGCATGATCATGAATTCCTGCACATCCACGGTATTATCCGCGTGCTTGCCGCCGTTGAGGATGTTCATCATGGGCACGGGCAGCTCGTAAGCATTCGCGCCGCCGATGTAGCGGTAAAGCGGCAGGTCCAGATAATTGGCCGCGGCCCGGGCCGCAGCCAGAGAAACGCCCAGGATGGCGTTGGCTCCCAGCTTGGATTTGTTTTTCGTGCCATCCAGCTCAATCAAAAGGTGGTCCAGCTTGCGCTGGTCCAGCGCATCCAGGCCGATAACGGCGGGCGCGATAACGGTGCGCACATTCTCCACCACTTTACGCACGCCCTTGCCCTTAAAGCGGCCCTTATCGCCATCGCGCAGTTCCACGGCCTCGCGCGTGCCTGTGGAAGCGCCGCTAGGCACGGAGGCCCGGCCGATGATGCCGCTTTCCAGCTCCACATCCACTTCTACCGTGGGATTCCCGCGCGAATCCAGAATCTCCCTTGCTTTTACGCTATAGATCTTAGACATTTGCAGCATCTCCTTTGTAATCATTTTCACCCATCCTACGGGTTCGGCCTCTGGTTAATCTTAACATACGGCCCGGCCCGGCACAAGCCGCCTAAGGGGATAACGGCCCGTTTCGGCTATGCTTTTCCCGCTATCCCCTATCGCGCTCCCATGCCGCGTATGCCAAGCCGTTGCGCGCGTAAAACGCCTGCCAATCCCCCCGCGCCCTCCGACACCCACCTAGCCCACCAATGGGCCATGCCGAACCGCCGCTCGCCCAGCTCCTGCAATTCCTATGTAAAGGGCCGGGCATAGTTTGTGACGTTTTCCGGCTCATGATACCATTGCGAAGGGCCGGCGGACGTATAAGCCCTGTGCGCTGCCATATTGTAGCAGATGGCCACGGGATCGATGCGGTCCCAGCCCGGTTCCTCGTAATCCATCGGATTTTTACCATCTTTACGGCGCTCCAACCGGGCCGCGGCCAAGGCGGTCAACAGGCGTTTCATAAAATCACTCCGGCCAACTTGGGCGATGTTTCCCCTGCATCCAATTGTAGCAAAGGATGGAGAAAGATAGATATTACTTTTCCGCAGACAACCCTATGGCCGGCCAGGTGTGAACAAACAAAAAAAGGCGCATTTGGGGCGAAATTTCAGGTGCATTTTGTAGATATTTATGATATAGTAAAGCCTCGTGAGCGAAACGCCGCGCATATATAATAGTCGAAAGGGAGTCATGCCGTTGAAGGATCAGCGCAGGGAAGAGTTTTACGCCTGCATCCGCGATTTGATACATACCCCGCAGGTTCAGTCCATGGGGTGTATTACGCAGCACACCCAGGAGGTATCCCGCCTGGAACATAGCCTTTATGTATCCTACGTGGGCTTTTTGCTTTGCCGCTTTTTCGGCCTTGACCAGCGGGCCGCGGCCCGGGGCGGCCTTTTGCACGATATGCACCACGGCACACGGGATGAGGATTTCGCATTCCGCGCCCGGCTGCTGCTCCTCCACCCCAAGCTGGCCCTGCATAACGCCAGCGCAGCTTTTGAACTGACCCGCAAGGAGAAGGATATTATCGTCAAGCACATGTGGCCGCTTACCCTCTCCTTCCCCCGCTATGCAGAATCCTACCTCATTTGCCTGGCGGATAAGCTCTGCGCCGCGGCGGAAATGCTGCGCCTCTACCGCCTCATGCGCATAGAGGAAAAGCTTCGGCCCGCCTTTGCAGCTTAGCAAAAGGGAACGCCAACCCAGCTCCGCTCCTGCTCGGAACGGGGCTTATTTTATGGCTATGGCCAGTTGAATCGCCAGCCGAACAGGGAGGGCCGGGTTGGCCATCTGGTTCACATCCCCTACGAAAAACAGCTCTTTCGCCGGATGATAAAAAGCGAAGGAGCCCGTGGAGCCGCAATGCCCAAGCAGCTCCCCCCGGCCCTGAAAAGCCGTGGCCGGGCCGCCGAGCTGGATCTGCATGTGGCCGCAGCCATAGCGCATGGGGCGCATGGAAAGCTGCATGTCTCTATATTGGGATGCATCCGCAAAAACAGCTCGATCGAATAGCTTCCCCCAAAAAAAGGCCTTGAGGAAAACCATCAGTTCGCGGGCCGTGCTGATGCAGCCGCCGCTGGCGCGGCTGCTGATGATTGTTTGCGGCCGATGCAGCGAGGCGCTTTTATAATAAACGTTCGGCACAAACTCCTCTTCGGCGATTGGCAGATAGGTATGCTGCAAGCCCAGCGGCGCAAAAATGAATTCCCGGTAGGCCTGTTCCAGCGGCATGTTGGTTACCTTTTCGATGATTTTTCCCAGCAGATCGAAGTTGATATCGGCATAGTATGCCCGCTTGCTCACTTTTGGCGCAAAATGGGGTTTTAAGGCTTTTACCAGAGCGAGCATCCGCTCAAAATCGATATATAGATCCTGCTCGATCACATCGCGCCGAAGGCTATGCCCGCCTTCCATATAGGCATCGGGCAAGCCGCTGGTTTGATGCAGCAGGTCGTAGATTGTCAATTCGTAGGAGTAGTCTTTCCCCCTGTATAGATGAAGATTGCGCAATAACCGGGGATTAAAATACGCCGGCAATTCCTCTTCCAAAGACAGCCGCCCCTGTTCGCGCAAGATCAGGATGCAGGCCGTGGTGAACAGCTTGGTAATGCTGGCCGTGACCATGGGCGAGTCAACGTCTTTGCCGCCATAGCCCTCGCTATAGGTGAAGCCGCCGCCCGTATCTTCCACCAAGAGCGCCGCTTCAAATACCTGCCGGGAATTTGTGACCCTGCGGAAACACTTTTGGATGCCGGGGATTCGATCTGCCGCCATATACGCTCCTTTAACCTGCAAAATACCATGCGCAGAGCTTGGTGATGGTTTTGTTTGCCTTAATATTAAGATAACAAAACAAAGCGCGCGCCGCAAGAGCCCCTGCGCTTATGCGGCCGCAAGTCACCGTACCGGGTGAGCAGCTGAAAGAGATCACCAACGGCCATATCCTTTTGTTTGCATAAAAAGCTACGCCGTTTCAGCTTGCCCTAATCTTGCGCCGCGCTTCTTTTTTACGCGCGGGCGGCACGGGCGGGCCGTAGATCAGCGCATTCACATCCGCATCCAGAGCCTCGGCGATCTTGACCAGGGTATCGATATCTGGGTTGGACTTGCCCGTTTCATAATGGGAGACCCTTTGCCTACTGGTGAACAGCTTTTGCGCCAGCGCATCCTGGGTAAGCCCCTTTTGCCCACGCAAGGCCCGTAAGTGCTTACCGATTCTTGCCATGCCATCACCTCAGAATCAGCTTAGCCAAAGCGGGGCCGTTTGTCACGCAAAGATACTTTGCGGGGGCAAAGCGTCCGCTATCGGCTAATCCTCGTAGATCTCCCGCGAGCCGGCGATGGCGTCCCCCACGGAGCTTTCCACGCAGCGGATCGCGCCCTCGGCGTCGCGGCGCTGCAAAAAGCCGTGCAGCCGCGCGGCGTTATCGTAGAGGGAGGCGATATCGTGCTTGCGGGCAAAGCGGGCCCAAAGGCTCAATATGGGCGTGCGGAAGGAATGGTAGATCAGCGGCACCAGCGTATTGCCGCTCACCAGGGCCAGCTCGTGGTAATAGCCAAAGGCGGCCTCCGAGGCTTCCTCCGGGGTCGCGGCTTGGCGGAAGGCTTCGAGCCGCGCTGAGAGGACCTCGATATCCGCATCGGAGGCATTAAGCACGGCCTGCTCCGCCGTAAGCCGATCCAGCACCAGCTTGATCTGCAGGATGGAGCGCACCTCATCGCGCCGCAGGCGGCCGCCGTTGTATTTCATGATGGAAAGCAGCGTATCCGCAGTGCCCACGCGGCGGTAATCCGCCACGAAAGCACCCACCCTTGGGCGTATCTCCACAAAGCCCTTGGCCTCCATCTCCGTGAGGCCCGCGTTGACCACGGCCCTGCTCACCTGCATGGCCCGGGCAAGCTCCCGCTCGGGCGGCAGCTTGCTGCCGATGGCCAGCTTGCCGGAGAGGATCATCTGCTCCAACTCCTGCACGAATAGATCCTTGAGCGAGGGCGCGTTCAGCTTGGGGAATTGCATGCTCGTTCTCCTTTGTTTTTCATTGGCTCAGCCAGATACCACAGTTATTATAGCACACCGCGGGGCGCAAAACAAGCGGCCGGGGACACGCGCCCGGATCTATAGATATTTTCGATATGCTTGCGGCAGGGGAAGGGAAAGGCAATTGGATTGCGCGCCTCGGGTGCGATATGATGGTTACATCTGATTTACAACAGCAAAAAGGAGCTACAAATCATGAACATCAAAAATGAGGTAAGCGTACAAAAGATCAAAAAGGATGCCGAGGAGCTCTTCCGGGGCGGGTTTTTCTGCTCCGAGGCGGTCATGTCCTCCATCCGCAGCAATTTTGCGCTGGATGTGCCCGAAGAAGTGATTGCCATGGCCTCCGGTTTCCCCGTGGGCATCGGCCGCTCCAAGTGCCTTTGCGGCGCGGTTTCCGGCGGCGTAATGGCTTTGGGCCTGTTCTTTGGCCGCACCAAGCAGGGCGACCCCAAGGTGGAAAAGAACTTGGCCGTGGCCAAAGAGCTGCACGATTATTTCAAGGAGGCCAATGGCAAGAACGCGCTTTGCTGCCGCATCCTGACCAAGGAATTCGATATGGGCAAGGGTGAGCACAAGGAACAATGCATCCATTTCACGGGCTTGGTTGCGGAAAAGGTGGCGCAGATCGTAGTTCGCGAATTCGACCTAATAAATACGGACGTAGCGCAGGCGGTGTAAGCTTATGAAAGCCATGATCCAAAAAGTACCCGTCCCCCTTTGCGGCGTAATGCTGGGCTGCGCGGCCCTGGGCAACCTGCTGCAAAGCTATTCCGAAGCCGTGCGTTATCTCTTTGGCATTATCGCCTTTTTGGCCCTGGTGCTGCTCGTGCTCAAATGGGCGCTTTACCCCGCCATGGTCAAAGAGGATCTGAAAAACCCCATCATGCTCAGCGTGGCGGCTACCTTCCCCATGGGGCTGATGCTGCTCTCCGTTTACGCCAAGCCCTTCCTCGGCGGCGTTTCGCTCTTCATCTGGCTGGCCGCGATCCTGCTGCACGCAGCCTTGATCGTGGTATTCACCATGCGCTTTATCGTTAAGCTGGATATCAAAAAGGTCTTCGCCAGCTATTTCATCGTTTATGTGGGCATCGCCGTGGCCGGCATCACGGCCCCGGCCTATAAGATGCAGGCCCTGGGTGCGGCCGCCTTCTGGTTCGGCTTCGTTTCGCTGCTGGCCCTGCTGGTTTTGGTGGGTTACCGCTATAGCAAGCACCCCGAAACGCCGGAGCCGGCGCGGCCCCTCTTCTGCATCTTCGCAGCGCCCACCAGCCTTTGCCTGGCGGCCTATATCCAATCCGTCGCTACCAAGAGCGCAGGCATGGTGATCTTCCTTTTCATCTTGGCCACGGCGCTGTATCTCCTATCCCTCTATAAGCTGCTGCGGCTGCCCAAGGTGGTCTTCTTCCCCAGCTTCGCCTCCTTTACCTTCCCCTTTGTCATCAGCGCTATCGCCGCCAAACAGGCCGCGGCTTTCCTGGCCGGGGCCGGGTATCAGCTATCCTTCCTATCCACGGTGGTGCTGATCGAAACCATCATCGCGCTCGTGCTCGTGTGCTATACGCTGGCGCGCTTCTGCATCTACCTCTTCCAGCCTGTGCAGGGAAAGGCGAAGGCCTGACGAAAAATCCTTCGAAAGTTTTTTCGTCGCTTCGCGCTCACAATAATAGGGTTATATACGGGCCCCCGCAAAAGCGGGGGCCTCAGCGTGTCAAAAAAGCGGCTATGCCACTTTTTTGAGCTTCCATGAAACAACTGCTCGTACCTCGCGGTCGTTGTTTCATGCAGAGAAAGCCTCAGGGAGGCAAAAGCCTAGTGAGCAAAGGAGCAACGCGACCTAAAAGGGAGCGTTGCATCTATTGCAACCTGTGTGCGGCCCCCGAACTTTCTTGATAGTCCGGGATCCCCGCAAAAGCGGGGGCTTCAGCATGTTATGCTACGCTAAATTTCAGGCAAAAAACCGAAAAGCCGGTGGTTGCCCAAGTGGGTCGCGGGGGGTATAATACTAGGGAAATACAAATACGGATGAACGCGGCCCCCCATATCTGCGGATATGAGGGTATGCTTGCGTGTAGGCGTGTTGGGGAAGGGACGGAATGGGCATGTTCATCATTGTGGGCCTGGGCAACCCGGGCCGGGAATATGCGGGCACCCGGCATAACGCCGGTTATTTAGCGTTGGACATATTGGCCGCGCGCTGGAACATCGAAATTCGGCGGCACAACTTTCAGGCCGTTTTTGGCGAGGGCTTTGTGGATGGGCGAAAGGTCGTGCTGGTCAAGCCCGAAACCTATATGAACGAGAGCGGCCGGGCTGTGCGGGATGTGATGAACTGGTACAAGGCCGAGCATCACGAGCTTTTGCTCATTTACGACGATATTGATATCCCCCTGGGCGATATCCGCATCCGGCGCGGCGGCAGCGCGGGCACGCATAACGGCATGCGCAGCGTGATTTACCAGCTCTGCTTTGATGATTTCCCCCGTATCCGGGTGGGTATCGGCCAGGCGGAGGGCCACAGGGGTCTCGTATCCCATGTGCTGGGCGCACCGCAGGGCGAGGAAAAGGAACTGTTGAATGCGGCCCTTGAGCAGGCGGCGGACGCGGCTATGCTGATCGTCAAGGGCCAGTTGCTCGAGGCGCAGGCTACGTATAACAAGCGCCCTAAAAAAGAAAAACCGCTCAGGGATGACGATCCCCAGGAGCAGGAAAATGGAACCCCGCCCGGGGAGCAAGGCGGCTTGGGCCGACCGGAGATCCTTTGATGGGCGGGCATGAGGAAGCGATTTTGAACCGGCACCCCTTGCTGGACGTTCTGTCCCAGCATCCCGAATATACGCGGCTATGCGAGGCCCTCACCAAAGGCGAGGGCCCTTGCGGCGTATTCGGCCTCTCCGAGGCGAATAAGGGCCACATGGCGGCCGCCCTCTTTGCGGATATCCATCGCCCGCTTGTGTTCATAGCCCCCAATGAAAGCGCGGCGGAAAAGCTGGCCGAGGAAATGGGCAGCTACGTGCCTTGCCGGCACTTCCCAGCTCGGGATATCCCCCTCACCGGCGCCTATACAAGCTCCGAGGGCCTGGAGGCCCGGCGGGTTGATACCCTATGCCGCCTGGCTTTGGGCCGGGGCGCTGGCACGGCCCTGACCGTATCGATTGAGGCGCTTATGCAGCGCCTGGCGCCGCCGGAGGCCATCCGCGGCGCTGTACGCACCGTTAAGGCGGGGGATATCGTGGAGCCGCGCGAGCTGCTCGCCGCTTTGGTGGCGGCAGGGTATGAACGCGCGGAGGTTTGTGAAAGCCGCCGCCAGGTCTGCCTCCGAGGCGGCTATTTGGACGTATATCCCATCAGCGCAGAGAACCCCGTACGCATCGAGTTTTTTGACGACGAAGTGGATACCCTGCGCACCTATGACCCGCTGACCCAGCGCTCCATCGAGAATATCGGTTCCATTGAGCTGCCCCCGGCCATGGAGATGCCCCTTACCGAAAAGGCCCGCAAGAGCGCCCTTTCCCGCATGAAGGGCCGTGAAGCCCTTTCGGAAATGGCGGAAAGCCTGCGGCAGGGCGGTACGCCGGAAGGGGCCGTGCGGCTGTTGCCCCTGTTTTATGAAACGGAATACACCCTGCTCCATTATCTGGCCGAAGCGGTCTTTTTGATCGACGAGCCGGCGCGGGTGGAAGAAAGCGCCAAGATGGCCCACACACAGTTCGTGGAGCTATGCGCGGAGGCCATCGCGACCGGCGGCGCAGAGGGCGAGCAGGCCCAGCTTCTCTGCTCCCCCCTGCAAACCATCAAGGCCCTCTCAACCCCCCGCACGGCCCTGTTCTTCTCGCTCACCCGCAGCTATGGCCTCATCGCCATGAAAGCCCCTTTCCGCTTTGAAACGCGGCCCGTCTCCCGCTATGTGGGGGATGAAACCCTGCTTTGCGAGGATTTGGCGGCCTGGAAAAAGGCCGGCACGACGGTGCTCATCTACGCCGGGCCGCACGCGGAGCGACTGCGCCAGCGCCTGGAGGATTTGGATGTGATCCTCCCGGCCGTGGAGAGCCTTTCCCGCGAGATCATCAAGGGCGAGCGGATCATCCTCGGCCAAAGCCTCGAGCGGGGCTATGAATACAGCGAGCTGGGGCTGGTGGCCATCAGCGAACACGAGCTTTATGGCGATGTGGTGCGCGCGGCCAAGAAATCCAAGCGCAGCCGCCCCCAACTGGCCTTTTCCGAGCTGAGTGTGGGCGACCTGGTGGTGCACGAGCTGCATGGCATCGGCCGCTTCGTGGGCGTGGTTACCCTCACGGTGGATAATGCGCCCAGGGATTATCTGCACCTCGTCTACGCCGGCGGGGATAAGCTTTACATCCCTACGGATCAGCTTGACCGGGTGCAGAAATACATCGGCGGCGGCGAGGACGCCGCTGCCGCCCACCTTTCCAAACTGGGCAGCGGCGAGTGGCAGCGCACCGTGACCCGCACCCGCGAGGGCGTGCGCAAGCTTGCCTTCGACCTGGTGCGGCTCTATGGGGAACGGCAAAAAATAAAGGGGTTTGCCTTTGCGCCGGATAACAGCTGGCAGCGGCGGCTGGAGGAAAGCTTTCCCTATGAAGAAACGCCGGATCAGCTCGTTAGCATCGCCGAGATCAAGGCGGATATGGAAAGCGGCCGTGTGATGGATCGTCTGCTTTGCGGGGATGTGGGTTATGGCAAAACCGAGGTGGCGCTTCGGGCCGCCTTTAAGGCCGCCCTCTCGGGCAAGCAGGTGGCCATGCTGGTGCCCACCACCATCTTGGCTCAGCAACACTACAACACCATCGCCGCCCGCTTTTCCGGTTTTCCGGTAAATGTGGCCCTGCTCTCCCGCTTTAAAACACCCAAGGAGCAGGCTGCTATTGTGGAGGGCCTTAAAAACGGCCGTGTGGATATCGTGGTGGGCACGCACAAGCTCCTGGCAGCCGGCGTCAAATTCAAAGATCTGGGCCTTTTGATCGTAGACGAGGAGCAGCGCTTCGGCGTGGGCCATAAGGAGCAGATTAAAAACCTCAAGCGCAGCGTGGATGTGCTGACCCTTTCCGCAACGCCCATCCCGCGAACGCTGCATATGTCCATGACGGGCATCCGCGATATGTCCGTGATCGAAACGCCCCCGGCCCAGCGTTATCCTGTGCAAACCTATGTGATGGAATATGCGGACGGGATCGTACGCGAGGCCATCCGCAAGGAGATCGGCCGGGGCGGGCAGGTCTATTTCGTTTATAACCACGTACGCACCATGGAGTACTTCGTGGAATACCTGCGGGAACTCGTTCCCGAAGCCCGCGTAGCCTATGCCCACGGCCAGATGAGCGAGCGCGTGCTGGAAAAGACCATGCTGGATTTTCTGGATCGGCAGTACGATGTGCTCCTTTGCTCCACCATCATCGAGAGCGGGCTGGATATGCAAAACGTCAATACCATCCTCATCTACGACGCGGATAAGATGGGCCTCTCCCAGCTCTATCAGCTGCGGGGCCGGGTCGGCCGGGGTGTTCGGCTGGGCTATGCCTATCTCTTCTTCAAGCGGGACAAGGCCATTTCCGAGATCGCGGAAAAGCGGCTCACCGCCATCCGTGAGCTGACGCAGTTCGGCTCGGGCTTCCGCATCGCCATGCGCGACCTGGAAATACGCGGCGCGGGCAACCTTTTGGGCCCCGAGCAGAGCGGGCACATGGAGGCCGTGGGTTATGACCTTTATTGCAAGATCGTGGAAGGCGCTCTGCGCGAGGCCCGGGGCGAAGCGCCCAAGAAGGAAATCGATACGGTGATGGAGCTGCCACTCGCGGCCAGCATCCCCCACGAATACATTCGCCGCGAGAGCGAGCGGCTGGCCATGTATAAGCGCATCGCCCATATCACCTCGCAGGAGGAGCTTTATGACGTGCAGGATGAGCTGATCGACCGCTACGGCGACATCCCCAAGGTTGTGGAAAACCTTCTCTTCATCGGCAAGCTCAAGGCGGACGCCCAGCGTGTCTATATCACCCGCCTCCACGTGCAGGATGGGGAGGCCCGCGTAGTGCTGGATACGGAAGCTCCCATGGATGGGGCTAAGCTCTATGAAACCGCCCAGAAGATCGACGGCGCGCAATTGCGCCTTAACGAAACGCCCACGCTGATCATCCGCCGCCCCAAGCAGGACGCCGCGGCCCTGTGCCTGGCGCTGCCACAGATTGTTTACATGCTGTCCGATTGCATTCAAAAGGAGACATGATATAATAAAACGGTATGTAAGATACAATATACGAAAATGGAGAAACATATGAAGAAATTAACTGCCCTTGCCCTGGCCGCCCTTCTGGCGCTGAGCGTCTTTGCGGGCTGCGCCCTCAAGCCTGAAAGCGAAGCCGCGCCCGCCGCCGCCCCCGTTTCGGATGTGGATCGGGACGCTGTCGCGATTACCGTAGGCGAAGAAACCGTCACCTTGGGCGAATACATTGACCTGTTCGATACCTACGCCTCTTACTATGCGAGCCGTGGCTACGATATCTATTCCGACGAAGCCGCCCTGAGCGAATTCCAGGATTTCATCGTGGACCTGCTGGCAGAGGAAAAGATCATCGCCTACCAGGCGAAAGCAGCCGGCTTTGAAGAGCTGGACGAGGAAAAGCTTGCCGATATCGAATCCAGCGTCACGGAAGAGCTGGAATACCTGATGGATACCTACCGCACGCAGGCCAAAGGTGAGGCCGAAGCGGATGCTTCCATCGATGTGGAAGCGCGCGCCAAGGAACTATTGGTGGCCGAAACCGAATACTACACCGGCTCCGCTATGAGTTATGACGATTTCGTGGAATGGATCCGCGATTATTATAAGAATAACGCCATCAGCGAGCTTTTCCGCGAAGAGACCCTAAAGGGAGTCTCCGTAGATGACGCGGCCCTGCAAACCTGGTATGGCGATACCCTAGCCGAGCAGAAGGATGCTTACACCACGGACGGCGGCGCTTATAAGACCGACGCGGAGAGCTACGAAAAATACGGCGGCACCCCCTCCCTCTATGTACCCGAGGGTTATAGCCGCGCGCTGCACATCCTCATCGCCCCGGATGGGGAGCCCAGTGAAGAATACACCGCCAAAACGGACGAGATGGATGCCCTCGCCGCCGAATACGGCGATCTGGCCTTTGACGCGGCCATCGGCGGCAAGGCAAACGCCCGCCTGGATGAGATCATAACCCAATATAAGGCGCTGGAAAAGGAAGTAGCCGCCCTTGACGCCACCCGCATGGCCCCCGTGCTGGAAAAGGCCGACGAGGCCTACGCCAAGCTGAAGGCCGGCGACGATTTTGCCACCGTTATGGCCGAATATACCGAGGATGCGGATATCCTCAGCTTTGATACCATCGCTAAGAAGGGCCTGCTTATCAGCAACAAATACGAGAGCGACATGGATTGGTCCAAAGAGGTGAAAACCGCCTTCTCCACCTTGCGCCTGGGCCAATACAGCGAGGTCATTCAGGATGCGGACGGCTGCCATATCCTCTACTACCTCGCCGATGAAACGCCGGGCGCCGTAGCGCTGGAAGGCGTGAAGGAAGCCGCCACCACCCTGCTGCTGGAAAATTTACGGGAAGAAGAATGGGCCTCCATGCTGGATACCTGGAAGAATGACGGCAGCGTCAAGATCAACGAAGAGCTGGTGCATTCCTACAACGGCTCCGTGGGTTAAGCAAGCGTTCTAAAAATCGATACCTTACGAGGGGGCCCTGCCCCCTCGTTTTTTATCCGCGGATATGGTATCATCTTTTCATACAAAAAAGGGAGTTTCTAACATGCGATTGGATAAATATCTTAAGGTATCCCGCCTGATCAAGCGCCGCACCGTGGCCAACGAGGCCTGCGGCCTGGGCCGGGTGCAGGTCAACGGCCGGGTGGCCAAGGCTTCGGCCGAGCTCAAGGAGGGAGATGAGCTGGATATCCTGCTTTCCGGCAAGCACGTGCGGCTCAAGGTGCTCTCCGTGCAGGAGCACGCCCTTAAGGCGGATGCCTCCAGCATGTATGAGCTGCTGCCCGAGGGGAACGGATGAGCGGCGGCGTTACGGCCATCCTGCTGGCGGCCGGCAGCTCCAGCCGCATGGGCTTTGACAAGCTGACCCTGCCCCTCGCGGGCCGCACGGCGCTGGAATACGCCCTGCTGGCCTTTTTGCGCGCGGATGTGACGGATTTTCTCATCGCCGTATCCGATGCGACGCGGCCGCTGGCGCAGTCCCTGGTTGAACGATATGGCAAAGCTGGCCCGCGCATCCGCCTGGTGGAAGGCGGAGCCGCGCGGGGAGAATCCGTTTATAACGCCCTGCTGCTGGCCGAAGGCGAGATCGTGGCCATTCACGACGTGGCCCGCTGCCTAGTGGAACCCTCCGTTATTTTGGATAGCATTGCGGGCGCTCTCGCGCGGGGGAGCGGCGTGACCGCCCTGCCGCCAAGGGATACCATCTGGCAGGGCGAGGCGGCTGTTTTGGAGCGCGATACCCTACTGGCCGCGCAGACCCCGCAATCTTTTGGCCGGGCGCGTATCCTCGCGGCCTATGAAGCCGCGCGGCAGGCGGGCATTTGCGCCACGGACGACGCGGCCATCTACCGTCGCGCCTATGGCGAGGTGCATTTCACCCCAGGCAGCCCCCGCAACCAAAAGTTGACCACGCCCGCGGATATCCCCCTCTTCGAAGCATTGCTTCGCAGCCGGGCGCACCGCAGCGGCTTTGGCGAGGACACCCACCGGCTGGTCGAGGGCCGGGCCCTCGTGCTGGGCGGGGCAAAGATCCCCTTTGAGCTGGGCCTTCTGGGCCATTCGGATGCGGATGTGCTGGCCCATGCCGTTATTGACGCCCTGTTGGGCGCAGCCGCCCTGGGGGATATCGGCAGCCACTTCCCGGATAGCGACCCCCGTTATAAAGGCATCTGCTCGCTGGAGCTGCTCGCCGCCGTGAACGGCCTCCTGCGGGAGAAGGGCTATCTCTTGGGTAACCTGGACGCTACCATCGTGGCCCAACAGCCCAAGCTGGCTCCGTATATTGGGGCGATGCGCCAAAACCTGGCCCATACCCTCTGCTGCGACGTTGCCAGGGTCAGCGTCAAGGCCACCACCCCAGAGGGCTGCGGCCCGGAAGGGGAACTTATCTGTATCACGGCCCGCTGCGTTTGCAGCCTGGAGGAATACCAACCATGAGCTACACCCTTACCATCGCTCCCCTGGCCACGCCCGGCCATACCACTGCGGCGGCCTTCGAAGCAATCAAAAGCGCGAAGCATCTATACTTACAGACTTCGGAAAGCCCCTGCGCAGCCCCATTGCTGGCCCTGGGCCTACCCTATACCGCCATGGATGACCTCTATGAGACCGCGGCCGATTTCGACCAACTCAACGCGGCCATCGCGGATCGGCTCTGCGACCCCGGGCAGGACGCGGTATATGCCGTATGCGGCCGGGGCATGGGGGATGCCGCCCTCAGCGCCCTCTTGATGCGGGCCGAAAGGGACGGTGCGGCAGTGCGCCGCCTGCCCTCTCCCGGCTATGGGCAGGCCGCCCTTTGCGCCCTGCCCATCCCCTTGCCGGAGGATGGCCTGGTCTGCTGCGCAGCCAGCGGCCTGCCCAGCATTTTGGATCCTTATCACACCCTAAGCATTGAGGAAGTGGATTCGAGCCTGTCCGCGGGCAATGTGAAGCTGGCCCTCGGTGAATACTTCCCGGATGAATATCCCGTTTGGTTTTGCGCGCTGGGGCCGGAAGGTTATACGGCCCGGCCAATCCCTTTGCTGGAAGCGGATCGGCAGGCCACTTATGCGGCCGATACCTGTCTCATCGTGCCCCCGGCCTTGCCCGAGCAGCTCGAGCGCAAAAGCGTGGATGATTTGATGGTCGTGCTGGCCAGGCTGCGCGCGCCCGGCGGTTGCCCCTGGGATGCCGAGCAGACCCATCTTTCCCTGCGCGGGCCGCTGATCGAAGAAGCCTATGAGGTTCTGGACGCCATCGAGCGCGAGGATGACGAAGCCCTTTGCGAGGAGCTGGGCGACCTGCTGCTGCAAATCGGCCTGCACGCTATCATTGCGCAGGAGCAGGCCGCCTTCACCTTGCGGGATGTGAGCACCGGCATCGTGCAAAAGCTGATCTACCGCCACCCCCATGTTTTTGGCGGCGCGCATGCCAAGAGCAGCGGCGAGGTAAAATACAACTGGGAGCAGCTCAAGCAGAAGGAGAAGCACCAAGCCACGGCGGCCGAAGCTATGCGTGCCGTCCCACGCGCCTTCCCAGCCCTGATGCGCAGCGCCAAGGTGCAAAAAAAGGCCGCCCATGTGGGTTTTGACTGGGCGAACCCCAAGGACGCCCTGCAAAAGCTGCCCGAGGAAGCCGGCGAACTGCTCGAAGCGATGGAAGCGGGCGACGAGGCCCATGTGGATGAGGAGGCGGGAGACCTGCTCTTTGCGGCTGTGAATGTGGCCAGGCTGTTGGGGCGGGATCCGGAAGCCCTTCTGCACAAGGCCACGGATAAATTTATGGACCGCTTTAGCCGCATGGAGGCGCGCATTTTACAGGAACGGGGAACGCTTTCGGGTTTGCCCTTGTTCGGGATGGATGCCTATTGGGAAGCCGTGAAGGCAGAGGAGCAAAAAAAATAGGTATTTAGGGCATTTTTTCAAAAAAGGGCTTGCCCTGCAAGGGAAACCTTGGTACAATATACGAGGATTTTAACCCGAAATTTTTAGTTTTTCAAATTTCTTAGGAGGTACTACAATGAACAAAACCGAACTGATCGCGGCCGTTGCTGAAAAGAGCGCCCTTTCCAAGAAGGATGCTGAGAAGGCCGTGACCGCCGTCCTCTCCACCATCACCGAAACCCTTAAGGCCGGCGAAAAGGTTCAGCTGGTTGGCTTTGGTATGTTTGAGGTTCGCGAACGCCCCGCTCATAAGGGCCACAACCCCATGACCGGCGAAGAGATCCAAATCGCCGCCAGCAAGGCTCCCGCTTTCAAGGCCGGTAAGGCTTTCAAAGAGTCCCTCAACTAAATTTCTAGGCAAAGCAAGAGCTCCTTCCCTGGAGGGGGCTTTTTGTTTTACGTTTTCTCCTTGACAAAAGCGCGCTCTATCCTTTAGTATAAGATCAGTAATAGTTCTTATGTTCGAAAGGATTGGGTTATGATTTATTCCAAGCAGCGCGAGTTCGTGCTGGGGGCTGTGCGGGAGACCCAGGGGCAGCACCCCACTGCGGATGCCTTATATACAGCGATTCGAGAGCAAAGCCCCAGCGTCAGCCTTGCCACCGTATACCGCAACCTCAACCAGCTGGCGGAGGCAGGGAAGATTGCACGCATCTCCATCCCAGGCGCGGCCGATCGGTTCGACCCGGTAACGGATGGCCACTCCCACCTCATCTGCCGTGATTGCGGCGCCGTGGTAGATATTCCCTGCACCGCCCTGCCCGACCTGGCGGGTCCCGTGGCGGCGGCAACGGGCTGCCTGGTGGAAAGCTGCGGGTTGGTTTTCTGCGGTCTTTGCCCTAGCTGCGCGGCCGCCCAAGGGTCCTAAAATATTTGCCTGACCTGCGGGGCGCGAAAGAGCGCCTCGCTTTTTTATTCACATCATTTGCGCCATTTCGCTGCGCAGCACCTTAATGATATGCTTCTCGAGGCGCGAGATATAGCTCTGGGAGATGCCCAGCATATCCGCCACCTGCTTTTGCGTGTATTCCCGGCTGCCCGAGAGACCGAAGCGCAGCTCCATAATCTGCTTTTCCCTGGGGGTTAGCTTATCCATGGCCAGGCTCAGCAGCTCCTTATCCACCTCGTCCTCCAGGTTGCGGCAGACCACATCCGGATCCGTGCCCAATATATCCGAAAGCAACAGCTCGTTGCCGTCCCAATCCACGTTCAGCGGTTCATCCAAAGATACCTCCAGCTTCAGCTTGCAACTGCGGCGCAGGTACATCAAGATCTCGTTTTCGATACAGCGGGATGCATAGGTGGCCAGCTTGATCTTTTTGCGCGCGTCAAAGGTATTCACGGCCTTGATCAAGCCAATCGCGCCGATGGAGATCAAGTCCTCGATGCAAACGCCGGTGTTCTCGAATTTGCGGGCAATATAAACCACCAGCCGCAGGTTGCGCTCAACGAGGGTCTGCTTCACATCCTCCCGACCCTGTAGGAGCGCGTGCATCAACTGGGCCTCCTCCTCCTTACTTAGTGGGGGCGGCAGGGCTTCGCCGCTGTTGATGTAATACAGAGCACCGCGAAGATCGATGCGGGCATAGAGCCGCAGCAGCAGCTTGTAAAGAAAGGCGGGCGTCATAGATTTCTCTCTCCTGTTGCATTGGGCATGGCCGCGGGCGGAACGAGGGCCTGTGCCCTTTGAAGGGGCTCGGCGCTGAGGGCCAGCACGGCATTGATTTGCGCGCCATCCAGATAAACGCGCTGGGGCCGCAGGGCGTAGAGGATGCCGCTGCCCCCCAGTGTCTGCGCCGGGATGGGCAGGTGAGCCTCCGCAGATAAGGCGGGCAGATAGGCCACGATCACGGGCAGGCCGGAAAGCGGGTCAAAGAGACTGCTGCCGCTATCGATCATGGCTTCCAGGCGATAGCATGCGCCCCGGTGCTCAATCTCCAGACGGACGTGTCCCTGCTGCCGCCGCCGGAGGATGCTTCTGGCCATGCGGGGCAAAAAGGAGGCCAGCAGGGCGATGCAAAGGGCCGTGCGCAGGGGCAGGCCGCTCCAAATCACGCCCTTCTCCATCCTCCCCCCGGTGGTCAGGGCCAGGGCGAAGGCCAGGCCGCCCACGGCGAAGGCTGCGCCAAACAGGCACACAACACACAGGGCGTAATCCTTAAATCCCTTGGGCGAAAAGGCCAGGGCCAGGGCGCAGCCAAATGCCGCCTTTCCCGGCAGGCTCCCCGCCGGTTGCCAATATACGGCTAAAAGCGCATACAGCGCCCCTAAAATACAGCCCGCGGCCGTGTGCCACCCCGCTATCTTCCGCCCCCGCAGCGCGGCGGCCAGGCGCAGGATGATCCAGTCCATTAGGGCGTTATCCAGCAAAAACAGCTCGATATACATCCGGCCACCCCCATGGGCTTTATATTAACATACGGGGCTTAGAAAGGTTGTAGAACCGCCGGGGCATATATATGCGAAAATTTGTCAAACAAACCAAGGCCCCGGGGGATGCTGTCCGCCCGGGGCCTTACCGTTTCTATGTGTTTTTAGTTTCCCAGCTCGATGCTGATTTCGGCGAAAATATCCAGCAGGGCTTCTACCTTGATATTTTGCTTTTCTTCGTCTTTGGCATCGAGAATCGCCTTGCCCTCGTGCATCATTACCAAGCGGGTGCCGTAATCCACGGCATAGCGCAGGTTATGCGTTACCATTACGGTAGTGATGGCATGCGCACGAACCAGCTTATCCGTAAGGTGCATAATGGTTTCGCTGGATTTGGGGTCGAGCGCGGCTGTGTGCTCGTCGAGGATGAGGAGGTCCACCTTTGTCATGTTGGCGATGACCAGGGCCAGGGCTTGCCGCTGGCCGCCGGAGAGCGCGCCCACTTGGGTGGAAAGGCGGTTTTCAAGGCCCATTTCGCATTGCTCGAGCAGCCGGCGGTAATAATCCTGCCGTTTTTTATCGATGGCAAAGCCCAGGCCATATGCCTTGCCCTTATTATCCGCCAGGGCCAGGTTTTCGAGGATGGTGAGGCCGGCGCAGGTGCCCGCCTTGGGATCCTGAAAGACCCGGCCGATGAAGGCCGCCCGGCCATGCTCGCTCATGTGGGTGATATCTTTCTCACGGAAGCGGATGCTGCCGCCCTCGGGCTGCAAGGTGCCGCAGATGAGGTTCAACAGGGTGGTTTTGCCGCTGCCGTTGGAGCCGATCACGGAAACGAACTCCCCGGCCTCTACCGCAAAATCGAAGCCGTTAAAGAGGATGGCTTCATCGGGCGTGCCGATGTTAAAGCTTTTTTGCAGGTTTTCCATGCTCAGCATTCGCTTGCCCTCCCTTTCTTGCCGCCAATGCGGCCGCTGAACACCAGCGCCAGCGTAAAGAGCAGCGCCATCAGCAGCTTGAGGTATTCCGTAGGCAGGCCCAGCCCCAGGGCCACGGTGAGCACAGCCTTATAGGCCACGCTGCCCAATATGACCATGGTGGTGGCTTTGAGGCCGCTCTTTTTGAATACGCTCAGGCCGATGATCACGCTGGCCAGGCCCAGCACCACCATACCCACACCCATCTGTTGGTCCGCCGAGCCCTTGCTCTGGGCGATTACGCTGCCCGCCAGTGCCGCGAAGCCGTTGCCCAAAGCCAGGCCTAAAATCTTGCTGTTGCCCGGATCGCGGGAAAGCAGGGTCACATACTTTTCATTGTTGCCCGTGGCCCGAAGCAGCAGGCCGGATTTGGTTTTGAGGAAGGCGTCCAGCAGCAGCTTACAGGCTACCGCCACCACCAACGAGACCAGCATTGTGCGCAGATACATGCCGCCGACTCGCTCGGGAATCAGCGCGCCGAGGTAGGTGCTAAAAATGGTGGGTTTGCGGAAGAAGCTGGCCACGCTGGCCCCGCCGTTGAAGGCGAAGAGGATCACCAGATTGATGGAAAGGAGGGCCGTATAGACCAGGATGCCGCAAAGCAGGGGCCGGATGCGCAGCTTCACATGCAAGAGGCCCGTAACACACCCCGCCAGCGCCCCGGCTGTAAAGGAAAGGACCAGGCAAAGCCAGGGGTTCACGCCGGCCAGAATCAGCACAGCCGTGACGATGGCCCCCATGGGCATGGTGCCATCCACGGAAAGATCGGGGAAATCCAGAATACTGTAGGTGATATACACGCCCAGGGCCATGATGGCATACATGAACCCCTCCTCCAGCGTGACCTTACAGATGTTAAGAAAAATATCCATCTATTGCTCCCCCAATCTTTGTTGCTTCAAGCCGCATTTGGGGAAGGGCGGTATAACCGCCCCTCCGTTATGCCTGTGAAGTGCTTGCTTATTTCTGCCCGGTGGTCACCAGGGCGGCATTGGCATAGTCTTGCGGCAGCGCAATACCAAAGGCGGCCAGCACGTCTGTATTGACGATGGGGGTCGCGTCCATGATCTGGCGCACGGCCATGGTTGCCGCGTCGCTTCCCTCGAGAATGGAGAGGGCCATTTCGCCGGTCACATTGCCCAACGCGACATAGTCGATGCCCACGCTGGCCAGGCAGCCGTTGATCACCTGCTCCTCCTCCGAGCCATACACGGGGATGCCCGCCGCGTTTGCCTGCTCCAAGAGGATGCCGAGGTTGTTGACCACATTGTTATCCGTAAAGTTATTGATGCAATCCACCTTGGCGGCCAGGGTAGCCGCGGCTTGGGGGATATCTGCGGCCGTCTGCACGCCCTGCTCCACGATCTCTATGCCGAATTGCGGGGCTACAGCCTTGATCTGGCCCAATTGGGAAACGGAGTTGGCCTCGCTGGTGGTGTAGAGGATGCCGATAGACTTGGCCTCGGGTTGCAGCGTGGTGATCAGCCCCAGCTGGGCAGCAAAATCCAATACGTCGCTGGTGCCGGTGCAGTTGCCCCCGGGGGCTTCCATGCTATCCACCAACCCGGCGGCCACAGGGTCGCTCACGGCGCAGAACACCACGGGGATATCCGTATTGGCAGCGGCCGCATAGGCGGAAACCGCAGCCGGGGTGGCGATGCCGATCAGCATGTCGTAATTTTTGGCGACCATGTTTTTGGCGATGGTGTCGCAGGTGGCGGAATCGAAGTTGCCGTTTTGCAGGTCTATGGTCACGTTGCCGGCGGCCTTGAGGGCCTGCTCCACGCCCTCGTAGCAGTTATCGAGGCTGGGATGGCTGCCGAATTGGATCACGCCCACGGTGAAGCTGCCGCCGCTCTTTGCGGGCGCTTCCGCCACGGGTGTCTCCGCAGCGGGGGCGTCCGTTGCGGGCGCTTGCGCGGCGGGCTGGGCGCCCTTTGCGCAGCCCGCGAAGGCGGCCAGGGTTAGGGCCAGGATCAACAGCAGGGAAAGCGCTTTCTTGGTGGTTTTCATGGGTCTATCTCCTTAAAAAATATTTTTGATGGTTTCTATAGGCAGGCAAATAAAAATGCCCTTATCCTATCGTCATAGGACAAGAGCCAGTCTTGCGGTGCCACCTATGTTCGCCTCCCCGGAGGGAAGCGCCCTCTGCCGCATGCCATCACATGCGCGCCGCTATAACGTGCAGCCCCCGTTTCGCTATCCCGCCCGCTGGGCGGTTCGCGAACCCTCATGAGCCCATTCACCGAAACCCGTGTTGCCGCATTCCCACCAGCTAGCGGCTCTCTTAAACCTGGGTGACTCCGGTTACTCTTCTCAATCAACGGTTTATCAGATTGGTATTGATGATATCATCCGTTTTCGGTTTTGTCAACAGGGTATGCACAAAACTTTATTGTGTGCGCCGCGGCCTACTCCCGCCATTCCAGCACATCCGCCAGGGCTTTGCGGGGCCTTGCAGCCGGCGATTCCAGGGCATAGCCAAAGGAAACGGCCGCAACCATCTCCCCGTTTACCTCCAACCACGCTTCGAGCGCCTCATAGGCAAAGAACACATCGCATATCCACAGGCTTCCAATGCCTATTTCCGTGGCCGCCAGCAGCATATTTTGGATGGCCGCGCCGATGGATTGCAGGTTTGCCGCTTCATATATCCGCTCCTCCGGCCCCAATGCCTTGCATAGATCCTTGCCCTTGGTATTGAGCACGAAGACGGTCAGAGGCGCTTGCGCCATGATCTCGAGCGTATTCTCGGCGCTCGCCAAAAACAGCTTGCTATGGGGCAGCAGGCCGTTCCCCGTTCGTTCCTGCTCCAGGCCCTGGCGAAAGGCCGCCAGCATAGCCGCCTTAGCCTTGCCCTGCACGGCGATGAACTTCCAGGGCTGCCGGTTTTTCGCCGAAGGGGCCTTTATGCCAGCCTCCAAGATCTGCAAAACCGCCTCCCGGGGGATCGGCTCCGGGGCAAATTTGCGGATGCTCCGCCTGTTGCCGATGGCTTCGATCATATAGCCCTACCTCCATGCTTCCTTTGCGGCCTCTTTCAAACCATCATACCACGGAAAGTCATAGCCGGGCAAGGCGGCAAAACGGCTTGGGCGGCCCTTTGGAGCCGCCCCGCCGCGCTTTTTACGGGGTATCCCTGTTCTCTCCCGCCTGCGCTATTTTTTTGCCACAGGCACCTGGATCTCCGTGAGCCAGTCGCTTACGCTATCCTTATTCCAGATGCCGTCGATGTAGCTTTCCCGCACGGGCCCGGTTATGCGATAGCCGTTTTGCTCCACCCATTGCATGGCGTAGGCGTAAGCCGCGCCCAGCGCGGCATAATCGCCCTTGTGCAGCACGGATGCCACCGTTATGGCGGGCAGGTCCTTAAAAACGACCCCGTCGCCATCTTTGCCCCGGCTGGTCACAGCCTGGCAAATTTCCACATGCACGTCCTGCTCCTTGTATTCGCCATCCAGATACACATTAAAGCAATAATCCGGCCGCGCGCATTGGATGCCGGGGTTCGCCTTGCTCACCTTTTCGCCAAGAGCGGGCATGACCTGCATGAGCGAGGAATAGCTGGGGAGCACATATTCCGCCGCGAAAACGGTGCACGCGGGGATCTCCTTGATAACTGCCTGATACTGCATACGATAACCCTCTTTCTGCTCCAGCATATAATGTTCCAGGCGAAAGAGCCGGTCTTCGGCGTGTTCAAGCTCGGTCTCCAGCTCCGCTTTGCGCATTTCCAAAGTAGCGGATACGTTGCGGCCGTCAACGATATCCGCGATCTCCGGAATGGAAAAGCCCATCTGCCGCAGCGCCACGATTTTATTGAGGCGGAAAAGCTGATCCGTTGTGTAATAGCGATAGCCGTTCTCCTCATCCACATAGGCGGGCGCAAGCAGCCCCTCCTCATCATAGTGACGCAGGGTTTTGATGGTGACCCTGCCGAGTTTGGAAAACATACCGATGCGATACATGTTTCCGCCGCCCCTTTCTTCTGGTGGGTCTATCGTATATTCTCCCGTAAGGGGAGAGTCAAGCATAAAAAAAGTGGCTGCGCCACTTTTTTCGTTTACAGGGTTTGATTAAAGCAGCGTGATCCCCGCCGCCTCGCAGGCGGCGATGGTCTCAGCATCCCAAATGGAGGATTGTACCTCGCCGATATGGGCCTTGCCCAGCATCAGCATGCACAGGCGGCTCTGGCCGATGCCGCCGCCGATGGTAAGAGGCAGTTCTCCGTTTAATAACATTTTATGGTAAGGCAGGGCGCGGCGCTCGTCACAGCCTGCCTTGGTAAGCTGCGTGTCCATCGATTCGGCGTTCACGCGGATGCCCATGGAGGAAAGCTCCATCGAGCAATCGAGCAATGCGTCATACATGAGGATATCGCCATTGAGCGCCCAATCATCATAATCCGGCGCGCGTCCGTCATGCGGCTGGCCGCTTTTGAGCTTATCGCCAATGCCCTGGATGAAAACGGTGCCGTACTCTCGGGTGATGGCGTGCTCCCGATCCTTGGAGGAAAGTTCGGGATAGCGGTCTTCCAGCTCCTGGGTGCTGATAAAGGTCACCTTGCGGTTGAGCTCCGTAGAAAGATGCGGGTATCGGGCCCTTACCGCATCCATGGTATCGCAGATGCAGCCCACGATAGCCCGCACGGTCGAATAAAGGGTTTCTTCATTGCGGGTCTCCGGGGTGAGCACTTTTTCCCAATCCCATTGATCCACATAGATGGAATGAAGATTGTCAAGCTCCTCATCGCGCCGGATGGCGTTCATATCCGTGTAGAGGCCCTTGCCCGGGCGGAAGTCGTAGCGGTATAGGGCCATGCGCTTCCACTTGGCCAGGGAGTGCACCACCTCCGCGTCACAGCCGGTCGCGGGAACATCGAAGCGCACAGGGCGCTCCACCCCATTGAGGTTGTCGTTAAGGCCGCTCTCGGGCACCACGAAGAGGGGTGCGGTCACGCGCTTGAGGCGCAGGGCGCGGGCCAGGTCATCCTGAAAATTGCGTTTAATGAGCGCGATGGCGTCCTGGGTATCGTAAAGGGTCATCGTGGGGCGGTAGCCTGCCGGGATGTAGGTCTTTGACATGGTACAAAGCTCCCTTCAAAAATAATAAAATTGAAGGGGCAACCATTCATCTTGCCTGCTTGCCCCTTAGTCGCAAAAGGTTATGCAATTGGCTTAATTCAGGCTATTCATCATTCCTGCGCAGGAAACTGGGCAGGTCGAGATTATTTTTCTCTTTGGGATTATAATCGCCCTTGGGCAGGTCTTTTTTGGTATAGTGGGGCGTTACGTCTTCCCCATCCGGCAGGGGAGAGGAATAATTGGGCTTGCGCGTGCGCGAGGAAATATCATACCAGGGCGCCTGCAATTCCGCCTCCTGGTTGTTGTTATTGTTGCGCACCTGGTTCTTGGCCTCGGCCACGGTGCGCGGCGGCTGCTTCTGCACGGAATCCTGCGGCCCGGCGGCTTGTCCCGCACGGCCGCCCATAGTCGACGCGCTTTCAAAGCCGGTGGCGATCACGGTGATGCGCACGCCCTGGCCCATCTCTTCATCGATGCCCGCGCCCCAAATGATGTTGGCTTCGGGATCTGCGTATTCCTGAATGATGGCCGCCGCCTCGGATACCTCGTGGATGCCCAGGTCGCTGCCGCCGGTGATGTTGAGGAGCACGCCCTTGGCGCCGTTGATGGTGGTTTCGAGCAAGGGGCTGACCACGGCCTGGCGGGCGGCCTCAGCCGCGCGCTTATCGCCGGTGGCGCTGCCGATGCCCATGTGCGCCATGCCGCGCTCGCGCATGATGGTGCGCACATCCGCAAAGTCGAGGTTGATCATGGCGGGCACGGCGATCAGATCGCTGATGCCCTGGATGCCCTGGCGCAGCACATCGTCCGCAATGCGGAAAGCTTCGGAAAGGCTCACGTTGCCCACCGTATCGAGCAGACGGTCGTTGGGGATGGTGATGAGGGTATCTACGTTATTTTTGAGGTTTAGGATGCCGTTGACAGCATTGTTCATGCGTACCTTGCCCTCGAAGGCGAAAGGCTTGGTGACCACGCCGATGGTGAGGATGCCCAGCTCCTTGGCGCACTCGGCCACTACGGGGGCCGCGCCTGTGCCAGTGCCGCCGCCCATGCCGGCCGTGATGAAAACAAGGTCCGCGCCCTTGAGGGCTTCGGTGATGGCATCGCGGCTTTCTTCGGCGGCTTTGCGGCCGATCTCAGGATCCGCCCCGGCGCCCAGGCCCTTGGTGAGCTTTTCGCCCACCTGGATCTTTTGATTGGCACGGGAAAGGTATAGCGCTTGCTTATCCGTATTCACCGAGATAAACTCCACACCGCGTATGCCGTATTGGATCATGCGGTTGACCGCGTTGTTTCCCGCGCCCCCCACGCCGACCACCTTCAGTTGCGCAAGCTGGCCGCTTTCAAAATCCAATTCCAATCCGATGGGCATATACCTTCCTCCTCACACAAACAATGTACGCAAAAACATTATCAAGCTTATTATATCATCTATTTGTAAAAAAGCCTCTTAATTTTTTGAAAATATTGCTCTGGCCGGCCAAACCCTCCAACCGGCCGGCACCCGCTCCCTCTTCGGCGTGCATCACAAAATCCATTACCGAAAAAGCGCTGGCGTAATTGGGTGAGCTGAGGCGGGGCATCCAGGGCATGCGCACTTTGATGGGTACGCCGATCTCTTTTTCTAAAAACTCGCAGCTCCCCCGCATAAGGGAAATACCGCCGCCGGTAAGATACACAGGCAGCGTGGGCGAAATTCGCACGCCCATCTCCTCGATGGTTTTTTTGATCAGCTCCGCGAGCTCCCGCGTGCGGGATTCCACAATGAACTGGATGGCCGCGTGTTCCACCTGCAGCACCCCACCCGCGGGGATGCGGATGGCGTCGATGCTATCCTGATAATCGAGCGAATAGACGTAACGCCGCTTCACGCCCTCGGCCACGGGCCGGGCGATGCCCAAGGCAAAGGCCAGGTCGCTGGTAAAATGCCCCCCGCCCACGGGAATGGTCTCGCAGGCAATGAGGGCGCTGCCCCTAAGCAGGCTAATATCCGTATGCCGTGCGCCTACGTCGATCAGAATGGCGCAATCCGCCCTTTCCTGCGGCGGGATGATGAACAGGCCGCTAGAGAGGGGCACGCCGATGTACATATCCGCGTCTAGACCCATGCGGTCTAGCGCCACGGAGATCAGTGATTTGAAGTGCGCCTGTACGTAAACGTGGCTCACGGGGGCGCACAGTGCATTGGCCGTTATGCCCAAAGGCATGTCCGGCCTGGTGGCGCCATCGAGGCTAAATTCGATGGGGGTGGAGTGCATGAGATCGTAGCCTTCGGGCTGCTCAAATTCCAACGAGGCGTTGATCAGATCATCAACCGTATCCGGGGTAATGCGGTGGCCCCTGGCCGTGACCTGCACCTTGCCGTCATGTACGATTAGCTTTAAAAAGGGAGCGGGCACGCCCACGCTTAGGTCGCGGGTGCGTATCTTAGCCTCCTCCTCTGCCATGCTCAGCGCCTCTACAATCGCTGCGGAGAATTGCTGCTCGTCGAGCAGCCGGCCTTCTTTATAGCCGTCGTATTCCCGAATCCCCGCGCCGCGCACCACGATACCGTCTTTCCCCTCGGCACTGCATAGCAAGCAGATTACTTTGGAACTGCCAATATCCAGTATGGCTGTGTTTTGTCCCATTTCCCCTCCAGGCCAGGCTGCCGCGCCCGCATTTTGCCGGGCCGGGCCGCCCATATACGCCTTGAATAGTAATTTCAGGATACCATACCCCTATATTTTGTGCAATACGCCCACATCCTATTTTGCCAAAATATCCCACCAGCGGACGGCTTTCGCGCTATCCGCTAAAATTATTCCCGTTTCCCGCAGGGAGCTGGCCCGGCGTTTGCACGGGGCTGGCGGGCGGGCTGGGCGAGGGGCCGGGGTCTGCAGGGCCGTCCGGATCGGGCTCGCCGGGCTGCGTATTGCCCGGGTCGTCGCTGGTTACCGGCTCGTCCGTAGTTGTGGGTTCGATTGTGGGCGGGGTGTAAACCGGGTCGCCTTGCACGGCGAGGTCGATCACGCCGCCCGTATAGCCCAAAGCCTTCACCTTGGCTAGCACCAAGGAAAGGTTTTGCAGCTTTTCATCCAGGTTCTCCGTTTGCCCCACGTGGATGGCATAGCCATCCAAGGTAGTCAAACTCACGCTCAGGGGCTGGGTGATATCCAGCCCCGCCATATTCGGGAGCACGCCCGCCTTTTCCAGCGCCGCGATCATCGAAAGCAGGATGTTGCTGTTGAAATCCTCCGAATCGCCCAATCGCTCGCCCAGCTGAAAGCCCGCGGAGCCCATGCCGTATACCTCAGGCAATCCCTGGGTATCCGGGCTGATGGAGAGCACATAGCCCTCGCCATCGATGATGGCGTAGCTGCCGCCGCCCGCGATGGCGGCCAGCGGCTGGCGTTCTACCAGCGCGATCACAAGCTGATCCGGATAGACCCGGCTGATCCGGGCCGATTTTATGCGGGGGTTTTCCAGCAGCTTGCGCTGCGCCTCCCCTGTGTTAACCAGCAAAATATGTTCGCCCACATTGATGCCGGCTGCGGTGAGCACATCCGCCCGCTCCAGCGTTTCATTGCCCTTGACCTCAATGCGCTCGATCAGCAGCCAATAATAGAGGATCAGCAGAATGCCCACCATGAGCACCACGGCGCTGAAGATCACGGCCTTTTCCAGCACGCCCTCCTCAAGCTGCCGGGGGGCCGCGCGCGGCTTGGAGAGGTCGACGAAATCCAACCCATCCTCTTCCTCTGCGTGCGTGGGGCGCTTCTTCTTTTTGCCCTTCTTTTTGCGCTTATGGCGGGGCCTGTCCGTCTCGTCCTCGAAGAGGGAGAGGGCTTCCTCGCTAAATCCCGTTTCCTCCCCCTCGATATCGGCTTCCGTCTGAGCTTCCAGCTCCTGCTCGAGCTCCTCCGGGGAAAGGGTCTCCGCATCCACAAACTGGATGCCTTCTTCCGCCGCCTCCCCCTCCGATGCTTCCGCGCCGGGCAGGGGCCGGGCGCTATAGCGGGCTTTGATCTGCTTGAGGTCTATGGCCGGGCGCAACGGCTCGGAGGGGGCGTTGCGATCCCTCTCCTTTTCCCGTTCGATCCTGGTTGTCCCCCGCTTTGCCATTTGGCTATAAGCTTTCCTCCCTGGTAATATGCGCGCCCAAGGCCCTTAGCTGCGCGTCCAGCGCTTCGTAGCCCCGGTCAATCAGCTCCGCGCCATATACGGTGGTTATCCCCCGGGCCTTAAGGCCGGCAATGGTCAGCGCAGCGCCCCCGCGAAGATCACGCGCAGTGACCTGTGCGCCCGTGAGGCTCTCAACCCCGCGGATGACGGCCGTCCTATCCTTTTGCGTATAAACCGCGCCCATACGCATCAGCTCCGGCCCGTGCTTGAAGCGGTTCTCGAACACATTCTCCACCACCACGCAAGCGCCCTCCGCCACCGTCGCCAGGGCAAAAAAGGGGGCCTGCATATCCGTGGGGAAGCCCGGGTAAGGCAGCGTTTCGATCAGCTTGATCTCCGAGAGCCGCGGCGGCGCGCTAAGGCGTATCATCGCCTCCCCGCAATCGATGGCGCACCCCCCCTCCCGCAGCTTGCTCAGCATGCTGCCCACATGTTGGGGCACCACATTACACAGGCTCACCTCGCCGCCGGTAATGGCGGCCGCGCACAGCAGCGTGCCCGCTACGATGCGATCCGGCATAATGGAATGGACTGCGCAGAGCGCGCGTCGCCCGCCCCCCACGATGCGGATGCTTGAGGTGCCCGCGCCGCTCACATCGCAGCCCAGGGCATTCAAAAAAGCCTGCAAGTCTTCCGTTTCGGGCTCCCGGGCTGCGTTGCGGATGTAGGTCACACCCGAAGCCGCCACAGCAGCCATCATGATATTCTCCGTAGCCCCTACGCTGGGGTAGTCCAGATGGATATCCGCCCCGCGCATAGCGTCGCCCTCACACAGGATCAGGCCGCCTTCTTCCCGGATGTTCACGCCCAATGCGCCAAGTCCATTCAAATGCAGGTCGATGGGCCGGTTTCCGATCTCGCAGCCGCCGGGGTAGGTGCACACGGCCCGGCCAAAACGGGCCAGCAGTGGACCCAACATGAAGATGGAGGAGCGAATCTCCTTGGAGATGCGCTGGGGCATGGTATGGCCCGTGGCCGTGGACATATCAAGGAACAGTGCCCCATCCTCCTCCTGGCGCCAGGATGCGCCTAGCTCCGTGAGGATGGCCAGCATATTATCCACATCCCTAAGCTTGGGGCAATCATATAGGCGCACCTGGCCTGGGCAAATCAAACAAGCCGCCAAAATAGGCAGGGCTGCGTTTTTTGCACCGGATACCCGCTGCTCCCCTACCAGCCGGTATCCTCCCTCCACGATAAATGCTGCCATTCAACGCTCCCTCCCGCCGCACGCGCCTTCCTTAGCGGCTCATTCCATCTTATGCAGCGTGAAGGGCCATGTGTTACTTTTGCCCGGGCGGCGCCTTATTCCAGCTCGATATTGCGTGAGATATTGAGCAAAATACCCGCGGCGGACATGAAGATAACCAACGAGGTACCGCCCTGGCTTACAAAGGGCAGCGTTTGCCCCGTGGGCGGCACAGAGCTGGTGACTACCCCTACGTTGATGGCCACCTGCATGGCCAGCACGGCGGTCACGCCTCCTGCCAGCAGGCTGCCGAATCGATCCTTGCTCTTGGCAGCGATGCGGATGCCCCGCCAGATAATGAAGAAATACATGCACAAGAGCAGGATACAGCCCACCAAACCCAGCTCCTCGCCAATGATGGCAAAAATGAAATCGCTCTCGCCATAGGTGAGGAAGCGCAGCTTTTGCACGGAAAAATTCAGCCCCTTGCCGAAGAGGCCGCCGCTGCCCAGCGCATAAAGGGATTGGATCAGCTGGTAACCGCTGCCCAACGGATCTTTCCAAGGGTCTGTAAAGATAATCAGCCGGTTCCAGCGATATGTCTCCACATAGGCCAATAGGAAGAACAAGGGAACCGCCAGCATACCCAGGCCGAACAAGTGCTTAAAATCGGCTCCCCCGATATAGAGCATAACCGCGCCGATCAGCACTACGATCATGGCCATGGACATGTTGCGCTGCAAAAGCAGCAGCATCGCAAGCGCGCCCATGATGATCAGCATGGGCACCACGCCCCGCACAAAATCCTTCATCAAATTAGGCCGGGCCGCCATAAAGGAGGCCATATAGAGAATGAGTACGAATTTTGCCAGCTCCGAGGGCTGGAAGGCGGGTAGGGGCGGTATCTCGATCCAGCGTTTGGCGCCGTTGATCTCCTTGCCCCAAAAAACCACCGCCAGCATCATCCCCATGGTCACAACCAGCGCAATGACCTTGATCTTTTCCAGCAGGTGGTAATCCAACCGGGATATCGCATACATCGCAACGATGCCCACGACCAGATAGATAGCCTGGCTGCGCAGAAAATGCAGCCCGTCGTTATTGAAGCTGGCGCTGGTCTGCGCGTAATAGTAGCTGGCGGAGAACATCATCACCAGTCCGAAGGCGCAGGTAATCATCACGGCGGAATAGAGCCAGTAATCCATCTGGCCCGTTCTTAATGACCGCCGTCGTTCCATACGCCCCTCCTTTCCGCTCGTCCTAAAAGCGGTTTACGATCTGTTTGAATCGTTCGCCCCGCTGCTCATAATTGTCGAACCACCCCCAACTGGCCGCCGCCGGGGATAGCAGCACCGCATCCCCAGGCCCCGCCAGCTCGCCCGCGGCCCGGATCATACCCTCGAAGTCGCCTTCGTAGGTATGCAGGGCCTCGTAGCCCGTAGCGGCGGCGGCCCGCTCGATGGCGGGGATGTTGCAGCCGGAGGCGATCACCGCCTTGACGCGGCCCCCGAACGCCTCAAACAGAGGCGTAAAGTCGCTGTGCTTGTCATAATCGCCCACGCCCAGCATCAGCACCGTGGGCCGATCCATAGCCCGCACGGCTTGGATCGTGGAATCCGGGTTGGTGCCCTTGGAATCATTCACATAGCGCACGCCCCCCGTCTCCCGCACAAATTCGATGCGGTGCTCCACCCCGGGGAAGCTGCGCAGGCCCGCTCGCACCGCCTCCGGCGCAAGGCCCATGCACAGGGCCAACGTTGCGGCGCACATGGCGTTTTGCAGGTTGTGCCAGCCGGGTATGCGCAATTCGTCGGGCCGGATGAGCCGCACTTCTTTCCCATCCATCCGCCAGGTGATATAATCTGCCAATAGGCTTAGGCCCTCGCTCAGCTCATGTTCCCGGGAAAAATAGACCACCCTGGCTTTGGTGAGCGTCGCCATCTCCCGCACCACGGGGTCGTCGAAATTGAGCGCGGCGAAATCCTCCGCCCGCTGGTTTTCAAAGGCGCGGCATTTGGCCGCCACGTAGTTCTCCATGCTGTTTTCAAAGCGGTTGAGATGATCCTCGGAAATATTGAGCATGCCCATGGCGTTAGGCCGAAAGTGCGCGATGCTCTCCAATTGCAGGGCCGCTACCTCCGCCACCACGTAATCCCCAGGCTGGGTATTGGAAGCCTCCTGCGTAATAGGGATGCCGATATTGCCAAGCACGAAGGTTCTGGCTCCGGCAGCTTTGAAAAGCTCACCCGTAAGGGCCGTGGTGGTGGTTTTGCCATTGGTGCCGCTGATGCAGACAAAGCGCGTGCCCGGCGCGCAATAGCGGTAGCCCAGCTCGATCTCGCCTATAACCTCGGCGCCCAGCTCCTTAGCCCGCCTGGCGAAGGGAGCGAAGATGGGGATCACGGGGCTGAGCACGACCAAATCCTGCCCGGCCACCAGCTCCATCGGATCTTGCCCCAGAGCGTCTATATACTCTATGCCGCAAAGCGCGTCCATTAGACCGGGGATCTCGGCCTTCGTGTCGTTTATGGTCACAACATAGCCCGCCTTAGCCAATAGCCGGGCGCTGGCCACGCCGCTTTTGGCCATGCCGCAGATGAGGGCCTTCTTCCGCCTTTCCATCGTGAACCTCCTGGGGCCTATTGTATTGTGCGGAACGCCAAAATCGGCATCCCCCTGTAATCGGATAAAAAAGCCGCCCGGTTTTAGTTTCAGGGAGTTTGAGACAAGGAGCCGCGTCCTCTCTCAAACGCCTTGAACCCGCCTGCCGTGCCAAGCGCCAAAGAACCACGGCCATACGGTACCTGCCACCGAGCGGCAAAACGGAAACGATATAAGAAATGGGCTTGTCCGCCCAAGCGCCTTTATTGGAAGGCCAGCAACGAAATAAGGCAGAGTACCGTGGTGACGATCATATACATGGATACGATGCGGGTCTCGCTGTAACCCAGCAATTCAAAGTGATGGTGCAGGGGCGCCATTTTGAAAATGCGCTTGCGCCGAAGCTTGTAGCTGCCTACCTGCAGGATGACGGAAATGGCGCTGGCTACAAAGCACGCCCCCATGATGGGGAGCAGCAGCACGGCCCGGGAAAAGATGGCCATCACGGCGACAGCGCCGCCCAGGGCCAGCGAGCCGGTATCGCCCATGAACACCCGCGCGGGAAAGCTGTTATACCGGAGGAACCCCAGGCACCCGCCGGCCACGGCCGCTGCGAAGATAGCCATGGAATTGAGCTCGGCCGCGTATTGGGTCTGCTGGGCTTGTCCCATATCCGCGGGGGATTTCATCACCGCGGACATATAGAAGAAGATCACGCTCATGGTAAGGGCATAGACCAGGGAGACGCCCGAGGCCAGCCCGTCCAGCCCATCGGTGAGGTTGACGCTGTTCACCGTGCCGATCATGATGAACATCATGGCAGGGATGTAGAAAACGCCGAGATCCCACTCCAGATCCAAAAAGGCCAGGTAGATCTTGGAACCGATGAAGGGGCTCCTGTAAGCATATACGGCCAATATACCCGCGATGAGGAACTGAGCCAAAATCTTTTGGTATGCCCGAAGGCCCACGGTATTCTTGAGGCGGACCTTGAGAAAATCATCCAGAAAGCCTACCAGCGCGAAGCCGGCCGTACAGAGCAGCGCGGGCAGCGCAAGCTCCGTAGCCGAAAGGGAAAAGGCGAGCGTGCCCGCCAGGATGCCGGCGATGAACATGAGGCCGCCCATGGTTGGCGTTCCTTGCTTGGTGAGGTGACTTCTAGGTCCCAGCTCCCGCTCCGTTTGGCCGAATTTGAGCCGCTTGAGCAGCGGGATAAGCACGGGCCCCAGGGCGATGGTCACCGCCGCGCTCAGGAGCAGGGCGTATATCATGTAGCGCATGGATTACCTCCGATTCGTGGCGTAAGGAATTAGTTCGTCCCCAGTATCTCCGCCACGATCTCCTTCTCGTCAAAGTGATGTTTGCCGCCGTTGATCTCCTGATAGTTTTCATGGCCCTTGCCGGCCAGGATGATCACGTCGTTTTTGTGTGCGTGCTCCAGCACATAGCGGATGGCCTCGCGCCGGTTCTCGATCACCACGTGCTCACAGCCGCTCTTTTTCACGCCCTCGAGGATATCCTCAATGATGGCCATAGGCTGCTCCGTGCGCGGGTTATCCGAGGTGACCACCAGGAAATCGCTGTACCTGCCGCCGATCTCGCCCATGATAGGGCGCTTGGCATGGTCCCGGTCGCCACCGCAGCCGAAGAGGGTAACCACCCGCCCCATGGCAAAGCTGCGCACGGTTTTGAGGATATTTTCCAAAGCATCCGGCGTGTGGGCGTAATCCAGCAGCACCGTGAATTCGTGCTTGCCTGTGGGCAGCGGCTCCAGCCGCCCGCTCACGCTCATCATGTTCTCCAGCCCCCCCTTGATGGAATCCAGCGTCCAGCCCATGGAGAGGGCCACGGCGGCCGCGCCCATGGCGTTGAACACGGAGAAGAGGCCGGGGATGGGGATGTTGAGCCGGGAAGTGATGTTTTTATAATGCATATCGAACTGCACGCCCCGGGTGGTGATATCGATCTCGCTGGCCGTGATATCCGCCTGCTCGCGGATGCCAAAGGTCACGGTAGGCATTTCGAGCCCTTCCATCAACTCGGCTGCGTGGGGATCATCCAGGTTAATCACGGCCTTCTTGCTCTGGTAAAAGAGCTGCTTCTTGGCCGCCAGGTAATTGGCAAACGTCTTGTGGTAATCGAGGTGATCCTGGGTGAGGTTGGTAAACTCGCCCACGTCGAACTCGATGCCGTGCACCCGCTTTTGATCGAGCGAATGGCTAGATACCTCCATGATCACCACATCCACATTTTCATTCTTCATCTGGCGGAATATGCGCTGCAAGTCCACGCTCTCGGGCGTGGTGCGCTCGGTATCGATGATGATGTCGCCGATCATGTTGCGAATGGTGCCGATGAGGCCCACCTTCTTACCCATGCGCTCGGCAATGGCTTTGAGCATATAGGTCGTGCTGGTTTTACCGTTGGTGCCGGTTATGCCGAGGATGATCATGCCCTTGGTGGGGTAGCCGTAGTAGCCGGCGGCCATTTCCGCCATAGCAACACGGGTGTTGGGCACCAATAGCTGTGGTATGTCGAGGGGCAGCCGCCGCTCCACCACCAGCGCAGCCGCGCCCTTTTCCACAGCCTGGGCCGCGTATTCGTGCCCATCGGCGAAGGTGCCGACGATGCAGCAGAACACATCCCCTTTATTGACCTTGCGGGAATTATACTGCAATTCCCCGGCAAGGACATCCGCACCCAGCAGCTCGTGGGCAGTCGGCTTTGCCAATTCGCTCAATAACATGCTCTTTTCTCCTCTGCGGGCGCAACGCGCCTCCGCTCCGTTCCTGGCCTGCGCTATCCGGTTCCACCTGTGGAAGCCGTAGCGGCGTTTTCAAATTCCACCAGCACCTCTGTGCCGATCTCCACTTTGGTACCCGCTTGCGGGTATTGCCGGAAGGCCACGCCGCTTTGATCCGGCGGGTCTATGAGTATCTTGAGCCCATACTTGGCCAGCTCGTCGTTGGCCGAAAGGCGCGTGCGCCCTGTGACATCGGGCACGGTGGCCATCTCCACATCAGCCTCGGTGATCTCAATGCCGGTGTTAGCCGTATAGAGCAACACCTCGCTACCTTTTTGCACGATCTCGTTGGCTGCGGATACCTGGGCGATAACGATATCGGCCCCGTCATCCTGGTAAACCGCCTCCAGGCCGTTAGCCTTGAGCGCCGTTTTGGCTTCGTTGATGGTCATGCCCACCAGATCGGGCACGCTCACCGTTTCCACGCTTTCAGTGGGCAGGTAACCATAGTGCCGCAGGGTCTCCTCCATCACCTGTTTGACAAAGGGCGCGGCCACGGTGCTGCCGAAAATGGTGCCCACCTTGGGTTCATCCACCAGGATCAGGCAAACATACTCCGGGTCTTCCGCAGGGGCGAACCCGATGAAGGAAGCAATCAGCTTGCCCTCGGCTATCTTTCCGTCTTCGTACTTTTGAGCCGTGCCGGTTTTGCCGCCCACGCGGTATCCGGGGATAGCGGCGTTTTTGCCGCTGCCCTCCGCCACCACGCTTTCGAGCAAGTCCCGCACCTTGGCGCTGGTTTCACTGGAAATCACCCGGCGCACGGTGGTGGGCGAATTCTGCAAAATGACCTCGCCGCTCTGGCTGACGATGCGATCCACGATGTAGGGCTGCATCAGCTCACCGCCATTTACGGCAGCCGCGGCAGCGGCCGCCAGCTGGATGGGGGATACGGCGATGCTCTGGCCGAAGCCGATGCGGGCGAGTGTGTTCTCGGTCATGTATTTCTGGTGCGTCACGATGCCGCTGGTCTCGCCCGAGATGCCGCTGGCCGTGGTGGTGCCAAAACCGAAGGCGTAGATATAATCATAAAACGTATCCGCGCCCATGGCAAGTGCCATTTGCATAAACGCCGGGTTGCAGGAATTCTGCACCGCCTTCTTCAGCGTTTCACTTCCATGGCCGCCCGCCTTCCAGCACTTGATCTTCTCCCCGTTTACCATGTGGTAACCCGGGCAATGGTATCCGGTGTTCAGATTCACGGCCCCGCTATCCAACGCGGAGGCAAGGGTGACGATCTTGAAGGTCGAGCCGGGCTCGTAGTTGTCGGAAACCACGCGGTTGCGGCTCAAGGCGTTGAGGGTGGCGATATCATCGCGCGGAGGGTTGTTGGGATCGTAATCCGGCTGGGTGGAAAGAGCCGCGATGGCCCCGGTTTTGCAGTTGAGCACGATACCCTGGGCCGTTTCGGCCTGGTTGACCGCCAGCGCCTCCTTAAGGGCCTTCTCTAAAAAAGATTGGATGGCGCTATCTGTGGTCAAGACCACGTCGTAACCGTTTACGGGTTCGATGATCTCCTGCGCGCCGTACGCCAGGGCGCTGCCCATGGCGTCGGTTTCGGTGATCATGCGGCCATTCTCGCCCGCGAGGTATTTATCATACTTCTGCTCCAGCCCGCTCTGGCCCACCCCGTCGATGGTGGTGAAGCCTAAAAGCTGGGAGAATAGGCTGCCGTTGGGATAGTATCGCTTGGAATCGATGGTCATGTAGACGCCGGGGCCCAACTGGCGGCTGTTGATGGCGTCCACCGCCTCGCGCTCCACCTGACGCTTAAGGATAACCTCTCTATAGTATTCGCCCCTGCTGTTCCGCTTTTGCACCTGGCCATAAACATAGTCATAATCCATTTGCAGGATTTCGGAAAGCTCCAGGGCCACGCGATCATTATCGTCTTTATACTTTGCCGAGCATAGCTGGGAGGGGTTGAGCATCACCTTATAGGCAGTGCCGCTCTGGGCCAACACTACGCCGCCCGCGTCCGTGATGGAGCCCCTGGAGGCTGTGAGGGAGGTATCCTGGGTTTGCTGAAGCAGTGCCTTTTCGCTTAGCTCCGCCCCCTGGATGATCATGATCCAAAACAAGCGCACGATCAGCAGCAAAAACACCACGGCCACACCCGCAAGCGTGATAGCCAGCCGTTTTTTAGCCGCAACGCCCGTTCCGCCCAAAGCCTTTCACCTCCACGGCCCTTACTCGGGGGCCGTTTGGCCTCCGGATTGCGCCTGCTGCCCGCCCTGTATGCGGATGATCTGCTCCGCCGTGGGGTATCCCATCCCCGCCCCCAAGGCGGCGGCGCGGGCCTCCTCCAGGCTGACGGCGGCGTTGAGCTGCACCTTGAGCGCCGCGATCTCGCGGTCGCTCTCCTCGATCTGCTCCCTGGTCTCGTTGACCACGGCATATTCCTGCGTGATCATGGCATAGCGCACCAGCGTGATGATCATCAGCGCGGAGCCCGCCATGATAGCCAATGTAACGAACATCAGCCGCCCCGCGCTGACCTTGGGCCGGGGGCGGACGGCTCGGGCGATGCGGGTGGCCTGTGCGGGCGAAACCCGCCGCCCTGGCTGGACCTGTGGCCTTTGCCGCTCCTGCGGCTCTAGAGCAGGCGCGGCGGAGCCTTGGGCGTACACCCGTGTAGCGGGCGCATACCGCAACTCGTTATCCAGCTTTTTTGCCGCTACTGCCATTTGTATTCTCCGCCTTTGTTGGTTATAACTTCTCGATCGCCCTTAGCTTGGCGCTGCGGGCGCGGGGGTTCTCATTCAGCTCCGCCTCACCGGCCTCGATCGGCTTTTTGGTAAGGATGCGAACCGTGGGCCTGCGGCCGCAGGTGCAGATAGGCGCGCGCGGGTCGCAGGTGCATGGGTTTTCAAATCGCCTGAAGGCCTGCTTGACGATGCGGTCCTCCAGCGAATGGAAGGTAATCACCGCCATGCGCCCGCCGCTGCGCAAAAGGTTATGGGCGCTCTCGATGGCCGCTTCCAGCCCTTCCAACTCCCCGTTCACCTCGATGCGCAGGGCCTGGAAGGTACGCCGGGCCGGGTGCGGCCCCTCCCGGCGGTTGGCCGCGGGGATGGCGCTTTTGACGATCTGCGCCAGGCGCACGGTGCCCGTGATGGGGCCTTGTGTTTCCCGCGCCCGCACGATGGCCCGGGCAACCCGGGATGCGTAGCGTTCCTCGCCGTAATCCCGAATGATGCGGCAGAGGTCGTCCGCACTGTAGCCGTTGACCACATCGTACGCGGAAAGGGGAGCCGATGCGTCCATGCGCATGTCGAGCGGCGCGTCGTCGTGATACGAAAACCCGCGCTCGGGGGTATCCAACTGGTGGGAAGAAACGCCCAGGTCGAGCAAAATGCCGTCCACGCCCGTTTCCCCTTGCTCCCGGAGCAGTTCCGCCATGCGGAAGAAATTGCCCCGCAGGGGAATGAAGCGCGCCCCGAAAGGCGTGAGGCGCTCCGTTGCGGCCGCAATGGCTGCCGCATCCCGGTCGACGCCGTAAAGCTTCGCGCCGGGGGGCAAGAGGGAAAGCACGGCCTGCGCATGGCCGCCGCCGCCCAAGGTTCCATCCACGAACACGCCGCCGCGCTGCGGTTCCAGCAGCGAGAGCACTTGCTCTACCATAATGGGCGTGTGGCGAAATTCTATCATATGCCAAGCTCCGTAAGGTAGCGGAGGGTTTCGGCGCTCACCTTATCGTTTTCCTCGCAATGCTTATTCCAGCGCTGTGCGCTCCATATCTCGATGCGGTTGCCCATGCCGATGAGCACCGCGTCCTTATCGATGCCCGCATACTGGCGCAGACTGGCGCTCAAAAGGGCGCGCCCCTGCTTGTCCAGCTCGCAATCCGTAGCGCCCGCGAAGAGCATGCGCATGGCGTTCTGCGCAGGCGCATCCGAGATGGCGATGCGCTTGAAGCGCTCGAGCATTTCGTTCCAAACTTGCAGCGACATGCCGAAAAGACACCGCGTATCGCCTTCTCCCGGCAAATCCCGGGTGATGACGATGGTGTCTCCCAGATCGTCGCGCCATTTGGCGGGGATGAAGACCCTGCCCTTGGCGTCCACGCTATGTTCAAAAGAACTTATGAGCACGCGGAGCCGCCTTTCCGTCTTCTGTAACCGCGCCCGGCCGAGATTCCCACGCCTCAGCCCTCCCACGGCCCGGATACAGAACTTCGCTATGCCCACATTATACCATCCGCTCCACCACTTCGCAACACTTATCGCCACTTATATGACCAGATTATTAATTTTTGGCGTCAAAATATCCTATTTTATCCTCTAATTATCTTTTTGGGGGAGATGCGGGGTGCCGCGTAAGATTTTACGCAACAAAAGGGCGGGCCGTACGGCCCGCCCCTGTAAAGCGATGGGGAGTGCTTATTTCATATTGGCCAGCACGCCGGTTTCAGCGTTGAAAGCATCGATGAGTTTATCCATTTCGGCTGCCTGTGCATGGATGCCGGTCCAATAGCTGTCGTCATACCACTGGGCGTTGAGGTCTTCCACCGTGCGGCCCTGCTGCTCTACCCAGGTGTAGTACTTGAGGTTGTGGATGCGCTTGCGCTCCGCGTAGGTAAGCTCCAGCATGGAGTCGGTACGCACGCCGCGCATATGTTCATAGAAGTCCCGGGCGGCGGTCAACTCGCGGTAAGCGCCCTGCTGCTCGTCCAGCTCCTCGATGCGGCTGCCATACATGATGGCGCTATCCGTGGCCACGGTGGCCAGGACATCCTTGCCGGTGAGCTCATAGTACTTGGCCATCTTGATGCAGCCCAGCACATTGGCGATGCCGGAGATGCCCAGGAAGGAAAGCTGATCGATTTCAGCCTGGGAGAGGCCAACCTCATCCCGCAGGAACTTATGGCCAACCTCGGTGTTGAACAGGCGCAGGAGGTTCTGGCTGTCTTCATCATCGATGGCGACAACCATATCCGTATTCTTAACATTATGCACCCAGGGCACGTGCTTGTCGCCGATGCCTTCGATGCGGTGGCCGCCAAAGCCATTGTTGAGCAGGGTGGGGCACTGTAGCGCCTCGCCTACGGCCAGCTTGAAGTTAGGATACTGCTCCTTAAGGTAGTCGCCCGCGCTCATGGTGCCCGCGGAGCCGCTGGTGAAGCAAGCGCCTGCCAAGCGCAGGTTCTCGCTCTTAGCCTTCATGGTCTCAAAGGCTTCCGCGATGGCGGTGCCGGTTACCTGGTAATGCCAGAGCACGTTGCCCATTTCTTCGAACTGATTGAAGATGACCACATCTTCGCGGGTGTTGCGCAGCTCCCAAGTTTTGTCGAAAATTTCCTTCACGTTGCTTTCGCAGCCGGGGGTGGCGATGATTTCGCCCGCGATCTGCTTAAGCCAATCAAAGCGCTCCTTGCTCATTTCGGCTGGCAGAATGGCTACGCTTTCACAGGAGAGCAGCTTGGAGTTGAACGCGCCGCCCCGGCAATAGTTACCGGTGGAGGGCCAAACAGCCTTGTGATAGGTGGCGTCGAACTGGCCGGTCACGAGACGCGGGGCCAGGCAGCCGTAGCTTGCGCCTACTTTATGGCAGCCGGTGGGGAACCACTTGCCGCAAAGAACGATGATCCTGGCATCTACCCCGGTAAGGGCGCTGGGGATCTCGATGAAGTTTACCCCGCCGTACTGGCCTCCCTGCATGGTAGGCTCGTTGTGCCAGGTGATGCGGAACAGGTTCAGAGGGTTCACATCCCAAAGGCCCACGTTCTTGAGGCCCTGTTTGATCTTTTCCGGCACCTTGTTCGGATCCCGCATCTGGGCAAAGGTGGGCAGCACGATGTGGTTCTCCCGCGCCTTATTAATGTTGTTCGCTAGGTTCTTCTGGTTCATGGTTAGGTCGATCATGGTAATACACCCCGCTATGCTTATATTTTTCAGGTATTGTTGCAGGCCTACGCTTAGGCAGGCCAAGATGTCCACGTTTTCAGTTTAGCCCATTTCCCCGCCATTGTAAAGAGGGTTTCTGAAAAAATGTGTGAAAGGCTAAAAAACTTTTAGCTAGTCAAAAGAGACGCTTTGGGGCATAACCAAAAACAAACTCCATAAACAAAGAGGGCCGAGGCCCCCTTTGTTAAACGAAAACGGTATATTATTCATACATGGGATACTTCTTGGTAATTTCAGCGACGCCGGCCTGCACGGCGGGCACAGCCGCCTCGCCCTCTTTCACGATCCTGGCGATGAAGGTGGCGATCATCTCGAAATCCGCTTCCACCAAGCCGCGGGTGGTGG
>JAYFPE010000058.1:0-5324 GCA_034928145.1 Candidatus Pelethousia sp. | reverse complement strand
TGCCATACGTGAGGCGCAAAAGGATGGGCAGTTCATACTGGGCTATGATATCAGCCTGAACCGGGGCTTTATCGCTCCCTTGACCGTTTCCATCCCGGTAAGCAGCCAATACAACGGCCAGACTGTAACCATTCTCCACTGTATAAACGGCAGGCTGGAGAGCATCGTCGCAACGGTAACCAACGGCGTGGCAACGTTCGCGGTGACGGTGCTCTCGCCGTTCGCGGTAACGACGGGATTGCTGGTACCGGATAGCGTGGTGATCGATCCGCCCAAGACGGGTGATGCGGCAACGCCATGCGGCTTCGCACTGATCGGTTTGGCGGCGGCTTGTGCAGGCTACACGGTAATGAAGCGGCGCAGGGGATAAAACCCTGCATGGCAAAAGGGCGAACGCAGCATGCTTTCGTTCTTCTTGTGCTCTATATCATTTCTTCAGGAAGTCGCCGTTTGCCATCAACGGCATCGGGACTATGTCCCCACTTGCTTATGAAGTTTTAGACAAACTGATGGCATATCCACTGCATTTGCAGGGAGATTTTACATAAAAAGTATAGTATAATTGGAATAAATAAAATTTCCACTTATATCTTTCTTGGCGAAATGGGGTTTATATGAAAGACAGCATATGCCGGGAGGGAATGCAAGCTCTTCTTCGCTTGGCCGGAAACAACAATTTGTTCTGTGATCTGATTGATAGCTTCCCATATCCTATTCAGCTCTATACGGCAAATGGACTGTTAATTGCCGTTAATCCAGCTTTTCTCAAAGAGTTTAGCGTCCCTCATCCTAATCTGATCGTCGGAAAGTATAACATCCTGCGCGACCCTACGCTTGCCGAATACGGCGTACTTGGAGAAGTTCATGCCGCTTTTGAAGGAAAGCCTGCCTGTGTCATGGGCATCCCAGCGCCGGTACATAAGCTCAAAAAATGGTTTAATATCCCTGTCGAGGATTCTGAACTGTTTTATCTGGATATCTCCGCCTTTCCGCTCAAAAACGACCAAAGTGAGATGATCGGCGTGGCCATCGTCTATGTCACACGGAAAAAGCTGCTGGATCGGGAGGAGATCGTAAAAGCCAAGGAATATATTGAAGCCCATTGGCTTGATAAATTCAGCGCAGAGGAGGTCGCCAAAGCGACGCTAATGAGCGTCGCGCATTTTGAGCGAAGGTTCAAGGCGTGTACCGGGATGACGCCGCATGCCTACTACGTAAGAACAAAGGTCAATAAGCTTAAGGAAGCGCTTCTTAACCAAAACCTCAGTATTGAGCAGGCGTTCTCCGCTTGTGGATTGCCTTATCACGGCCACTATGCGCAGCTATTCAAAAGGGAAACGGGCTTGACGCCCTCCGAATACCGCAAGCTTGCGCAAGCCCGACATTTCGATAGGCTATGAACTTCGGTCAGTGATCTGCCCAAAGGTACGCGGAATTCCGTTTATAAATAGCAGATTTCCGACTATGCATATTGGGGGTTCCTAAATATAATTCCAATATAATGGTATTGCGTTGCGGTTGTGGGCTGTATTGTTGCTTCAGCCTTAATTGTTTATACCTATCATGCAGCTAATGTTCTGGGTGGCTATCCCGAAGAGAAGATTCGGATGCTTGGCGGATGGTGGTGCAATAAGGGCGCTTCGTCATCTGAATTGATAATAACGAACCGGCGCGCTTAGCTGGATGCAACTTCGTTTTAAGGAGACAATTCAATGACGTGCAAAAAATGCGGTTCAGAAAACGATGACCATGAGAAAATATGCCAGAAATGTGGTGCGAACCTTGACCACGCACCAAAGCCTTCAAAAAAAAGGCCCCGTACCTATTTGATTGCCGCCCTCGTTGCCGTAGGTGTGATAGCGGTTACGATAACACTCGTTCTTTTGCTGGGAAACGGCAGATCGCTCACCGGCCCATGGCATAACGAAGGACTTGGGCAACTGCTGCGCTTTCATGAAGATGAAACCGTAGTGATTAGGACGCCTCACGGTGACTTTGAAGCCGCCTACGTTTTCGACCAGGAGGACGGCAGAGGAGTGATCATATTTAACGAAGAGGCCATTAGCTTTACGATAGAGGGCGAAGAACTACTGCTCACATGGAGCGGTGTGCAAACCACCTTCGTTCGCGGAGAAATGGAAGTTGTTGCAGCTATTGCAGAAGCAACACCTGCGGTAACCGCGCCCACGACGATAACTCCTTCGCTCGAAGTAACGCCCGAAGCATCCACCTCAGTGCCTTTGCCCTCGGCTTCGCCTACCGCAACGTCTTCGGCCGCGCCTACTACGGCGCCTTCGGCCGCGCCTACTACAGCGCCTTCGGCAGTGCCTTCAGCCTCCCCGACACCCACCCCACTTCCCTCGTCGTTAGGCCCGTTCTTTACCCCGCTTCCGCAGATTTCGGCTAAACCGGTAATCCCCGGCGATATCATAGGTAACCTCTCGATTCCTATTGTCGGCGTCTGGATTAATCCGGACGATTCCGAATATACACTCACCTTTGACGATAACGGTAAATACGTGCTGACAACCAGCGGGTCCGATATGTCCGGCGATTATACATATGATAAAGCAACCGGCAAAGGCGATCTGGACTGGTTGTTGGGGATGCGTTTTGGCTTTACCGTAAGTGGCAATACACTTACGCTGCAGGACGGCTCAACGTACGAGCGCAAGTAACCGTGTTGTTAAAGGAGGATTTACTCATGAAAAAGCTTCATCTTATGATCGCCATCATTTTTATTTCGGTATACTTGGCAGGATGTGCGGGGTCCGATAAATTGCAGGTTTCACCTACGGCGGACAGCCCAACCCAGAGTGAGCCAAATGCAGCGACGACGGCTGACAGCGGGGAAAGCATATCGTCCCTGATCATTGAACCGGAGGAGTTGATTTCCAAAGAAGAAGCTGAGCAGCTATTGGGCGAAGCTGTCAAGGACGGTGAAAAGAACGAGCAGGCAGTTGTAGGGCAAAAGATATGCTTTTATAACGCACATAACGAGGACTCGCTGAGCTATCTTCAGATCAGCATTACCCAGACGTCATTTATGAAGAGCGATGGCCAGACTCCTGAGAGTATATATACATCAACAAAAGAAGCATTGATCGAAACGGGCGAGCAAAGACAAATCGATGGGGTCGGCGATGAATATTTCTTTGGAACGCCGGGGCTGCATATCTTGAAGGATGGTTATTACCTCTGTATCGCCGCTGGAAACTCGGATGCCGAAAAGCTTCATCAGGTGCTGGAACAGGCGGGTGCTCTGGCGGTTGGGAATTTAGAAAGAATATTGAGTCGATAACCGGTAAGGGCGATTACGCGGGCACTCTTGCCCGCTTTTCCGCTATTAAATACCGTTTGTGGGAAAAGCGTGTGCCGAACTGACTTTACTATGCTTGGGAGGTTATGAAGATTTTCGCTAAAATTATCTTTATATTTGTTGGAATATCGGCAATTCTTTTGCCGGTTGTTGCAATACGAAGGATGCGGCGATTGAAAAGGGAAGGTGTACGTGCGAGCGCCACTGTGATTGACAACATTCGCGGCACTGGTAGAGGTACGCGTTATTACCCGGTTCTTGAATACCTTGTCGACGGCAAACTGGTCAGGGCCGAAGGCGGTGATACACCGGGAGGTAAGTATCCTGTCGGAACGGTATTGGAAATCTGTTACGACCCCCGCAAACCCGAGCAGGTTTTGGTAGGCGAACCCAAATTGGCGGGCTATATCTTCCTGATGATAATAGGTGTTGCCTGTATCGCAGTTGGTGTGCTGGCCTGACCGGTACATAGGACTTTTATGGAGGGCGGTTATGGAACACTTTTTTATCGCCGGAACATTGCTACTGCTTTTGGCGTTGATCATCTTTATAATTGTCAGAGCTGGAAAGGGAATCAGGCGCGGTGTCATAAAGCAAGCCTTGACCGAACGTACGACCAGCAATGTGATTGTCACGGCGAAAAACCAAAAAAGCGTTGTTACCTTTCAATTTAAGAATGCCAATAAGGTTGACTACGCCGTACCTGAATATGTCTATAACGACGTTCAGATAAACGACAAGGGAAACCTCACCTTTCAGGGATCGCGGTTTATCCGGTTTGTAATAACCGGCAGATAAGTATAGGAGGGTACGAACATGAAAACGTTGAAAAAACTGCTCACTTTCGCTCTCATATTTGCTCTTTGCATTTCGCTGGTGCCATCGGTAGCTTTTGCCGCAGATCCACCGGAGTTGCAATCCGCAACGGTAACTTCAGACGGCCATGTTGAGCTGACCTTCAGCAAAGAGATGGGCGCGCCCTCGACCGGAGATGCGGGGTTCCACGTAACGGGAATGTTCGGCCTGAGCAAAAACGTGCAGTCGGCCACGCTGGTCCCGGGGGACAGCACAAAAATCCTGCTGACATTGGAGACCACGATAAAAGGCGGCGAGAGCGGCGGCTATCCTTGGGGCAGATATACGCCCGGCACGGTACAATCCGCCGACGGCGAACCGCTGGCGGCCATTGCAAGTTTTAGTATCAGTAATCCGCTACCCCATCCCACGCTGGGTACGACCCCGATGCCGGAGGGAACAGTTGGATTGCCATACTCCTACACCTTCACCGCGACGGGCGGAACGCCTCCCTATTCCTTCGCTAAGTTGTATGGCGAGCTGCCGCCTGGGCTGTCGCTGAACAACAGCACCGGCGAGCTTAGCGGAACGCCTACCACAAGCGGCACATACGGCGATTCTCCGGTTTTGAGGATCGAGGTGCGGGACGCGAATCAGGCGCTCGACATACGCAACATCATTATTGTCATCAACGCAGCCTCCAGCATCAGCCTGCCCACCGTCGTGACCAATGCGGTTACGGGCGTGACCACCACCGGCGCAACACTTTCGGGTGAGATGACCGACGATGGCGGCACAACTGACGCTGAGCGCGGCTTTGTATATGCGCAGAGCGTAAACCCCACCACTTCCGATACTAAGGTAGTTGTAGGTAGCGGAGAAGGCAGTTTCAGCACAACCCTTTCCGGCCTCGCCTCTGGTACCATTTATCATGTGCGCGCCTATGCCACCAACAGCGCAGGCACGAGCTATGGTGAAAATAAGACATTCACGACGGAGCATTCCTCAGGCGGCGGATCATCCACACCTACTTACTATAACCACATATTGACCGACAGCGCGACGGGCATCATTGTATCCGGCACCATACATGAGGATGCGCAGCTTACTGTCAAGCCACTCACGCTGCATAATGACCCTGCCTGCGATGCCATACGTGAGGCGCAAAAGGATGGGCAGTTCATACTGGGCTATGATATCAGCCTGAACC
>JAYFPE010000028.1:0-52331 GCA_034928145.1 Candidatus Pelethousia sp. | reverse complement strand
GCTGCGAGCCGGATGTGCTGGAAAACTACAGCCGCTTCGCGCGCGGCGCAGGCCTTTGCTATGAAGATATGGCCATCGTCAACCATGAGCACGGGGCCACGGTGCTGCGGCTGGATGCTTCCCACCGGGGCCGGGGCTTTGGTAAGCCGCCGCTGCCCTTTTGCGACGGCATCATTACAAACGACCCCGCTGTGGCGCTGGTTACCTCCCATGCGGATTGCGGGGCCTTTTTCATGTATGACCCGGTGAGCCGCTCCGCTGGCATGGCGCACGCGGGCTGGAGGGGCACGCTGGCGCAGATCGGCCTAGCGATGGCCCAAGCCATGGTACGGGAGTTCGGCTGTGACCCTTCGGATATCCTGGCCGCCGCGGGCCCCTGCATTTGTCCCCGCTGCTTTGAGGTGGATGAATCGCTGGCCGATGAATTCGCACAGGTTTTTGCAGACCCAGATGTGAAGCTAGCAGGCCAGCCCGGCCTGGATAGGTTTGGCAAGGCCCATGTGGATCTGCCCAGGTGTGCGGCCATCCAGTTTATGCGCGCGGGCATCCTGCCGGAGCATATTACGTTAATGGGCGCCTGTACTTATGAGAATGCAGCGCATTTCTTTTCCCATCGACGGGATCGGGGGGTTACCGGCTCGATGGCCGCTTTTGTCCAATTGCGCTAAATCTGCCAAACATTGACGGGATTGCGCCTTCTTTGTCCGGGGTACCTTAATGATACCTCATGCGAAGAAGGTTTTTTTATGCAACTTTACACAGCGCTGCTTGCCTGTATCCTGATATTGTGCCTTACCGGCGCGCTGGCGCCCTTTCGATCCATCTTGGGGATGGGCCGCTTTCAGGCGGCTTTTTTCGCTCTGGCTATGCTGGCCCTGGCACGTTTTGATATTGCCTTTAATCCGGAGACACGCTTCAACCTTTGCGCCATGGTCCTGCCGCTGTGGCTGGCTATCTGGGCGCGGGAGGAAGGCCCCGGCGCGGGGGCGCCTGCGGCGCTGGCTGTTTTTGCCTTGCTAGCCTTTGGCGCAGAAAAGGCGGGGGTCTTTGGCGGCGTGCAAAGCAGACTACTCACGGGTTTCCTCGCCGGCGCTTGCGCGGCGGTGCTCGCTTCTACGCCTAGAACGGCACTGGCCGTTGCATGCTCCATTCCCTTGGTTACCAACCTGCTTTCCACCGTTTACACACTGGCCATGGGCGGCTATGTGGAGCTGGATTTCACCCTGGTATCCCTGCGGGACGCGCAAATGAGCGCCCTTTGCTTTGGCAGCGTATTGCTTTGCCTGTATGCAGTGGCTAAGGAAAAGGAAAGGCCAAAAGAGCAGGAATAACATTATAATCCATAATGGGGGCGCCGGTGCAAGGCGCCCTTTTTCTATGCCCGGTGCTAATCATTTATCTTTCTACATATATATAACACAGCAAAAGGGGGGACAGGCAGCGATGCAGGGATGGGAGCGTTATCTGCTGCCGCTGCTGCCGGCGAAACTGGCCGGAGAGCTGCGGACATGGGGCCTTGCCGGGGCTGAAGAGCTACGCATCCGGGTGGGAAGACCCACCCGGGTCATGGGCGGAAGCTGCCGCATCCTAGGCTGGACGCCGGACGCGGAGGATTGCCGCCAGCTGCTTCTTCGGCTTTGCCGCCAATCCCTTTATGCCTATAGCGAGGAGTTGGCAGCCTGCTATATGACGCTTCCGGGCGGCTTTCGGGTGGGCCTTACGGGCCGCATGGCCGGAGGAGAGGCAGGGCCTCGCCTGGTGGCCCCCACCGGTTTTAACATACGCCTGGCCCGGGAGATCCCCGGCTGCGCCGATGGGCTGATGCCCCTTTTATGGGGGGCGGACGGGCCGATAAGCGCCCTGCTGATCTCCCCGCCCGGCGCTGGAAAGACCACGCTTTTGCGGGATGCGGCCCGCCAGCTTTCCGAGCGGGGAACTGCGGTCTGCATCGCGGATGAGCGGCGGGAATTAGCAGGTTGCGAGGGCGGCGTACCTACGCTGGATGTGGGGCCTTGCACGGATGTGCTGGAGGGCTGCAAAAAGGCCCGCGCTTTGCAGCTGATGCTTAGGGGCATGGCCCCACAGGTGCTGGTGACGGATGAGCTCTCCGGCCCGGAGGACGCAAGGGCCGTGCTGGATGCCGCAGGCTGTGGGGTGCGGGTACTGGCCAGCGCGCATGCATCCTCTATGGAAGATCTGCGGCGGCGGCGGGAGATTTATGATTTGGTGGAAGCCGGCTGCTTCCAGCGGGTAGTAGCGCTTAAGCGGGCAGCTGGGGCCGCGCCTACCCTGGCGCTGGTATTTGGAGCGGAGGAAAGCACATGAGGCCCTTTCTGGCCCTGGGCCTGTTGGCCCTTTTCACCTTCCTGGGCTATGCCAAAGCCTATGCTTTTTCCGCCCGGGCCGCCGCCCTATCCGCGTTTGCGGAAGAGGTGCCCCAACTGCTTTTGCGCATGGATTACGAAGCCCTGCCCTTGAGCCGTCTGGCCGCTGCCCTGGGGGCGCGGGGTGCGCTACTTTCACCCTTATGGGCCGCTTTCGGGGAAAGTTTGGCGCAAATGAGCGCCGAGGCGGCCTGGCGGGAGGCGCTGGAGGCATGCTCGCCCTATGGTCTCATTCCGGAGGACCGCAGCCTGCTCCTAGGGCTTGGCGAGGCGCTGTCCGCGCCGGATGCCGAGAGCCGCAGGCAGGTGGCCACCTACATCCTGCGGGAGGCGGAGAGGCGGCGCGACGACCTGCGGCAGGAACAGGCGCGCAAGGGCGATCTTTATGGAACGCTGGGGCTGCTGCTGGGCCTGGCGGCGGCTATTTTCATTATCTGAAGAAGGGTACGGAACGATATGGGCATCGATATCATACTCAAAATCGCGGGGATCGGTATATTGGTGGCGGTGATCTGCCAGCTGCTCAAGCAAACGGGCCGGGAGGACATTGCCATGCTCACGGCCCTGATGGGCCTCATCATCGTGCTGGGCCTGGTGGTGGGCGAGATCGGCTCCCTCTTTAATGAGGTAAAGCGGATCTTTGGCCTTTACTAGCCGTGACGGCCTTTAAGCTGGCCGGGATTGCCCTCCTGGCCGTATCGGCCGCGGTGGTGCTGCGGGCCTATAGGCCCGAAATGGCGCTGCAGCTGAGCGTGGCCGCCTGCCTGTTCCTTTTGGCCTATGCTCTTTCGGATATCGCCGCCATTCGCGCCGCCGTGGACGGCGTGGCCGGCCGCTTCGGCCTAGGGGCTGAGCAGTTGAAACTGGTGTTTAAGGTGATAGGCATCTCCTATGTGGTGCAATTCGCGGCCGAGGCTTGCCGGGATGCGGGGGAGAGCGCCATCGCCTCCAAGGTGGAATTGGCGGGCCGGGTACTGATCGTAGCCGCTGCCCTGCCGGCCCTGATGGCCGTATTAAGCCTTTTGAGCGGCCTCTTGCAGCAAACGCCATGAGGAGGCGGTTCGCTCTGCTGTTCCTGCTGGCCACGCTGCTGCTCACCCCCACAACGGCCCATGCACTGGAGGAAGAGCTGGAAGATACCCTGCGCATCACGCTAAACGGCTATGACCTGAGCGAATGGCAGCAAAGCTATGCCAGCTTGTCGCCCGAGGTGCGCGCCCTCTGGGGTTATGAGAGCGCGGGGGAGCTGATCGCAAGCTACGCGCTGGGCGAGGGGGATATTGGCGAGAATTTGCTGCAAGGCTTATGGGAGGCGGCCGTGGTCGCCGTGCGCCAGGGCATCGCCAGCCTGGGTACGGTGATTGGCGTGGCCCTTTTTATTGGCCTCTTGGATGCACTCCTGGGCGAAGGCCAGGGGAGCGTAAAGGAGATCGCTTCCTTCCTCTGTTATGGGGTGTGCGTGGCCGTGCTTAGCGGCGTGATGGCCGCCCAGTTAGGCTTGGCCGCCGAGGCCATCGGCGATATCTGTAGATTGCTGGAGGCCTTCGCGCCGCTGCTGGCAACGCTGCTAGCGGCAGTCGGGGCCACGGCTTCGGCCGGCATGGCTCAGCCGCTGTTCGTCTTTTTAAGCGGCACTGTAGCTAAAACCGTGCAGGGGCTGCTGCTGCCCGCCGTAATGAGCGCCGGGGTGCTGCATATCGTAGGCGCGCTTACAGGCCGCAAGCAGCTCGATCATGTGGCCGGGACAATCAAATCCTTTGCTAAATGGATGATCGGCGGCATCACCACGGTCTTCCTTGGCAGCATGGCCTTGCGGGGCATGAGCGTGGGTGGGGCGGACAGCATCAGCTTTCGCACCATGAAATACGCCTTGGATAAATCCCTGCCCCTGGTGGGGGGCGTTGTGGCGGGCAGCCTGGACAGCGTACGGGGCTGCACCCTGCTGATCAAAAACGCGGCAGGCATCGCGGCTGTATTCATTGCCCTGGGTATGGTGCTCACACCGCTTTTGCGCCTCGCCGGGATGAACTTAGCGTTTCGCATCACAGCGGCCCTTTGCGCCCAGCTTTCGGATGAGCGCATGCCTAAACTGCTTAATGACCTGGCGGATATCTGCCGCTATATGTTTGCCTGCGTGGCCGCGGTGGCGCTAATGTATGTGTTGACGATGGGCCTTATCATGGCCCTGGGCGGGGTGTGAGAATGGAGGCGCTTTATGGGCTGGTACTTAAGCTGAGCGTGGTTGCGGTGCTGCGGTGCGTGCTGGCCTTTTTGCTCCCGGCCGGCAACCTGAAGCGCAGCGCCGGGCGGGCTGTGGATCTGATTATGTTCTGGATGATGGCGGAGGCCGTGCTTTCCGCCTGGCAGGAGGCCCTATGATCGATCTGAAGGCGATCGCGGAGCCGCTCAAGCGGCTGGCGGAGCTGATGAAAAAGGATAAACGCATCGAGCTGTTTGTCTACGCGCTGTTGGCCGTGCTGGGCATCTTGCTCTATACGGCCTCCTGTGACGGCAAGAAAGAAGCGGCGAGCGACGGGGCGGCCGCAACTGCGCAGGCTGCGGCACCGGCGGAAACGGTTGTGGAGGAGAGGCTAGCCGAAACGCTTTCCGCCATCCGGGGCGCCGGTAAGGTGCGGGTGATGATCACCTACGACACGGGCGCGCAGATCGTGCCCGCCATGAGCACGGATGTGCAGAGCAGCACCTCCGAAAGCGCGGCTGAGGGCGGCACTACCGTTAACGAAAACCGCACGGAATCCTCACGGCCCGCAACCGTGCAGGACGAGGCCCTGGTTCTCACGGAAAAAGCGCCGGCTGTGCGGGGGGTGATCGTCATTGCGGAGGGGGCCGCGGATATCGGTGTGAAGCTGAAGCTGCAAAGCGCCGTACAAACGGTGCTGGGCGTGGAGCTCGACCAGATCGAAGTGTTTGAGATGAGCTTGGCTGAATATGAATAAGGGGGAATAAATATGCTGGCGTTTATCAAAAAGTACGCGGTGCTGCTGGTGGTGGGCATCCTGCTCGCCGGGGCCGTATATGTGAACGTGCGCCTCAACAGCGGCGCCAAGGAAGGGGAGGTGGAGCAAGCCGCCCTGGAAGGGAAGGAGCCGGAGGTCGCGCTGGAATCGGCCGGGGATGTGGGCACGGATTATTTCGAATCCTTCCGGGAGGAGCGCAACGCCGTGCGGACGTCTGAGATTGGCTACCTGGATGAGGTTATCGCCGTATCCTACAGCGACGCCGAGACATTGGCGGACGCACAGGCCCAAAAGCTTGCGTTGATAGAGAACATGGAGGCGGAATTCACCATCGAAAGCCTGCTTAAGGCCAAGGGCTTTGCGGATGCTGCGGTTACCTTCCACAAGGGCTCGGTGAACGTGGTGGTGGATAGCGAGGAGCTCACGAGCGAAAAAGTGGCGCAGATCTTGGATATCGTTCAGCGGGAAACAGGGGAGAGCGCGGATAATATTAAGATCATCAATGAAAATGGATGAAAAGATGGCCAAAGTGAAAATAAAATCCCAACAAGGGCAATTTGGTTTGCAGGTGTGGAAAAATCTGATATAATATGCCTATCATACAAAGCAAACGCAAGGAGGCATGTATCATGGCACCTGATAAATCCATAAGCGCAGATGTAAAGGCCATCGAAGGCGGCAAGATCGTTTTTGCGCCGGATGTGATCGCTACCATCGCCAATCTGGCCGCAGGCGAGGTAGAGGGCGTGGCGAGCTTGAGCGGCTCCATGGTAGAGGGCATAACCGGCATGCTGGGCGGCAAGAAAAATCTCACCAAGGGCGTTAAGGTCGAGATAGCCGAAGAAACGGCCACCATCGACGTGGCTGTGGTCGTCAAATATGGCTTCAAAATCCACGAGGTCTGCCAGCACATCCAGCGAAAGGTCAAAACCACCATCGAAACCATGACCGGGCTGAGCGTGGCCGCCGTGAATGTGGCCGTACAGTCCATCAGCTTCGATAAGGGCGAATCCAAGGCGGCGGATGCCGTGGCGGAAGAGGAGCAGCCCGAGGCATAGCATAAGCGTGCGCCGCTGAGGCGATCGGGTTTTGCCTGGTCGCCCTTTGCCGTGTTTATTCAAAAGAAAGGTAGGATTGACCCTCCTATGAAACCAAGCTATTTTGATAGGTTCCTGCTGGATATATGCGCCCTTATAGGCATAGCGGCCGGCCTTGCCCTGCTGCTGGTGGCCGCGGGCTTCTTTTCATTGGAGGCAGCCCGCCTTATGGTAGATGCTTACGCGGCACAGGTCGGCAGCCTGAACTTCCGCCTGCTGATCGGCTGTAAGGGGTTGCTGGTTTTCCTGGTGTCCCTTCGGCTGATCATCGGCTTCAACAAGCGGTTCAAGGCTCAAAAGGAGCCTGTGGCCACAGCCGCCACCATCGCCACCGGCGATTACGGCACCGTGCAGATCTCTCTGGCCGCGATCGACGCCATGGTGCAGCGCCATTGCCGCGCCAACAACAAGGTGCGCGAGGCCACTAGCGTGGTGAGCACCCGGGATGGGGGCGTGGCCATCAGCCTTAAGCTGGTGCTCCTAAGCGATGCGAACGTGCCTGAGGTTACGGCCGAGCTGCAAAAATCCCTCAAGGAATATATCGAGGGGTTGACAGGCATCGTAGTGAATGATATAAGCATAATGGTCATCAGCGCACCCAGCCAGCAGGCGCTTCAAAAGTAAAGAAAGGCCGGAAGGGCAAATTATGGAAGAATTCGTAGCCTTTTGCAAGCAATATAAGTGGCGCATTCTGGGCGTTCTCGGCGGGATGCTCTTTTGCATCCTCGTTTTTACCATCAACTTCTGGCGTACCTTGCTGCTTAGCGCCGTGGTCTTTGTGGGCTATCTAATCGGCACGCAGTTGGATGAAGGCGGGCAGCTTAGCGATTTCTTCGACCGGCTGTTCGGCAGGAAATAAGGGGAGCTGGAAGCATGAGCAGAAAAACGGCCCGCGAGGTGGCCATGAAACTTGCCTTTGCCAGCCTTTTGGGCGGCGAGGATACCTATGAATCGGTGCTGGATAAATCCGGCATCAGCGAAGCGCCTACAGCGGAGGACGCAGCCTTTTCAAAAGAGGTTCTCCAAGGCATCGAAGCGCACCAGGAAGAGATCGATGCCGCGATCGACGAGATAGCCATCGGCTGGCGCATCGGCCGCATGCCCAGGGTAGATCTTTCCATCCTGCGCGTGGCCATTTATGAAATGCTATATCGGGACGATATCCCCTATAGCGTATCCATTAACGAGGCCGTGGAATTGGCCAAGGCTTTTGGCGGGGATCATTCCTCCGCCTATATCAACGGCATGCTGGGCACGCTGGCAAAAAAACTGGAAGGCGGGGAGCCATCCTAATGGGCCTTTATCTGGGGATCGATACGAGCTGCTATACCACATCCGTGGCCTGCGTGGATGAAAAGGGCATCGTCTATGATAAACGGACGATGCTCTCTGTAAAATTGGGGGAGCGCGGCCTACGCCAGAGCGAGGGGCTCTTCCAGCACACCCGCAATTTGGATGCCCTGCTGCCCGCAGCCCTCGTGAATTTAAACCTGCCGGATATCTGTGGCGTGGCCGTGAGCAGCCGCCCCAGGCCCGAGCCGGATTCCTATATGCCTGTGTTTTTGGCTGGGCGCATGGCGGCTAGCGCACTTTGCGCTGGCCTGGGCCTCACGCCTATACATATCTCGCATCAGCAGGGTCACCTTAGGGCCGCGCTTTACGGCAATGAATTTTTATTGGAAGAGCTACCCATGCTGGGCATGCATATATCCGGCGGCACCACCGAAATCTTCATTATCGGCGAGGGCCTTTCCATCCGCCTTATAGGCGGCACGAAGGATCTGCACGCCGGCCAGTTCGTAGATAGGCTGGGTGTGGCAATGGGCTTGCCCTTTCCCTGTGGCAAGCGTCTCGAAGAACTGGCTGGGCGGGCGAGAGAAACCAACATCAAGCTCCCGGCCAGCGTGAATGGCCTCCATTGCTCCTTCTCCGGGGTCGAAACCGCGGCCCGCGCGCTTATCGGCCGGGTGCAGGAGAGTGAACTGGCCCTGGCGGCTTATGAGAGCATGGCCCATACCTTTGCCAAGATGATCCTGCGCGCCGCGACCGAGACCGGCCTTAGCCGGGTATTGCTGGCCGGGGGCGTCGCTTCGAGCGGCCTGCTTCGGCACATGCTTTTGGAGCGTCTGGTGGATAAAAACATGCGGCTATTTTTTGGCTTACCCGAGCTTAGCAGCGACAATGCCGTGGGCGCCGCCCTGCTGGCGATGGACAAGGGTGGAACCGAACTGAATCGGAAATAGAATCGATGGAGGTGGCGGAGCGCAGCCTGTGCGCTCGCATGGATGATGGAGCGCGATAACGGCTATACCCTGAGCGTGACCCAGCTCAACGAATACGTGGCGGGCCTTCTCAAGCGGGATCTGCTTTTACAGGGCCTGCGGGTGCGGGGCGAGGTGAGCGGCTTTAAAAGGCATAGCTCGGGCCATCTTTATTTTTCCATTAAAGATGAAGGGGCGTTGGTGCGGTGCGTAATGTTCCGCCAAAACGCCCTCTCGCTATCCAACCTGCCCAGGGATGGCCAGAGCGTGGTAGCCCGGGGCAGCGTTTCCCTATCTGCCAAGGATGGGCAATATCAGCTCTACGTGACCGCCCTGGAGCAGGAAGGGGAAGGGGAGCTGTACCGCCGCTTTTTGGAGCTTAAGGAGGCGCTGGCGGCCCAGGGCCTTTTTGAGCAGGCGCATAAAAAGACCCTGCCGCTCTTGCCAAAATGCGTGGGCATCGTTACCTCGCCCACGGGGGCCGTGATCCAGGATATCGCGCACATCGTCCGCCGCAGGTTCCCCAGGATGAACATGCTGCTTTACCCCGTGCGGGTGCAGGGTGAGGGCGCCGCGGAAGAGATCGCCCTGGCTATTCGCGAGATGGACAGGCTGGGACTGGCCGATGTGCTGATCGTAGGCCGGGGCGGCGGCAGTTTGGAAGATCTGTGGGCCTTTAACGAGGCGGTTGTGGCCCGTGCCATTTACGATTGCACGATCCCCGTCGTCAGCGCCGTGGGGCATGAAACGGATTTTACCATTGCGGATTTTACGGCGGATTTACGCGCGCCTACCCCCAGCGCGGCTGCGGAGCTGTGCGTACCGGAATACGAACGGCTTGTCGATGAAATCGAGGGGGCCGGGGCGGCCCTGCGTGGCCTCTGCCATAGGCGGCTCGCTGCCCTGCAGCAAGAGGTCGAGGGCTTTCAACGCGCAGCGGCTTTTACGCTGCCTAAGCACCGCATTGCGCTTTTGCGCCATGCGATACACGGCGCGCGGCTCTCCATGCAAAACAGCCTGCGGATGGAGCTTTTGGGCGCTTATGGGGCCTTGGAGCAGGCGGGCGCCAGGCTGGAGGAAATGAGCCCGGAGCGTGTGCTAAATCGCGGCTATGCCATGGTCAAGCTGCCGGGCGGTTACGCGGGCAGCATCCGAGAGTTGGCCCCGCAAACGGAGGCGGAGCTTATCATGCGGGGCGGCAGCGCCCAAATTACGATCGACAAAGTAAAGGCGGAGGGCTAAGATGGCGGCGGCAAAGAAAAGGGAGCTTTCCTTCGAGCAGGCAAAGGCCGAGTTGGAGGCTATCGTAGAAAAACTGGGAGGCGGCAGCCTGCCGCTCGATGAGGTGGTTAAGTTGTATGAACAGGGTGCGGAGCTTTCCGCCTACTGCAAAAAGCTGCTGGATGCCTACGAAGCGCGGCTGATGCGGGTGGACGAGCTGGATCAACTGGATCAAGCCGAGGAAGCGCTATGAGCTATAGCGCGGATGCGGAGCGCTACCGGCAGATGGCGGCCCAGGCGCTGGATTCTTATCTATGCAATCCGCGCATCCCCGCGCGGCTGCAAGAGGCCATGTCTTATAGCCTGGGCAGCGGCGGCAAGCTGCTTCGTCCATGCCTGGTCCTGGCCTCCTGTGAGATGCTGGGCGGCAGGGCTGCGGATGCGCTTCCCATCGCCTGCGGGCTCGAAATGATCCATACCTATTCCCTGATCCACGACGATCTCCCGGCCATGGATGACGACGATTACCGACGCGGCAAGCCCTCCAACCACAAGGTGTTTGGCCAGGGAATGGCCATCCTGGCAGGCGACGGCCTGCTTTCCTACGCTTTTGAAACCATGCTGGCCGCTTTGGCCGCGCATGGGGGCGACGTGGGATATCTTTGCGCCCTACAGGCTGTGGCCGAGGGCGCGGGCGTAGGCGGCATGGTGGCCGGCCAGGCTGTAGACTTAGAAGCAGAGCGGGACGCCAAAGTGGATGCGGACAGGCTCGAATACATCCACACCCGCAAGACCGGAGCCATGATCAAAGCCGCCGTGCTGGCCGGGGCGCATATCGCGCACGCGGATGCTAGGCAGCTAAGCGCCATGGCTGCCTTTGGTTCCCTCTACGGCCTGCTGTTTCAGATCACGGACGATGTGTTGGATGTATCGGGCAGTTTTGCCGGCATGGGCAAGACCTTGGGCAAGGATCAGGCTGCGCACAAGCTCACCTATGTGAGCCTTTACGGCCTGGAGGAGGCCCGGCGCATGGCGGCGGATACTGCCAGGCAGGCTAAGGAAGCGTTGGCAATATTCGGCCAGACGGCAGGGTATTTTATAGAGCTGACGGATACTACCCTTGAGCGCGATCATTAAAAAAGGAAAAAGAATTCATGCTGGAAACACCGCTGCTTGACATCATACATAGCGTAAAGGATTATAAGCGTATCCCCTGCGAACAGCTGGAAGAACTGGCGCAGGAGATACGCCTTTATCTGGTGGATACGGTATCCAAAACCGGCGGACACCTGGCTTCCAACTTAGGGGCTGTGGAGCTGACCATGGCCCTGCATAGGGTGTTCGACTCCCCGGCGGATAAGCTGGTATTCGATGTAGGCCATCAATGCTATGCGCACAAGCTGCTCACGGGCAGAAAAGAGGCGCTCTGCGCCCTGCGGCAGGAAGGCGGCGCGTCCGGCTTCCCCAAGCGGGCGGAAAGCGCCCACGACGCCTTCGATACCGGCCACTCCAGCACCTCGATCTCCGCCGCGCTGGGCCTTTTAAGGGCCATGCGCCTAAAGGGGGATACAACGCACCACGCCGTGGCCCTGATCGGTGACGGTGCGCTGACCGGCGGCATGGCATTTGAGGCCATCAACGACGCGGGCCAGAGCGGCCTGCCCCTGATCGTACTGCTCAATGATAACGGCATGTCCATCGCCCGCAATGTAGGGGCCATGACAAGGCATTTAAGCGATATCCGCGCCAGCAAGCGCTACAACGACATCAAGCGCGGCGCCGTGCATCTGGTGGAGCGCATCCCTCGCATCGGCCGCCGGATATACAGCCGCATCTCCCGCCTTAAGGCGCGCGTCAAATACTTCCTGCTGCCCAACGTATGGTTCGAAGAGCTGGGCTTTACCTACCTCGGGCCAATCGACGGGCACGATTTAAGCGCCTTGATCCATGTGCTGGAAAGCGCCAAACAGTTAGACGGCCCCGTGCTGATCCATGCCGTAACGCAAAAGGGCAAAGGTTATGGCTTTGCCGAATCCAGCCCGGATAAATTCCACGGCGTGGGCGCGTTCGATCCCAGCACGGGCTACGCAGAGGGCGGCTGCGCGTGCACAAATTCCGATGTGCTGGGCATGGTTTTGTGTGACCTGGCAGAGAGCGATCCTAAGATCGCGGCCATCACGGCCGCTATGACAGAGGGCACCGGGCTGCGGGATTTTTCGCTCCAATACCCGGCGCGCTTTTTCGATGTGGGCATTGCCGAGCAGCACGCCGTAACCCTGGCCGCAGGCCTGGCCGCAGGCGGCATGCGTCCGGTGGTGGCCGTATATTCCACCTTTTTGCAGCGCGCCTATGACCAGGTGCTGCACGATGTGGCCCTACAGGGGCTGCCCGTGGTTTTTGCGGTTGACAGGGCGGGCCTCATTGGCGAGGATGGGGAAACCCACCAGGGGGTTTACGACCTGGCTTACCTGCAAAGCATCCCCGGCCTGGATATCTATGCTCCGGCTACCATGGCGGAACTGGCGGATACCCTTAAGCTGGCCATCGCTTCCGGGCGGCCCGCGGCTGTGCGCTACCCCCGGGGCGCATTGATGGACGCGCTGCCGCAAGTGCCGGTAGAGCGCGGCAAATGGGCTGTTTTGCGGCCCGTCCGGCCTATTACGGTGGTGGCCGTGGGCCGCATGGTGCAAACCGCGTTGGAAGCGGTAGAGGGCCTGGATGTGGGCCTGATGAACGCCCGCTGCATCCGCCCGCTTGATGAAACGATGCTGGATACGCTGCGCGCAAAGTGCCGCTGTGTCGTTACCATCGAGGATGGCGTCAAAGAGGGGGGCTTAGGCAGCAGGGTCTGCGAGGCGCTTACGGGCAGCGGCGCACAGGTAATCCGCTTGGGCGTGGGCGATATGCCCGTGCCCCACGCCAAGGTTACGCGGCAATATGAGATGTGCGGCCTGGACGCCGTCTCCTTACGAAAAGTTTTGCTGGAAAAGGGGGCCGAGGTGTTATGAAGGGCCCCCGTGCGGATACGTATCTGGTAGAGCTCGGCCTGGCGGAGAGCCGGGAAAAGGCCCGTTCACTCATTTTGGCCGGGGTGGTCTTCGCGGATGGCCAACGGGTGGAGAAAGCCGGGCAGGCCCTGGGGCCGGAACAAACGATAACCATCAAAGAAAACCCCATCCCCTTCGTGAGCCGGGGCGGCCTCAAGCTGGATAAGGCCCTACGGGCCTATGATATCCCCATAACGGGGGCTGTGGCCGCGGATGTGGGCGCATCCACAGGCGGCTTTACGGATTGCATGCTGAAAAATGGCGCAAGCTATGTATACGCCATCGACGTGGGCTATGGCCAGCTGGATTGGCGGCTGCGCAACGATGAACGCGTGTGCGTGATGGAGCGCCGCAATGCCCGGGCCATGGAGCCGGGCTGGTTTAGCCGGCCGTTGGATTTTGCCGGCATGGACGTGAGCTTTATCTCCATCCGGCTGATCCTACCTGCCCTATATGCCTGCCTGCGCGAGGGCGCGCTGGCCGTTTCGCTGGTCAAGCCCCAATTCGAGGCCGGGCGGGATAAGGTCGGGAAGAACGGCGTTGTGCGCGACCGGGATACCCATATATCCGTGCTGCGTGAATCTGCGCGCGCCGCCATGGAAATCGGCTTTGCTATCAAAGCCGTGGACTATTCGCCTATTACCGGCCCCAAGGGCAATATCGAATTTTTGCTGATCCTACAAAAAACCGCCCTATCCGCCATGGAGTGGGACGAGTTGGAGGCCCGTATACAGCATGTGGTGGCCGAGGCCCATGATGAACTGGATTGATGCATAATCATTCTGCGATTTCCCGAAATAAGCTTGAAAAAAGAAATATATATGCATATAATGAATAAATAAAGATCATTAGGTGAATCCATGCATCATATTGGCATTTTTGCGAACCCCACCAACCCCAGCGCCCTTTCCGCTGTGCAGAGCATAATAAACGCCGCGCTGGCCGTGTCTTTTTCCTGCGCGCTGGATGCTTCCATCCGCTGCCTACCGGATCTTTCGGCTTTTCCTTCCTTCGAAGAAGCGCCGCCCGAAGCCATTATCGCCCTAGGGGGCGACGGCACCATTTTGCGGGCCGCCGCCATTGCCGTTCCCCTCAATGTGCCCGTGTTGGGCGTGAATTTTGGCAGGGTAGGGTTTATGAGCGCTGCGACTGCCCAAGAAGCGCCCCTGGCGTTCCGGCGGCTGGCAGAGGGGGATTATCTGGTGGATGCGCGTATGCTGCTCTCCTGCGCCGTGAATGGTGGGGAGGCGCACGATTGCATCAACGACGCAACCCTTTATAAAAAATGCTTTTCCGGCGTGGTGGATATCCATGTGGAGATCAACGGCGTCGATGCGGGCAGCGTATTTTGTGATGGCCTGATCGTCAGCACGCCCAATGGGGCGACCGGATATTCCATTTCCGCGGGCGGGCCCGTAGTGGCCCCGGGGCTGGATGTGGCCATCGTAACACCCATCTGTCCGCACACGCTTTGCTTTCGGCCCATCGTGGCCCAGGCGGATGCGGATATTCGTCTGCGCATGCGCAGCGACGGCTGTTTGGCCATAGACGGTATCCTTACCCGGGATATCTGCGAAAAGGATGTTATCACCCTTACCCGCAGCCAAAACAGGGCCAAGTTCATTCAGTTTGGGCAGCAAAATATTTACGAGCTGATTCGCACCAAGCTTTCCTGACCCGCGGCATTTTGCCGCAAGCTTTTTGATTTTTCGAATGGGAGGTCTCGATCACGTGAAGTCTGCACGGCACGCTGTCATTTTGGACATCATCGAGCGCTACAATATCGATACCCAGGAGGAGCTGGCTTCCCGGCTGCGGGAGCAGGGCATGAATGTGACCCAGGCCACCGTATCCAGGGATATCAAGGAGTTGCGGCTTATCAAGGTGCTCGCCGAGGACGGGGGCTACAAGTACGCTACGGTGGATAAGGCCGAGGCCGGGCTCAAGGATCGCTTTATCAGCATCTTCGCCCATTCGGTTATCTCCATGCTGGCTACGGGCAACCTGCTCATCATCCGCACCATCTCCGGCACGGCCGGGGCTGCGGCCGAAGCCATCGACAACCTCCGTTGGGAGGAGATCGCTGGTACGTTGGCCGGGGACAACACCATTTTCATCGCCGTAAAAGAGGGGGAGGACGCAAACGATCTGATCCGCCGCTTCCAAACCATCCTACGGATATAGAAGGAATCGATTGGACTATGCTGCAAAGGCTTTTTGTAAAAAACGTAGCCTTAATCGAGGAGCTGGATATCAGCTTTTCGGCGGGCTTCAATGTTCTCACGGGCGAGACTGGCGCGGGCAAATCCATCGTCATCGACGCGGTGAACCTGGTGTTGGGGGAGCGGGGCAGCCGCGAACTGATTAAGCACGGGGCGGATAAAGCCCGGGTGGACGCCATTTTTGATATCAGCGGCCGGCCGGGCCTTGCATCTATTTTGGAGGAGCAGGGCCTAGCATGCGAGGAAGGGGAGCTGCTGCTCTCGCGCGAGCTTTCGGCAGCCGGCAAGAACGTTTGCCGTGCCAACGGCGCTTTGATCACCCTATCCGTTCTCAAATCGATTACCGATCACTTGGTGGATGTGCATGGCCAGCACGAGCATCAATCCCTGCTCTCCAAGGCCCGGCACATGGAATACCTTGATGCCTTCGGCGGCGAGGCCGTATCAAATGCGCGGCAGGCCACAGGTGAAGCCGCGCGGTGCTGTAAATCCCTGCAAAGCGAGCTCTTGGGCGGCTTTGGTTCTGAGGATGAGCGTGTACGTGAAATGGATGTGCTGCGCTACCAAATCGCTGAGATCGAACGCGCCGGGCTCAAAGAGGGGGAGGAAGAGGCGCTTTTGGCGGAGCGTATCCTCCTGCATAACGCCGAGCATATTTTAGAAGCGCTTTCTCAAAGTGGCGAAGCCCTTTCGGGCGAGGATGCGGCCCTTTCCCTGCTGGGCGGGGCTATGCGGCAGATGCAGGGTATCGGCCCTTTGTCAGAGGATTATGCGGCTCTGGCCAAACGCCTGGAGGAAGCCTATTATACGTTGGAGGATATCGGCTTTACCCTGCGGGATCTGCGCGCGGGCTTTGAATACGATCCGCGGCGCATCGACGCCATTGAAGATAGGCTGGAGCTTTATCGCGGCCTCAAGCGCAAATACGGCGTGGACTATGCAGCTATCCTGGCCTATCGGCAAAGCGCGGTGGACCGCCTCTCGGCCCTCGAGGGCGCGGCGGAGCGCCGTGCGCAGCTCGATGGGGAACTTGCGCAAGCGAAGGCGCAATATGCGGCCAGCGCCGCCCGCCTCACCGAGGCGCGGGAAGCGGCCGCCAAGCAACTGGAAGAAGGCATGCGGCAAGAACTAACGGAATTGGGCTTTAGCCACGCGGATTTCTCCGTGCAATTCCAAAGCGAAGCGGCCATTTCCCCCCTGGGGGCCGAGCGAGCGGAGTTTATGCTCAGCGCCAATGCGGGCGAACCCTTGAAGCCCCTGGAAAAGGTGGCTTCGGGCGGTGAAATGAGCCGTATCATGCTGGCCATGAAGGCCATCTTCGCCCAGGGTGACGCCATCCCTACCCTGATTTTCGACGAGATTGACACCGGTATCAGCGGCCGGGTGGCAGCTGTGGTAGGTGAAAAGATGGTGCGCATCTCCGATTCGCATCAGGTGCTCTGTGTGACCCATCTACCCCAGATCGCCGCCCTGGCGGACGCGCACTATCTTGTCGAAAAAACGGAGGAAAATGACAAGACCGCTACTTCCGTACGGCTGCTCTCCAAAAAGGAGCGTTATGAGCATATCGCCGCCATGATGAGCGGCGCTGCGCAATCCAGCGCGGCCCTCGAACACGCTAAAGAGCTGATCAACGGTTGCGAGGCAGCCAAAGCCGCCCGCCGGGGGCAATAAAAATTTTACCTTGAAATGACAGTATAGACCGCCGGCCCCGCGCCGAATATAACACTACGGTACAAATGGCCGTAGTGTTTTTATTTGTTTTGAGGTGATTCCATGATGAAACGCGGCGCGAACCTGCTTCGCTGCCTTGGCCTTATCCTTTGCCTGCTGCTCCTTAGCTTTAATTATGGGGCGCAAATGCAGCTCGTCCGATCCCTACCCAAAGCGGCCTATCTCGATTCGGAAAGCGAAGCCCTGCTTGCCTCCATCGGCACGCCCTTCAGCCTGCACTATGATGTGGAGGAAGGGCAGGCTGTTTCGCAAACCGTAGCGGAAAGCCTGGGCGAGGCTACTGCCGGGCGGGAGGCGGGCTATTCCGTTCGCGTAGACCTATTCGGCCTGATCCCCGTGAAGCGCGTGAGCTTCCATGCAGCGGATCAGATCTGGGTGATGCCCGGCGGGCAGTCCGTAGGGGTTACGCTCTATACCAAGGGGGCGCTGGTGGTGGGCCTTGGCAGCTTTGATAACGAAGCCGGCGAAAAGGTGTGCCCGGCCCAAATTGCGGGCATCAAGGTCGGGGATGTGATCCTGGCCATTGAGGGCGAGGAGGTGAAGGACACTGCGCACCTGGTAATGCTATGCAACGAAACAGAAGGGGATATCGATCTGACCGTTTCACGGAATGGCCGGCGCTTTGGCACCACCTTGCGGCCTGTGGCCGATGCGGCGGACGGCGTGCATAAAATGGGCATGTGGGTGCGGGACAGCACGGCGGGCATCGGCACGCTGAGCTTTTACTCCATGACCAGCATGCGCTATGGCGCGCTGGGCCACGCTATCACGGATGTGGATACCGGTTCCCTGTTATCGGTGAAGGAGGGTACTATCATCCATTCCAGCGTGGTGGGCGTGGCCCAGGGGGCAAGCGGCCTGCCGGGTGAGATACGGGGAGCCTTCAACAGCGTAAGCCGCCGCCTGGGCACGTTGGATACCAACTGTCCATTGGGCATCTACGGCCAGCTTTCCGAACCGCTGGAGAACCCGCTGTATCCAAACGGTGTGCTGTTGGCCTATCCCGAAGAGATACATACAGGCCCGGCTAAGCTTTTGACAACCGTGGATGCGGAAGGCGTGCAGGCATACGATTGCATGGTCATCAAAACCTATTCGCAGGATAGCGCGGATGGCAAGGGCATGGTGATCGAGATCACCGATTCCGCGTTGATCGAAAAAACCGGCGGCATCGTGCAGGGCATGAGCGGCAGCCCTATTTTGCAAGACGGGAAGCTGGCCGGAGCCGTGACACACGTATTCGTAAACGACCCTCTCAGAGGCTATTGTGTATATGCCCATTGGATGTATGAGCTTTGCTGAGCATTGCGCATGGGTGCTGATTCTGCTATACTAAGCTAGACCAAAAGCGTAAGATATCGCTGATGCCGGGAGCTTTTTATGAAGCCATACACCCTGCTCATTATCACGGATAATATTGAATTGCGAGAGAGGCTGGAATCCTATTTCGGCTCCCTCTCTATTATTAAACTGCTTCCCTCCGCTGTGGACGGCATATCCGGCGTGGCCCAGGCGCGCATTTTCGACCCGGATCTGATGCTGCTCGATATGCTCATGCCCCGCATGGACGGCATCGCCGTGCTGCGCAGCCTCAGGGCTGAGAACCTTTGCCAAAATACCCGTATCTTCGCCCTTTCTTCCATGAAAGGGGAGGAGGCCGTGCAACTGGGTGAAAGCCTGGGGGTGACCTACCAAATCCAAATGCCTACGGATGAGAGCCTCATCTTTAGCCGCATGATGGATTTTGCGCCGGATCGGGACGGTTCCTTGCAGCTTTACCGCACCAGCATGCGGGAAAACGACCTGAATTTGCAGATCGACCAGATCGTGACCTATCTTTTGCGGCACATGGGCTGCCCCGTAAGCCTTACCGGCTATTACCAGGCCAAAACCGTGATCGCCTTTTGCGTGCGCAATATGGATCGGCCTATCTGCCTTTCGCAGGAAGCCTACCCATACGCAGCGCGTATCCACGGGGTGAACGTAAAGCAGATCGAGCGCAACATCCGCAATTTCATCGAAGTCACCTGGACGAGGGGCAACCTAAAGGCCCAGCATAAGATCTTCGGCAATACCATTGAGGCCGAGCGCAGCCGCCCCACCAATAAGGAATTCATCGCCAACATTACCGAATATACCGTACGGCAGCTGCGCAAGCCTTCCTAAGCCATGCATATCTTGGCGCATATTTACGTATATATGCTCCATGAATATACGATCCAACCGTATCCAACAGATTGAAGGTCCCGTGCAAGCGGCGGCCCGTCATCCTTATATCCTACTGCTGCTGCTCTTTTATAGCGTGGCGGGCATGGCTGCGGGCGTATCCGCAGCGGGCCTGTTCGCGGCGGAGGCGGGCGGCGAGCTGTCGGCTTTTTTTGGCGCGTTGCCAGGTGGCAGTTACCAGGTGCTGCCGCCTTTTATCCGTGCGGCTGCCCTCAACCTGCTACTCTATTGCCTGGCCTGCCTGCCAAGGCTCTGGTCGCCTCTCTTGCCGATCGGCGCGCTTTGCGTATCGCTCAAGGGCTTTTGCCTGGGCGTTTCTCTGCGTTGCCTACTGGTAGATCTGGGCCTATGGGGTTTGGCGCTGGGCCTGCCTCTGTGCATCCTGCCGGCGCTCTTTTGCCTGGCCGGCCTGGCCCTTCGCATGCTGGTGGATGCCAGGGAGAAAGCTGGCCTCTTGCAGGGCGGCCTGACCCTGCGCTCCTTTGGCTATTTGGCCGTTTGCATCCTGCTCGAGAGCGCGGTTGCGCCGGTTGCCCTGCGCGCCTTTCTGCGCAAATGAATTGACGCGGTCTTTGACAAAATGATACAATTCCTTAATGAGAGCACCGCGTCTCAAATGCGAAGAAAAGAAGGGATATAGAATGCCGGAACATAAAAGGGCCATTCTGGTCGTTCTGGATAGCGCGGGCATCGGCAGCCTGCCGGATGCGGCGGAGTTTGGGGACGACGGAGCCAATACCATCTGCAATATTTACAGTCACCGGGGGCGGTTAGCACTGCCCAATATGTATGCCATGGGCCTCTCCCGCATTGAGGGAGCTGAGCGCCTGCCCGTTTATGATGGCGCGCTGCGGGGCGCATATGGCCGCGCAGCCGAACAGACTTACGCCAAGGATACCACCTGCGGCCATTGGGAGATGGCCGGCATCATTATGGAAGAGCCCTTCAAAACGTATCCGCAGGGATTCCCGCCGCATATCATGCAGGAATTTGAAAGGCGCATCGGCCGGGGCACCCTGGGCAATGTTGTGGCTTCCGGCACGGTCATCATCCAGGAATTGGGTGACGAACACGTGAAGAGCGGCAAGCCCATCGTTTATACCTCTGCGGACAGCGTGTTCCAGATCGCCGCCCATGAGGATGTAATTCCCCTGGAAGAGCTTTATAAAATGTGCGAAGCTGCGCGGGAGATATTGGTCGGCCCCGATCTGGTGGGCCGGGTGATCGCACGGCCCTTTATCGGCGCGAACGGCATATATACCCGCACGGGCAACCGCCGCGATTTCGCCGTGCCGCCCATTGACGATACCATTCTCGATGGCCTCACCGCACGGGGCTACACCACCATCGCCGTGGGCAAGATCGAGGATATCTTCTGCCACCGGGGCATTTCGCTGGCTAACCACACCAAGAATAACGCGGATGGCATCGAGGCGACCCTGGGCTATATCCGCGAAGGGGCGGGAGATCTCATCTTCACCAACCTGGTGGATACGGATATGCTCTATGGCCACCGCAACGATGTGGAGGGCTATGCCGCCGCGCTCGAGGAATTCGACAGCCGCCTGCCCGAAATGATTGAAGCCATGGGGCCGAACGACCTGCTTGTCATCACGGCGGATCACGGCTGCGACCCCACCTGGCCCGGCACAGACCACACCCGGGAATATATTCCCATCCTGGCCTACTGCAAGGGCATTGAAAAGGCCGTAGCACTGGGCACGCGAGAGACCTTTGCCGATATCGGCAGCACAGTTTTTGAGCATGTAGCCGGCGCGCCTTGGAAAACCGGGGCTTCATTTTTAAAGGATTTGAGCCATTAAGGCGGTAAATCTCGCTTTTTCGTATTTATGCCTCTCAGATCACATAGATATGTAATACGATCTATGTATATGGGGGGCTTCTATTATGCAAAAACAGGTGCTCGCCCGGGCCATGGCGCTGGCCCTGGCTTTGCTTATGCTTCTGCCCTGTGGGGCGGTCCTGGGGGTCGAAACATCCATGCCCGCAAATATCGCGGGCGCCAAGGCGGCGGTGCTGGCCGAGCAGGCAGGGGGCCAGGCCGTTGCTGCCTACAAAGCAGAGGAAAGGGTGGATGTGGGCGGGCTGACCCGCCTGCCGGCCCTGCTGGCCGTTTGCGAAGGGATCGACCAGGGCCTTTTACAGCCGAGCGCCTCCGTTACCGTGAGCGAGGCCGCGGCCAAGATCAAGGGGCCCACGGCCTTTCTATCCGCCTATGAGGTGATCGACGCGGCGTCGCTGCTAAAGGCGGCGGTGATGATTTTGGCCGGGGACGCCATCTATGCCCTGTCGGAGGCAGTCTACGGCTCCGCCATAGCCTGCATGCAGCGCGCGCAGGCGCGGCTTGGCGAGTTGGGCGTAGAAGCGGATTATACGGAGCTGATGGGGGCGGATACGCGCCTGAGCGCCAACGACCTCGTAGTCCTGGGCAGGGCGCTGATGCAAAGCCCCACCTTCACCGCCTACAGCGGTCTCTTTTTCGATAGCATCAGCCACGCGGACGGCAGGGCTACAGAACTGGCCAGCTCCAACCGGCTTTTGAAGACTTCCGTCGGCTGCACAGGGGTGGCTACGGGTTCCTCCGCTTCGGCCGGCTATTGCGGGGTGTTCAGCGTAACCCGGGGCGGCGCCGCCTGGATCTGCGCCGTGATCGGCGCGCCCAACGCCTCGGCCCGCACCGCAGCCGCGAGCGATCTGATCGATTATGGCTTTGCGGCCTACGAAGTAAAGGCTCTGGCCAGGGCGGAGCAGGTATTGGTTGAATCCGTGCCGGTGCTGGGCGCCAAGCGTAGCTCCGTGGCTTTGGTGGCCGGGCAGGATGCGGTGCTGCTTTTACCCAAGGGCACGGGCCACGAAGCCCAATGGGAGTTGCCTGAAAGCCTTACAGCCCCCCTCGAGGCAGGTGAGGCCGTGGGACTGGTGCGCTATACGGATGATGCGGGGGAGGAGCTTTGCAGCGTGGAGCTGCTGATCGCCGAAGCCGTCTCCCAGGCCAATATAGCGGATTACGCCGCCATGGTGCTCGCGGGCTGGGTGCACGGATAACTTGCAATTTAAGGCAGATATGGCGTATAATAACCTCATCTATAAAATGAGGTGTTGTCGGCTTGTTTAGTGGTATTTCCAGTTTATTCGCAAATCCCATGGGGTTCCTGACCGAACTCCTTTATCGCATCCCCATCGTGCTGGTAGCCCTTTCCTTTCACGAATGGGCGCATGCCTACGCGGCCTACCGCTTGGGGGATCCTACGGCTCGCAACCTGGGCCGTATGACCATCAACCCCTTTGCGCATGTAGACCCCATGGGCTTTCTCACACTGGTGCTGTTCCGCTTTGGCTGGGCCAAGCCAGTGCCCATCAGTACCCGCTATTTTAAGAATCCGCGCAGGGACGAGCTGATCGTCTCCCTGGCAGGGGTCACGACCAACCTGTTGCTGGCCTTTGTCTCGATGGGTATATTCTACGCCTTTGTTTTTACCACCGGCGTGAACGAGATGGGCTGGCAGATCTTTGCTACCTTTTTCTTCCTCAATGTAAGCCTGTGCGTGTTCAACCTTTTACCTATCCCACCGCTAGATGGCTACCACGTAGCCCAATGCCTGTTTTTGCGCAGCAGCAAAGGCTATAGATTTTTCTCCTTTCTCGATCAATACGGCTATATTCTCCTGCTGGTGCTGCTCTTTTCGGGTGTACTGAGCACCATTATGAGCCCGATGGTGGATGGCATCGTATATGCGATGCAAAGCGTCTACAACGGCATTTTCCGCCTGCTGGGCCTCCTGTGATATGGCCGCATACGAGGTTCGCCTGCGCCAGTTCGAAGGGCCGCTAGATCTGCTTTTGCACCTGATCGAGCAGGCCGAAGTGGATATCAAGGATATCTTCATCTCTGAGATTACCGCGCAATACCTCGAATATATGGCCCGGCTGGACGGGCTGGATATGGATACGGCCAGCGAGTTCCTCACCATGGCGGCTACGCTGGTGTATATCAAATCCCGCTCTCTGCTGCCCCGCCCGCCCCGGGATGACGAGGAGGAAGAGGACCCGGCCGAGATTTTGATCCGCCAGCTGCGGGAATACAAGGCCATCAAGGAAGCGGGCGCGCACTTGGAAGACCTGCTGGAGCAGGCGCGGGGCATGTTTGCAAAGCTGCCCGAGGAATTTCTTTTGCCGCCACAGGAAATCATCTGGGAAGAAAGTTCGCCCAGCGGCCTGTTTGACGCCTTTCTGGAGCTGCTCAACAGGCGGGAGGATCAGCGCGCCCACGCCATCCATTCGCAGGAGGTGCGCGCGGATGCGTATACCGTGCGCTCCCAGCTGGTGCGGATCCGCTTTCTGTTGCAGGGGCGCCAAAAGATGGGGTTTTGGGAACTGTTCGAGCCTGGCGCGCCCAAGCTCGAGATGGTCGTCACCTTTATGGCCCTGCTCGAGATGCTGACCCGGGGCGAAGTGCATCTCAAGCAGAGCGAACCCTATGCGCCCATCACCATCCTGCCGGGCGCGATCGCCGCGGACGACGCCGATTTTGAATATATGGATGAGCAATAACATATATGGACGGAATGATGGAAACTCACGATTATTTGGATCAGGACGAACGCATCGGCGCCATAGAATGCATCCTCTTCGTTTCCGGGGAACCTGTGGACGTGGTCTCCCTCCAGCGCACGCTGGGGGCTACGGATCTAGAGCTGCAGGCCCTATTAACGCGGATGGAGAGCCAGTACTATGCGCAGAAGCGAGGCATCGTGCTCTACCGCACAGCGGACACCGTGCAGCTCATCTCCAACCGGCGCTATGCAGCCTATGTGGAGCAGCTTTTGCAGCCCGCGCAGGCCAAGAGCTTTTCCCAGGCCATGTTGGAGACCCTTTCCATCGTGGCCTATAAACAGCCCGTTACCCGCAACGATATCGAATCCATCCGGGGCGTGCGCTGCGAATATTCCGTGAGCCAGCTGATGAAGCTGGGCCTCATCCGGGAGTTGGGCCGCAAGGAGGCCGTGGGCAGGCCCATGCTCTTTGGCACCACGGACGCCTTTTTGCGCCAGTTTGGCCTGCATTCGCTGGCGGAGTTGCCCAGCTATGAAACCTTCTGCGCCCAGGCGGATGGGGAAGATCAAGACGAACAGAAAACTGGCGCATAGGTCCGCAGAGTCAGGCATAAAAACCCACCTTTGGAAAACACTAAGGCCAATACCGCTTTATGGAGGGTATATGGCCTTTTTGCTTGCCGCTTTGATCATCCTCTGCGGCCTGCTCAGCAACATACGGCTGAAATTCAGCCTCACCATCGAGCGGGAGCAAGCTTCGCTGGCGCTTTGCGTACGCTTTTTTTTCGGCCTGATCCCGCTGCGCCTGCGTGCTTGCCTTTCGTATTCTCCCCTGCGGCTGTATGTTGGCGGCAAGATGAAACCCTTAGAATTTGGCCAGAAGGAAAAGGTGAGGAAGGAAATGCCTTGGCTGCGTGCGCTGCTTCGGGAGCGGGTGCTTTGGCTGCGGATGGAGGAATTGCGCATACGGGGCGCCGTTGGTAGCGCGGAAGACGCCTGCGCGGCCATCCTTTGGACCGGATGGCTCTCTATTTTGCTCGATTGCGCGGCCAGGGTGCTGCTTGCGCCTGCTTTCTTGCAGATGCGCCTTTTGCCCGTATGTGGCGCGCGCTGCTTTTGCCTGAATCTGGAAGGCATAGTTACCCTGCGGATATGGCAGATTATAGGTGTTGCTATCCGGCAGCAAATATGCAGCACACGAGGTAAACGGCTATGGCACACCCCATTGAAAACATCATGAAAACCACTATGGAACAGCTTAAGGAAATGGTGGATGTAAACACCATCGTCGGCACACCCATCCTCACCACGGGCGAAACCATGATTTTGCCCGTTTCCAAGGTGAGCATGGGCTTTTTCTCGGGCGGCGGAGAATACGGCCAGCAGCAAAAGCAGCCTTCTAAAACGCCCATCGCCCGCAGTGGCGAGGAACTTAGCGAATCCGGCGGGGATTGCTATCCCTTTGCCGGCGCGTCGGTAGCGGGGATGACGCTCACGCCCCTGGCATTCCTTTCTGTTACGGGCGGAAATGTAAAGGTGTTGCCCGCTTGCAGCCAGGGTACTCTGGATCGCGCCCTCGAACTTTTGCCCGAATCCATCACCACTCTCCAGCAGGCCATCCACAGCCTATACGCCAAAAAGAGCGAGGAAGGAGGGAGCAGATGACCATGCGGCTGCTGAGAGGCTGCCTGGCGACCATTTTGGCTCTGCTCACTCTCTTTGCCGACCGCCCGGCGTTGGCGATTGCTGAGCCGCCCAGGATCAATGCCCGGGCGGCCTTGCTGATGGAGGCTTCCACAGGCAAGGTTCTCTATGAAAAGAACGCTCGCCAAAAGCTGCCTATGGCCAGCACCACCAAGGTGATGACGGCCCTTTTGGCCATTGAGCTAGGGAACCTTGATGAACTGGTGGAAACAGACGCCGCAGCCTATGGCGTGGAAGGCTCCAGCATTTACCTGCAATTACAAGAAAGCATTAGCCTTAGGGATCTGCTATATGGACTGATGCTATCCTCCGGTAACGACGCGGCTGTGGCCATCGCCATCCATATCGGCCATGGGGTGGAGCAATTTGCGGCCCTGATGAACGCAAGAGCCCGGCAGCTGGGCGCTATGGATACGCATTTCGTCACCCCAAACGGCCTGCCCAACGAAGCACACTATACCACCGCTTACGATCTTTCCCTCATCACTGCGGCGGCCATGCAAAACAAGACCTTCCGGGAGATCGTCTCTACTCAGTATTACCGCACGCAGACCGGAGCCGTAGCCCGTACGTTTAAGAATAAAAACAAGATCCTTTGGAATTACGAGGGCGGTAACGGCGTGAAAACGGGCTATACCAAAGCGGCCGGGCGCTGCCTGGTTTTTGCCGCGGAGCGGGAGGGCATGCAGCTGGTAGGCGTGGTGCTAGATTGCCCGGATATGTTCAACGAGGCGCAGACCCTGCTCGATCACGGCATGGAGAACTATGAAATGGCCCCGCTGGTAAGCCGGGGCGATCAGGTGGCCAGCATTTATGTGGAAGGCGGCATGAAAAACAGATTGGCACTTTGCGCCCAAGAGGATATAATGGTGATCGTGGAAAAAGGCGGCAGCAGCCAATACCGTACCCATGTCATCCTGCCGGATTCCCTTTCAGCGCCCATTCACCAGGGCGAAGCCTGCGGCTATGTGGAGGTCTTAGAGGAAGGGAGCGGCGCTTTACGCACCCGCTTCGATTTGGTTGCCGGGGAGGATATTGACCAGGCTACGGTTGGGTTTTATATGCAAAAGCTGTTCCGATTCATCGCCTAAATGCAAAAAGGAGAGGCTAACCTATGCGGCTCCAAAAATTCATGGCAGATGCCGGGGTTGCCTCCCGGCGTAAATGCGAAGAGCTCATATCGGCGGGCCGCGTGCGGGTAAACGGGGAAGTAGCCGGCCTGGGCAGCTCTGTAGACCCGCTTTCGGACGCCGTGGAACTGGACGGAAAGTCCCTTCGCTTAGCGGAAATGCGGCTCACCGTCATCCTGAATAAGCCCAAGGGCGTGATGTGCACAACAGCAGACCCCGAGGGTAGGCCCACGGTGATGGATTATGTGAAGGATCTGCCCGCGCGGGTTTATAACGTGGGCCGGTTGGATTATGATTCCGAGGGGCTTCTGGTGATGACCAACGACGGCGCGCTTGCTTACCGACTGACCCACCCCAAATTCCAGCTGGGCAAAACCTATTCCGCCGTTTGCGACGGTACGCTTACGCAAACGCAGAAAGTGGCGCTGGAGCAGGGCGTGATGCTGGAGGATGGCATGACTTCACCCGCCAGGGTAGAGGAGGTGCACAGCCTGAAAAACGGCAATACGGCTTTCAACATCACCATCCATGAGGGGCGTAATCGCCAGGTGCGCCGTATGCTGGCCGCCGTGGGTCATGAAACGCTGATGCTGCGCCGCGTAGCCCTGGGCCCCCTGCGCCTGGGCGACCTGAAAATCGGCAGCCACAGGCCTCTGAGCGAGGCGGAATGGGCCGCCCTGTGCGACGGCCTGCAATGATTATTGGCTAGAGATATAACAAATTAGAATAGCTCAAAATTTATTCGTCTTATTTTGCAATTGTTCTTGCACCGAGATGCTTTTTTATGTAAAATAAAGATAATAGGGGTGAATCTGCTTTACGCTGATTCCCTGCAACGAATATAAGCATAACTTATGTATGCTTTCGCATTCTAAGAAAAACTTAGAAGGGAGGATTTTCACCATGCAAAGCATCAGTCCATGGGGGGCTTTCTTTCTTGGCATGGCCGCCGCTTTTGCGGTAATGCTCTGCTGGAAGCTCCTGCACAGGTCATCCGCATCCCGTCAGGATGAAATGGCGGCGCCCGCTGTGCAAAAGGCAGCGCCCATTACGGCGCCCACCGGGCTGCCGATTGTGGATCGCGCGCAGTTCGTAGCAGCCGTATCCGCAGCCATCGCCACCACCATGGGAACGGATCCCCAGGGCCTTCGCATCCGTTCTATCCGCCGCGTTGGTTCGCCGCAGCCGGTGGATCGCGGCCAGTTCGTGGCTGCCGTTTCCGCAGCCATTGCCACGGCCATGGGCACAGAGCCCCAGGGTCTTCGCATCCGATCTATCCGCCGCATTGGCGGAGGGCAGCCCAATGATCGCGCACAGTTTGTCGCCGCCGTAGCAGCGGCGTTGGCCACGGCCATGGGCACGGAGCCGCAGGGGCTTCGCATCCATAGCGTCAAGGCCGTTTAACCTTAACCGCTACCACCCACCATTCTAAATTTACAGGAGGATATTCCATGCGTAAATTCATCGTCAATGTCAACGGTTCTTCCTATGAGATCGAAGTCGAGGAAATCGCCGCGGGCGCTGCTCCCGCCGTCACCCCCGTAGCCGCCGCGCCTGTTGCGGCCCCTGTGGCCGCGCCTGCTCCCGCAGCAGCGCCCGTTGCGGCATCCGCCGGCCAGGAGTCTGTAGAAAGCCCCATGCCCGGCAACATCCTGGATGTGCGCGTAAAGCCCGGCGATTCCGTAAAGAGCGGCTCCGTGCTGCTGATCCTCGAAGCGATGAAGATGGAAAACGAGATCCTGGCTCCCCGCGACGCCAAGATCGTCGCCGTCAACGTTGCCAAAGGTTCTACCGTCAATTCCGGCGACGTGCTGTTGGTTTTAGCCTAAGGCTAAGGCATCTTCGCGCCGCGCGCCTCGCCGTTTGATAGGAGGTTTAATGAATGGCACATAAAGTAATGATTACGGATACCATCCTGCGCGATGCCCACCAATCCCAGGCAGCCACCCGTATGCGGCTGGAGGATATGCTCCCCGCCTGCGAGATATTGGACAGCATCGGCTATTATTCCCTGGAATGCTGGGGCGGCGCTACCTTCGACAGCTGCCTGCGCTTCCTCAATGAAGACCCGTGGGACCGCCTGCGCAAGCTGCGCAAGGCCCTGCCCAATACCAAGCTGCAAATGCTTTTCCGTGGCCAGAACATCCTGGGCTACAAGCATTATGCTGACGATGTAGTAGAGCAATTCTGCCGCAAAGCTATTGAGAACGGCATCGATGTGATTCGCATCTTTGACGCGCTCAACGACATTCGCAACCTCGAAGCGGCTATCAAATTTACCAAGAAATATGGCGGCATTTGCGAGCCCGCCATCAGCTACACCATCAGCCCCGTGCATAACGAGGATTACTTCGTAAAGTTGGCCAAGGAGCTGGTGCAGTTGGGCGCTGACAATATCTGCATCAAGGATATGGCAAACCTGCTCCTGCCCTACGATGCGTACTCCCTGGTAAAGCGCCTTAAGGGCGAAGTGGATGTACCGATCCACCTGCATACCCATAACACCACCGGCACCGGCGATATGACCTACCTCATGGCTGTGCAGGCAGGTGTGGATATCGTAGACTGCGCCCTCTCGCCCATGGCGAACGGCACGGCCCAGCCTGCCACCGAATCTTTGGTTGCCACCCTTAGAGGCACGGAGTACGACACTGGCCTCGACCTTGGCAAGATGGCCGAGGCTGCTAAGCATTTTCGCACGGTCGCCCAAAAGCTCCAGGAGCAGGGCAGCCTCAACCCCAAAGTGCTCAGCGTGGATACCAACACGCTCATCTACCAGGTTCCGGGCGGCATGCTTAGCAACCTTATCTCCCAGCTCAAGGAAGCGAAGCAGGAGGAAAAGTATTACGACGTGCTGGCCGAGATTCCCGTGGTTCGTAAAGACTTCGGCTATCCGCCTCTGGTCACGCCCACCAGCCAGATCGTCGGCACCCAGGCTGTGTATAACGTGCTGATGGGCCGTTATAAGACGTTCACCAAGGAATCCAAGGCTATCCTGGCCGGCGAATACGGCTCTTTGCCCGGCGAGGTAAACGAGGAAGTCCGCAAGATGGCCATTGGCGACAAAACGCCCATCACCTGCCGCCCGGCGGATCTGCTCGAGCCCGAGCTGGATAAATACCGCGAGGAGATCAAAGACTACATGGAGCAGGAGGAGGATGTGCTCAGCTACGCGCTCTTCCCCCAGGTAGCCATGAAGTTCTTTGAGGCCCGAAAGGCCGCCAAGGAGGGAAAGGCCCCCGAAGCTGCGCCCGCGCCCAAGGCCGCTCCCGTGGTTGCGGCGCCTGCGCCCGCGGTTGCTCCTACCGGCGTGACCACGCTCTATGTAGAGGATCTCTCCATCTGATCCATCGGCACAAGAAAACATTCTGAACGGGTGGTGCGGCTGCATCGCCCGTTTTCCGTCATTTGCACCCCTGTTTTGCAGGACTTGCATCTTTTACGGATTTGGATTGCATTTCGGTTGCCATTTTGCTACAATGATGCAAGTGCATGCAGGATTCTAATCATATTTCGCAACGAAGGGAGGCGTACACCCTTATGCATATTATGCTCACGAATGACGATGGCATTTTCGCCGCCGGTATCCAGACGCTGGCGTTGGAGCTGGAAGCAAGAGGCGGCCATCGGGTAACCATCGTTGCGCCGGATAGCGAACGCAGCGGTGCAGGCCATTCTTTTACCTTTTTAACCCCCCTACGGGCCAACCGCATCACCCTAAGCGGCCTGGAGGAAGTCGAGGCTTACGCCGTAAACGGCACGCCCACGGATTGCGTAAAGGTGGGCCTTGGCAATTTGGCCCAGCGACCGGACTGCATTCTTTCCGGCATCAACCACGGCCAGAACCTGGGCGTAGATACCACCTATTCGGGCACCGTATCCGCGGCCATGGAGGGGGCGCTCTTGGGTGTGCCCAGCATGGCGGTTTCCCTGGTAGGCATGAAGAGCGAGGATTTTGGCCCAGCAGCCTGGGTAGCCCGTGAATTGCTGCCCGCCTTTTTAAAGAGCGGCAGCCCGCTGTGGAATGTCAACGTGCCCGCCCTGCCGCGGGAGAACCTGCGCGGCGTGCGTTTTACGCCTTTAGCGCACCAGGTCTACGATGGCAGGTATATCGAGCGGGAGGATCCGCATGGCCGCAAATATTATTGGACGCCCCCCGGCGCTACTTATCAATGCGGACCCAAAGAGGAATGCGACGTGCGCTGGGTGCAGAAAGGCTATGTGACCGTAACCCCCTTGCTCACGGATTTTACGGATCAAGCGGCTCTTGCCCGGCTGCAAAATGAAGAAAAACCAAGGATCCTTGGGATGGAAGGATAAGCCATGGAAAACGCGGATCTGCTGATTCGAATCAACCAGCACTACGTCAGCTTTAGCAAAGGGCAGAAACTGCTGGCCAATTATATCATGGAAAATTACGACAAAGCGGCCTTCATCACGGCAGCCCGCATGGGGCACACGGTGGGCGTGAGCGAATCCACGGTGGTGCGCTTTGCCTACGCCCTGGGTTATGACGGCTATCCGGAGCTGCAGCGCTCTCTGCAGGAGTTGATCCGCAACCGCCTCACAGCCGTACAGCGCATCCAGCTTACCTCGGAACTAGAGCCGAACGAAGTACTCACGAATGTGCTCAAAAGCGATATCTCCAACCTGCGCGCCACCATTGACATGGCGGATAGCGCCACCTTTAACAAGGTGGTGGACGAGCTTTTTACAGCAGGTAAGGTCTACATTGTGGGCATGAAAAGCGCTTCGCCGCTGGCGCAGTTTTTGGGCTATTACCTGGGCTTTGTTCTGGATAATGTGATCACGGTTAACCCTTCTTTCGGAGATGCCTACGAGAGCATGCTCCGCATTGGGCCGGGCGACCTATGCCTGGGCATTAGCTTCCCGCGCTACTCCACCCGCACCGTGGAAACCCTTGCCTTTGCAAAGAGCATGGGCGCTAGGGTGGCGGCCATTACAGATGGGATATTTTCACCCATTGCCGAGCTGGCGGATTACGTGCTGATGGCCCGCAGCGACATGGCCTCCTTTGCGGATTCCCTCACCGCACCCTTGAGCCTGATCAATGCCCTAATCGTAGCGGCTAGCCTGCGCCGCAAGGATGATGTGCACGAGCGGCTGGATAAGCTCGAAAGCATCTGGAAGCGGCAAAAGGTTTATATTTCCGCCAGGGAGACTCCCACGGGGCGGGGCAAATGATAACGGAAAAAAAGCGGGTGGCCGTGATCGGCGGTGGCCCCGCAGGTATGCTGGCCGCCGGAGAGGCCGCATCCAGAGGCCATGAAGTCACTCTGCTCGAAAAGAATGAAAAAACGGGCAAAAAGCTGTATATCACCGGCAAGGGCCGCTGCAACCTCACCAATGCCTGCGCCGTAGATGATATATTCCAAAACATCCCTCGCAACCCCAAATTTCTCTATAGCGCCCTTTATAGCTTCACCAACCAGGATATCATCGCCCTAGTGGAGCGCATGGGCACGCCCACCAAGGTGGAGCGGGGCAACCGGGTCTTTCCGGCATCGGATCATGCCAGTGACGTACTGCGCGCGCTCACGGCCTATGTGCGCCAAAGCGGAGCGGCCATCCGTCTGCACGCTCATGTGGAGGCCATCCGCAAAGCAGAGGAAGGGACTTTCCTGCTCACCATCAATAATCAGAAGGAAGCTTACGACGCGGTCATCCTTTGCACCGGCGGCCTGAGCTACCCCGGCACGGGTTCTACCGGTGAAGGCTACGCTATGGCCCGAAGCCTTGGCCATACCATTACGCCATGCAAACCTTCACTGATTTCTCTGGTCACCAAAGAAGATTGGCCGGAGCTTGCAATGGGCCTTTCCCTTCGTAACGTGACCCTGCGGGCCGAGAGAAATGGCAAGGTGGTCTTTTCCGAGCTGGGCGAAATGCTTTTCACCCACTTCGGCGTATCCGGCCCGTTGGTGCTTTCGGCCAGCAGCCGCATAGCGGATAATCCCGCGGGCTGCGCTCTTTTCATCGACCTTAAGCCTGGCCTTAGCCCGGATGCGCTGGATAACCGTCTTATGCGCGACTTTGAAAAGAACGCCCGCCGCCGTTTCGCCAATTCGCTGGATGAACTCCTGCCCTCCAAGCTCATCCCCATCGTGGTGAAGCTTAGCGCCATACCAGCCGATATCAAGGCCGCCGAGGTAAGCCGGCCTCAACGTCAAGCCCTCTGCGCCCTGCTAAAAGCCCTACCGCTTACGGTGGAACGGGCCAGGGGCATTGAAGAGGCCGTGATCACCCGGGGCGGGGTCAACGTGAAGGAGATCAACGCCTCCACGATGGAATCCAAACTGGTTCCAGGCTTGTTTTTTGCGGGCGAGATTATTGATACCGACGCCTATACGGGCGGTTTCAACCTGCAAATCGCTTACTCTACCGGCGCGCTGGCCGGCCGCAGCGTTTAAAAAACGGCGGATCGGCAAATACATTAAAATCAAGATAGTAACAGTCTTAGGCTGTATACGGCCGCCATGCACGACGGCCTCACATTTACACATAGTTGTAATGAAGGAAGGCTTGTGTGTTTTTCATGCATGTAAACATCGCCATCGACGGTCCCGCCGGCGCGGGCAAGAGCACCATCGCCAAAGGGGTAGCCAGGGAATTAGGCATCCTCTATCTCGATACCGGGGCTATGTATCGGGCTATGGCCCTCAAAGCCATGCGCCAGGGCATTAGCCCGCTCGATGAACAAGCCGTGATTCCGCTGCTCACGCAAACGGAGATATACGCCAAAAGCATAGATGGCGTGCAGCATACCTACCTTGACGGGGAGGATGTTTCCCATCTCATCCGCACGCAGGAGATCGCCCAGGGCGCATCGGATATCAGCGCCATCCCGGCCGTGCGCATCAAGCTGGCCGAGGCCCAGCGCGCCGTGGCGCAAAAGAACGACGTAGTCTTGGATGGCAGGGAGATTGGCTCCTTTGTGCTGCCGGATGCGCCCTATAAATTTTATATCACGGCCACGGTGCAGGCCCGGGCCAGACGGCGGCTGGATGAACTCAAAGCCAAAGGCCAATGCCCGGCAGATCTGCACCTTGCGGACATGGAAGAACAGATCGCCCGGCGGGATCATAACGACAGCACACGAGCCTTCGCGCCGCTGGTGCGTGTGCCGGAGGCGATCTACATCGATACGACCATGATGAGCGAAGACGAGGCTGTGGCGGCTGTGCTCTGCCATCTGCCCCAAAGGATCGGGGAAGGGGAGTAAGCGCTGTGTTTTACATTATCGTCAAGTATCTGATCGGCCCGTTCATTCTGCTTTTTTGGCGACCCAGGGTCATCAACCGCAAGGGACTTAATATCAAAGGCCCCGCCATTTTTATATCCAACCATATCTCTATGGCGGATCCCTTGCTCATTGCCCTGCTGGCCGGCCGCAACGTCCACTTCATGGCCAAGAAGGAGCTATTTGAAAAGCCATTGGGCCGCTGGTTCTTTAAGGCGCTCTTCGCCTTTCCCGTAAACCGAAGGGCCACGGATCTAGCCTCTTTGCGCAATGCCATGCAGTTGCTTAAATCGGGCAAGGTATTCGGCATTTTTCCCGAGGGCAAGCGTTCCGTTACCTTCGAACTGGATGAATTTGAAAACGGCGCCGCTTTCCTGGCCCTTCGTAGCGGCGCGCCTCTGGTACCCATCTATATTCACCCCAGCAGCTACCGCACCCAGCGCCCTAAGCTGATCGTGGGCGAGCCTATCCCGGCGGCGGAGGTCGTGGCGGGTCTGCCCCGTTCTGAGCAGGCGGCGGCCCTGACCAGCGCGCTTGAAGCCGCAATTCTGGCGCTCAAAGACAAGCTGCAGGAGGCGCTATGAAAGTCCTTACGGCGCAAAATATAGGCTTTTGCTTTGGTGTGGAGCGTGCTATGGAGATGGCCCGAACGGCTGCCGGCGACGGCACCGTCTATACCTATGGCGAATTGATCCATAATAGCGCCGTGATAGAAAAGCTGGAGGGTGAGGGCATTCACGTAGCCCGGACGCTTTTAGAGGTGCCCATCGGCGCGCATGTCGTAATCCGTTCCCACGGGCTCTCGCCTGAAGACCGGGCCGCGCTGGAGGCGCGGGCCGGAGCCGTTACGGATGCGACCTGCCCCTTTGTGAGCCGCATCCACCGCATCGTAGAGGAGCAGGCCGCGGCGGGCTGCCCTATTTTGATCTTCGGTGCTGCGGATCATCCGGAGGTGCGGGGCATCGCCGGTCACGCCCGGGGCGCAGACGTTCGTATCCTGCAAAGCATCGGGGAAGCCGAGGCCCTGCCCGCCATGGAATTGGCATGCCTGGTATCCCAAACCACGGCGCAAAAGAAGGATTTTGAGGCCGTAGCCGCGATCCTGCGCGCAAAAATTAACGATTTTCGCTATTACGCCACCATTTGCCCGTCTACCTCTCAAAGGCAAGAGGAAGCCGCCCAGCTAAGTAAAAAATGTACACACATACTGGTAGTCGGCGGTCATCACAGCTCGAATACGCAAAAGCTGGCTGACATTTGCAAAAAATACTGTAAACAAGTGCAATCTATAGCAAATCCAGATGAAGTTTTGCTTGAAAATATTGATACAAATGATATAATAGGGGTTGTTGGAGGCGCTTCGACGCCGATTTGGATAATAATGGAGGTTATAACAAGAATGAGCGAACTGGAAAAGACGATGGCTGAAAGCCCCGAAATTGAAAAGGTAGAGGCACAAGAAGCAGCTACCGTCGAGACATCCGTGCCGGCCGAGGCTCCCGTGGCGGAACCTGAGGCGCAAGCCCCCGAGGCAGCGGAAGCCTCCGCGCCCGCGGTGGAAGATACAGCCGAGCCCAGCTTCGAGGAAGCATTCGAAAAAACCCTGGTCCGCATCCGTAACGGGCAGATCATCAAGGGCACCGTGCTTCAGATCGTTAACGGCGAAGTGGGCATCGATATCGGCTATAAAGCGGATGGCTATATCCCACGCAGCGAATTCTCTGCCAACCCCGATATCGACCCTGCCGATAGCATCAAGGTAGGCGACGAGATCGAGGTCGAGGTTCTCAAGGTTAATGATGGTGAGGGCAATGTGCTGCTCTCCCGTAAGAACGTCGAAAGCAAAAAGCTCTGGGATGACTTGATGGAGGATGAGGACATCCAAAACAAGGTCTTCGAGGGCATGGGCAAGGAGGTCGTCAAGGGCGGCCTGATCGCCACCATCGAGGGCATTCGCGCCTTCATCCCGGCTTCCCAGCTTTCGACCAAATATGTTGAAAACATTGGCGAATACGTAGGCCAGCCCCTGAGCCTGAAGGTCATTGAGGTCGATAAAGCCCGCAAGCGCATCGTCGCCTCCCATAAGGCCGTTATGATGGAGGAAGCAGATCAAAAGCGCAAGGAACTCTGGGGTCAGCTGGTCGTAGGTTCCAAGGTGCACGGCGTCGTTCGCAGGCTCACCGATTTTGGCGCGTTTGTTGATATCGGCGGCATCGACGGCCTCGTCCATGTAACGGATGTTGCCTGGGGCCGCGTAAAGCATCCTTCCGATGTGCTTTCCATCGGCCAGGAAGTCGATCTGTTGATTCGGGATGTCGATGTTGAAAAGCAACGCGTTTCCCTCGGCTATAAGCAGCTTCAGCCCAAACCCTGGACCATGGCGGATCAGAAATACCCCGTTGGTTCCATCGTGGAGGGCAAGGTGGTTCGCATCGTTCCCTTTGGCGCTTTCGTGGCCCTAGAGCCCACTATCGACGGCTTGATCCACATCTCCCAGGTGGGCGTAAAGCGCATCGATAAGGTTGAGGATGAGATCAATGTAGGCGATATCGTGCGCTGCAAGGTGCTGGATGTCAACCCCGAAGCCAAGCGCATCAGCCTCAGCCGCCGCGAGGTCATCCTGGAGGAGAATCCCGAAATCGCCGAGCAGCTGGCAGCCGAGCGGGCCGAGCGTGAACGCATTGCGCAGGAGCGCGCTGAGCATCGCGCGCCCACTAGCGAACGGCCGGAGCGCCCTGAGCGGACTGACCGCCCCGAGCGCCATGAGCGCACCTTTGAGCGCAGCAGCGCCCCCGCCGCAGACCGTGGCGAGCGTCGTGAGCGCCGTCCCCGCCGTGAGGATTCGGATTACGACCTGCCGCCCGTGCCGCAATCCACGACCTCTCTGGCAGACCTATTTTCCGCTTTCACTCCCCAGGAGGGCGAAGAGAACTAAATCCGATATAACCAGCAGCGGGGTCCGATCGGGCCCCGCTTTTGCGTGCAATGGCGCTGCGTCTTCGGGCGGCCGGGTGCGGCTAACCCGGCGCTTCCGTTTTTTTGCCCTTGCAGCTCATCCTATGCCCAGGCTGCGGCCTATTATTTTTCGCGCCTGTAGCCCTTTCTTTTGCAACATGGTTTGGGGCTACAACATGGTTTGGGGCGCGCAGGCGGCGAGCAGGACCACCAGCAGCACGATCATCGGTGTATAAACGAGTTTTTTCATGGTTTTCCTCCTGCAAGCTTCTATCCTCTGTGTAAATTCATTCTGCTATGAGGCAGTATGAAAAAGCAAGGGAGGAGGGGAGGTATTTACATATCCTTCAAAAAGGATGGGGCGGCCGACAGGCCCACTGTTTGCGCCCCGCCGCAAATTGGGCAAAGCCGTGAAATTCACCCCAAGCCTTTCCTTGCGATACCAAATGTAGTATAATTTGAAGCGAATGCGAGGTATCTATGGCCGCCAAGGGAAGACAGACCAAAGCTGAAAAGGCAGCCCGCAAGGCTGAGCTGGAACGGAAAAAGCGTGTCAAGCGCGAGGTGATTGGCGTCTTGCTCATCGCCTTGGGCCTATTCTTTGCCGCCAGCTTATATGTGGATGCTGTAGGCATAGTAGGCCGGCAGGTCAGCCGCGTCTGCTTTGGCCTGTTCGGCGTGCTTTCCTATGTGCTCCCCCTGATCTTGATCGCGCTGGGCGTGCTGAGCATCGCCGCCTCCAGCGGCAAGGGCGCGGCGCTTTCCACCTTTGTGCTTTCCCTGCTGGCCCTCTTGTGCATTTTGGTGCTGCTGCATGCCAATGCCCGCAGCGCCGTAGAGAATGTCAATATTTTAGATTATTATGTGGATGCCTACCAATTTGGCAGCAATCTGCAAAAGGGCGGCGGCCTATTCGGCGCGCTGCTGGCTTATCCTTCGTTGATTTTCTTGGGGATTGCGGGCACCAACATCATCTTTATCGCCCTGCTGGTGATCCTGCTGCTGGTGGGCACCCAGATTTCCCTGCGCGCCGCCGGGATCAAAATGGGCAGGCAGATCAAGAGCGGCGCCACCGTAGTGGCCGAAAAGATCGATGTGGGCCGCAAAACGCTTTTCAATGAGATCCTGGATGCGCCGGTCGAATCCTCCCCGCCAAAGAGCCGCCCGGGGTACACGGGCGTAAAAGTCGAGCGGCGGCCCCTCTATAAAGAAGATGCGGGCAACCCCGCATTAGACGAGCTATCCTACTTTCCCTCTGCGGGCGAGCTGCCCCTCAGGGAGGACGCCGATGATGATCCCTTCGATATTTTAGAAGGGGTGGAGGTGCACACATCCGATGAGGACGCGCCGGTCAGCCGTATTTCTCAGCGAAAGGGCCGGGCCAAAACCGTGCGCCAGCTTAAAGAAGAAAAGGATGAGGCATCTGATGAAGCGGAGCAGGAGGCCGGTGAATTGCCCAAGGCAGCGCCGGGCATCCTTGCCTACCAACGCCCGCCTTATACCCTGCTGAATATGCCCCAGCGCACCTATGCAGCCGAGGAATCCCCAGCGGAGAAGGGCCGCATGCTGCTAGATACCCTGCAAAGCTTTAACATCAGCGCCAGGGTAGTCAATATCACCGTAGGGCCGGTGATCACCCGCTTTGAGCTGCAGCCTGCCCAGGGCGTGCGGGTGAACCGCATCACCATCCTTTCCGATGATATCGCCCTGGCTCTAGCGGCGCCCCGGGTGCGCATCGAAGCCCCTATCCCCGGCAAGGCAGCCATCGGCATCGAAATACCCAATAAAGATATCCAGAGCGTGCTGCTTCGCGAGGTCATCGAGTCCGCGGAGTTCATCGCGGCCAAATCCCCGCTTTCCTTTGCATTGGGCAAGGATATCGCGGGCAAGGTAGTCACGGCGGATCTTGACCGCATGCCTCACCTGCTGATCGCGGGCTCAACAGGCAGCGGCAAGAGCGTTTGTATCAACGATATCATCCTCAGCATGGTCTACCACACGGCCCCCAGCGACCTGCGCATGATTTTAGTAGACCCCAAAAAGGTGGAGTTGAAGGTCTATTCGCCCCTGCCCCACCTATTGCTGCCCGTAGTGACGGATGCAAAAAAAGCTGCAGGCGCGCTCAAATGGGCCGTAATGGAGATGGAGCAGCGCTACCAGAAGATGTCCCTCCTCAACGCGCGAGATCTCAACCGCTACAACTCTTTGCAGGAAGACGAGAGCAACAGGCTTCCCAGGTTGGTGATCGTCATCGACGAGCTGGCGGACTTGATGATGGTAGCCGCCAAGGATGTGGAGGAAGCCATCTGCCGTATCGCGCAGCTGGGCCGGGCCGCGGGTATCCACCTGATCGTGGCCACCCAGCGCCCCTCTACGGATATCATTACGGGCCTCATCAAGGCCAACATCCCCAGCCGCATCGCACTTACGGTATCTTCTGCTGTGGATTCGCGGGTCATCATGGATGTGAACGGGGCGGAAAAGCTGCTGGGTAGGGGCGATATGCTGTTCCATGCCAATGGCGCGAACAAGCCTATCCGCGCCCAAGCCGCATTCGTGAGCGACGAGGAGGTGGAGCGGGTGATGGATTTCTTCGCCGCCCACAGCACCGCCCCTCTGGAGCAATACAGCGAGGTTACCCTGGATTCCATTGAAACGGCGGCGGAGAGCGGCCCCGCCCAAGGCAACGGCAAGCAGGAGGACGACCTTTTGCCGGATGCGGTGAGGATCGTGCTGGAAAGCGGCCAAGCTTCCATCTCCATGATCCAGCGCCGCCTGCGGGTGGGCTATGCCCGGGCCGCGCGGCTGATCGATATTATGGAACAAAAGAAGATCGTCAGCGGTTTTGACGGCAGCAAGCCGCGTAGGCTGTTGATCACAGCTGCGGATTATTACGAAATGTTCGGCGCCGAAGCGCGTATGGAAGAGGGGGAAATGGAATGAAAGCGGGCATGGTTTCCCTGGGCTGTTCGAAAAACCGGGTAGATAGCGAATACATCCTGGCGGAGCTGGCTAACGCCGGCTTTGAACTTACGCCGGAGCCAAACGAGGCTGAGGTGATTTTGGTCAATACCTGCGGTTTTATCACACCGGCCAAGGAGGAATCCATCAACGCCATTTTGGAGATGGCTTCCTATAAAGAGAGCGGCAAATGCCGGGTGCTGGTGGGCACCGGCTGCCTCACGGAGCGCTATTCCCGCGAGCTGGCCCAGGAACTGCCTGAGCTGGACCTCATTTGGGGCGTAGGCGATCACAAGGGCCTGGTCCGCCGCATTTGCCAGCTGGCGGGCCTCACGCCCAAGGAGGGTTGCTGCCCCCGCGTGCTGACCACGCCGCCCTACTCGGCGTACCTTCGCATTGCAGACGGCTGCGACAACCGCTGTACCTATTGCGCCATCCCCCTCATTCGTGGCCCGCGCCGGAGCGTGCCCCTGGAAGAACTGCTGGCCGAGGCCGAGCGTTTGGCCGCAAGCGGCGTGGTGGAGTTGACCGTGATCGCCCAGGATACATCCGCTTATGGCAGCGACCTTTACGGCAAGCCCATGCTGCGCGAACTTTTATTGGAGCTTTGCAAGATCGAGGGCTTTCATTGGGTGCGCGTGCTCTATACCTATCCGAATACCGTGGATGAGGCCCTGGTAAACGCCATAATCGCCGAGCCCAAGCTCGTACCCTATCTGGATATGCCCATCCAACACATTGCGCCGGACGCCCTGCGCCGCATGAACCGCCACGGCACTGCCGAGCATATCCGCCACATGGTGGATTACATCCGGACTAAAAGCGAGGAGTTCATCCTGCGCACTACGGTCATCACCGGCTTCCCCGGGGAGTCGGAGGAAGAATTCGGCCAACTGGCCGAATTCTTGCAGGCGTATCCCTTTGACCGGCTGGGGGCATTTGCTTATTCTATGGAGGAGAATACCCCGGCAGCCGATATGCCGGAGCAGCTCGACGAAGAGATCAAGCAGCACCGGCTGGACGCCGTGATGCAGGCCCAGCGCGCCATTTCCCTCTCGCGCAACCAGGCCCGGGTGGGCAGGAATTATGAAGTGCTGGTAGAGGGGGTGGAAGGCGGCATGGCCTTTGGCCGCTCCTATGCGGAGGCCCCAGAGGTGGATGGCAGCATCCGCTTCCACTTTAACGGAGAGGCGCCCGCGCCCGGCAGCTTCGTACAAGTGCGTATTACCAAGGCCGGGCCTTACGACCTTTGGGGCGAAATGCTTTAACCGGCCGCACAGTCCGGGCTCGATCCATTGATTACATAACTCCGATCTATTACATAAAAAGGAAGTGAAAACCCATGCTGAAAAAGATAAACCTGCCCAACAGACTGACCCTGCTGCGCATCCTCATGGTGCCGTTGCTCATCGCATGCTTTTATCTAAAGGTAAGCTGGTGGAGCTACGTGGCTGCGCTCATCTTCGTGCTGGCCTACCTAACGGATATGCTGGATGGCAAAATCGCCCGCAAGCGCAACCAAGTAACCTCTTTCGGCAAGCTGATGGATCCAATGGCGGATAAGCTGCTTTCCGTGAGTGCGCTGGTGATGCTTACGGCCTTTGACATGCTCAACCCCATCGCCACCATCATCATCGTGGCCCGGGAGTTCTTCATCAGCGCGTTCCGCCTGGTAGCCGTGGAAAAGGGCGTGGTCATTGCCGCCAGCTGGATGGGTAAGCTCAAGACCATGTCCCAATTCGTGGCTATCACCATGGTATTGCTGCACGACCTGGTGCTGCGCATCTTCGGCTTCCCCTTGGATATGGTGATCATGTGGATCTCCGTTTTCCTCACGGTAGTATCCGGCGCGGATTATGTGCTAAAAAACAAAGGTACCATCAGCCTGGAATGAGGTCTTGCATCCTATTCAAGAAAGCAGGAATAATGCCTATATGTTGACCGCAGAGATCATCTCCGTGGGCACAGAGCTGCTCATGGGCCAGATCGTAGATACCAATGCGCAGTATATCTCCCAGCGGCTGGCCGAGGCCGGCATCAACCAATACTTCCGCGCCACTGTGGGCGATAATCATGACCGGCTGTATGATACCATCCGCACAGCTGTGGAGCGTGCGGACCTGGTTATCCTTACTGGCGGCCTGGGGCCTACCGAGGATGACTTAACAAAAGAAACGGCCGCGGATGTGCTGGGCTATGGCGGGGATTTCGTGCTGGATGAGGCCAGCCTCGCGGCCATGGAGCGACGTTTTAGTCACATGCACCGGATAATGACTGCGAACAACCGCAAGCAGGCCATGTTCCCCAAAGAGGCCCGTATCCTGCCCAACGCCAACGGCACGGCGCCCGGCTGCATCCTCGAAAAGGAGGGTAAGGCGGTGATCCTGCTGCCGGGGCCGCCCAGGGAAATGGTTCCCATGTTCGATGAATCCGTAATGCCCTACCTCTTAAAGCGCAATCAGGGCAAGCTTTATTCGCGCACTTTGCGCATATACGGTATGGGCGAATCCGCCGTGGAAGACCGGCTTCGGGACATGATCGATGCGCAGACTAATCCCACAATCGCCCCTTATGCCCTCACCGGCGAGACCACCCTGCGGGTAACCGCCCGCTGCCGCGATGATGCGGAAGGCGAGGCCCTGGTGCGGCCCGTGATCGAGGCTATCCGCGCACGGTTGGGCGATATGCTCTATTCCACCCACGGCGAGCAGTTGCACGAGGTATGCGCAAGGCTGCTAAGGGCGCAAGGCAAGACCTTGGCCGTAGCCGAGAGCTTTACAGGCGGCCTTTTGTCCTCCACGCTGATCAGCGTAGCCGGCAGCTCGGCCTGGATGCTGGAGGGGTGCGTCACCTATTCCAATGCCGCCAAGGAGCGGCGCTTGGGCGTTTTGCCGCAAACGCTAGATGCCCATGGAGCCGTGAGCCGCGAAGTAGCCCTTGAGATGGCCCGGGGCATGCGCGGCGCTTCCGGGGCGGATTTCGCTCTTTCCACCACCGGAATCGCCGGCCCGGATGGCGGCACGCCGGAAAAGCCCGTAGGGCTGGCCTACCTGGCCCTCGCTTACAAGGGTGGGGAAGAGGTGCATGAGCTGCGCTTGATAGGCAACCGCGAGCGCATCCGGGGCACGGGCGTGCTGGAAGCGCTGGATATGCTGCGCAGGCGCCTGGAAAATATCTAAAATAATGCGTGCAAATGACTCGAACAAATGTTAGAATATTGATGTAATCAATATGAGCAAAGGAGCCTTGATCCTATTATGATGGAAAAAGAAAAAGCGCTGGAGATCGCCCTGAGCCAAATCGAAAAGCAATTCGGCAAGGGAGCCGTCATGAAGCTGGGGGACGCAGCAGCCAAGATCACCGTTTCCACCATTCCTTCCGGCTGTTTGGCCCTGGATTTAGCCTTGGGGGTAGGCGGGCTGCCCCGGGGCAGGATCATCGAGATATATGGCCCCGAATCCTCCGGTAAAACCACGCTGGCCCTGCACGCCATCGCGGAGGCCCAGAAGCTGGGCGGCACCGCCGCCTTTATCGACGCAGAGCACGCGCTCGATCCGGTCTATGCCGAAAACCTGGGCGTAAAGATCGACGACCTTTACGTATCCCAGCCGGACACAGGCGAGCAGGCCTTGGATATCACCGAAGCGCTGGTGCGTAGCGGCGCGATGGACGTAGTCGTAATTGACTCGGTGGCCGCGCTGGTACCCAAGGCTGAGATCGAAGGCGATATGGGTGATTCCCATGTGGGCTTGCAGGCCCGTTTAATGAGCCAGGCCCTGCGCAAGCTGGCCGGCGTAATCAGCAAATCCAACACCATCGTCATCTTCATCAACCAGCTTCGCGAAAAGATCGGCGTAATGTTTGGCAACCCCGAAACAACCACCGGCGGCAAGGCCCTCAAATTCTACGCCTCCGTGCGTATGGATGTTCGCAAGATAGACACCATCAAAAACGGGGCGGATGTGGTTGGCAACCGAACCCGCGTGAAGGTGGTCAAAAACAAAGTCGCGCCGCCCTTCAAGCAGGCCGAGTTTGATATTATCTATGGCGAGGGCATCTCCAACGAGGGCGCGATTCTAGATTTGGCAGCGGATAACAAGATCATCTCCAAGACCGGCGCATGGTATTCCTACGGCGATATGCGCATGGCCCAGGGCCGGGATAACGCCCGCTTGTTCCTTAAGGATAACAAGGAGCTTTGCGCCGAGATCGAGGCCAAGCTGCGCGCCGCGCTGGATGTTAAGTTTAAAAATGCGGGGGAAGATATGCCTGCCGAAGCGGATTAACAAACGATCTAAAAACTGGCAAATTATGCAAAAAAGTCAAGGATGGCCAAGCGGCCGCCTTGACTTTTGCATCTAAACAGGGTAAAATCGGTATGAGTAATTATATCGGTATGTAGTTTCGTGAAAATTATTTTTATGAAATATAGTCCATACATGCTGAATAAATATATGCTCAATTATGATGTAAATGATAATTTTTAGCATTTTGGAGGTGTGTACGGATCGTGGAAAATATATTGCTCCCGATCATCATCGGGGTTTTGTGCTTGGCTGTAGGTATCTTTGGTGGGTATGCTTACCGGCGTAACATTGCGGAGGCAAAGGTAGCCAAGGCAGAAGACGCCGTTAAAAAAATGATAGACGATGCGCAAAAGCGCGCGGAAACCATTAAAAAAGAAACCATACTTGAGGCAAAGGAAGAAGCCTATAAGATCAAGAGCGAAAGTGAAAAAGATTTGCGGGATCGGCGCAATGAACTACAGCGTTCCGAGCGCCGTTTAGTGCAGCGCGAAGAGGTGCTGGATAAAAAGCTGGACGGCATCGAGCAGCGCGAATTAAGCCTCAATGATAAATTTAAAGAAGCGGAAGATCTTGAAGCCGCAGCCAAGGCACTGCATGATAAGCAGCTGAAAGAGCTTGAAACCATCTCCGGCTTGTCTATGGACGAGGCAAGGGAGATTCTTTTGGGCAACGTAGAGCGGGAAGCCCGCCATGACGCAGCGCTGATGCTGCGCGAGATTGAAGCAAAAACCAAAGAAGAGGCGGATAAGCGCGCCCGCAACATCATTTCCCTGGCCGTGCAGCGCTGTGCTGCCGATCATGTGGCCGAGACCACGGTATCCGTGGTGCCCCTGCCGAATGATGAAATGAAGGGCCGCATCATCGGCCGCGAAGGCCGCAATATCCGCACGTTGGAAACCGCCACAGGTGTAGATCTGATTATCGACGATACGCCCGAAGCCGTGATCCTTTCCGGCTTTGACCCGGTTCGCCGCGAGGTCGCCCGAATTGCGCTGGAAAAGCTCATCATGGATGGCCGCATCCACCCCGCCCGCATCGAGGAAATGGTGGAAAAGGCCCGCAAGGAAGTGGATACACAAATCCGCGAAGCGGGCGAACAGGCCATCTTCCAGGTAGGTATCCACGGGCTGCACCATGAGCTGATTAAGCTCCTGGGCCGCCTGCGCTACCGCACCAGCTATGGCCAGAACGTGCTCAAGCACTCCATCGAGGTGTCTCACCTGGCCGGCATCATGGCGGCCGAGATCGGCGCCAACATTGCCCTCGCTAAGCGCGCGGGCCTGCTACACGATATCGGCAAGGCCGTTGACCACGAGGTGGAAGGTCCTCACGCCCAAATCGGCGCGGATTTAGCCAAGAAATACCGTGAGAACAACCAGGTTATCCATGCCATCCAGGCTCACCACGGCGACGTGGAGCCCAGCACGGTGGAGGCCGTGCTCGTACAGGCTGCGGATGCGATTTCCGCCGCCAGGCCGGGCGCGCGGCGCGAAACGCTGGAGAATTACATCAAGCGCCTGGAAAAGCTGGAGGAGATCGCCAACTCCTTCGAGGGCGTGGATAAGTCCTTTGCCATCCAGGCGGGCCGCGAGGTGCGCATCCTGGTTAAGCCCGAGAGCGTGAACGACGCCGATACCATCCTCATGGCCAAGGAAATCGTCAAGCGCATCGAGACGGAGCTCGAATATCCCGGCCAGATCAAGATCAACGTGATCCGGGAAACCAGAGCCGTCGAATTCGCCAAATAGACCGGCACAGCCGCAACCGCAAGGATATGCTTTACCGCATATCCTTGTTTTGTAGAAAGGAGCGCAGTCCTATGGAGGCTTTTCCTATTGCGGATGCGCATTGCGATTTTCTCTATTATATGCAAAACGACGGTTGGAGTATCCTACGGCCGCAGGAGCGGCAGGCCGTTGCCCTGCCTTATATGCGCGCATCCGGCGTGGCCCTGCAATTTTTCGCCGCCTGGGTGGATGCGGAGCTGAAGAATAGTTGCCTCGCTCAATGCCTGACCTTGATTGACGCTTACTGGCGCATGCTGGAAGCGAGTAGCGGCGCGCTGACGCCCCTCACGGCGAAGTTTGATCCGTACAGTGGGCAAGTGGCCACCGTGCTTACCATCGAGGGTGGAGAGGCCATCGATGGCAGCCTGGAGGCCCTGCGCATGTTTTACAGGCTGGGCGTACGGGCCATGACCCTTACTTGGAACTATAGCAACGAACTGGCTTCACCGGCCATGCGGCGCATGAACAAGGGCCTCACGCCCTTGGGCCGCCGGGTAGTGCAGGAGATGGATCGCATCGGCATGGCTCTGGACGTGGCCCATTTGAGCGACGCGGGTATTTCGGAGGCGCTTTCCTTGGTCACGCGGCCCATCTTCGCCTCCCATTCCAACGCGCGGGCCGTTTGCCCGCACCGGCGCTCTCTGGGGGATACGCATATCCGCGAGATCGCACGCAGCGGCGGCGTGATCTGCGTCAATTTCTACCCGCCTCAGCTGCGGGCGGATGGGGAAATGGCCTCCGCTACGGATGTTGCCCGGCATGCGGCCTATATCGCCGCCTTGGCCGGGCCGGCGCACGTAGCCCTGGGTTCGGATTTCGATGGCATGTGCGCCTACCCGCGGAACCTAAAGACCCAGGCGGATCTGCCGAACCTCCTGCAGGCCCTGGGGGACGTAGGCTTCTCACAGACGGAGATACGCCGCATTGCCTATGACAATCTGCGGGATTATATCGTACAGTTTGCGGATTAAAGTACTTTCAGCAGCAAAAGGCCGCCGGTTCATACGGCGGCCTTTTTTATATGCAATTATTCGTTTACTTGGTATTCAGTTTTACGGTAAACTTCTTAGCCAGTTCGCCGCCCAGCATGGGCACGAAGGCCAGCATCAGCGCTACGATCATCTCGTCGAAGGTGAGGGGCACGGTGCTGAAGATGGGGTTGAGCACCGGGATGTAGATCACGGCGATCAGGAAGGCCAGGGAAGCCAGCACGCAGTTGTTTAGGTAGCCGTTCTCCAGAACCTTCATCTTGAACACGGAGGTCTTCTCCGAGCGCGCAGAGTAAGCACGCAGCAGCTCGCCCAGAACCAGGGTCAGGAAGCAGGCGGTGCGGGCAACCTCCAAGTCGTTGTGTGCATAGATGCCATAGGCGAAAGAGCCTAGGGTACCGATGGCCAGGGCTACGGCCTGGAAGCACACGGCAACGGCCATCCGCTTATCCACAATGGGCTCTGCGGGATCACGGGGCGCACGCTCCATCACGCCCGCTTCCTCTTTTTCCATACCGAGGGCAAAGGCGGGGAAGGCGTCCGTTATGAGGTTGATGGCCAGGAGCTGGATGGCTACCAAGGGTACATCCCACCCCAGAAGCATGGCCAGGAAGATGACCAATATCTCGCCGATGTTACAGGAGAGCAGGAAGCCTACTACCTTGCGGATGTTGGCGTAAATCGTACGGCCTTCGCCCACGGCCCGAACGATGCTGGCGAAGTTATCGTCCGTGAGGATCATATCCGCCGCCTCTTTGGATACGTCCGTGCCGGTGATGCCCATAGCAATGCCGATATCCGCGTGCTTAAGGGAGGGCGCATCATTCACGCCGTCGCCGGTCATGGCGGCGATATTGCCGTTGGCGCGAACGGCATCCACGAGGCGGACCTTATGCTCGGGGGATACGCGGGCGAAGACGTTGGTTTCCTTCACACACACGCGCAATTGCTCATCGTCCATCTCGGAGATGCTGCGGCCTTCTACCGCTACGGAATCGCCCTCTACGATGCCCAGATCGCGGCCGATAGCTGTGGCGGTGATCTTATGGTCGCCTGTGATCATCTTAACCTCGATGCCCGCCTTCTTACAAACGTCGATGGCAGCCTTGGCCTCTTCGCGCGGCGGGTCGATCATGCCGACCAGGCCCAGGAAGGTAAGGCCGTTTTCAGCCTCGAAAGAGGGGTCAATCTTATCGACCTCGCGGTAAGCGCCGCCCAGCACGCGCAAGGCCGCTTCCGCAAAGCCCATATTCGCGGCCAGGATCTCCTGGCGTTTTTCCTCGGTGAGGGGTTCGACCTTGCCGCCGATTTCGATGGAAACGCAGCGGCGGAGCAGCTCATCCGGCGCACCCTTGGTATACATGATGGTTTTGCCGCCGATGCTGTGGAAGGTAGACATCAGCTTGCGGGTAGAATCGAAGGGGATCTCCTGCAAGCGGGGATATTTTGCCTCCCAATCTGCCTTGGGCATATCGGCCTTGTAGGCCAGCACGACCATGGCGGCTTCAGTCGGGTCGCCGATGATGGATTCGTTCTCAGGGGTATAGACGGCATCGTTGCACAGCAGCAGGCACTCCAGGAGCTTGCGTACGGCATCGTTAGCAATGCCGCCGGCTCCATCGAAGATATCGCCCACAGGGCTGTAGCCCGTGCCGGTTACGGTATAGAAAGCTTGTCCATCGTAAATGCGGGGGATGGTCATCTTATTCTGGGTCAGCGTGCCGGTCTTATCCGAGCAGATAACCGTGGTGCTTCCCAGGGTTTCCACCGCGCTCAGGCGCTTGATGATGGCGTTAACCTTGACCATGCGCTGCATGCCCATGGCTAAGATTACCGTAACTACCACCGTGAGGCCCTCCGGGATGGCTGCCACAGCCAAGGATACGGAAGTCATGAAGATATAGAAAAGATCCATACCGCGCAGCAGGCCCAGCAGGAAGATGACGCCGCAGATGGCGAGGCACACGATGCCCAGCAGCTTGCCCAGCGCATCAAGCTTTTTCTGGAGGGGGGTGGACTCATCGTCGGTCTCATTGAGCATGCCTGCGATGTTGCCCATCTGGGTCTTCATACCGATATCCGTGATTAGGCCCTTGCCGCGGCCATAGGTGATGAGGGTGCCCATATAGGCGCTGTTGATGCGGTCGCCCAGGTTGGAATCCTCGGCCAGGATGGCGTTCGAATCCTTTTCTACAGGCACGGATTCACCGGTCAGCGCGGCCTCGTCTATCTTGAGGTTGATCGATTCGATCAGGCGCAGATCCGCCGGGATGTAATCGCCCGCGTCCAGAATGACTACATCGCCCGGGACCACATCGTGCGAAGCGATTTCCGTAACGTGGCCGTCACGCAGAACCTTGGCGTGGGGGCTTGCCATCTCCTTGAGTGCTTTGAGGGCGTTGCTGGCTTTGTTTTCCTGATACACGCCAAGAATGGTGTTCAGAACAACAATCGCCAAGATCGCGATGCCCTCCAGAGATTCGCCCAAAAAAATTGAGATCACGGCCGCAACGATCAGGATAATTACGAGGAAATCCTTCAGTTGCTCAAGCGCCATCTCTAACAGGCTCTTTTGCTTGCCGCCTTCCAGGCGGTTTGGGCCATAGGTTTGGCTGCGCTTTGCGGCCTCCTGGCCGGACAGGCCGGTAGATAAATCGACCTGTAGCTCTTGCGCGGTCTCTGAAACGGATTGACTGAAATACTGTTTCATGCTGCACTCCTCATGTTTTGATAATGGATACGCGCAAATGGGAGCCTCGTCCGTTTAAAATGAGCGCCCTTTGCCCGCAGATACGCGCCAAACGCACCAAGCCGGCGCTCCCCGTGCGCCTGTCCGAGCGTCCTGTAGTAAGAAATATTATAACATATTCTGTCTTTACCTGCATAGCTGCTTTACAGTTAATTTTCATAGCGCCCCCGTTAGCCTCTTAACAGATCAACCGACAGATTTTTCAGCCGGGCCGGCGCTTTCTTTTTCGGGAACGCTGTGCTATCATGGCGGAGATAAAGACTGGAGGATCTGCGCAATGAAGATAGACCATATGGCTATGTATGTAAAGGATCTGGAGGCAGCCAGGGCTTTTTTTGAAACCTATTTCGGCGCGGCGGCGAACGCGAAGTACCGAAACCCTTCCTCGGGCCTGGAAACCTATTTCCTAACCTTTGGCAGGGGAGCGAGGCTAGAGATTATGCGGCGCCCCGGCCTGGCGCCCGCCGTGGAAGGACCACGGCAGGGATATGCCCACCTTGCCTTCCAGGTTGACGGCAGGGAAGGGGTAGACTCGCTTACGGCTCGCCTTAAAGCCGATGGCTACACCGTTCTAAGCGGCCCCCGCGAAACCGGGGATGGCTATTATGAAAGCTGCGTGCTGGATGCGGAAGGGAACTCGATCGAGATCGTGGGGTAAGAGTGGATGGCCTGCAAGACCAGGGGCAATTTACAAGAACCAGCATATCATATCAAAGGGGAGAAGTGCGCATAACAGCAAAGCAAAAAGGCACCGCACATGGATGCCTTTTATTTTGGCAGGGGCAGAAGGACTCGAACCCTCAAGAACGGTTTTGGAGACCGCTATGTTACCATTACATCATGCCCCTATACATAAACGGCTGGAACAGGCCAGCTTTGATATTATAGCACCGCTGCCGGGGATATGTCAATCGCGCATTTCCTGTGTTATAATAGTCATATAAAATGATGTTAGGAATACTTTAGCATTGTGAAACAATTAACAATTTTCACGGACGGGGCCTGCTCGGGCAATCCCGGTCCGGGCGGCTGGGGCGCGATTTTGCTTTATAATGGCCACCGTAAGGAGCTTTCCGGAAGCGAAGCCTATACTACGAACAACCGTATGGAACTGATGGCCGCAATCAGCGCTTTGGATGCGCTGCGCGAGCCTTGTGTTGTGGCGCTTTATACGGACAGCGCTTATTTATGCCGCGCCTTCACAGAGGGCTGGCTGGAAGGCTGGCAGCGCAATGGCTGGAAGACCTCCACAAAAAAGCCCGTAGAAAACCGCGATCTATGGGAGCGGCTGATCAAGCATACAAAGACGCATAGCATCACGTGGCACAAGGTCAAGGGCCACAGTGACAACGAACACAATAACCGCTGCGACGCCTTAGCCAGAGGGGCCATCGAGGCGCTTCGGCGGGAAAACCCGGATATCTAACCCAAAGACACCCCTAACTATTCGTTAAACTTGCGTTTAACGAATAGTTGTATATCGCTAATCGGGTCTTCCCCGTGTTGGCTTTATTAAAATGAGAACAGGAGCGCGCTATGGCTGCGGATGATTATGCTGGAAGCGAATATAAGAAATACATGCTCAAGCTGCGGGCGTTGTGCGCGGAGCTGCCGCCGTTTTGCGCCGAGTTCTTCCGGGGCATCGAGCACGAAACGCTGGTGCGCTCCCGCTATGCATACGGTGTGGATCTTCGCACCTTCTTTTCTTTTTTGATCCGGCAGCCGGGCTTTGAAAAGCCGGACGCCCGCTCCCTCACCCTGGTCGATCTGGACCGGGTGGATATCACCACCGTGGAAAATTACTTGAGCTACGTTTCCTTTTATACGGATGAGGAAGAAAAGGAAGTGCTCAATGGCGAGCGGGCAAAAAAACGCAAGCTTTCTACCCTGCGCACCCTCTATAAATATTTTAATAAGAAAGAAAAGCTCTCAACCAACGCACCTGCCCTGGTGGATCTGCCGATGATCCGCGAGCAGGCCATCATCCGCCTGGAACCGGACGAGGTGGCCAATTTGCTGGATATCGTGCAAGCGGGCGACGGCCTTACGGAAGCGCAAAAGAAATACCACAAGCGCACGCAGACCCGTGACCTGGCCATTCTCACCCTCTTTTTGGGCACAGGTATCCGCATCAGCGAATTGGTAGGCATCGATATGGATGATGTGAACTTTTCCGCCAATGAGTTTTCCGTGCTGCGCAAGGGCGGCAAGCAGGATATCCTGGTCTTTGGCGAGGAGGCCCGGGCCGCTCTGCTAGATTATATGCTGGAACGGGAGCGCATGACACCCCAGGCGGGCCACGAGGAGGCTCTCTTCCTCTCGCTGCAAAACCGCCGCATCACCGTGCGCGCTGTGGAAAACTTAGTCAAAAAATATGCCCAGCTCGCCGCGCCTCTCAAGAATATCTCCCCGCATAAGCTACGCAGCACCTATGGCACCACGCTTTACCGCGAAACCGGGGATATCTACCTGGTGGCCGATGTGCTGGGCCATAAAGATGTGAACACCACCCGCCGGCACTATGCGGCCGCCTCGCAGGATAACCGCCGCAAAGCGGCCCAGGTGATTAAATTAAGGGAGGATTGATTAAATCAACCCTCCCCCAGCTTGTCGAGAAACCAGGTTTACAGAACGGCGAAAACCCAGTTTCTCATAAAATGAAGCCTGAAAATAGAGGAAATAAAAGAGGAAAAGGAGGCTTTCCACTTCCAATTGGCCAGTTTTTTGAGGTTCATGGCGGCAAA
>JAYFPE010000044.1:0-10998 GCA_034928145.1 Candidatus Pelethousia sp. | reverse complement strand
CTCAAATTACATTGCGTTTCTTGTTCGTCTGCACTATATAGTTTTCAAGGTGCGCTGCCGCTTCCCTCTCTCGCTCTCGCTCGCCTCGCGAAGCAGCTCGTTTATAATACCAAACCCCTATCTCATTGTCAATCCCTTTTTCAAAGTTTTTTGATGCATTTTGTCATTCGCCCAGATATACCTAAACAGCTAGGCTTTTTGGTATTTACAACCCTTTGGGGCGGGCTTATAATAGTGGAAAGGAGACTTGTATCATGCATGAACCGACCGCGCCCATCGGCGTATTCGACAGCGGTTTGGGCGGCGTCAGCGTACTGCGCGAGGCCCTGCGGCTGCTTCCTGATGAAAACTACATATATTATGGCGATAGCGGAAACGCCCCCTATGGCGATAGGCCGGAGACCGAGATCACCGAGTTGACCTTGCATTGCGTGCATCAATTGCTGGATATGGGCTGTAAGGCCATCCTGGTGGCCTGCAATACGGCCACGGCCAACTGCATCGATACCATTCGCACGGATCTTAATGTGCCGGTTGTGAGCGTGGAGCCCGCCATCCGGCCCGCATGCATGCAGCCCGGACAGGGCAAGGTGCTGATGATGGCCACAGCGGCCACCACCCATTTGGAGCGCTACCTTGCCCTGCAGCAACGCATGCCCGAGCCGGAGAGGATCATCAACATCCCCTGCCCCGGCATTGTGGAACGCATCGAGGCCGGGCGCTTGGGCGATGCGGATTTTGACGATTTGTTTGACGCTTTCCTCGCCCCCTATGAGGGTCTGGAGGTCGATGGCATCGTGCTGGGGTGCACGCATTACGTGTTCATCCCCGGCGCTTTCCAACGGGCGGCTAGCCGCCATCTTACCGGTTCTTGCCTATTATATGATGGAAACGAAGGAACGGTCCATCAGTTGGCCCGGGTATTGGAGGAGCATAGCCTGCGCAATCCGCACGGCAGCGCTGCGGTAGAGTTCCACACCAGCGGCGATCCGGCCCATTATCGGCCGCTGTTTGAGTATCTCATCTCCCGCCCGTAAACGTCAACGGCGCGGCCTATCAAACGATAGGCCGCGCTGCTTTTTATGCGCATTATGTGGGATCGGCAATGCAGTGGGATTTACGCTTCCACCCGTTCAAAGTCCGATGCGGGGTGCTTGCAAATAGGGCAAATGAAATCCGCGGGCAGCGGGTCGCCCTCATATACGTAGCCGCAGATCTTGCAGACGTATTTGACCTTGGGCGCGGCCTTTTCTTGTTTAGGCGCGGCCTTATCCTCGTCAGGAATGTAGGTGGGCGCATTCTTGGGGCTCTTGCCGCGGATTACCGAATGGTAATAGGCGTAGGTCATAGGCGGCTTTTTATCGGAAACCTCCGCCTCGACTACCTCGCCCAGGAACACGGTGTGGGTGGATGTTTCCATTTTGCCGATCACCTTGCAGATCACATAGCCGCATCCATCCAATATCACGGGCAGGCCCTTGGCCATTGCGTAGTCTAACCCCTCGAATTTATTCACATCCCGGCAGGATTGGAAGCCGAAGCGGCCGATCAGGCTGCGATCGGAGCCTTCCGCCAAAATAGAGAAGGCAAACTTGCCGCTTTTCTCGATGCAGCCGTTGGTATAGTTATCGTGATTTACACTTACGGCCACGGTAGCAGGCTGGGAGGTAATCTGCATGATGCTGTTGGTAATGCAGCCGACCGGCCTCTCGCCGTCCATGGAAGTGGTCACATATACGCCGTAAGACATATCCCTAAATACCTTGGTGTTCATTTTTCCTCCGCCGGTAATAATTACCTATATTTTATTTTTATGATAGCATGCCGGTTCGGCATGTCAAGGATTTTTTATACATCCGCCCTAGCCGCCTGTTTTTGCAGCGTGACGTACATCGATACCCCCAGCACGATGGCCCCGCCGATGGTTTCCCTGCGGGTAGGCGGCTGTCCTAGCAGAACTGCTGCCAGCAAGATGCCGTATACGCTTTCCAGCCCGCCGATGAGGGCCAGCGTTTGCGCTTTGACGCGCTGCAAGCCGCGCCCCATCAGGGCCTGGGCCAGGGCGCTGCACAATAGGCCAAGCATCAGCACCGCCGCCAGGTCACGCCCCGCGAAGACGGGCCGCAGGATGAGCCCTGCGGGCAACAACAGCAAGGCCGCAGCGGCCTGGGAATAAAAGGCCACCACCTCTCCGGAATAATCCGCCACCATACGGCGGTTGAGCAAAACGATGGCCGCATGTAAAACGCTGGCCAGCATGCCCCAGGCGAAACCCGGCAAAAGGCCCCCGCCGACCTGCCAGGGCACGATGATGGCCGCGCCGAAGAGCATCAGCAAGGCTTGCAGCACCGCGCCAAGGCGCAAGCGCTCATGAAAGAACCAGGGCTCAAGAAAGGTGACAAACACCGGGTAGGTCGCGAAGGTAATGGTGGCTATGGCCACCGTAGCCATTTGGGTGGATTGCAAAAAGGCAACCCAGTGCAAGGCCCACAGCAGGCCCAAAGCGGCCATTACGCCGTAATCCCGCCCGGCGCGCAGGCGGATGGGTTGGCGGCGCAGTTTTATATATAGAAACAACGCCGGCGCGGATATCCACACCCTGCCAAAGGTGAGCGCCAAGGCGCTCTGGCCGCTCCACTTGCCCGCCAGGGCCGAAAGGCCCAGAAAAAACACCGCGATATGGATCTGCGCGAGGCTCTTGGCATCCGAACGCGCAGCCCCGTTCTTTTGCTTTATAATCATTGCGCTCTCCCGGCAATGCGAATGGGCTTGAGAGGCCGGGTCTCGTCGATGGGCCCGCCGCCCAGGCAAACGTCTCCGTCGTAAAGAACTACCCATTGGCCGGGGGTCACGGCCCGCTGGGGCCGGTCGAAATCGATCGTGCAGCCGGCGCCATGCATGGTTACGCGCACGGCCTGGTCGCTCTGGCGGTAGCGGAATTTCGCCGTGCAGGCAAAACTTGCAGCCGGCGGCTGCCCGGCAATGAAGCTCACCTTCTCAGCCCCAAGGCCAAGCGAATACAGCTCCTCCTGCTCGCCCTGCTGCACGATGAGCAGGTTGCGTTCCATATCCTTGCCGATCACAAACCAGCTTTCGCCGCTGCCCTCCGCCCTGCCGCCGATACCCAGTCCCCGGCGCTGGCCGAGGGTATAATACATCAGCCCGTCGTGCCTGCCGATTACCTTGCCGTTCAGGTCGATCATATCTCCCGGCTGGGCGGGCAGGTATTGCATGAGGAAGCGCTTGAAATTGCGCTCGCCAATGAAGCATATGCCTGTAGAATCCTTTTTGCGGGCCGTCGTCAGGCCCGCGGCCTCGGCCAGGCGGCGCACCTCTTTCTTATACAGGCCGCCTATGGGGAACATGGCCCTTTGCAGCTGGGCCTGGGTCAGCCCGGCTAGGAAGTAGGTTTGATCCTTTGTCAGATCCACTGCGCGCAAAAGGCGGGCCCCCTCCCCCTGCTTTTCGAGCCTGGCATAATGGCCCGTAGCCAGGGCGGCCGCTTCCAGCCCCATGGCAAAATCCAAAAAGGCGCGGAATTTGATCTCGCAGTTGCACAACACATCCGGGTTGGGCGTGCGGCCCGCCTCATATTCCTCTAAAAAATACGAAAAGACCCGCTCGCGGTATTCCCGGGCAAAATTCACCGTGTAATAGGGGATGCCCAGCGCATCCGAAACGCGGCGCACATCCTCGTAATCTTCGGTAGAAGTGCAAACGCCCTCGTCGTCCTCTTCTTCCCAGTTTTTCATATAAACGGCCAGCACATCGTAGCCCTGCTCCTTTAAAAGCAGGGCCGCCACAGAGGAATCCACCCCGCCGGACATGCCCAGCACGATCCTCGCCTTATCATCCTTCATCGATCATGATCCCCGGATTGCGCATCAGCGCATTGCCCAAATAGATATCCTGCACCGCACCCAGCTTTTTACCATCCTCCAGCATCCAAACCCGCTGGATGCCCGGTATCTCGGTGATGGTGTTAACTACGCTGTATACGAACAGCCGCTCCCGCCGCTCCTTGGGCAGGTTGAAAACCTCTGTTTCCATTAAGGCGGCAAGCTTTTCGGAAAAGCCGCTTTGCCAATTCAGCACAGCAAGTTCGCCGATCACATAGACGCTCTCGATATCATCGGCTGTGAAAAGCGGGTAGAGCACGCCCGGGTCGGCCGGGCCTTTGAACAGCTCCGCAAGGCGCACGCGCGGGTCGTAAACGCTTTTGCCGGGCACGGCCCTAGGCACTCTGTACAGCGTGCTTCCCTCCGCATCCGGAAAGGGCAGATAGATGTTGGCGCCGATTATATCGGAAAAATCCGTGCGGCTGTAATAGCCCTTCGCCCCGGCCAGGTTCGCATACGCGCCATCCTCACCCCGTAGGTAAATGGCCACCCCCGCCACATTGGGTATGTAGCCCGTAAGGGTCAACGTCAGCGCGCCGGCCAGCAGGTTGGGGTCGTAATCGTAGGCGGGCTTTTCAAAACGCAGGGTGATGATGCTTTCGCCGGATTCCGCCTGCTCCGGGTCCTGTGGGTGGGGGGAGTCCGCCTCCTCCCCACTTTCCGGCCAAAGGGCGGATTGCACCTGCTCCAAGGGAGTCACCAGCGGCCGCTCGGCCAGCGTCAGATCCGCAGGCACCACCGGCTCTAGGTTCAAATCACCATCGCGCAGCTTGGCCACCAGCAGCGCGGCGATGCCCCCGGCATCCTCGGTACGGTCGTAATTGACCGTGCTGTTGCGGGCTATCAGCAGCTCGCCCTCGAAATCCGTAAAATAGAGCGTGGCCGTGCGGGTGGCAAAGCTGCCCGCTTCGGTTCCTTCCTGCGAATACCAGTTTTCAAATTCCTGCAGCATGTTGGCCACATAGGTATCCAGGCGCTCGGTGATAGGGGCTAGCGCACCCAGGGCCTGCCTGTTAACGCCCGGCTCCACCCCATTCAAATAGAGGTTGACGGAGCCCACGCCCTCGGCCTCGTAGATGGTGGCAGCCACCGCCGCCCTGGCAATGAACCACTCTTGCGCGCTCGGCACATACGAGGAAAGCAGGTATACGTTGCAGGCGTCCGTGGAAAGCTCCACCCGATCCAGGTCCATGTTGCCAGGCAGGGAAGCATGCAGCATGCTGCTGCCCGGGCCCTGCGCTAGGGCCTCCATCACGGCCTGGGCTCTGCTTATATTGCCGGTATAGCTAATCTCGCGCGTTTCCGCCACCAGGCGCAGACCATCCTCTGAGCGGAAATAAAGCTCGGCCGTAAAGCTGCCCTCCCCCTCGATCCCCTCGGAAAGGACGGGCGGCATAGTTTCGCTCGCAGGCAGCTGGGGCGTAGTTTCGCCAGCTACGGCACAGCCCGTAAGCAGCACGCTCAAGATTAGAGCCAAGCCGCGCGTATGAAATTTTTTCCGGACTTTGCTCATGTCGCCTCCAAAATGCTCTTGAACGAGCCGTATCCAATCTTATGCAGATCCCCTTCGCGTTTGAGGAAGATCTGCGCGTTCTCAATATGCGCGGCCTTGCCGGCAGCACTCATAAAATCCAGGGTAACCGCAACCGTTGCCGTGCCATCGTTGTCTTCCGTCCAGCCGGTGATCTGGTAAGCCGTCACCTTGCCCAGGCCTAGCATTTCCGTTTCAAAATTGGCGTAGGTCGGCTTTTGCACCCCATCTACAGCAGCCTCCTGAAAGAGCACATAAGCCATTTCGTATTCGCCGCTTTGCATGTGCGCGAGCATGCATTCTACAATGCGCGCCGGGGAGATCACCATGTTATCGTCAAAATCCAGCGGTTCGATCAAATCACTGGCCGCGCCTTCCGGGCTTTGCAGGCCCAAGGTGCCGCTGGGCAGGCGGGAACCCTTGCCTGTGCCCTCGGTATCGACCAATATATGCACGCGCATCTTGCCTTCCACATAGCCGGTGAGGGTATTTACCAGCGAATAAACGCCCAGCCGCCGCGCCAGGTACATCTCCTCCTCCGCACGTTGCAGGGCCGCTTCGGAAGAGCCGAAAAGGCTGCCGGCCTGCCGCGCGGATTCGACGATGGAATCATCTAAAAATTCCGCAGACAGGGTCACATAGAGGATGCCGCTATCCAGGCTGACTTCTACTATATTCGTCCCCGCCGGGAAGACGGCGCTCACGTTCGCCGAGAGGGATTGCTGGGGCACGCCTTCGAGCAGGGTGCGCACGATGGCGGTTTCCGCCCGCTCATTGGCCCGCACGGAAACGTTGCGGGTGATAGGCACCAGGTATGCTTCGCCCGTGAGCCTGTAATAAAGCTCCACGCTGATATCCTTGGCCACGCCATCTTCCGGGTCGAGCAAGGGCAGGTCGTCCTGCACGCGGTCCTCCGCGATCACACCAGCGGCGCAGCCGCAAAGCGGCAGGCAAAGCGCCAGGATCAGGGCCAGGGTACGGATATATCTTTTATTCCTCATTGGCCGCCTCCGTATGCAGGGGCAGGCGCACGGTGAAGGTGCTGCCCTCCCCCATCTTGCTGCTGACCTGAATATAGCCACCATGCAGAGCCACGATCTTTTCGGCTATGGAAAGGCCCAATCCGGTGCCGCCGGTGCTGCGGGAGCGGGCCTTATCCACCCTATAAAAGCGCTCGAATAGGTGCGTCATGGCCTCTTCGGGGATGCCGATGCCGGTATCCGATACCTGGAAAACAGCCTCATTATCTTCCGTAAAGACCCGCACGCGCACGCTGCCCGCATCCGTATATTTGATGGCGTTCTCCACCAAATTGATAGCCACCTGCTCCATGCGGGCCACGTCCGCATGCACGCAGGCCTGCAAAAGCTCGGTTTTCAGCTCGATCCCCTTGTCCGCCGCCAGCGGCAAGAGCCGCTTGCAGACCCGGTCGACCAATGCGTCCAGCCGTGTGCATTCGGGCAGCAGCTCCTGCGTGCCCGCATCCTCGTGCACCAGGCGCAAGAGCTCGGTTACGATGCGGGAGAGCCTGTCCACCTCATGGTTCACATAGCCGAAGAATTCCTTCATCATGGCCGGATCGGGGTTATCCTGGTAAAGGATGGTCTCACTCAAAAGCTTCATAGTAGATAAAGGGGTTTTCAGCTCGTGGGAAACATTGGCGATGAATTCATCCCGTACGCGGTTATGATCTTCAATGCGCTCGCTCATGCGGTTAAAGGCCTTGCCCAACTCCGTCATCTCATCCGTGCCGGATACCTTGACCCGCACGCCATAGCCTTGCGTACCCATGCGGCGGATGGCAGCCGTGAGATCCGCGATGGGCTTGGTCAGCCAGCCCGAAAGCAGGAATACCAAGATGACGATGGTCACCATCATGATTACGAAGATCATGGCGATTTGGCGGGTCACGTCGTTGATGCTGTCTACTACATCCTGAATAGAGGCGCAATAAAGTACCGCCCCCACGTAGGTTCCGTCGCGGGTGATGGGCGCGGTATAATAAACCGTCCAAACAGATTCTTCGCTCAGGGGCAGCAGGCCGGTTTTTTCCGCATCGCGCTGCACGTGGTGAAAGCCAAAGGAGCTTTCCAGCCCACCTAGCAAAACATCGCGCACCTCGCGGTAAGGCAGGCGGAAGCCATTGTGCTGCGAGGCGGAATCCACCTGCACCACGGCATCCGTATCCAGCACCAGCACCCGGCCTCCCATAGAATAGGCCCGTTCCTGCACGTAGGCAAAAAGGCCCTGCGCATCCTGATCATTAAGGGCCGAGCCAAGCTCCAACGCAAGGCGCGTGGTCTCCTGGCGCTGGGTCTGCGTGCGCTGGGAAACGAGAAAATCCTCCATCAGATCGGATACCATCTTGCCGATGAAAAAGAGCGCGCATACCGTGATGAGCAGATAGATGGCGGACATTTGCGCGCGGATGGAGCCGAAAAGCTTATTGCGCAAAGTAGTATCCAACCCCCCATTTGGTCATGATATGGTTGGGATTCGCGGGATCCGCTTCGATCTTTTCGCGCAGGCGGCGAATATGCACATCCACCGTGCGGAAATCACCGATGTAATCAAAGCCCCAAATGGTCTCCAGGAGCTCGTCCCGGTTATAAACCCTGCCGGGGTTGGAGATGAAAAGGTTTAGCAGGTCGAACTCCTTTACCGTAAGGTTTACGGGCTGTCCGTGGGCTTGCACACTGCGGTTGCCCAGGTTGATGCTGATATCGTCCGCCGTGATAATCATGCGGGAAGCCTCGCTCTTGGACCCCATGCGCCGCAGAATGGATTTAATGCGAGCCTTAACTTCTAATATATTGAAGGGCTTGGTCATGTAATCATCCGCGCCGTATTCAAGGCCCAATATCTTATCCATATCCTCGCCCTTGGCAGTAAGCATGATGATGGGCACGTCGCTCTTTTCGCGCACGGCCTGGCATACCTCGATGCCGCTCATTTTGGGCAGCATCACATCGAGCAGGATCAGGTCGTAGCCGCCCTTAAGGGCTTTATCCAAAGCGGTTTCGCCATCCTCCGCGCTGTCGGTCTCGTAGCCATCTTGCTCCAGGGCGAATTTGAGGCCCTTGAGGATGAGCGGCTCGTCGTCTACAAGCAGAATGCGTTTTGCCATGGTTTTGCCCTCCCTGGCGGGTTTCAGGCTACAAATAGCCCTGCCCGCATACTATAATTTCATTATAGATTATATCATATAACCCGTTCTTTGAAACCAACAAATACAAAAATAGGAGCAAATGGCTGTACAAATCAAGGCGGGGTTTGGTATAATGTCATATTGTCGAATGATTCTGAATATCGATTGCGCGATGAAAGGACAATTTGATTTTGAAACGAACGATCACAGCCCTGCTGGCTGCCCTGCTTCTATTCTCCCAGCTTACGGGAGCAGCGCTGGCGGATTTCGATCCGGCTTCCATATCCACCCCTTATATCTGTCTGATGGATCGCTGCACCGGCGCCGTGCTCTACGAGCACAACGCCCACGAGCGCGCCTTCCCCGCCAGTACTACCAAGATCATGACTACCATCCTGGCTATCGAAATGTGCGAGGATCTATACGAGGTCATCAACATCGGCAGCCAGTTCGATACCAAGGGTTCCGCTACCACCCCGCCCCTCGCCCGCAACGAGGAAATGCGCATCATCGACCTGATCTACTGCATCATGCTGGTTTCCGGCAACGACGCGGCCAGCGCCCTGGCCATCTACCTTGCAGGTTCGCAGGAGCAATTCGCCAGCCTGATGAACCAAAAAGCAGCCGAGATCGGCATGAAGGATACGCACTTTTCCAATGCCAACGGCCTGCACGATGAAACCCACTATTCCACCGCTTACGATATGGCCCTGCTGGGCCGCTACGCCATGCAGAACGAGGCCTTTCGCAAGATCGTAAGCACGCCTACCGTCGAGATTCCCGCCACCAACAAAAGCGGCGTGCGCAAGCTCGAAAACTCCAACCGCCTGCTTTTCACCAAGGAAGATAAACAGAATATTGAATATGCCTACGCCACAGGCATCAAAACCGGCGATACCACCCAGGCAGGCCGCTGCCTGGTGGCTTCCGCCCAAAAGGACGGCGTGGAGCTGGTCGTGACACTGTTGGGCGATATCGAGGGCAAGGTGGCCAGCGAATACCGCTTTGAAAACGCGACCAAGTTTTTCGATTGGGGATTTGCCAATTATGGCGCCGTACAGCTATCGCAACTGGGCCTGCCCACGGAATTCTTCGCTCCCGTGACCAATGCTTCCTTTGATGAAGAAGCGGGCGGCGGCCTGGCCGTAAAGGCCGATATCGAGGCGGATGCCGAGATCGCGGGACTCTCCGAAAAGATAAACGCCATCAAGGCGGACGCTTCCGCCATCACCGCCGCGCCCAGCTATACGGGCGGCGGCCTCACCGCGCCCATCAACGCCGGGGATGTAGTTGGCCAGGTGAACTACAGCTACCAGGGCGAAGTCATTTATACAGCGGATCTCATCGCCCAGCGCGGCGTCGATGAAATCGGCAACATCGTGGATGTGGATCCTTCGGCCAGCCCCTTGTTGGTGGGCGATGAAGAGCCCAAGGGCAACCCCTTCCTCGTGTGGTTCATCATATTGGGCGTAGTGCTGGTAGCCTTCGTGGTGATCCGCCTGGCCGTGACCAAGCGCTACCGCAAGCGGCACCGCCGCCGCACGGTTTACCGATATAAGGGCCGCCGCTGATGCGCATCCTTGATCTCACACGCCCCATAGAGTCGGCTATGCCGGTATTCCCCGGCACAGAGCCGCCCACCCTCCGCCCGGCCAATACCATCGAAAAGGACGGCTTTGCGGAAACATTGCTTTCGTTCTATTCCCACACGGGTACCCATATGGATGCGCCCGCCCACATCTTCAAAGGCGCACCCACGTTGGACATCTTCCCGGCCGGCCGGTTTGTAGGCACGGCGCTGGTTCTTGATTGCACGGGCATAGCCGAAATCGGCCTCGATATCCTCCATCGCGCCGGGCCCGCGCTCGAATCGGCGGAATTCCTGCTCTTTTACACAGGCTGGGCAAAAAAATGGGGCACGCCCGCCTATTTTGAAGGTTACCCTTGCCTGAGCGCCGCAGCCGCGGATTTCATCGTTTCCGCCGGAAAAAAGGGCGTAGGCTTCGACGCCGTCAGCGCCGATCCGGTCGCGGATGAGAGCCTGCCTATCCACAGGCGGCTGCTGGCCTCCGGCCAAATGGTGATCGTGGAAAACCTGAAAAATCTCGATCAAATCAGCCCCGGCCTTTTCACCTTTTTCGCCCTGCCGCTTAAATTCGTCCAAGGCGACGGCGCGCCCGTGCGGGCAATCGCCATGTTCGATTAGACATATAGCATATTAAAATAAGCGGAGGAAAAATTCCTCCGCTCAGACTGTCAAAAAAGTGGCTATGCCACTTGTTTGAACTTACTGGGTTTGCTTGTGCCTATGGGCACGGTCAGCAAACCCTGCGGGGAAACCCTTGCTACGCAAGGCCTTTCGCCGCCACCGCACCTGTCGCTGGCGGCGATTAGAGCCTTGGGGGGGGGGGGGGGGGGGG
>JAYFPE010000033.1:0-12862 GCA_034928145.1 Candidatus Pelethousia sp. | reverse complement strand
ATCACCCGCACCGGATTCTCCTGCGATACATAGTCTTCAATACTTCCCGGCAGCAACGTTTGCTGTTCCCGTTCCCGCACCCTGATATATCCCATTTATCCAGTCCCCGCCTTGCTTTTTCTCCCTTCCATTATACCATTTTTCGCGGCGCTTTCCCGCCGTTCCCGACTCCCCTCGCCTCTATTTAAGCGTAGCGGACTTCACAATTTAGCCCTTTTCGGACACTCTGACCAAACACAAAACAAACAGAATGACTTGAACCCTTGTGGTTTAAGTCATTTTGCTTGTACAGCGTTTATGATATACTATATTCAAATTATTCATAGACTGGGAGGGAAGTAAAATGATAAATAGCTTTTCATGTACGAATATTTTCTCAAAGAATACGAATCTGCTCATAGAGTTTTACCATAAAAAACTGGGAATACCCATAATAAACGTTATTGTTGACGACTTTGATGGAGTTAATTTGGGGTTTGTTGAAAACGCCCCGACGATATGTGTATGGGATGCAAATAAATGGGGAACTCCCATTTATGGCACGACTTCTTTTGTTTTTATGTGCGACAATCTCGATGCAACTTGTGATGAGCTAAGAAAAAAGGGGCTTTCTTTTGAGCCACCTGTAAAATTTGAATGGGGCACATATGAGCTAAGGTTAAGAGATCCAGATGGCAATGAAGTAGTTGTTGTGGAATTTCAGGGGAATTAAGAAGTAAAAATTATAAGCATCATGCGTGGAAAGATATTGGCATCTGCCTTTTTAGGGTTTTCACCTTTCCATTTCGCACCGCCATTTACCGAAAAACTGAATATGGAAATCCGGCATAATGTGCGGGCGTATTTTTAAATGAAGGCGCCCCTGTTTTATCGAACATGATTAAAATGTTTTGATATAACTGGAAAGCTCCCTTGGCATTAGAATCCGATTTTCATATATTTGCAATGATAATAATAGGCCGCACGGGGTAATTGAACGATAGATAGCAGTGTTGCCAGTGGAATTTCTAGCCTCAGTCCTTGAATCACCTGCGCTTTTTCTGCCGGTGGCACTCGTTCTCCAACGGCCGCTAAGCGACGCATCTATGCAGTGATGCTTGTTGCTTTAGTTAATCTATTTTACATTTCATAATCCGCTGAAAGCATGAAGACTTCAGATGGACCTTTTCTATTTATGAGCTCAGAAAAGCCGCTGACGAGGATCTTGTGAGATCCGCAAACGCGCTGCCTGCGGTTTTCTTATGCCAGCATCCGCCCGCAGACAGAAGGCCAGGAGAGCGCGGAAAGATCCGGGGCGGCGTCGGCTGTCGTGACGGCGGCCGCTTGGATGGCGGCGGCGAGCCGACGGTGAAAGGCAGGCAGGCAACCGGATATGGGCGTATCCGCATCGCACATCTCGGGCGGCTGCACAAAGCGGATGCCATGGCCGGGCACATGGGCGTCCATAAACGGGCGTATGCCGGGCAGGTCTGTGCAAACGGCCCGCATACCGCAGGCCAGGGATTCCACCAGCACCAGCGGCAGGCCGTCGTAAAAGGAAGGTAGCACGAAGATGTCTCCACGGTTGAATTCCGCGGCCAGCTGCGCCTGGTTAAGCGGCCCCAGCAGGGAAATATCCCAACCGCTGGCGTCGATCAGGCTCTGCGCTTGCCGGCGCTGCGTCTCGCCGTTCCAGCCGCCCGCCAGGCGTAGGGTGAAGCCATCCCGCGGCCAGCCCAGCTCATCCAGCGCAGCGATCAGGCTGAATACGCCCTTTTTTTCGGATATCTTGCCCGCATATACCAAGCGCGCCTCCGCATGGGGGCGCCTTTCAGTCCTATTGTAAAAGACCTGCTGGTTGAAGCCATTGCCCACGGTCCTGACCAGCGCGGGCGATAAGCCATAGCAGGCGATAGCTGCCTGCCGTTGCGCCTCGTGGAGGCAGCAGACCTTATCAAGTGCAGCAATGCCGCCACGTATATATGCGTGGCGCAGGGGATTGGTATGCATTTGCCTAAGATCCGTGCCGTGGCAGACGCCCCATACGGCCAAGCTGGGAAAAAGCCGCCGGGTTAAGGCGGCCAACAGATAGAGATGATGGCAAATGATAACATCCGGTCGAAAGGAGTCCACGGCAGCCAGCAATGCGCCCGTGAAGGCCGCGTCGAATTGCCCCAGCATCTGCTCGCTCATCTGGCGGTAGACCGTGCTTTCGTAGGGCATCTCGTCGGACATGCCGGCAATGGGAAAGGGCAGAGCGGGGGTATTGAAATAGACGGGATGGAATTCCACCCCTGCGGGGAAGCATACCGGGTCGCTCTCGTATACACCCGCTAGCACGGCCTGGCTGTGGCCCATATGGGCAAAGGCGCGCACCGTTTCGGCAAGATAAACGCCGCTGCCTGTGGAATGGGGTTTTTGCGCGCTTACACTCAAAATTCGCATAGGTTATCTCGCTGCTGATTGTTGGAAATAAGACCCATCCGGCTAGGGCGTGCGGCCAAGCTGCCGCTGCACATCACACCACTTTACTATTTTACCATAAAAATAAAGTATATCACATTTAATATAATAAGGGCTGGCTCAATATGGCCAGACTATCTTGAAAGCGCTGTATTTTTGCAGGACGAAAAAAAGACTTGCATAGCAAGGGGTTCCTGGCAGGGTTTGCCGGCCGTGCCCGCAAGCGCAAGCAAACCCTGCGTAGAACCCTTGCGCTAAGCAAGGCCTTTCGCCGCCGCCGCGCTTGTGCCCCGGGGCATCCTCTCTTGCCGCTTTGCGGCAATTCACCTTGTTCGCTGGCGGCGAATAATACCTCCGGGAGGCGAAGCTGAAGCGCCGCCTGCGGCTGATAAAACGAGGCGGAAGCCCACTGAGCAAAGGAGCAGCGCGACCCAAGGGGAGCGTTGCGATTATTGCGAACTGAGAGTGGATGCCGAACCCCTAAGGACTTTTTTGACAGCCTGCAGCGACCCGCGCGAGCCGCTTCTGTATTGTTCCGGGGTGAAGGCCGCAGACGGCATTATTAGCACTCGACACACGACAGTGCTAAAATTTTGCTTTTGGATTGAGATGCTGTCAAACTGCCGTAACAATGCATCTGTATGATAAGCATGTAAGAAAAAAGGGCGCGGCGCCGGGCATGGAACACCGCTCCCATAGATACGGAACCACGAAAATAAAAAGGAGGTTTTCATCATGCGTGGACTGATTCCTTACCGCAGGAGCAACGGAAATGCGAATAGCATTGCCAACTATTTTGACGATTTTGAGAAGGCTTTCTTTGGCGGCATGCCCAGCTTTGGCTGGGGTACATTCCGGACGGATGTTCTGGATAAAGGCGACCATTTTCTGCTCAAGGCGGATCTGCCGGGCGTAGCCAAGGAGGATATCCACCTGGACATCAATGGCGACGACTTGGTGATAAGCGTGCAGCATGAGGAAAGCAAGGAAGAGAAGAACGAGAACTTCCTCCGCCGCGAGCGGGTATACGGATCTTACTGCCGCAGCTTTGATATTTCCGATATCGATGCGGATAAGATCAAAGCCGCCTATAATAACGGCGTATTGGAGCTTGCCCTGCCCAAGCGGGGCGATCAGGCGCCGCGGGGGAGACGGATTCAGATCGATTAATTTTTACCGCGCGTATGGCGGGCCGCAAGCGGCCCGTCATCGTGTTTCAAAGAGCGGCTCCGGCTGCTTTTTATATTTTTGGCCGGCGCTACTGCATCACATACGCCAAACCGATAGACTTATACATGCGATCAAAGAGCAGCATCATACTCGGAATTTCCACGCCCAGTTCTTGAAGGACGGAGAGGGCCAGGGCCGCGCCGAACAGGAGCAGGAAGGCGGCAACGGCCCGCTTGTCGCGTCGCCTGAGGAGGGACGGCAGATCGATCAGTGCGACCAGGGCGAAGCCCGTCAATATCCAGCCCATACTAAGCCTCCCGCCCGCAAGCGGGGGCCTCGGCCGTTTTGGGCAGCTTGCGTATTTTTGCCACGATGAGGGTCAGCAGGGGGAGCAGGATTTCAAAGGGCGTCCAGATGACGGGCGTGGTTTCCCAGGCCGAGGCGGTATGCTCCACGGAGCTGTGAAACAGCGTAGACGAGTAGGCCAGGATCAGGATACCCATCACAATGGCCAGGCGCTTATAGGTCGTGACGCCCAGCAGGCGGGCTACGGTGACGGTGGCGACATAGCACAGCACGGAGATCTTGAAATAGAGCAGCATCATCAAGGCCACGGCAAAGAGAATCTCCATGCGGCTGAGGGTCTGGCCCAAGTTCACCAGCCGCAGCACCATCAGCCCGGGCAGGGTAAACATGGAGATGGCTTCCCCCAGGATGGAGATATCCCTTAGCAGCACGATCAGCAGCGTGAGCATGCCTATGGCTACGCCGCCAAACCAATACCTGGTGGCGCCCTTGGGGGAAAGGCGGACGCTGGGTGCGCACATCAAGAACACCACCAGCTCGCCGAAGGGGATGGTGAGAATGAGATGGGTGCTGTGAATGTATTTCATGGCGGGCTGGGTGAAAACAGGCAGAAAGTTCTGAAAGTTCATCTGGTTGGACAGCAAGATGATGGTAATGAGCAAAATGGCGAACTCGGCGAAGGTAAAAAGCGTGCCGTATTGGGTTACGACCTTAAACCCATGGCGTACGGCATAGACCGCCACCAGCAAGCATACCAGGGTCAGCGCCAACTGGGGCGTTTTCGCCATCATGGTGACCTTGGCGAAATCACCGAGATCCTGCAAGTTAAGGGCGGCCAGGGTGATAAAGAACCAGGCGTAGGCAATGCCCAGCAGCTTGCCGAGGATGGTGCCAAATACCTCCTCCAGAATCTGCAACAGATCCTTTTGCGGGAAGTTGACCATGAGCGTGCGATATAAATAAATCAGGGGCAGGGCCAGTACGATGCCAAAGAGCACGGACAGCCAGGATTCATGCTTGGCGATGCCGGCCACAAAGGAGGTGAGCAGGGAAGAGGATTGCAGATAAAAGGCGACGGCGAACATGAAGCGGCTGCCCGATATCTGCGAACGATCGATTTTCATTGGCTGTTTTCCTCCATAGTCAGGGATTGCACGATTTGCCCGGTGCTGACCAGCTGAAGATCGACCTCCACGATCAGCTCAAGCTGCCGGAAGAGCTCGTCCCAGTTGCCCTCCATCTCCTTCCATTGCCGGGGATACGCACGGTAGACGGATGTGCCAAAGCCATAGATATCCGCCCGCAATTCCTTGGAAATTTCAAACGTGGCAAGGATGCGCTCACGGATCTCCGCCTTGGATAGGGTTTCGAGATAGGGCATAAGATCCGCGAGCTTGGTTTGGCCAAAGCCGCTCAGTTCCGCAATGCTGGATATGCCGGTGAGATGCAGTTCCACGCGCACGCCGCCATCCGGGCGCAGGGACACTTTTCGATTGCAATCCAGCCGCGAAAGATGCAGCACGGCCGTATTGGTGCCCTCCGTCAGCATAACGTTGCTGTTTTTCACCTTTCCCAAAGACCAGATGTAGCCCAGGCTGTCGTCGTTGCTTAGGCGGCCCACCATCCGGTCATCCTTGAATACAGCCATGCCGATTATGTTGATCGCCTGCTTTTCCCCCTCCTGAAAGAGCTTCACCAGGGGGATAACGGCGCTGGTTGTTCCTTCCAGGAGGGTCTTCATAAAATCAATCAGGCGGACGCGGTAAGCCGGTGATATGTGTACCTGATCCTCCAGCATGCTCGCCAGGAATATGCCGCACAGTTCCTCCTCCGCCAGCTTGGCGGAAATGGCCTCGCCCGCGTTGCCCTCCACCACCAGCATAGGCACCTCCATGCGGGTCTGCTGATCGCGTATGAACATATCGATATGGTCCTTGAGGCCTTGTTCACACAATGTGGAGCCGAAAAGGCGCACCTGGTTATGCTTGGACATAGTTGTATGATTGCTGTTTTGGTCAATCTGTATGAGACAGCCCATCACGGTGGCGCTGGTGGCCTTGAGCATGGAAAAGGCGGAATCCCCATCGGAAGGGCTGCCGCCGGAGCCTGCTTGCGAGTTTTGGGTATTGGCAATCTCCAATGTGAGGTCGATCATGCCGGGCATGGAGGAAAGATCCACGGCGCTGCCGGTGATAATGGACACTTGGTTGATCTCCTTATTATCCCAGCAGCCGCTAAAGGTGGAAGCCGTCAGGAGCAGGGCTAGCGCCAGGGTCAGGCGCTTGGTATAGGGCCTCATGGTTTGCCTCCCTGCGCGCCATCCTCCCCGGATGCAAAGGGCCGCAGGGGCGGCACGAAGAAATGGCCGCGGGTGGTATCGCCCTTAGCGATGCGCGCCGGGCGCTTGTTCATAAACCAAAGGGGCGTACGGATCACCGTATCCTGGATATCGGAAGCATGGGAAAAGCTATCAAAATAGGATACGCCAAAGGATTCCAGCGAGGCCAGGTGCATCAGCAGGGCCAAAAAACCAAAGGCCACGCCGTAAAGGCCCAGGAAGGAGGCCGGAACCATCATGCCGATGCGCAGCATGGAGCTGGAATCGGCCTGGGAGGGCACCAAAAAGCCTGCTACCGCCGTTACGGCAATGGTGATGACCATGGGCGCGCCCACGATCCCCGCGTTCACGGCGGCCTCGCCCATGATCAACGCGCCTACGATGCTGATGGCTTGGCCTACGGCGCGGGGCAGGCGCACGCCCGCCTCGCGCAGGATCTCGTAGGCGGTGATCATTATCAATGCCTCCAAAAAGACTGGGAAGGGCGTGCCCTCCCGTGTGGAAGCGACCCGCAGCAGCAGCGTAGTGGGGATCAGCTCATGATGAAAGGCCGTGAGGGCGATATAGATGGACGGGCCGAACACGGTGAGCACGTAGGCAAACAAGCGCAGGATGCGTAGGAGGGTGGCATATAGGGGCCGGGTATAATAATCCTCTGCGGTTTGAAAGCTTTCGATGAATAGCATGGGCGCGGTAAGTACAAAGGGCGTACCATCCACGGCGATGGCTACGCGGCCCTCTAATATTTTGGCCGCCACCACATCCGGCTTTTCGCTGTAGCCGATGGTGGCAAAGGGGGAATAGGGCGCATCCTCAATGTATTCCTCAAGGTAGCCCGTTTCGAGAATGGACTCCACATCCAGGCGGCTAACGCGGTAACGCACGGCCTCCAGCACGTGTGGGGCGACCACGCCCTCCAGGTAGAGCAGACATACGCCGGTGTGGCTTTTGCGGCCCACGTTGAGTTGCTCCACATGCAGGCGGCCGTCATGTATCTTGCGGCGGATGAGGGCCGTATTGGTGCGCAGGTTTTCCGTAAAGCCTTCGCGCGGGCCGCGCACCACCGTTTCGGATTGTGGCTCCGTAACAGCGCGCTTTTCCCAGCCTTTGGCTTCAATGCTCAGCCCCCCGGCGCAGCCTTCGAGCAGCAGAACGGCGTTGCCCTGAAGGCAGGAGGCGGACAGCTTCTCCAACGACTGCGCCGCTTCCATGCTGGCGGCGCAAAGCGCCTCGCGTCCCAACTTATCCAGCAAATCGCCGGCGTGGGGGAGCTGCGTTTCGTCGGCCCGCCAGTTGCGTAAGGGCCGCAGGACGGCCTCGGTAAGGGTCTTCGTATCCACCAGCCCATCGATGAACACCAGCGCGGCCTCCAGACTGCCGGCCGGGCCAAAGCGGAACCTATGCACGACCAGGTCGTTGCTGTACGAGAGGAGCGCGCGCAGGCCCTCGAGGTTTTCCTCCAAGCTCTTATCGATCTTTTTTTCGGGCGCGCTTTGCGCATCAGCCCCATCGGCCTCCCCGCCGAGGCGCCTATAGGCGGAATCCATAAAAAAGCGCAGTTTGCGCAGCATGTAACTAAACAGCAAGCCCTAGCCGCTCCTTCCAGCTTCTTTCCCTTTTAGTATTATCAGGGCAGGATGGGAATATCCAGAAAAGGCCGGGGCCGCATAGTGAGTTTGTCACGGAAGGAGGCGGGGGAGGCGGGTATAATTAAACCATAACCAAGCGATACGAAAAGGAGGAGCGCAAATGGCGGCCCTAACGATAACAAAAGAAAACTTCCGGCAGGAAGTGCTGGAAAGCGCAAAGCCCGTGTTGCTGGATCTTTGGGCCGGCTGGTGCGGACCTTGCCGCCGGGTTGCCCCCATCATCGAGGAGATCGCCGCACAGCGGCAGGATATAAGGGTGGGCAAGATCAATGTGGATGAGCAGCCGGAGCTTGCCGCAGCCTTCCGCGTGATGAGCATTCCCATGCTGGTGGTGATGAAGGGCGGCAAGGTGGTCAACCAGGCCCTGGGCGCGCTGCCCAAGGATCAGATCGTTTCCCTGCTGGCCTAGATATGAACAGGATGCAGGGCGATTCGGTGTTATAATAAAACTACGGCCAATGTTAATTATGCGGGAGGTATCATCTATGTGCGGAAACCGTTTCTTTATTTGTAAGCATTGCGGTAATTTGGTGAATATGATCCATAGCTCGGGCGCGCCTATGGTTTGTTGCGGTGATCCCATGACCGAGCTGGAGCCGGGCAGCGTGGATGCGAGCCTGGAAAAGCATGTGCCAGTTGTGAAAGTGGAAGGCAATACCGTGACGGTAGAGGTGGGCTCCGCCATTCACCCCATGACGGAGGAACACTATATTGTCTGGATCCAGTTGCAAACCGAGACCGGCGCGCATCGCAAGTGCCTAGAGCCCGGCCAAGTGCCCAAGGCCGTTTTCTCCATCGAAGGGGAGACCCCTGTTACCGTTTTTGCCTATTGCAACCTCCACGGCCTTTGGAAAGCGGATATCTAAACCGCATCCCTCTTTTGCTATCCCGCTCCGCCGGAGCGGGATATTTTTTATCCATAGTTGTTGACATATGCCGGGAACGGGGTATAATAAGCATAAATGGCATATGTCAGTAACATAGGAGGCGGTCATGCCGAGGCCAGGTACAAGGAGGCGCGGATGTGCCTTGCCGGGATGCAGGCGCTTTGGGCCGATGGAGCAAACGGCGGGGGGGCGCGGGGATATTTCCATGGGCCTGGATGAGTTCGAAAGCATCCGGCTCATCGATCTGGAAGGACTCACCCAGGCGCAATGCGCGGAGCGGATGGGCGTGGCGCGCACCACCGCCCAGGCTATCTATAGCAGCGCCCGGGCCAAGCTGGCGCAATGTCTGGTAGAGCAGAAGGAGCTGCGCATCCAGGGCGGGGATTATGTGCTCTGCGATGGCGGCGCACAGGGCTGCGGCTGCCGCTGTGGGCGGCGCTGCGAAAGGGATAAGGAGGAGGGATCGCATGCGAATCGCGGTAACGTATGAAAATGGAGCTGTTTTTCAACACTTTGGCCATACCGAGCGCTTTAAGGTATATGACGTGGCGGATGGCCAGGTAGGCGTAGCCACCACCATCAATACCAATGGCAGCGGCCATGGCGCTTTGGCGGATATCCTTAAAAAGATAGGGGTGGATACCCTGATCTGCGGCGGCATCGGCGAGGGCGCCCGCCGCGCGCTGGGCGAAGCGGGCATCGCCATCTTTGGCGGTGTAACCGGGGACGCGGATCAATCGGTGGAAGCGCTGTTATCCGGGAGCCTTATCTTTGACCCTGAAGCAGCTTGCGGCCACCATGGGGAGCATCATGACGACGGCGCGCACAGCTGCGGTGCGCATAACTGCACTGGCCATTCTTGCGGTTAACCCCGGCGGCAAAAGCCGCCCTCCCGCATGGGAGGGCGGCTTTTGGTATACGCAGGCGAATCACGGTATTAGCCAATCTCGCTCAGGGTTACGCCAAATACCTGCTTAAAAGCTCGCAAAAACACGCAATACATTCCAATATACATTTTTTAGCCAATTTCGCTCGGCGTTACGCCAAAGACTTGTTTGAAAGCCCGCAGAAAAGCCGAGTAATCCCCAAAGCCGCAGCGCTGGCTGGCCTCGATTACGGGCACGCCTTCGCGGATCATCTCCGCAGCCCACAGCAGCCGCTTTTGGCGCACGTATTTGTGGGCGCTGCAACCTGTCAGTTCCTTGAAGCGGTGCATGAGATAGGATTTGCTGATGTAAAAACGGCCGGCGATGGCATCGAGGGATAGATCCGCCTCCAGGTTGGCGTTGATATAGGCTAAAATCTCTTCCACCTTGGGGTCGCTGCGGTAAGTTTCGGTATCAAGGCTGGTGGCGTCTCTAAGGGCCATGCGGTTGAGGGAGATCATCAGCTGCAAAAAGCCCGTTCGCGCCAGCAGGCTGTGGCCAAACTCGGTGCTGCGCAGGGCATCCTCCAAGCCGTCCAGCATGCGCCGAAGCTCAGGCCGGGCGCTTGCATCCAGCCGGATGAGCGCGAACTTGCGCTCCTGCGCCAAACGGAAGCATTGGAGCAAATCCCCGTCCGCATCGCTATGCAGGGCGAGGAAATCCGAATTCATCCAGAGAATAATGCGCTCGTAGGGCTCACCCGGGTCGATGATGGGCCGGTGGATCTGGCCATGGGGCACCAGCAGGATATCCCAGGGTTGCAGGAAATAGGCCTTCCCTTCCACCACATAGGTTACGCTGCCGGAAAGGAAGACGACCACCTTATTGAATTCATGATAATGATAATTCAGTTCCAGCTCCACCTGGTCGCGGATGTGGAAGAGGCGAAAATCCTCGTGCAGATAGCCCCGCTTGGCGTTTTCTTCCATGGATCGGCTCCCCCCTTATTCGTTCAGCATATCGCATTTTGTAGGGCCGCACAAGAGCCAAATGCGGCCCTTGCCCATGACTTGGCGGCCCCGGGACCGCATATGATGGATTAAGGTAAGGGGAGCCGGTATTGCTAAAAAGGATAAAAGGATGTGGAAGCATGCAGCAGATCGTTTCACCATACGCGCCGCTCTATTGTAAGCCCTGCGCCCTGGCGGAGCGGGTCGATGAGGCCTGGTTCGGCCAAACGGCCGAAGTTTTAGATGAGCCGGAAGCGGGCTGGTTGCGGGTGCACATGGAATATGGCTACGAGAGCTACATAGAGGCCGCGCACCTGGGCCCTGCTATAGAAGGTGGGGAAGCGCGGACCGTCCGCGCCCCCTGGGCGGATGTGCTGGAAGCGCCCCGCTATCAGGCGGGCTTGCATCTGACGCTGCCCCGGGGCAGCCGCGTGCGGGCGCTGGCGCAGGAAGCGGATTGGACGCGCCTGGCTCTGCCGGAGGGCAGGGAAGGCTATATCCGCACCTGCCATCTATTCACGTTGCTGCCGGAGGCAGCGGGCCGGGAGCCGGCCCTTTTGCGCGGGCAGATCGCTGATGCGGCCTTTGGCTATCTGGGCTGCCAATACCGCTGGGGCGGCCGCACACCCGCGGGGCTCGATGGCGGCGGCCTGTGCCACGCAGCCTATTTGCTCTCCGGCGTGGCCATCTGCCGAAACGCCCGCCTGGATGAAGGTTACCCCGTGCGCGAGATACCGCGATCCCAGCTGCAAATTGGCGACCTGCTGTATTTCCCGGGGCATATCGCCCTTTATCTCGGCGGCGGGCGCTATATCCACGCTTCCGGCAGCGTGGGCCGGGTGGCCCTTGGCAGCCTGCGGCTTGGCGATCTTGATTACCGGGTCGAGTTGGCCGAAAGCCTCCTTTACGTGGGCAGCATTTTTCCGCTATAATGATGACATCTATACGATGCCGATTATAAGGGGGAGAACGCCGTGAAAGAGATATCTTCCTTTCCGCGCCTGCGTCTGGCGCAATTGCCCACGCCTCTGCACCACCTGCCCAACATCAGCGCCTTGGTAGGTAAGAATGTTTACGTTAAGCGGGATGATCTCACAGGCGTGGCGCTGGGCGGCAACAAGGTGCGCAAGCTGGAATTTCTGCTGGCGGACGCCCTGAACCGAGGCTGTGATACCATCCTCACCACAGGCGGCGCGCAGAGCAACCACGCCATGCTCACGGCCGCCTGCTGCGGTCGCCTGGGCCTAAACAGCATATTGGCGCTCAAAAAGCGCGGCGTGTGGGAGAAGAAGGGCAACCAGCTGCTCAACGATATTTTGGGCGCGGATGTGCGCTTTGTGGATACGGACTCTTACGACGACGTATACGCCGAGATGGAGCGCATTTGTGCCGCGCTGCGGGCAGAGGGGCATAATCCTTATTGCGTGCCCGTGGGCGGCTCCGTACCTCTCGGCTCGCTGGGCTATGCCCTCTGCGCGCAGGAAGCAAAGGAGCAGGCCGCGGGCCTGGGCCTGGCGTTTGACGATATTGTCTGCTGCACGGGCTCCGGCGGCACTATGGCGGGCATGGTGCTGGGGACCATGCTCTATGCGCCCGCGACCCGTGTAACCGGCATCGTGGTCGATCCCGAGGATTTCGCGCCCATCGTGGCCGATCTGGTCAATGGCGCACAGGAATTGCTGCAATGCGGCGCCCGTATTTCCCCTGAGGATGTGAACCTCTACGATTGCTATGGCGCGGGCTATGCCATCCCCTCCGCCGCCGGCATGGCCGCCCTGCGGCTCATGGCGCAAAAGGAGGGCTTGATCCTTGACCCTGTTTATACGGGCAAAACCTTCGCTGGCTTCCTCGAATTGTGCGAGCAGGGCTATTTTGATGAAAGCGAAAACATCCTCTTCTTGCATAGCGGCGGCGCGGGCGGCTTGTTCGCCATTGATCTTAAGCAGACAGAGGGTTGATAGCGCGGCCCTGCGCAAAACGTCTGCCTGCCGCAAACCCCAAAGTAGACCCCAAGGTGCGGCGCAGAGGGGCGAGCGGGTTGCCCAGGGCGCCACATCCCTGCTTTGGGGCAGCGGACATAGATTGCCGGGGCCCGCCGAGCCACGATACATTCGGGCATCGGACACAACGAGGCCGCAAACTAAACTGCGTTCCAGGGGGTCTGGGGGAAAGGTTTCCCCCAGCCGGGGTGCAG
>JAYFPE010000008.1:0-61801 GCA_034928145.1 Candidatus Pelethousia sp. | reverse complement strand
AGTTCCTTTTCCATGGCCTCCGCCACCTGCGGATCGGTCTTGCGGATCAGGTCGAATTGGGTCATCTTGTTTTCTCCTTTTGATATGCGTATTTCGCTCGGCTGTTACGCCTCCCGCGCTTGGGCCGAAGCTGAAAAAAATAGCTGACTGCACGCCAAAAAGGCGCCTTCGCTTCCTTAGGGGACTCCCCCTGAAAACGAACATCGCTTCCATTATAGAAAATAGCCGACAAAAAGACAACCCTTTTGTGCTTTTCTTGTTAAATTTTACAGATTCTCCTCAACCAGGCCACAAAGGGCCTTCATGGGTTGCAGGCCCTGAAGCTCGGCAATGCGTGCGCCGCCCTTAAAAACGCTGATCTGGGGGATGCCCATCACCCGATACGTTTTGGCAACGGCCATGTTCTCATCTACGTTGACCTTGCAAAAGCGCATCTTGCCCTCATATTTTTCGGCCAACTCCTCCACCAGGGGGGCCAGCATCCGGCAGGGGCCACACCAAGGCGCCCAGAAATCCACCAGCACAGGCAACTCGCTCTTGAGCACCAGCTCTTCAAAATCCGCCTCACCCACATGCAACACTTCAGCCATTTTCTTCGCTCCTTTGTAAAATCTTGATCATACGGGGTTTGAATTTCTCCATCCGGGAAAAGCGGGATTCCAGGCCCCGTAAAAGGAAGTACATGCCGCCGCAGAGCAATATGCCGCCCACAGCCGCATAAAGATCACCCCATTGGGAACCAACGGCAACGCCGATGAGCAGCCCCACAAGCGGCACGCCATACATGATGAGGCTGGCCTGCACCATGTCGCCGCCTTTGAGCTCAATGGCGACGATATCTCCAACCTTCGCGCCAAGGGTATTGGATATCTCGATATCCGCCTCGTGGGCATTCAGCGTGAAGCAGGCGTTGCAGCGGCCGCAGGCGTCGCTGCGCACGAAGCGCACCAGCGCCTGCTGGCCCTCTGCGAAGATCACCCTGCCGGAGCGGCACAATTCATCCATGGCGCTATGCCTTGGGCGCGGTTGTGGCGATGCACAGCTCGTCCAGCTGCTTTTGGTCCACCACATCCGGCGCGTTGGTCATCAGGCAGGAGGCCGTTTGCACCTTGGGGAAAGCGATCACGTCGCGGATGCTCGAAGCCTTGGTGATGAGCATCACCAGCCTATCTAGGCCAAAGGCCAATCCGCCATGCGGCGGGGGGCCGTATTTGAAAGCTTCCATTAAGAAACCAAAGCGGTTCCAGGCTTCTTCCTTGCTAAAGCCCAGCGTGCGGAACATCTTCTCCTGCAATTGAGAAGAGTGGATACGGATTGAGCCGCCGCCGATCTCGTTTCCGTTCATCACCATATCGTAGGCCTTGGCGCGCACGCGGCCGGGGTCTGTATCCATATATTCGATATCTTCATCCATGGGGCTGGTGAAGGGATGGTGCATGGCGAAGAAGCGGCCTTCCTCCTCGTCATACTCGAGCAAGGGGAAATCCACCACCCACAGCAGGTCGATCACATCTTCGGGCACGAGGTTAAGGCGCTTGGCCACCTCCTGGCGCAGCGCACCCAGGGCGGCATAGACCACGCTGTTTTTGCCATCCGCCACAAAGAGCAGCAGGTCGCCCTGCTCGGCCCCGGCCTTTTGCTGGATAACGTTGATCTGATCCTCTGTGAGGAACTTTGCAAAGGTGCATTGCAGTCCATCGGCCTTAAGGCCCATCCAGGCCAAGCCCTTGGCCCTGTAGATCTTGACGAATTCGGCCAGCTCATCCAGCTTTTTTCGGGGGAATTGCGCCGCGCCATCCTTCACATTGATGCAGCGAACGCTGCCGCCGGCCTCGATCGCCGCGGTGAACACGCTAAAGCCACAATCCTTCACGGCCTCGCTCACATCGCACAGCTCCAGGCCGTAGCGGGTATCCGGCTTATCCGAGCCGTATCTGTCCATAGCCTCCTGGTAGGAAAGCCTTCTGAGGGGCAATTGCACGTCGTAATCGAGCGTTTCCTTTAACAGGCGGGCGATGAAGCCCTCGTTGACTTCGAGCACGTCGTCCCGATCCACAAAGCTCATCTCCAAGTCGATCTGGGTGAACTCGGGCTGGCGGTCGGCCCGCAGGTCTTCATCGCGGAAGCAGCGCGCGATCTGCATATAGCGGTCGTACCCAGCTAGCATCAGCAGCTGCTTAAACTGCTGGGGGCTTTGGGGCAGGGCGTAGAATTTGCCCGGCTGCACCCGGCTGGGCACCAGGTAATCCCGTGCGCCCTCAGGGGTGGACTTGGCCAGCATGGGCGTTTCGATCTCGAGGAAACCCTTTTCCGCAAAGTAGCTATGGGTCACCTGGGTAATCTTGTTGCGCATGATGAGGTTTTTCTGCATGCAGGGGCGGCGCAGGTCAAGGTAGCGGTATTTGAGGCGCACTTGCTCCGCTGTATCCAGATCGTCCTGGATGTAGATGGGCGGGGTCTCGGAGATGCTGAGGATTTTTAGCTCCGCGGCGCGTACCTCGTATTTGCCCGTGGCCATGTGTTCGTTCACCATGCCCTGCGCGCGCTCGTACAACGTACCCTTCACGGCCACCACGTATTCGTTGCGAATGGTAGCCGCCAGTTTGAAGGTTTCCTTAGGCAGGGCGCTTTCGTCGAAGGTGATCTGCATCACGCCGCTGCGGTCCCTCAGGCCGATGAAGATAAGGGCCCCCAGGTTACGCCAGGAGTCGGCCCAGCCCATCAGCAGCACTTCCCGGCCCACCTCGTTTTGCGTGGGCTCGGCGCAATAATGCGTTCGTTTCCAGCCTTGCAATAAATCTGCCATCGTTTTGCTCCTCGCTATCTAAAATATTATTGTGTTCCGGATTGCGGTTTGTTAAAACCTCAGTTTTTCAAAGCGGAGGCAAGCGCGGGTAAGGGAATCATTTGCTCTTCACCCGTGGCCATATCTTTGAGCTTGGCGCAGCCCTTGGCCAGCTCGTCCTCCCCCAGGATGGCGACATAGCGCGCGCCCAGCTTATCCGCATACTTGAACTGGGCCTTAAAGCTGCGGCCCACATGGTCGAACTCGGCGATCACGCCCTGGCCACGCAGCTCGTCCGCCAGGGCGAAGCCGGCGGCGCGGGCCGCCTCGCCGAGCGCGGCAATGTAAACATCCGTGCGCCTGGGCGCGGGGATATCCGCGCCGGATAGCTCGGCCACCAGCAGCAGCCGCTCCATGCCCATGCCGAAGCCCACGCCGGGGAGGCCGGGGCCGCCCAGCTCTGCCATCAGCCCATCGTAGCGGCCCCCGCCGCAAACGGTGCCCGCGTAGCCCTCGCACCTGGCGACGATCTCGAACACGGTTTTGGTGTAATAATCAAGGCCCCGCACGATGAAGGGGTCTACCGTATACGCTACGCCCACGCTCGTCAGGCAGCCCTGCAATTCGGCGAAGTGGGCTTTGCACTCTTCACATAGGCAGTCGAGGATGGTGGGAGCGCCCGCGCATACGGCCTTGCACCTTTCCTCTTTACAGTCCAGGATGCGCAGGGGGTTCTTTTCGAAACGGCTCTTGCACACCTCGCACAGCTCGCCATAGCGGCCCCGAAGGTATTCCCGCAGGGCGTCGTTATAGGCGGGGCGGCACTGGGGGCAGCCGATGGAATTGATATGCACGGCCAGGTTTTGCACGCCGACCCTGGTCAGCAGAGCCATGGCCAATCGGATGCACTCCGCGTCCGCGCTGGCACGGGGCGCGCCATAAACCTCGATTCCGAACTGGTGGTGCTCCCGAAGCCTTCCCGCCTGCGGCTTGTCGTAGCGGAAAACCGGGCAGTTGAGATAATACATCTTGGTGGGCTGGGCGTCGTTGAAAAGACCGTTCTCCAAAAACATGCGGGCCGCGCCCGCCGTGCCCTCGGGCTTGAGGGTAATGGAGCGGCCGCCACGGTCGTCGAAGGTGTACATTTCCTTTTGTACGATATCCGTGGTATCCCCCACGCCCCTAAGGAATAATTCCGTATGCTCGATCACGGGCGTGCGAACCTCGCGGAAGCCGTAATGCTCACAGATCTCACGGGCCAGGGCCTCGATATACTGCCACTTGTAGCTCTCTTTGGGCGTAACGTCTTTGGTGCCTTTCGGCGCTTGTATCGCCATGGTGCCTCCTGTTTTTCGGCTTGCACGCGCCCGGCCATTTTCGGGTGCGTGAATTAGTTTATTATACCGTTGGCTATACAAAAATGCAAACTATTACCTTAGTCGCCCGCCTGAAATCCGCGCCCCGCCCGCCCCCTTTTCTTTCCTTATAGAATATGCGCCCATGGGAGTGGCGCCCGCCTGCCGCCTCATCACGCACTTTGGTGAAAAAAGCGCTCTATTCCCGCCGTTTGGCTTGCCGGAACCGTTTCCATGGCATTTATTCACAGGATTTATGGGCCGGCATACATTTCCGTAAAAATAAACGATTTTGCCCTGTTGCATTCTCAAAAACGCGCGCGTATAATATGGACGTATTGCGGTTAAGGCCGCAATCAATAATATTGTTGTAAAGACCGATTTATCATGGCCTGGCCGTGGCTTTGCCCGGTGTTGGGCCATCTTGCATTCGGCCGTATAAGGAGGCAAATCATTTATGCTGGCATTTTTATGGGGTGTGGCTTGGGGTGCGGGGGCTTTTCTCTGCCTGCGCGCCGCCACAGGCCGCATCCTTAAGGGCAATCTGGCCGCTCTGCCCTTAATGGCCGCCAATCTGGCGCTCATCGGTGGCTGCCTGGCCGTGTGCGCCCTCATCTCACCTGAAAGCTTGGCTTGGACCGGCGGCGGGTTGGCGGCCGCGCTCATCCTTGGCACTGTGCTCCAGTCCCTGCGCCGCGCCCCCGCTTCCAGCCGGAAGGAGGACGCGCATGACTGAAGCCATTCCCTATGTTGTGGCGTTTGTATTGGCGCTTGGCGGCTGGCTCTTGGCCGGGAAAGCGCCCAATAAGCGCTTGAAACTGTTGGGTAGGCTGTTGCTGATCCTCGGCCTGTGGCTGCTGTGCGTGCGGCTCATTGGCCTCTTGCCTGGTGGTGAAGCGGAGGAGACGGGCTTCCAGGTGGAGATCATGGCGCCGCGCATGCGGCTTTTCGGCTTTGATATCAGCTCCACGGTAATCGTCACCTGGCTTGCCATGGCGATCGTGCTGGTTCTTGCCTTGCTGGCGCGTATCTTCGTCATCCCCAAGATGCAGGATGTGCCCCACGGCATACAGACCTTGCTGGAGGCCGCCGTAGACGGCGTGGGCGATTACGCCAATTCCATCGTAGGCAAAAAGATCGGCCGCAGCGTCAGCCCGTATCTCTTTAGCGTGGCCGCGCTGATGATCGCCTGCGCGGCCGTGGAGCTGCTGGGCCTTCGGGCGCCCACGGCGGATATCACTATGACCTTTGCCATGGCCTTTTGCACCTTCATCGCCTTCAATTATTACGGCATCAAGGAAAAAGGCCTGGGCGGCCGTGTACGCTCCCTCTCCACCCCCACTCCCATGGTCTTTCCCATCCGCGTGGTATGCGATATGGCCGTGCCCGTATCCATGGCCTGCCGCCTTTTCGGCAATATGCTGGGCGGCATGGTGGTGATGGATCTGCTCTATTCCGCGCTCGGCAAGGCGGCTGTGGGCATCCCCAGCGTGATCGGCTTGTATTTCAACGCCTTTCACCCCCTGATACAGACCTTCATCTTCGTAACGCTGACCCTCAGCTTCATCGGCGAGGCGACGGGCGAGGAAGAATGATAACCCTTAAAACAACGATGATTGATTATTAATTTGGAGGTATCATATTATGTCTAATCTCGCAACCGGCGTGGCCCTGTGCCTGCTCTCCTGCGTTGCCGCCGCCCTTTCCATGGGCTTTGCCACTTCCAAGGCCGTGGACGCCGTGGCCCGCCAGCCCGAGGCATCGGGCAAGATCAGCTCCGTGCTCATTATGGGCCTGGCCCTCACCGAATCCACCGCCATCTACGGCTTTGTTACCGGGTTGATCATGATGTTCACCCTGGGATAAGCGGAGGTAGTCTATGAATCTCAATCCTTCGGATATCGCCTTGCACCTGGTGAATATCTTGGTGCTTTACGCCTTGCTCCGCCTGCTGATCTACAAGCCCGTGCGCAAGTTTATGGATGCGCGCGCGGCCCGTGTGCAGGCCCAGCTTGACGAGGCGGAACATATCGGCGCCAAGGCGCGCGAAGATCAGGCGGAATACGCCAGGCGGCTGGCAGCCATAGATGAAGAAGCCCACGATAAGCTGATCGCGAGCAACCGCGCCGCTGGCGAGGCCGCCGAGGCCATCGCTTCGGAGGCGCGGGCGGAAGCGCAGAAAATTCTCGACAAAGCCCAGGAAGAGGCGGAGGCGCAGCGCCGGGAAATCCAGCGCCAGGTGCGGCCTCAGATCTCGGGCATGGCTGTGGAGATCGCTGAAAAGCTGCTGGGCCGCGAGGTGAGCGCGGAAGACAACCGCGCCATCATCGATAGCTTCTTCGAATCCCTCGAAAAGGTGGGCTAATCTATGCGGCGCGGACAGCTTTTGATCGCCGGCCCCATGGAGCAGGCGGAAATCCAGCGCCTGACGGAGGGCTTTGGCCGCCTGTTGGGCGAGGGCGTCGTTTTTGACGTACGCCGGGAGGAAAGCCTCCTGGGCGGCTTTGTGGCCTATGTGGGGGGCCGCGTATATGATGCGAGCCTGCGCACCCAGCTCAAGGGCATGCGCAAGTATCTACAGGAAGGGTAAGCTATGGAAACCCTGAAAACTATCAGTGAACATATTGCCGAACGCATTGGCGGCTTTTCCAGCGGGCCTTCCGTTTATGCCTACGGCGTAGTGCAAAGCTGCGCGGACGGCATTGTCCAGATCGACGGCCTTCGGGGCATCCGCTACGGCGAGCTGCTCTCCTTTGAGGGCGGCGCTTTCGGCATGGCGTTGGAGTTGAGCAGCGCCCGGGTGGGCGCGGTGCTCCTTTCGGATGACGAATCCATCACCGCAGGCAACATCGTACGCGGCACCGGCCACATCGCGGACGTAGCCGTGGGCAATGCCCTTTTGGGCCGTGTGGTAGACCCCATTGGCCGCCCCATCGACGGCAAGCCCCTCAAAACCGGCGAATTCCGGCCCATCGAATGCCCGGCCCCCGCCATTATGGATAGGGCCGGCGTGAAGGAACCCCTGCAAACGGGCATCCTCTCGATCGACAGCATGATCCCCATTGGCAAGGGCCAGCGGGAGTTGATCATTGGCGATCGGCAAACTGGCAAAACCACCATCGCCCTCTCCGCCATGCGCAACCAGAGCCGCCAGGGCGTGGTCTGCATCTATTGCGCCATTGGCCAAAAGGCCTCCACTGTGGCGCGCCTCGTGCACACGCTTGAGGAGGATGGCTCCATGGCCAACTGCATCGTGGTGAGCGCCACCGCCTCCAATGGGGCGGCCATGCAATATATCGCCCCTTATGCGGCCTGCTCCATCGGCGAAAGTTTCATGCTCCAGGGGCGGGACGTGTTGGTGATCTATGACGATTTGAGCAAACACGCGGCCAGTTACAGGGCCATGTCCCTGCTGTTGCACCGGCCGCCGGGACGGGAAGCCTACCCGGGCGACGTATTCTATTTGCACAGCCGCCTTTTAGAGCGCGCGGCCAAGCTCGGCCCTGAGCGGGGCGGCGGCTCCATGACAGCCCTGCCTATCGTGGAGACCATGGCCGGCGATATTTCGGCCTACATCCCCACCAATGTGATCTCTATCACGGACGGGCAGATCTATTTGGAAAGCGAATACTTCAACGCGGGCGTACGGCCGGCTGTGAATGTAGGCCTTTCCGTGTCCCGCGTGGGCCGCAGCGCCCAGCCCCCGGCCATCCGCCAGGTAAGCGGCAATCTGCGCCTTGAACTGGCGCAATATAGGGAAATGGCCGTGTTCGCCCAGTTCGGCTCCGATATCGACGCGGCCACCCGCGAGCAATTGGCCAGGGGTGAGCGGCTCACCGAGCTTTTGAAGCAGGATCAGAACACTATCTTCTCCCTGGGCGAGCAAACGGCCCTGCTGCTGGCCTTTAACAAGGGCGTGTTCAGCAGGGTACTGCCCAAGGAGATCGGCTCCACCCGCAAGAATCTGCTGGCCCTTTTGCATAGCCGCTACAACCACGTGCTGCGCTCCATCAATAATTCGGGCGAACTCAAGGAGGCGGATAGCGCCTCGTTGGTGCAGGCCTTCGGCGTTTTCAGCCAAAGCCGCGCCAAGGAGTGAGGGCCTATGCAGAACCTCAATGAAATCCGCCAGCATATCCGGGCCGTAGAGCAGACCCGCAAGCTGACCAACGCCATGTATCTGGTAGCCTCCTCCCGCATGAAGCGTGCCCTGCCCCATGTGGAATACGACAGGATGTATTTCAAAAAGGTAGAGGCCGCTATGCGGGATATCCTGCGCAGCGAAGGCAGCATCCCCCACCATCCCTATCTTGAGGACCGGGGGGATGTGCGCTGCGCGTATATCATCGTGGCCGGGGATAAGGGTATGGCCGGGGATTATAACACAGCCATTCTGAACCTTGGCTGGCAGCAGGCCCAGGCCCATCCCAATCCATACATCGTCACAGTGGGCGTGCTAGCTTCCCGCTTTTTCCGCGAGAAGGGCGTCGTGCCGGATCGGGAGGTTTTCGGTTTTTCGCAGGATCCTTCCTTGGCTAACGCCCGCCTTTTGATGGCGCAGGTGAAGGACCACTTCGACAGCGGCGATGTGGATAAGGTATACCTAATTTACACCGCCTTCTTCTCCACGGTTTTCTCCCGCCCCACCGTGCGCCAGATCCTGCCCCTTTCCATCCCCGGAGCGGCTGCTCCCGGTGTGGCTGCCCCCGGAACGGCTGCTCCCGGAGCGGGGGCGGGCATCGCAAAGGAGGTAGAAGCCTCGCCCATGCTCTACCATCCCTCGCCCAAGCAGGTTTTCGACCATCTTGTGCCGGAATATATGGTGAGCGTGCTTTTCGCGGCGCTGGTGCAATCCTACGCCAGCGAGCATTGCGCCCGCATGAACGCCATGCGCGGCGCTACGGACAGTGCGGACGGCATGCTCAAAAAACTTAGACAGGAATATAACTTGGCCCGCCAGGCGGCCATCACCCGCGAGATCACCGAGATTTCGGGGGCGGCTCAGGCGCTGCGCCTTGAGAGCGTGTAGCACGCCCTATGGAGGATTGATATGCAAACTGGAACCATCAGCCGCATCAGCGGCCCCGTGATCGACGTGGTCTTCCCCGATCACGAGCCCGCGACCAACGGCCTGCTGCTAACCGAAAGCGGCGTGCATATGGAGGTGGCGGCGCACCTGCGCCAGGGCGAGGTGCGCTGCGTCGCCCTGGAGGCCACGGACGGCCTTTATTGCGGCATGTCCATCACGGATACGGGCCATGGCATCGAGGTGCCCGTAGGCCCGGCGGTGCTGGGCCGGGTAATTAACGTGATCGGCGAACCCATCGATAACCTGGGCCCCATCGAGGGCGAGCGTCGCGGCATCCACCGCTCCGCCCCCGGCTTTACCGAGCAAGATCCGGTAACGGAAATGTTCGAAACCGGCATCAAGGTGATCGACCTGCTCGCGCCCTATCCAAAGGGTGGCAAGATCGGCCTGTTCGGCGGCGCGGGCGTGGGCAAGACCGTGCTTATCATGGAGTTGATCCACAACATCGCCACCGAGCACGGCGGCTATTCCGTATTCACCGGCGTGGGCGAGCGCAGCCGCGAGGGCTGCGATTTGATCCACGATATGCGCGAGAGCGGCGTAATCGCCAAAACGGCGCTGGCCTTTGGCCAGATGAACGAGCCGCCGGGAAGCCGCATGCGTGTGGCCCTTACGGGCCTTACCATGGCCGAATACCTGCGCGATACGGATGCGCGGGACGTGCTTTTGTTCATCGATAACATCTACCGCTATGTGCAGGCCGGCAACGAGGTATCCGCCATGATGGGCCGCATGCCTTCCGCCGTGGGCTATCAGCCCACGCTGGCCACGGAGCTGGGGGAATTGCAGGAGCGCATCACCTCTACCCGCAACGGCTCCATCACCTCCGTGCAGGCCATCTATGTGCCCGCGGACGACCTTACGGATCCGGCCCCGGCCGCCATCTTTTCGCACTTGGACGCCACCACCGTGCTTTCGCGCCAGGTTTCGGAGATGGGCATTTACCCGGCCGTCAGCCCCCTGGAATCCGGCAGCCGCATTCTGGACCCCATCGTGGTAGGCGAAGGGCATTACAATGCGGCCCGCCGCGTGCAGCAAACCCTGCAACGCTACAGCGAGCTCAAGGATATCATCGCCATCCTGGGCATGGAGGAGCTTTCCAGCGATGACCGCACCTGCGTGCACCGTGCGCGCCGCCTGCAAAAGTTCCTCTCCCAGCCCTTGCACGTGGCTGAAGCCTTCACCGGTATGCCCGGCCGCTTTGTAAGCAGGGAGGCGGGCATCCAAAGCTTCGACGCCATCCTGGACGGCCAGGGGGACGACCTGCCCGAGAACGCCTTCTTCATGGTGGGCGATCTCGATGAAGCCCGGGAAAAGGCCAAAGGCATGAGCGCCAAGGAGGCCGAAGCATGAACGCCCCCTTCCCGCTCGAGATCCTCACGCCGGAGCATCAGTTTTTCGCCGGCGAGGTGGAAGCGCTCACCGTTACCAGCATCGATGGCGAGCTGACCATTCTGCGGGGCCATGCGCCCATCACCGCGCCGCTATCCGTGGGCAGCATCAAGCTCAAGCAGGAGGGCCAATGGCGGGAGGCCTTTCAATCGGAAGGTTTCTTAGAGGCCGGGCCCTGGGGCGCTAAGCTCTTCGTGCAGGCCTGCGAATGGCCGGAGAACATCGACGCCCGCCGGGCGGAGGCCGCCCGCAATCGCGCCGAGGAGCGCCTGCGCCAGAAGCGCAGCATTGAGGAATACCACGCCTCCCAGATCGCCCTTACCAGGGCCATGGCCAGGCTGCGCATGAGCGGCCGTAAGGGGCACGGAATGTAGTCGCTTCGCTTTCACCCCGGTGGCTTCGCCGCCGGGGTGAGTTTTTTCAGGGTTTGCCTGTGCCTACGGCACGGCTGGCAAACCCTGCAGGGAACGAAAACCTACGGCTTTCATCCGTTTCGGCGTACATGCCGCCGAAGCCGGAATAAAGCCTTCGGGGCGACGCCCCCATAAAGCCCTACGCCAGCCCAAACAGCGCCCGCTTTTCCGCATCCACGGCGCTGAGCTTCGCGATATAGGTATCGATATCCTTGGGGTTGGGGATGCGCTCCACGCGGCGCTCGCCGCCAAACACGCGCTTGCTCATGGCCCCCGCTCCGTGCGCCAATATGGAGGTGGTCTCCTCCATCATATCCACATTATAAATGCAGATCTTATCCGGCCTTGCATAGCCCACGTTTTCGAGATTGCCCCGCATGTACTTCTGGCGGTACATGTAATAGGGCATAAGTCCCATCGACGCGGCGCTTTGGCGGCCCATGGCCACCATCGCCTCGGCCTCAGCGGACTCCGCAAGGGGGAATTCCGCCAAGCGCTCTTTCAGCTTGGAAGAACGTTTGATGGCCAGGGTATGCACGGTGAGGTTCTCGGGCTCCATGGTCTCGATCTCATCCAGCGTGCGGGCCATATCGGCCGCAGTCTCACCGGGCAGGCCCGCGATCAAATCCATGTTGATACTTGAAAAACCGATCTCCCGAGCCAGGGCATAGCAGGCTTTGATATCCGCCGGGGTGTGCGAGCGCCCAATACGCAGCAGGGTCTGTTGGTTCATGGTCTGCGGGTTGATGGAGATGCGGCCCACGCCCATCTCCTTCATCAGCAGCAGCTTTTCCCGGGTAATGGTATCCGGCCTGCCGGCCTCCACGGTCAACTCGCGGCCAAAGCCGCCGTAGGCTTCCAGGGCATAGCCCAGGAGATCCGCCAGCTCATCCCGCGTGAGCACGGTAGGCGTGCCGCCGCCCACATACATGGCGCGCAGCTTATAGCCGGATTCCCGCATAAGCGTAGAGCCCAGGCGGATATCCGCTTTGAGCGCGCTAAGGTATGGCCCCATATCCGTTTTCGGGCCGCGCACCTGGCTTAAGAAGGAGCAATAAAGGCAGCGGGAGGCGCAGAAGGGGATGCCTATATATACGTCCAAATCCTTGGGCGTTTGGCTTTGAAAAACGGATTCCTGCGCGGCATTGATCTCTTCGCAAAGATGGAGCTTATCCGGGAAAACGTCAAATTCCGCCAGCATCATGCGGCGGGCTTCCTCCAACCCCTCCCTCTCCCGCAATTCCCGCAAGAGACGCGTAGGACGGATGCCGGTAAGCGAGCCCCAGGGCGGCGGGGCTTCTGGAAAAAGCTGCCGTAGCGCGTGGAAGGCGGCGATTTTCACGCAGCGCTTCTCATAGCGTTTTTGCGTCAAGGGCCCGCCCTGCACGGCAGGGTGGCTGTAGCTGTAGGCGGCGGTTCTTTGCCCAGCCCCTTCGTAAAGCGTGACGGAGGCAACGGCCCGCCATGGGTCGGCCCCGATATCCAAATTCACTGCCACCAGCGCGTCGCCGGCTTGCATGGCGCCCGCCCGCTCGTCTTCCGCGGGTAGGATTTCCACGGCATCCAAAAAAAGCCGAATTTCTTCGGCTATGTCATTTAAAAAAGCAGGGCGGTTCGTGCAGAGCGTTACCATAGCTCCGGGCTCCTTTGCAAATAGGGGTTGTATTGCCGCTCATGCTCCAGCGTGGTGGCCGCATCGTGCCCGGGCAGGACTTTATAGTCGCCTTCCAGGGGAAAGAGCTTGTCCCGCACGGAATCGTAAAGCGCTTGCGCGCTGCCGCCGATTAGGTCGCAGCGGCCCACGTTTTCTAAAAAGAGCGTATCCCCGCTGAAGATGGTTTTCGACTCCTCATGCACGTAGCAGATGCCGCCCGGGCTATGCCCCGGCGTGGCAATAGCCGTCAAAGGAATGCCGGCCGGCTCAATCTTTTCCCCGCCCGTAAGCAGCACATCCGCCCGGCAGGGCTCCACCGGGTAGACGCCGATCCGCTGGAGGTTATACGTATCGTCGTAGAGGCCGGGCGCATCCGCCTGGCCGATATAGACCTTCGCCCCTTGGCGCTGCAATTCGGCTACGCCCAGGATATGGTCGAAATGACAATGGGTGAGCAGCACGGCCGTGCAGGTTAGCCCCTTTTCTTCCAAAAAGGGCAGCACGCGGCGCTTAGCGTCCGCAGGGTCGACGATGAAGCATTCGCCGGGCGCGCCGCCGGATACGACATAGGTATTTACCTGCAAAGGCCCCGTATGCAATAGATCAATCGAGATGAGCATGTCCGCTCCTTTCGTAAATCAAAAAAGCTTTTTGCTCTCGAGCAGGATGGTCACCGGCCCATCGTTGACCAGCTCCACCTGCATCTCGGCGCCAAAGCGGCCCGTTTCCACATGCAGCTTTTGGCCGAGCAGCGCAACGGCCGCCTCGTAAAGGGGGATGGCCGTTTCGGGCCTCGCCGCCCGGATGAAGCTGGGCCTGCGGCCATGGCGCGCGTCGCCCAGGAGGGTGAATTGGGAGATGAGCAAAATCTCCCCGCCCGTTTGCAGGATGTCGAGATTCATCTTTCCGGCTTCATCCTCGAAGATGCGCAGGCCCAGCAGCTTTTCGCAAATGTAGGCTACGTCCTCAGGCCCGTCTCCATCCTCCACTCCCAGCAGCGCCAAAAGGCCCGGGCCGATCCTGCCCGCCACCTCTCCGCCGATGGAAACGCTTGCGCGAGAGACCCGCTGCACGACCGCCCGCATGGCTATACGTTCACGCGGTAGGCCCGGGTAACGCCCCGGATCCTGCGCATGCTCTTGATGATGTTATCCAGCTGGCCCGCGCTCACTACCTCGAAGGTAAGCATGGTCCAAACGATGTTGTTCTTATCCGTTTTGGCGTTCATGGCATTGATGGAAATGTTCATATTAGCCAAAACCTGCGAAAGCTCCATCAAGAGCCCTGTGCGCTCCGCGCCTTCCACCTGAATGGTGGCCGTATAGGTGCTCTTGGCCCCGCTGGCCCAATGCGCGTCGATGATGCGCTCCGGGTCCAGCATCAGATCGCCGATATTGGGGCAGTCCTTGCGGTGGATGGAAACGCCCCGGCCCCTGGTCACATAGCCGATGATATCATCTCCAGGAAGGGGGCTGCAGCATCTTGCAAAGCGCACGGCCATATCGGCATTTCCCTCGATAATGACCCCGGCGTCATGCCCTCGGTGTTCGGCTGCGCGGGCATCGCCGGATTCGGCTGCCTCCAGCTTTTCAAGAAGGTCGCTTTCACGGCGCTCCCGGCGCAGTTGCTCCAATAGTTTATGGGTCACCTGGCCCGTGGTCACGCCGCCATAGCCTACGGCCGCGTAAACATCCTCCGGGTCGGACATATTATAGCGCTTGAGCAGGTCGGCGAAATATTCGCTCTTTGTGGCATCGGCAAAGGTATAGCCCTGGCGCTTGATGGCCTCCGTGAGCATTTCCTTGCCGCGCTGGATGTTCTCGGCCCGGTTGGCCTTTTTAAACCATTGGCGGATCTTGGCCTTCGCCTGCTGGGTTTTGACGACCTTGAGCCAGTCCCGGCTGGGCTGGGCGTTGGGCGAGGTGATGATCTCCACCACGTCGTTATTTTTAAGCTTGTAATCGAGGCGCACGATGGCCCCGTTCACCTTGGCGTGCTGGGTCTGGCTGCCTACGTTGGTATGAATGCGATAGGCAAAATCCAGCGGCGTGCTGCCCGTGACCAGGTCGATGATGCGGCCCTGCGGGGTGAGCACATATACGTAATCGCTGAAGAAATCCTTGCGGATGTTCTCCACGAATTCACGGGTTGTGTCGCTGTAGTTTTCCATCTCCAGCGCTTCGCGCAGCCAGGCCAGCTTATTGTCGAGGTCGTCCTGCGCGGCGCGGCCTTCTTTATACATCCAATGTGCCGCGATGCCGTATTCCGCGGCCCTGTGCATCTCGTGCGTGCGGATCTGCACCTCGAAAGGCATGCCGCTGCCGTCGCCGGAAAAGAGGGTCGTGTGGATCGATCTGTACATATTGGTTTTGGGCATGGCGATATAATCCTTGAAGCGCCCCGGCATGGGCCGCCAAAGGTTATGGATGACGCCCAGAGCCGCGTAACAATCGTTCACGGTGTTAACGACGACGCGTACGGCGATGAGGTCGAATATTTCCTCCAGCGTTTTATTTTGCTTGACCAGCTTTTTATAGATGCTGTACAGGTGTTTGGGCCGCCCGCTGACGGTGGCCTCCACCCCGGCCGCCTTAAGATGCTCCTCGATGGAGGCGATCGCCGCATTGAGGGTGCGCATATGCTCGGCCTGCTGGGGAGCAATGGCGTTCTTGAGCTTTTTGTATTCATCCGGCCATATATACCAAAAGCAGAGATCCTCAAGCTCACACTTGATAGCGCCCATGCCGAAGCGGTGCGCCAGCGGCGCGTAGACCTCCAGGGTTTCTTTGGCCTTGCGGGTACGCTTTTCCTCGCAGCAGTATTCCAGCGTGCGCATGTTGTGCAGCCGGTCCGTGAGCTTGATAATGACCACCCGCACATCCTTGGCGATGGCCAGGAACATCTTGCGCAGGTTCTCCGCCTGGGCTTCTTCCTGCGTTACCAGCTCGTTCTTGCCCGTTTTGGTAAGCTTGGTAACGCCGTCCACCATCTCGGCAATGTCCTTGCCGAAAATGGAAGTCAGCCGCTGCACATCGTAGTCGCCATCCTCGATCACATCGTGCAAAACCCCTGCGATCACCGTATGGCTATCCATCCCCATTTCAAGGAGCATGATCGCCACCCGCTCCGGGTGGACGAAATAGGGCTCGCCGCTCTCCCGCTTCTGCTTAGCGTGAGCGGTTTTAGCCACCTCGATGGCCTTGTGCAACAGCTCCATCTCGGCCGGGGTGAATCTGGAGGCGCAGGCCGCGATCAGCTCCTCCCCTGCCGCGGCGCTCTGCGCCGGGGCAGCGGCCGCAAGCGGCCCCGCGTCCGCAGACGCGCCGCATCCCCCGCACGCTTTTTCGGGCATTATGTTGGCCTCGTGCACCTGCTCCATCCTTTTCACCTCCTCGGCCGCGCGCCCGCTTTTAGCGCGGGCATAGAAAAACAGGAGAGATCAACGGGAATGCCGTTGATCTCTCGGCTTGTACGCTTAATAGCAAACGGCTGCGCTTACGTCGTAACCTTTGAGCAATTCCCGACCGTTCAAATCCGAAAGCTCGATGGCAAAGCGGGCCGCCGCCACCTTGCCGCCCGCCTGCTCTACCAGGCGGATGGTCGCCAGGGCAGTGCCACCCGTAGCCAATAGATCATCCACAACCAGCACGCGCTCTCCGGGCTGAATGGCGTCGGTGTGGATCTCCAGCGCGTCGGTGCCGTATTCCAGGGCGTATTCATGGCGGATGGTTTTACAGGGGAGCTTGCCCGGCTTACGCGCCAGCACGAACCCCGCCCCCAGCGCATACGCCAGGGCAGAACCCAGAACGAAGCCGCGTGCCTCCGGGCCAACGACCACGTTGATCGTTTGCCCGCCCAGGCTTTCCACGATGCCGTCCACCAGCTGCCTATAGGCGACCGGATCCTTAAAAAGGGTGGTCACATCCCGGAAGATGATGCCCGCCTTGGGAAAATCCGGTATGGTGCGGATGCTATCCTTGAGATCCATGGTTCTCCTCCTGCTTATTACTGTGGCAACGCGGCAATGGCCGCATAAAGCTCGCTTTCGATTAAATCCCGGCGCGGGGGCTTGGTTACCGGCCTTAGGCCCCGATTCTCCTCCATAAAGCCCAGCTCCTCCATGATCTGTACGGCGATGCGGGCCATATAGGGCGGCTTATCCGTGGCTGCGCTTAGGTGGCCGATCAGCTCCGCCCGGTTGAAAAAGCGGCGCTCCGCCTGGGTGAAACAGCGGTAAAAGGCCGCCATATCCTCCCTGGCAAAAGCCAGGGGCGGCAAAGGCTCCGCCGATCCGATAATGAATTCCGCTCCGGGGGCCAGCGCACGAACGCGCGCTACGAAGCCCTCGCTTGCGCCGTCATAGAGCACCACGGCCCGGTAACGGCTAATGGCGAGGTGATCCAGCACCGGCGCCAGCACGGCAGCCCCATAGGCGCAGGGATGGGGGCGGTTTTGATGGAAAACCACCTCCGCCCAGTCAAAAAGGCCCTCTCGCCCCATCGTGGTGAGCAGCCGCATGGCGCCAGTCTGCGTGAAGCAAAGAACAATCGCGCCGTTGCCTTCTTTGAGGAGGGCGCAGAGACGTTCGTCCACGGCCGCGTCCGCAGGCAAGGCACATCCTTTATTATACAGAATATTCTGCGAAAATGCATCAATAAATTTATCCGCGCGCCTGGCAAGATAACCCTCGGCCTCCAGGACCGCGCCGCCGCGGACGGCCTCGGCTCGAATTTGAACCTGCCGCATACCGTTCCACTCGTTCAAAGCGGGGGTATAGATCAGGTCGCAGCGCTCCTTATCGATCCATTCCTCGAAGCGGTGCCCGGCCCCCCAGGCCACCAGTTCGCCATAGCTATCGCCTTTGGCCGCGATTGCCTTTAAATGGCCGCCCTCCGAGCCGATGCGGCGTACATTCCGCAGCAGCACGCCGTCCGTGCGGAAAGCGGGCTGCGGGTTGCCTTCGCCGAAAGGCTCGAGCAGGGCCAGCTCTTCGACCAGGGCCAGCGTGAGCTCGCCAAGCTCGGCCTCCTCTTCATATTGGACGCAGGGCAGGAATTTTTCGGCTGTTTCATATTGCCAAAGAGCCTTATCCAGGCCCGTGCGAAAGGCCTCAAAAAGACCGGCCTCCATGGTGGCCCCCGCCGCGTAGGCATGGCCGCCAAAGCGCAGGAACAGGCTTTCATTCGCCTTGAGCGCGCGGTGGATATCCACCCCCGGGATGGAGCGGGCCGAGCCCGTGAGCAGTTCTCCCTTTTCCGCAAAAAGCACCGTGGGCCGCCAATAGCGCTCGGCAATGCGCGCGGCCGCGATGCCCACCACGCCCGGGTTCCAATTGGGGCTTTTGAGAACGATGCTACGGCGCTGCGTTAAGTCATCCGCCTCCACCATTTCCGCGGCCTCCGTGATGATGGCGTTTTCCTCCTGCTGGCGCTGGCGGTTGAGCCCATCAAGCCTATGGGCGATCTCCGCCGCCCGTTCGGCGTCCTTGGTGCATAAAAGCTCCACACACAGGCCCGCGTCCTCCATCCGCCCGGCGGCGTTGAGCCGCGGCGCAAAGCCAAAAGCCAGGTCGCGCGCCGTAAAAGCGCGGCCATTTTCGTTTACCAGCTTGCCAAGGGCCATGAGGCCCGGGCAGCAAGCGCCTTGGTCGAGCATCCGCAGCGCCAGGGCTACCAGGGCGCGGTTTTCACCGGTTAGCGGCACCACGTCCGCCATGGTGGCGAGGCCAACCAGCGGAATAAAGCCTTCGGCCTTCTCCTCGCCCAAAAGAGCACAGGCCAGCTTATAGGCCGTGCCCGCCCCGCAAAGATCCGGATTGGGATAGTGGTTCTCGGGCCGGGTGTGGCAAAGGATGGCCACAGCCTCGGGCAGCACATCCCCGCAAAGGTGGTGATCGGTCACGATCACGTCAAGGCCCAAATCTTTCGCCAGGGCAATCTCCGCGATGGCCTTTACGCCATTATCCACCGTGAGGATCAGCGACGCACCGGCGGCGGCAATTTCCCGCACGGCCTCGGCGTTCATGCCATAACCCTCGCTATGGCGCGAGGGGATGTGGTAAAATGCGCGGCAGCCCAGCTTTTCAAGGCAGTCCAGCATGATAGCCGTGGCGCAAACGCCATCCGCGTCGTAATCGCCGTAGACGCAGACCAGCTCACCCTGTTCCCGGGCCGCCAATAAGCGGGCCACGGCCTTGTCCATATCATAAAAAAGGAAGGGCGAATGCAGCTGCGCGGCGGAGGGGTGCAAAAAGGCCTCCATCTCGGCCCCCGTTTGCGCGCCCCGCGCATAGAGCAACCGGGCAAGCCTTGGGGATATACCGCCCGGAAGCTCCAGCCCTGCGGGCAGGGGCGGGTTGGATACCCTTTCAAATCGAAGCATATTATTTCTTATGCTCCGCCGCATAGATGCCCAGGGCCAGCTCCGTGCGCTTTTTTAATAATTCGCAGGTGCGGCTATAAGGCTGGCGGATATCGCCGTTGTAAAGATAGGCGTTGGCCGCGCACCCGCCGGAGCAAAAATATTTGCACCAGCAATCCCGGCAGGCCGGCTTATCGAGCAGGGTGCAGGCGGCGAACATCCGGCGGATATCTTCATCCAGCTCGCCGGTGAGCACGCTGCCCATCCTCATTTTTTCCTGACCCACAAACTGGTGGCAAGGGTAGATATCCCCCTCGGGGGTCACCGCCACGTATTCCACGCCCGCGCCGCAGCCGGCAATGCGCTTTTTCAAGCAGGGCCCGCCGCTCAGGTCGATCATAAAATGGAAGAAATTGAGCCAGGTATCTTCCTTTTGGCGGCTTTGCAACACGTAATCCGCCAAGGTCTCGTATTCTTCCAACACCCCCGCCACGTGTTCTTCCAAAATGGCATAGGGGCTATCGTCCGGCAAAACCACAGGCTCCAGCGAAAGCTGCTCGAAGCCAAGGTTGCGCAAATGCTTCACATCCTCTGTAAAATCGAGGTTGCTGGCCGTGAAGGTGCCGCGGATGTAATATTCCTTATCTCCCCGGCGCTCAACCAGCTTTTTCATATTGGAAAGGGCGATATCATAAGAGCCCTTTCCACCCGCCGTAGGCCGCATTGCGTCGTGCACTTCGGGCCTGCCATCCAGGCTGAGCACGATGTTGTGCATTTCGGCGTTGAGATAATCGATAATCACATCCGTGAGGCCCACGCCGTTGGTGGTGATGGTAAAGTTGATCTGTTTGCCGTGCTTTTGCTCCAGCTCGCGGCCATAGGCCACCACCGCGCGCACGGTCTCCATATTCAGCAGCGGCTCGCCGCCGAAAAGATCTACCTCCAAGTGCTTGCGGTTGCCGCAGTGGGCAATGAGGAAATCCAACGCTTTTTTGCCCACCTCCGGGGCCATCAGGCCGCGCGGTCCGTGGAATTCACCCGTATCGGCAAAGCAATAGCGGCAGCGCAGGTTGCAATCGTGCGCCACATGCAGGCACATGGATTTGATCACCCGGCCCCCTGCCGCGCCCGCGGGCGGCGTCAATTCGGGGGAGCAGAGGCTGCCGGCAGCGCGCAGCGCCTCCACCTCCGCCGCGATCTCGCGTATCTGGCGCTCGGGATAGGGCAGGGCGAAGATATCCCAGCCCTTTTCTATGGCCTGGACGACCGCGTAGGCGGGTTCATCCACGCTGTGAAGCGCGCCGCTCTCCACATCCAGGATGAGATAATACTCATGGAATCGAAAGGCGTGAATCAAAAAGCTTCTCCTTTATTTGGAAAACATCAATCTACAAGCAAAAGCAGTAATTCGGCTAAAATTACTGCTCACTAGGGCATAATGCGCATGGGCAGGCGAATTAAGCCCGCCGGATCATTTGGCCTGCTTCTGGCACTTCTGGTTGGCAACGGTGCAGGAAGTTTTGCAGGCGGATTGGCAGGAAGCCTGGCACTCGCCGCAGCCGCTATTCGCGGAAGCATTGATACAGGGCTTTTCAATGGTGGTAATATGCTTCATGGTTTTGTTTCCTCCATATATTGACTCATACTTACCTTATATTATACACGCGGCGCTTCCGGCTTACAAGGCCCTATTTGAACATTTGCCACATCAACGCGGCGAACAGCCCGGCCGCAGCCGCCATACCCATATCCGAAAAGATCGCCAGCGAGAACACGAAGGTTTGAGAGAGGATGGAGAACACGGCAAAGGAAAACACGCTGTAGAGCAGGCCACCCAAGAGCCCCCAGAGCCAAATACGCTCCTTGGCGGCCCGGTGCGCCAGCAGCCCCGCCACGGCTGCACATACCACCTTGATGGCCGCCGTGATCGGCCCCATCGTATCCGTGCCCAGCCAAGCCTGGCGAAGGGCCACCGCATAAAGCACCACCAGCGCCAAGCTCAGGGCCGTGGCCCAAAGCGCGGATCTGAGCAGCGTAAGCAGGATAGGGCGTGGTTTATATTGCGCCGCCCTCGGGCGGGCCGGATTGCGCGCAGCTTGCATGGGGCATACCTCCGCTTATCGATAACATAGATAGGTTCCGTTGCTATCGATATATATGCGGTTCCGCGTACGCCTATGCGCTCCCCGACAAAAATACAAGCCTTTCGCCCGGCCAAAATGCAAAAAATCCCCGGGCCGAAGCACGGGGATCGTTTGTTGCGAATGTTTATTTGGTTTCGGTGATGCCGTCTTCCATGGTGGCTTCCACCGCCACGTCTTCGACATTGGCGATAGCGCCGCGGGCAAAGACCAGGCGGACTTTATCCGGCCCGACCATCAGGGTGATGATGTCATCCTTGATGGCGTTGACGGTGCCGTAGATGCCGCCAATGGTGCGCACGCGATCTCCCACCTTGAGGTTGGCCAGCATGTCTTTAATCTTCTTCTCACGCTTGCGCTGGGGGATGATCATCAGGGCAAACATACCGAGCATCAGAATAATGAGCAGGCCGCCGTTGCTCATGAAACCGCTTAGGCTAGAGAGAATACCTTCGGGCATTTTATTTTTCCTTCCTAATGCTTTTGTACGGCCGTAGCCGCCATTAAACTTGTATCGATTTTATCGCAATTGCATGGTCGCGTCAAGAAATCCCTCCACGCCTTAATATTCCCGTAACATGCCGTAATATTCCAGCGTGGCCGGGCTTACTCCGGCATGTCCGCGCGGAACTTCTCCAGCAGATAGGCAGGCGAATAGGACATCTTGGCCTTTCGCAGGCCTTCCAAGTCCATATCTTCCTCGCGGTTGATGTATTTCATATCCTTCCAGGCGTGGGTCACGAATTCCTTATTGATGAGGGGATAAAGGCCGGGGATGTTGGAGTCCGCCTTCTCGATGTGGATTACGGCCATTTCCTCGTCGATGCGCTCGCCCAGGCTGAAGGCCCGCAGCTTGCCATCCACCAGGATGCCGCCGCCCACCAGGCCCAGCTCCTGCATATGCGTCAGGCCGATGTGGATGGCCTCCTGCTCACCCAACACGCCGTACTCGGCAGGATCCTTGCCGGCCAGCCAGTCTTCGTAGATGGCCATGCACTCGGCGTACATCTCCGGCGTGATGGTCACGTATTTATACGTATAGCGGGAGAGGAACTGATTGATGTGGTTTCGCTTGCCGTGCAGCCGCTTGCCCTTGAGGGTGAGCAGGTCTTCCATGTTATATACATAGTCGAAATTGCCCCGATCCGCCGTGAGGGTGAAGCCCGCCCGCTCAAAATAGGGCTTATATTTTTCCGTTATACCCCGGAAGGCCGGGCGCGCGCCAATGCCCGTAAGATAGGCCGAGGCCGTGGCGATAGCCTTGGGGTAATCCTCCTCCCGCAAGGCCAGGGGCGCCAGCATGAAGGGATCGAGTTGCGGAAAAATGTAAAGGATGTAAAGAATATCCTCCTGCTCCGCGATGCGAATGCGATCCTCCTTGCACCACATAAGCAAGCTTGTAAAGGTATATTCGGAGTTTTGAATGTGCAATGGTTTGGTATAGCTATGCACCAGCTCGCGCATGGAAATGCTTACGGGCTGAAAGCGCAGCTTATTCGGTTCGTTCGTCATAAGTGCCCCCTTTTTAAGATTCATTGTCATTGTATCTATTCTGGCAACATTATGCAAGCCCCTGCCTGGCAGCCGGCTCTACTTGCTTGCGGGTGGCTGAATCTACTTTTCTTTCCAAAAGGCATATACTAGTCTGGCATTTGTCCAAGCCATCATAGAAGGAGCGTTCCTTACGTTCTATAAACGCCGCTTATCGCACATATTGGCCTTTTGGCTGCTGGCCGGCTGTTGTTGCGTCCAAGGCTTTGCCCGCGGTTTCCCGGCGCCCCCGCCCTCCCCCACTCCCTCGCCTTTGCCCAGCCCCTCGCCTGCGCCAAAATCCTTTTCCCTAGTTTGGATCGCGGACACCCAAAACATGACGCGGGATGGCTACGCGCCGGTGATGGCCATGGCGGATTGGATCGCGGAAAACAAGGAAAGAATATCGCCAAAGAAATACTGGCTGTTGGTATCCAGGCTGTAAAAGCCCCTGCCATCCCCTTCGTTGATCAGGCGCATAGGCAGGTCGAAGCGCAGGCGGATGGGGTGGTTTTCGCAAGAATAATGTAACCCTCCCTCAGTAACCGCCGAATTCATCCTCTTCTTTTAGATATACCTTCTCCGTTCCGTTCTGTGGCGTTTCATAGCGCATCTCCGGCAGGGCACATAGCGCCTCGCGTACTTCCTCAGCATCATATTCTCCCGGAAAAGGGCGGTAGGCAGCCATGCTTTCCAGCGTGGCCTCTTGCTGCCCCTGCGGAATACAAGAAGTCTAGATGTTTTCCTTAAATAAGGGGGCGTGATACGCCACCCCGTTTGGCATAGTATACCAGCATATTTTGAACGGGTTATGAAGGAAACGGCGCTGTAGAAAAGTTAACAAAAACGGGGACGGCTGATAGCCGCCCCCATATGGCCGTTGGTGAACGAAGTTCGCCCTATTTTATCTCATAGATCGCGCTTACGCGGGCCACAACCTCCAGGTCGCTGATGGAGATGGGCATAGCCGCTACATCCTCCGCCGCGGCCATGGCGGAGCGCGCACCGTCCGTTTTAGGTACGGCCAGAGCGGCTACATCGGAATTGCTGCTCTGCTCCTGGATGGATACGGGCAGGGGGATGAGCCGCACGCCCGCGCCCGTAGCCAGGGTTTCAGCCTTGGCTTTAGCATCGGCCATGGCCGCGGCCAGGGCCTCCACATAGGCCGCGGAAGCATCGGTAACGGCGTATTCCGGCCCCCGCACATTCGAAGCGCCTGCCGCAACGGCTTGGGATATCACCTCGCCCACCATCTCCGTTTTGCGGATAACCACGGTTAGCTCGCAAGAGGCTTCGTAGCCCTCGATAACGGGGGGCGTTTTGTCGTAATTATAGCGCTCGGTTACGTTGACGGAGCCGGTGTTGATGTCGGCCTGGGCCACGCCCGCCGCCTTGATGGCATCCAGCACGGCAGTGGTCAGTTCTGCGTTCTGCTGCTGCGTGTCGGTCGCCTTCTCGCCTTGGTTGCGGATGGTGAAATATACCGTCGCCTTATCCGGCGTCAGCATCACCTTGCCTTCACCGCTCACCGTGATGGTGCTGCGCAGATCTACATACACTGCGTCTTCCTCCTTTTGCTGCACCTGCTGCTGGATCTGTTCTTCGCTCTTGCAGCCGCTCACCGCCGCGACAAGGCAGATGAGGGCCAGGCCGAGGGCCGCATAACGGACCGTTTTACTTGTTTTCATTCTCATTTGTATCCTCCTGCTTCTGCTCGGGATTCACCCAGGTTGACGGCTGGCTCTTGCGCGCCTTGGGCGGTTTTTCGGTTTTTCCACGCCTGCGGACAGCCCGCCGGATGATGGCCACGATCCCCCAGCCGGCCAGCGCCAGCAGCACCAGCACGGGTAGGGAACTCACGAACCAGACAAAGAAATTCTCCAGGAATACGCCCACACCGCTGAGGTTGGAGGTAAAGCCCTTGCCGATGCGCTCACCTACGCTCTGCGTGGCTGCCGGGCCGGCGATGAGGCGCTCCTCACGCATGTAGAGGTAGACGGTGGTATAGTCGATCAGGTCGTCATAGCGCCTAAGCTGGGTGGTCATCTGCTCGATCTCAATGGTTACCTCGGCGATGGCCTTCTCCAACTCCACGATATCCGCCAGGTTATCCGTGGTCACCAATATGCTCTTGAGCCGCTCCAGCTGGGTTTTGAGCACATCGAGGCGGGTCTCGCTATCGTAATAATCCAGCGTTACATCCTGGGTGGATTTGCTCGTGTGCGTGATGGTGCCGGTGCCCCCGGCAAATTCCATGAAAGTCTCCGCTTTATCGGAAGGGATGCGGAAGGTGAGGTTGGCGTTGCGGCCATAGTCGTTATAGGTTACGGGCTTGGTGCCGCTTACGCTGCTATCCTGCACATAGCCGCCCAGCTCCTCCGCCTTGGCCGTGAGCAGGGCGTAATGCTCGTCGAACGCATCCGTGCTCATCTCTAAATTATAGGTAGCGATGATCTTGTGGCCGCCGTAAAGATCGGCGTTGCCCCGATTCGCCGTGCTTTGGCTTTCGCCCCCAAACACGCCGCCTGGGGCCATGCCCTTCTCCTGCGCAGCCATATCATAGGCGGGCGCGGCAGCCGCGGGCTCTGCGGCGGGCATCTCCGCCGTCATGGATTCCGATTTCGAGGAGCAGCCGATCGCCAGCAGCATGGCCAGCGCCATTAAAATAGCAAATAATTTCTTCATGGTGTTCCCCCCTTTTGGTTTTGGTGGTTTTCATCTATGAAACGTACAAGGCATGTGAAAGGTTGCATTTCATTATATCAGAGGCAGGAAAAAAAGGAAAGCCGCCCCTTGACAAGCAGGGCTGCCGCGGTGTATCCTAGTGTCGAATTCTTACTTGGTTAATTGGAATTGATTCACTCGGGATTGATTGGTCGGAAATCACCACGCGGGTTGGCCCGGCATATGTTGGAACAAGCTGCATCCTGCGACTTTAATTTGAGAAAGGATATCGGCATACGGGCATACCGTATATGCTGATCGGTACATAGTCCCATGTTTAAGAGATTGAACGAACTTCTAACAGCCTACCAGCAAAAGGATCCGGCCGCCCATTCCAAGCTGGAGATATTCCTGCTCTATCCGGGTGTGCACGCCCTTATCTGCCACCGCGTGGCCAATTGGCTCTACCATAAGAACCTGCGCTTTTGGGCGCGCTGGGTCTCCGAGGGGGCCAGGCGGCGCACCGGCATCGATATCCACCCGGGCGCGACCATCGGCCGGCGGCTGGTGATCGACCACGGCACAGGGATCGTCATCGGCGAGACCGCCGTTTTGGGGGATGACATTCTGCTCTACCAGGGGGCCACCCTGGGCGGCAGCGGCAAGGATACGGGCAAACGCCACCCCACCCTGGAGAACCACGTGACCGTGGGCGCGGGGGCCAAGGTGCTGGGCAACTTCACCGTGGGCCAGGGCAGCCGCATCGCCGCCAACGCCGTAGTGCTCAGCGCCGTGCCGGAATACGCCACCGCCGTGGGCGTGCCCGCCCGGGTCGTTAAGGTAGCCGGCCGCCGGGTGGATGATCTCGACCACACCCACATTCCCGACCCTATCATGCAGGAACTCTGCCGCATCAACCGCCGCATCGACGAGTTGGCGCAGGGCTAACCCCCGCAATTCAAAAAAGTGGCTTCGGCCACTTTTTTAAGTTTGCCGCCCATGTCGTCAAATCCCGATTCGAGCCTTCAGGCGGCGGAAGCCCTGTGAGCATAGCGGCAGCCCGGCCGTAAGCGAGGGACGCGACTATTGCGGACCGCCTTCCATATTGCAGATTGTTCACAATATTCTCCCATCCAGCGGTTGAACGGGGCCGGAATCTTAGGTAAAATGATAATCGGTCAATATCGCTGATGGAGGCGTTTTATGCACAAGCGCTTGCTGCTTATTATGAACCCGGCCGCGGGCGTGAGAAAGGCCAACCGCCATCTCACGGCCATGGTGGCTCTGTTTAACGCCCACGGTTATATTTGCACGGTGTTTTGCACGGCGGGCCGGGGGGATGCCACACGCATCGCCCGGGAAAACGCACGGGATTTCGACCTGGTGGTGTGCGTGGGCGGGGATGGAACCCTCAATGAGGTGCTGGGCGGCATGGTCGAGGGCGGTGCGCACACTCCCATCGGCTATATCCCCGCCGGCAGCACCAACGACTTTGCCAGCAGCCTCGAGCTTTCCAAGGATATTCTTAAGGCGGCAGGCGATATCATGCAAGGGTCGCCCAGAACCCTGGATGCGGGCAGCTTCAACGGCAGGCTTTTTTCTTACGTGGCCAGCTTTGGAGCCTTTACCGAGGCCAGCTATGCCACCCCCCAGCGTTCCAAAAATCTTTTGGGGCACCTCGCGTATGTGCTGGAAGGCATGAAGGATCTGCCCAATATCCGCCCCATTCACCTGGCCTTGGAGGCTGGCGGCCGGCACTTCGAGGGGGAGTATATCTTCGGTGCGGTCAGCAACGCCACCACCATTGGCGGCGTGCTTCCGCTGGATAAGCAATGCGTGGCCATGGACGATGGGCTCTTTGAGATCACCCTCGTCAAAATGCCGCAGAACCTGATCGATCTTAACCGTATCGTGCTTTCTTTGCAAACGCAGCAATACGACGAGGAGCTGATCCACTTCTGCACAGCGGAACGGGCCGTTGTTAGCGCCCCGCCGGAAATGCCCTGGACGCTGGATGGCGAATACGCCCCGGGCAGCGCGGATATCCTGATAGAAAACCTGCATCATGCCTATGCCATGGTCATAAACAATAAAAACCGGGGAGGCGCCAACCTATGAAATTCGATTTGCGTTCCCCCCAATACAGGCATTGGCTTTGGGCACTATACCTGCCGCTCTACCTGGCGGCCTTCTTTTTGGTGGAGCATTATATCAGCGGCGACGCGCCCTATTGGGTCTCCTATTGGCCCCTGGTGGACGACGCCATTCCCTTCTGCCCGCCCTTTGTGCTGGCTTATTACCTTTGGTTCCCCTATATGGTGCTCACGGGGCTATATCTGGCGCTGCGCTACCCGGATTGCTTCCGGCGGTATATGCAAACCATCGCCGTGGGTTTCACCTTCTGCATCCTCTTTTTTTTCATCCTGCCCAATGGCCAGGATCTAAGACCCGCTTCCTTTAGCGAGGACAACCTCTTTACCCGGATGATCGGCCTGATCTATGCCGCCGATACCAACACCAACGTGCTGCCCAGCGTTCACGCCTACGGCTCCATCGTGGTGGTTCTTGCCGTCTACGATTGCCCCGCCTTCAAGCCCCGGCTGCGGGCCCTTTACATCCTGCTGGCCGCTCTGATCTGCGCGGCCACGGTGTTAATCAAGCAGCATTCCATTCTCGATATTATAGCTGGCATTTTGCTGGCGGTTCCTGTATACTTTTTGGTATACGCGCCGGCCGGGCGAAAAGAAGCGCGGGGCCGCGCGAATCCGCAGTAAAGGTATAAACGCCCCATGCCCGATCTCATCCATACCCTGCTCATCGTTTGCCCGTTGCTGTTCCTGGCGGGCTTTGCCGATTCCGTGGCCGGCGGCGGCGGCGTGATCAGCGTGCCCGCGGGCCTGCTGGCCGGCATCCCCATCCATACCGTATACGGTACCAATAAATTCGCCATGAGCTTTGGCACGCTCACCAGCGTCTTCCAATATGGCCGCAGCGGCAATATCGACTGGCGCACGGCCCTATTTGCCGCTGCGGGCGCTTTGGCCGGCTCTAATTTGGGCGCGCGGCTGGCTTTGCTTTTGAGCGAAAAATACCTGAGCTACTGCTTGATGGCCCTCCTGCCTGCGGCAGCTCTCTTTCTTGCCCTCAACAAAGGCTTCGGACAGGAACGCAAACCCAAAAACCATTCAAAAACGCAGGAGGCCCTGCTGGCCGTTTTCATCGGCCTGGTCGTGGGCGCTTACGACGGCTTTTTCGGCCCCGGCGCGGGCACCTTTTATATCATCCTCTTTTGCTCTCTCCTGGGAACAGATCTCATCCGCGCTAACGGCAATGCCAAGGTAGTGAACCTGGCCAGCAATATCGGCGCGCTTACGGCCTATATCCTCAACGGCAAGGTATGGTTTGCCGTGGGCATCCCCATGGCCCTCTGCTCCATGGCCGGCAATTTCCTGGGTAGCCGCCTGGCCATTGAGAACGGCGCGCGCTTCATCCGCCCCGTGATGGCGTTGATGATCGCGCTGCTATTTGTTAAGGTGATTACGGATTTTGTTTTATAGGCTTTTTGATGGGCGGCGCCGCATGCGGATAAGCCTGTAAAACACGCGGCCCGGCGCATGATTGCGCCGGGCCGCTATTTGCCTGTCTGGTTTTCGCTTTGCGTTTATTCCTGCGGTTCGTTGCCGTAGCGGACGCAGGCCTGGGCTGCCGCGAGGCGAGCGATCGGCACCCGGAAGGGAGAGCAGGATACGTAGTCGAGACCGACCTGGTGGCAGAACTCCACGGAGGACGGATCGCCGCCGTGCTCGCCGCAGATGCCCATCTTCATGCCGGGGCGCGTGCTGCGGCCCAGCTTCACAGCCATCTTGACCAGCTTGCCCACGCCCACCACATCGAGGCGCACGAAGGGATCAAACTCGTAGATCTTCTTCTCGTAGTAAGCATCCAGGAACTTACCCGCGTCATCGCGGCTAAAGCCAAAGGTCATCTGGCTCAGGTCGTTGGTGCCAAAGGAGAAGAACTCAGCCTGGCGGGCGATCTCCTCTGCGGTGAGGGCCGCGCGGGGAATCTCAATCATCGTGCCTACCATATAGCGGATATCCGCCTTGTTTTCGGCCAGCACTTCCTTGGCCGTTTTGTCGATGATGTTTTTAACGTAGGCCAGCTCCTTTTCCTCACCAACCAGGGGCACCATAATCTCGGGCACCACCTCGATGCCGGCCTCCCTGCGCACATTCACGGCGGCCTCGATCACGGCGCGGGTCTGCATCTCCGCGATCTCGGGGTAGGTAATGGAAAGGCGGCAGCCGCGGTGACCCATCATGGGGTTAAACTCATGCAGACCAGCGATGGCGGCCTTAAGCCTGTCCACCGTAATGCCCATGGTTTTGGAGAGTTCCCGGATATCCTCTTCCTTGCTGGGCAGGAACTCGTGCAGCGGCGGATCGAGGAAGCGGATGGTCACAGGGTGGCCTGCCATGGCCTTGTAGATGCCCTCGAAATCCTTACGCTGCATGGGCAGAAGCTTGGAGAGCGCAGCCCGCCTGGCCTCTACACTGGGAGAAAGGATCATCTCACGCATCACAGGGATGCGGTCTTCTTCGAAGAACATATGCTCTGTGCGGCAAAGGCCGATGCCCTCCGCGCCGAATTTAAGGGCTACGGCCGCATCGTGGGGGTTATCCGCATTGGTACGCACCTTGAGGCGGCGGTATTTATCCGCCCAACCCATCAAACGGGCGAAATCGCCGCCGATCTCGGCCTCCACGGTGGGGAGCTGCTCGCCATAGATGAAGCCGGTGGAACCATCCAGGGAGATATAGTCACCCTCGTTAAAGACGCGCCCGTCCAGGGTAAAGCGCTTATTGGCCTCATCTATCTCGATCTCGCCGCAGCCTGAAACGCAGCAAGTGCCCATGCCGCGGGCCACTACCGCAGCGTGGCTGGTCATACCGCCGCGCACGGTGAGGATGCCCTGGGAATTGTGCATGCCTTCGATATCTTCCGGGCTGGTCTCCAGGCGAACCAGGATCACCTTCTTGCCCCGGCCGACCCATTTCATCACATCTTCCGCCGTGAACACCGCCCGGCCTGTAGCCGCGCCCGGGGAAGCGGGCAGGCCCTTGCCAATGGGCTTGGTATTCTTGAGCACCTTGGCGTCAAATTGCGGGTGAAGCAAAGCGTCCAGCTGCCTGGGATCCACGGACATCACAGCTTCTTTTTCGCTAATCATGCCTTCGTCCACCAGGTCGCAGGCGATCTTGAGGGCCGCAGCCGCGGTGCGCTTGCCGTTGCGCGTCTGAAGCATATAGAGCTTTTCCTCTTCGATGGTGAACTCCATATCCTGCATATCGCGGTAATGCTGCTCGAGTTTGTCGCAGATATCGACGAACTGCTGGTAAGCGCCGGGCATGACTTGGGCCAAATGGTCGATGGTCTGCGGGGTGCGCACGCCGGCCACAACATCTTCGCCCTGGGCGTTCATCAAAAACTCGCCGAAGAGTTTTTTCTCGCCTGTGGCGGGGTTGCGGGTAAAGGCTACGCCCGTGCCGGAGGTGTCGCCCATGTTGCCGAATACCATCATCTGCACGTTGACGGCCGTGCCCCAATCCGAGGGGATATCGTTCATGCGGCGGTAGTAGATAGCCCTCGGGTTTTCCCAGCTGCGGAACACAGCCATAATGGCGCCCATAAGCTGCTCTTTGGGGTCGGAAGGGAAGTCCTTGCCTATCTTGCTTTTATATTCGGCCTTGAATTGCTCGGCCAGGGTCTTGAGGTCTTCGGCGGTCAGCTCGGTATCCAGCTTTACGCCGCGCTCGGCTTTCATTTTATCGATCAGTTCTTCGAAATATTTCTTGCCGACCTCCATCACTACATCGGAATACATCTGGATGAAGCGGCGGTAGGAGTCATAAGCAAAGCGGGGATTATTGGTTTTCCTGGCAAAGCTCTCTACCACCTCGTCGTTGAGGCCGAGGTTGAGGATGGTGTCCATCATGCCGGGCATGGAAGCGCGCGCACCGCTGCGCACGGAAACCAACAGGGGGTTTTCTTTATCGCCGAATTTCTTGCCGCTCAGTTCCTCGAGCCGGGCCATGTTGGCATAAATCTCTTCCTGGATAGAAGGGTTGATCTTTTCCCCGTCCGCATAGTACTGCATGCAGGCTTCCGTTGTTACCGTGAAGCCATGGGGCACGGGCATGCCCAGCCCGGTCATCTCCGCAAGGTTTGCACCCTTACCGCCCAGCAGATCGCGCATACTAGCATTACCCTCGCTGAAAAGGTATACGAACTTCTTTGCCATATTTCTTCCTCCTCAATAATTTCATATATATAAATCTCTTATATATCTGTGCTCACCAGCCAAGGGAAACAAGCCATGTTTCCAAGGCTTCACCATTATAACATACAATGGGAAATAATCAACTATTTTGAGGTGTTTTATGCAATGTTTCTTGCATTATGATTGCTTGTGTTTTAATGGAATGATTTTTATCATGCAAAATTCGACAGATTGTTCTATAGGAAAGGCTTATGGTTCTGCAAGAACCTTAGCAGCGCAACTGGCCTGCGGGGCGAAGCTTGCGTTCCAGCACGGTTTCCGCGTAGGCGTTGAGGGCGGCTTTAAGCTCCACGCGTACCCGCTCGGGCAGGGCCACCCGCTCCATTTCCTGGTTGGAGAGCAACAGCATGCGGCGCACGGCCTCCAACGAAAGAGGACTAATGGGAATGCCCTCAGGCCGCATGCACGCCCCGCACACAGCGCCGCCCACACAAGGGTCGAAGCCCAAGCGGGGCAAAGCGCGCAGATCCTCCCCGCAGCACGCGCAGCGGGTGAGGCGGGGCGTGTAGCCGAGGATCGCCAAACAGCGAGCTAAAAAGCAGAGGGCCACATCCACAGGAGCTTGCGTGCCAAAGGCGGCGTAGCTGAGCGCGTAATAGAGCAGGTCAAAAAGCGCCTCGCTCTGCTGGCCCTTGGGCGTGCAAGCCTCCGTAATGGAGAGCATGTAGGCCCCGGCGGCCAGGCGGTCCATATCCTCCCTTAGGGCATAGAAGCGCTCGCGCACATCGCAGGCATCCACCGTATGGCGGCCCCGGCCCTCGAAGAGGACGAATTCGCCGTAGGTGAAAATCTCGCTGCACGCCAAAAGGGCGGAGCCGCATTTGCGGCAGCCCCGGGCCGCAGCCGTTACCGTACCCTGCTCCCTGGTAAATATTGTGAGGATGCGGTCGTTATCCCGGTAATTAGCATGGCGCAGCACGATGCCGTTGAGGGTGAGGCTTGCCATCCGGGCCTCCTTCCAGAATTGTCATGGATTGCTTGGCATGGCGGCCCCTAGCCGCGCCGATACTGAAAACAGGCAAGCGGCCTTTAGCCGCTCCAGCGAAAGGAGATGCGCCCATGATGCACAAACGCAGGCCCGACGCCGGGCAGGAATGGAACCGATTCTCCCAAACGGGGCACCCCGCGGATTACCTCGCCTACCGCGCTTCCAGAAGCCGCCAGCCGCGCGGCTCAAAGCCCCCGGGCGATCACTCGTAGCCCAGCTCGCCCAACATGGAGGCGCTGTTGCGCCAATCTTCCTTCACCTTAACCCAAAGCTGCAAATTGACCCGGCTGCCCAGCAGCCACTCCATATCCTTGCGGGCCTCGGTGCCGATGCGCTTGAGCATAGCCCCCTGGCGGCCGATTAGAATGCCTTTATGGCTGGCGCGCTCACAGTAGATGGTGGCCCAGATATCCTGCATGCCATCCTCCCGCGCTTCGATCTTATCGATGCCCACCCCCAGGCCGTGGGGCACCTCTTCCCGGAGGAGCTGCAAAGCCTTTTCGCGGATGATCTCCCCGCAGATGATCCGTTCGGGCTGATCCGTGACCATATCCTCCGGGAAATACTGCGGGCCTTCCACCAGATAGGCCGTAAGCGCCTCTGCGAGTTGCTCCACGCCCCGGCCCTCCAGGGCGGAAAGCTTGATGATCTGCCGGATAAACGGCTCCTTTTCCAGCCGTTCGCGGGCAGACTCGATATCGTCCAGCGTGCAAAGATCCGCCTTGTTGACGCCCGCCACCACGGGCGCTTTGGCTTCGCGCAGCTTGTCCAGCAACGCTTCATCCTTAGCGCCGATGCCGCGCTTGGCATCCACCAAAAAGAGGATGGCCTCCACCTCGTTGAGCGAATCGTAGGCCACCCTGAGCATGTAATCACCCAGGCGGTTCTTGGGCGTGGTCACCCCCGGTGTATCGAGGAAAACGATCTGCCAGCCGGGCCGCGACATCACGCCCATGATGCGATTGCGGGTGGTTTGCGCTTTATCCGAAACGATGGAGACCTTTTGCCCCACCATGCGGTTCATCAGCGTGCTCTTGCCCACATTGGGCGAGCCTATGATGGACACAAAGCCCGAGCGATAGCTCATTGCATATCCCTCGCGCCAAAGGATTCAGGCAGCAGCTCGCCCAGCGTGTGAATTTTAAATTCCCCGGCCCGGTTGGCGCAGACCACGGGCATGCCCGGCTCGCAGAATTCGCTGAGCACCTGGCGGCACACGCCGCAGGGCACGGCGTAATTCTCCCCGTCCCATATGATGGCCAGCGCGTCGAAGCTGCGCTCGCCCTCGTATACGGCCCGAAGTACGGCGCTGCGCTCCGCGCATACGGTGGGGCTGTAAGCCGCGTTCTCGATATTGGCGCCCATGTAATATGCGCCGTTGCTGGCCTTGAGGCAAGCCCCTACCCGAAAATTGGAATAGGGCACATAAGCCCTGCTCCTGGCCTCCGTAGCCATGCGAACCATGCTGCGTGCTTCAAATTCGTGAATATTGCTCATCGTAAAACTCCCATCTTGGTCAATATTTCTTCCTGCTTGGCGAACATAACCGCCGCCTCGTCTTCATCCATATGGTCATAGCCCAATAGGTGCAGCGCGCCGTGCACGGTTAAAAAGCTTAGCTCCCGCAAAAGGGAATGGCCGTATTCCGCAGCCTGCTCCTCCGCCCTTGGCAGGGAAAGAACAATATCCCCCAAAAAGCCATCCGGCTCCGCCGCGATATCCTCGCCTTCCTCCATAGGGAAGCTAAGCACATCCGTGGGGCGGTCCATCCCCCGATAATCCCGGTTGAGGGCGCGGACGTAATCGTCATCCGCCACCGTGGCCGAAAGCCAGGACCCGGCCGCGCCTTCCTGCTGCAGGGCCGCCTCCGCGGCCCTGGCAATGGTTTGCCCGATATCCAAGTCCGCCGGCTGGGGTACTTGCAGACATACCTCTATCATGCCTTTTTCTCCTCCGGGTATTCGATGCGGTCATGCATGATGCCGCTGAAGGTGCGTAAAAAGCTCTTTTCAATTTCGCATAGCTCATGGAAGGTAAGCGGCGCGCCCGAAAGCAGGTTTTCCGCCCCATCGGTGAGCTTGCTCCAGATTATCTTGTGCACCATTTCCTCTCGGGCTTCCTTGGTGCACTCGCCCAAGCTCCGCACGGCTGCTTCGCAGCAATCCGCCAGCATCACGATGGCCCCTTCCTTGGTAGCGGGCCTGCTGCCCGTGTAGCGGTATTTCCTTTGGTCGATCGGTTCCTCGCCGCCCACCTGTTGCGCCTTGTGATAAAAATAGGCCATCAGGGAATTGCCGTGGTGCTCCGCCGCGATACGGATCACGGCCCCGGGCAGCTTGTTTTTGACCAGAATGGTAGCCCCGTCCTTTTGATGGGAGAGGATGATGGCCGCGCTCTCCTCGGGCGGCAGCGTATCGTGGATGTTCTCGCCCTGCTGGTTCTCCATGAAATAAAGGGGCCGCCGCAGCTTGCCCACATCGTGGTAACAGCCGCCCACCCGGGCGAGCAAGGGGTCCGCGCCCACTCGCTCCGCAGCGCTCTCGGCAAGGGCCGCCACGTTCATGCTGTGCTGGTAGGTGCCGGGCGCTTCATACATTAGCTGCTTGAGCAGCGGGTGGCTGGTATTCAAAAGCTCGTTGAGCCGGGCCTGGGTGGCGATGTCAAAGAGGTTTTCCCAAATGCTCAGGGAACCCACCACCAAGAGGCCGGAGATCACCGCGCTCACCAAGGCCCAGGCCGCCCCCGTCAGGAGCGTGGCAAGGGCTGCGCCCGCAGATAGATATACCGCCGCCAGGCACAGCGCGCCCACGGAGCCGCCCACCGCAGCCGAGGCGATGATGGCGCCCCGGGTCTGCACCCGGCGCAGGGCGTACGTTGCGCCGATTCCCGAGGTGAGCGTAAAGAGCAGCATGGCCGCCGCATCAAAGCCGAACACGCCGCCCGGCTGCGAGGCCAGCATGGCGGCGAGCAGGGAAAGCAGCACTGAAATGGAAAGCCCGGCCCGCTCCCCCACCAAGATGGCCGCCAGCATCACCGCAAGCGGCATGGGGGAAATGTGGAGATCCACCATGTTGCATAAAAGGGCTAACGGCGGCATGGCGATCAGCAACAGGGCCAGGATCAGCGCCTTCTTGAAATCCTGACAGACCGGGCGCTGAGAAATATAGAGATCCGCCCCAAATAGGGCGTAGATCAGCAGCACGTAAAGAGCCAGGCCGATGCGTACGGGCAGGTCTCCCCCTGCACCCCGCACCATATCCATCTCCTGCAAAAGGGCTATTTGCTCCCGGCTCACCACGGCGCCCTCGCGCACGATCACATCTCCCCGCTTGATGCGCACCGTTTCCACGGCCGCAGCCGCGGCTGCGCGGGCAGTTTCAGTAGCGGCCTCATCTACCGCATAGGTAGGTTGGAGGTAGGCCGTGAGCGCCAGCGCTCCGGCCTTTTTTAGCCCGCTCGAAAGGCTGGTGGAAGCGTTAAGCTCGGCGATGGCCGCATCGCGCACCTTGGCCACCCCGCCCTCCGCCAGACCGCCGGAAAGGGCGGTGGTCAGCTTGGGCAGCACGATCTCGCGCAGCATGGTCAGCTCGCTATCCTTGGCCATGAGCACGCCGATGAGGGAATCCTTGTCCAGCGCGGGGCTGGCGTTGGCCCCCAGGGAAGCCACGTTCTCTTCCGTGAGCAGGGCCGCCCAATCCGCCTCGTCCAAGCCTTCGCCGGTTGTCAGGCTCTGGGCCTTGGCACGCACATCCGTGAGGCTTTCGAAAAAGGCCGCAGCCCTCTCCTCCAGGCTCTGCACGGTCTCAGCGTCGATGCGGTAGGCCGGCTGCACGCTATTCCTGGCGCTTTGGCGCAGGGTCTCCGTGGCCGCCTCGTCTTCCATGGAACGGTTGGCGTGGATGGTCTCAGGCGCGGCCTCCCCAACCCGCACGGCATAGCGCTTGGGCGTGAGGCACGCCAAGCCCGAGGCGTAGGCCGAAAGGAGAGCGAGAATGAGCAGCAAAACCGTTATCAGGCTCATGTAGGAAGCCTGTCTAGCCTTTTTCTCCCGTACTTTCGCCATACTCCCCCCATTTATCTTCGGTTTATCCTGGCGCTGACCCGCGCCTATCGTTCGTTCCGGTCGTAATGCCAGCTAGCTTCGGCCCGATCATATGCCTTGATGATGCGCTGCACCATTTCGTGGCGCACCACATCTTTATGCGTGAGGTAGATCTGGCTGACGCCCTCTATGCCCTCGAGCACCTCCAGGGCATGGATCAGGCCGCTCTTGCGCTCGCGGGGCAGGTCGATCTGGGTGATGTCGCCGGTGACCACCACCCGCGAGCCCTCGCCAAAGCGGGTAAGAAACATCTTCATCTGCTCGCAGGTGCAATTCTGCGCCTCGTCCAGGATAATATAGGCGTCATTGAGCGTGCGGCCACGCATGTAGGCCAGGGGCGCAACCTCGATGGCCCCCCGCTCCACCAACTGGTGGAAGTTTTCAGAGCCTAAAAAGTCGTAAAGCGCGTCGTAAAGGGGGCGCAGGTAGGGATCGACCTTGTTTTGCAAATCGCCCGGCAAGAAGCCCAGCTTTTCCCCCGCCTCCACGGCGGGCCGGGTAAGGATGATCTTCTCCACCTCTTTATTTTTGAAGGCCAGCACGGCCATGGCCACAGCCAGGTACGTCTTGCCCGTGCCCGCGGGGCCTACGCCAAAAACCACCGTATGCCGTTTGAGCGCGGAAACATACTTTTTCTGGCCCAGGGTTTTGCACTTGATGCGGCGGCCCTTGTTGGTGAAGGCCACGACATCGTCCAGTAGCTCTAAGATCAGCTCCGCATTGCCCTCTTTGGCAAGATCCACCGCGTAGCGGATGCGGCTGCGGTCGATATTCTCGCCCCGGCGCAGGATGGTCAACAGCTTATCCACCACCGCGTGGGCCAGGGCCGCCGCTTCTTCCTCGCCGGTGATGACAACGCTGCCCCCGTCCGTTTTGATGATGGCCCCGGTCTCCTGCTGGATAATGCCGAGATTTTCATCGAACACCCCGAACAGGCGCAAGACCTCGTCCATACTCTCCAGCGCAATCTCATAGCGGCTCGGCTCACGGGCCGGTGTGAGGTCCAGCTCCTGCTCAAATTCATTCATCTTTGGCATGCAATGCTCCGCTCTTTGCAATATTTTCCTCGGCGATCACGTTCAAAATGACCGTAACGCCGGTTTCGTCCGTTTGTTGTTCGGCCTGCACCGAAAGGATGCGGGCGCTACGTTCTACGCCCTGCTCCATCAGCTTTTGCGCCCCGGCTTCGGCCAGAGGCGTCAGCTCCGCCTCGCTTAGGATCTGCGGCTGCTGCGTAAGCTCACGGCAGGTAACGTGCACGATCTCGATAGGTAATAGCGCGGGCAGGGTATGCGCCGCGCCCCGCTCCACTTCATAATCCGCAAAGGGGATCTCCGGCGCGGGCAGGCTGTAACCCAGGAGGCTGGTCTCCACATAGCTGAAGCTGTTGCCGCTACGGGCGGGCAGCACCTGCTCATAGGCGGCCGTGTAGGAAAAGCGGTAGAGCACCCTGGCAATGGCCTCCCCCCGGGCCTCCACGGCAATATCATTGCCCAAATCGCCCGTAATCAGCATCTGCCCTTTGAGCACCGCGTCCCCGGCATTGAAAAGGGCCTTGCCCGAGAGAGGGGTAATGCGCCGGAGCACGCCGTCCTTGGCGGCATAGAGGCTACCGGGTTCCCCATGCTCCAAAACCTTGGGCGTATCGCCGGCCTCACGAATGGAAACCTGCAATACCACGCCGTAAAGCTCGGCCCCCGCCCAGGCGATGCGTGAATCCGTGGCCATCACGGCCCGGCCCAGGCCGCCGGTGGTGATATCGCCCCGGGGGATGCCCGGCCGCACGCCCATCTCGGCCAGGGTGGCCACAATCTCTTCCTCGCGCACCTGGTCGCATCCCTCGATGCGCAAAAACCAGATGAAGCGCGAGGCAATCAAAAGGGCCGCCAGCACGGCGATCCAGCCAAAGGCCATGATCTTGCGGTAGCGCAGGCGCGAAAGAGCAATGGGCAGGCCGTGCTTTTCCAAAATGCGGATACGGCAACGGAGGCCCCGGTTGAGCTTATGCAGGGCATAAAAGCTCTCCACGCTCACATAAGCGGAGATGCTATTGCGACCCGTGCGAGAAACGCCCCAGATCTCCAGCCCCTCCCGCAGCGCCTTGTTCATAAAGCGCTCCAGGCCCGTTCCTTCAACCTGTATCATAACATATCCCGCAAGAGAATTCCACATATCCACACCCCTCCGCGCCCCCTCCCGGCTGGGTCGCGCCCCGTAATTTACACTTTGTTAATCTTTCTTGTTGCTCTTTGCCCCCGTCCCCCCTTCGTACCGCAGGCCCGCCACCTGGCCGCTGATGTAAAGGCGTTCAGGGGTGATCTCCCGCAGGGTCAGGTCCTCCCCCGTTACGAAAAGCATACCCGCTTTGGTATAAAGACATATCTCCTCCGCGCGGTATTGGTAAACGCCCGTGTGGTTCTCAATGAGCGCGTGCTCTCGGCCCAAAACCGTAATTTTGGGCGTGCCCGCCGCCTCCTCGGGCAGGTCCAGGGCGGATAAGAGCCGCCTTCCCAGGCGGATGCGCCGCTTGTTTTTGTGCATAGCAAAAGCCCCCATACACGATATCGTATGCGGGCCTTAAGGCAAATATTTAGCTGGGTTTACTCGCCTTCCTCCGAAAGCTCGTCCATCAAGTCGAGAAAGTGGTCGAAGACTTCGTTGAGAAGCACCTCGCTCTCGATGGTGACGTAGGTCTCCTCACCGTTCTTCTCTTCGACCTTCAGTAGGATGACCTCGGCCTCGTCCTCATCCGGCTCCTCGCCCTCCGGCAAGGGTGAAAGGGCAATGTAGCGCTCCTTTTCATAGAGAAAGGTGAGGATATGCTCGAAGTGCGCCGGTTCCCCAGCCTCATCCAGCAGCACGATATCATCCATCCGCTCGTTATCCATAACAGCGCTTCTCCTTTTATAACTTAGGGTTGGTAGCCAGGTACCCTTGCAGGATCACCACAGCCGCCACCTTATCGACCACCTTGCGGCGCTTTCGCCAATCAAGCTCCGCCTCGCACAGCACACGCTCGGCCTCTACGGTAGTGAGCCGCTCGTCGTAAAAGGTATGTTCGCCTTCAAAGCCCTGCAGCACCGCTTCGGCAAAAGCGCGCACCTTTTCGCTTTGGAAGCCATAGGAACCATCCATATTGCGGGGCAAGCCAAAGAGCAGCCGCACCGGCTCATATTTCTTCGCCAAGTCGCGGATATAAGCCGCGTCCACAGCCTCATCGCCTGTTCGGGTATAAGTTTCAAGCCCCTGGGCGGTAAAGCCCAGCGGGTCGCTCACGGCAATGCCGATGCGCTTATCCCCCACATCCAGCGCCAATACTCGCCGCATGGATCAATCACCCTCGTGGGCTTCCACATAGAAGCGCACGAACTCCTCTAAAAGCTCGTCCCGCTCCAGCATGCGGATGAGGTAACGGGCGTTGTTATAGCTGGTGATATACGTCGGGTCGCCGGAGATCAGGTAGCCCACGATTTGATTGATGGGATCGTACCCCTTTTCCGCCATGGCGTCATAGACCCGCATGATGACGTCGCTGGCCTTGTCCTTTTCTTTTTCGATGCGGAAATGCATCGTTTCGTTGGTGCCTTCGGCCATGCAGCTCACCCCCTCTTCGGTATCTCTTTCCAGTATACCCTGCCCTATCCTTTTTTTCAATCAGATTCCCCTGCAGCAGCCAAAAAAAGAAGGGCCGGCCTTGGAGCCGCCGACCATCCCGCCCGCGCTCCCCGCCAGCCTAGCCTCCAGGGCAACTCATGAAAGGATAGCTAGGGAATATGCGAAAGATTAGCTGCCCCGCTAAGCCAAAGGAGCGCCGCGCAGCAACGCTGCGCGAAGCGGAAAGGCAACGCGGGGCGGCTATAGATCCGCATAGGCACTGGCCAGGTTTGAGAAAGTTGCTAACTAATTAAACATGCCGCTCACCATGCGCCTGCCACAGCGCACGGCCCGGCGGGAATCCCGCATTACGCGGCGGGACACATCGGGATACATGGCCGTGACCGCCAGATAGCCCGCGGCCATCCCCGCCGCCATGCCCAGCATAATGGGTAATGCTTTCATGCTGCTCACTCCTTCCTTTTATGTGGGCTTAGTTTGCCCAAAGGGAAGGATATGGCCCGTGGTAAATCCTACAAGATGCCCCGCTGCTTCAAAGCTTGAAAGGTTTCGGCGGCGATATCGTTGATCGAGCGAAAAAGGCCGTTTTGCATGCACCGGATCACCAGTATATCCTGCCGGCCGGCCGCGGTCTCCAGATATTTGGCGCGCACCCGCGCTTGCATGTTTTCGGAGGCTTCGTATACGTCCTTCCCTTCGCCCAGGTAATCCCGGCGGCCTTTTTTGAGGATGTTTGCGCCCGCCTGCGTCGTATCCACATCGTAAAAAATGAAAACATCCGCCTTGGGCAGGCCAAAATGGTTATATTCGAGATCGAACACCCAGTCGATGATATCCGGCTGATCCAAATCGATATCCCTGGTGGATTGATAGATCGCGTTGCTCAAAACGTAACGGTTAAAAAGCAGAACATCCGCCTCGCCATCGCGGTAGTCCCTTAGGTTTTCCCAGCGATCCAAGGCATACCACAGAGCCATGGAACGCCCGTCCACCGCATCCGCGCGCACGCCGCCGCTGCCGGAAAGATAGCGGCCCACCTCCGCGCCAAAGAAGCTCTCATATATGGGAAACTCCCGGCTATCCACCCGTAGCCCGGCCGCCAGGCAGCGTTTTTTCAATTCGGCAAACTGCACGCTTTTGCCGCTGCCGTCGATACCCTCGATGGCGATCACCTTGGTTTTCTTTTCGCTCATGCTCCCCCAGCCTCCCCTAAAATGCGTTTGAGCCGCCAAAGGGTATCCTCCTCTGCCAGGGCACGCACATAGGTGCCCGCCTCTTCGTGGCGCTCCTCCAATATGCGCGCGTCCTCGCGCAAAAGCGCCATAGCCTCGTATTTATCATAGGGCACCAGCAGCTCCACTTCCTTGCGGCCGCTCGAGAGCGCATGCTCAACGGCCGCAAGCAGGCTGTCGAGACCCGTGCCTGTGAGGGCGCTGATGGCCAAGCCATCCTGCGGCGGGGGCGCCAACTGCGCATCCGCTTTGTTATAGACCCGAAGGCTGGGGATATCCCCGGCGCCGAGATCTGCCAGCACCTTTTCCGCCACCTCGCGCTGGCTCTCATAATGATCGGAGGAAACATCGATCACATGCAGGATCAGGTCCGCCTGGCGTACCTCCTCCAGCGTAGATTGGAATGCCTGGATCAAATCGTGAGGCAGCTTGTTGATAAAGCCCACCGTATCGCTCAAAAGGATTTGCGTGCCGCCCGGCAAGGTCGCCTGGCGCACGACCGGGTCCAGCGTAGCAAAAAGCTTGTTTTCCGCCAGCACGCCCGCGCCCGTGAGCGCGTTTAAAAGGGTGCTCTTGCCGGCGTTGGTATAGCCCACCAGGGCCACGCGGGGCACGGCATCTTTTTGCCGCCGCTCACGCCTTAGCCCGCGCTGTTTTTCTACGGCTTTCAGCTCCTCGCCCAGCTCGTAGATACGGCGGCGGATGCGGCGCTTATCGCTCTCCAGCTTGGTTTCGCCCGGGCCTCTGGCGATCGTTCCCGCGCCCTGGCGGGAAAGCACCTTGCCCTGGCCAAAGATGCGCGGCAGCTCGTATTTGAGCTGGGCAAGCTCCACCTGCAGCTTGCCCTCCCGGCTCTGCGCGTGGCGGGCGAAGATATCCAAAATGAGGGCCGTGCGGTCGATCACCCGCACGCCGGTGATGGCCTCTAAATTGCGGGCCTGCACGGGGCTCAACTCGTCATCGAAAATCAACAGGTCCGCTTCCAGCGCGCTGGCGGAGAGGGAAAGCTCCTCCGCCTTGCCGCTGCCGATGTAGGTGGCGTTGTCGATCTCCCGCTTGCGCTGGGTGGAGCGGCCCACCACCACAGCCCCGGCCGTAGCCGCCAGCTCGCCGAGCTCGGCCAGGGTGTCATAGGCCGCATCGTTCTCCAGCCCAACCAAAATGGCCCGCTCGGGCGTGGCCTCACGCACATCCCTGGTGGCGCTCTTGAAGCGCTCATCCGCAAGGTAAATCTCCTGCATCAGCGCCCGCTGGGGCAGCTTATGAGGCCGCAAGGGGCCATAGAGCAGTACCTGGCGGGTGCCGTCCTCCTCCATATCGCCCAGATAGCCGGCGTAGAAATTCACAGGCTGGCCCTCGGCGCTCACGCCCAGCGCGGCCATGGAATCCAGCCGCATGGAACGCAGGGTTCCCGCGTCCACGCTGGAAAGGCGGCCATCGCCGTTGGGGTGGGTATGGATGCAGCGCACGCCGCAAAGCCGGTCTTCATTGCGCACCAAGCGCATATGCGGCATAGAAACCTTTGCGCTATCGCCAATGGAAACATCTACCACGCGGCCGTCCCGCCCCAGATAGACGGACAACTCCCGGCCGATGGCCCCGGTGAATTCCGCCATGGCTTCAAGCATCTCAAAGGAGGCGAATATATCCGCCTCCATACGCATTTCATACAGGGCCGCGATCCGCTCAAGCAGGGTATTGCGAATGCCCTCGATATTGCCGTTTACTTTATTTTCCATGCACTCCTATGGGCAGCTTAGGCCGCCGGTTTTACGTAGTTTTTTAGATAATTCAGGTCGACGCCGTAGATCAGGCCGCCCCGGGTGCCTACCACCACCATGTTGTTATACACGGCCGGCGAGGCCTCGATGTTGCTTCCCAGGCTCATCTCGTTGATGATCGTGCCGGTCTGGCCGTCGATCAGGTGAATATAGCCGGACTTGTTGCACTGGATGAGATATCCCTTGCCATTGGCATCATAGACCGCCACCGGGGAGGACCAGGGATAGCCCGCGAAATCGCATTGCCACTTCACGCTCATATCCGCCGTGTTGAAGGCTACCAGCTTGCCCTTCATGCCCTCCGTCATGGCGATGGGTACGAAGACCAGGCCCTCAAGATCGTTTTTGCCAAGGGCCAAGGTGCCCTGCACGCCGCCGGAAACCTGGCTGGGCTCGGCGATCGTCTGACAATGATAATCCTCATTTTTGGCCACGATTTGGCCGGTTACGGCGTCGATCTTCCAGATGGGGATCAGGGCCGTGCTGTTGGCGCCGGCCCGCCACCCCGGGTGGAAGGAAGTAGAGGTATAGACATACGGGTGCTGATCCGGTCCCTCAAGGGAAAGTACCGGCGTGCAGTTGGTATCATCCAGGGTGTCCTGCACCCAAACGGCCTTAAGGGTGTTCAGATCAAGGCAGATCATATGGCCGCCGTTATCGGTGAAGATGGCATGCCCACGCCAGATGATGGCGCTATCCTCCACGCCCAGCCACCATCCCTCGGAGCCATCCTTGGTTGCCTTGGAATTGCTGCGCGTTCCCTTGTAGCGCCACTTCACGGTTTCCGGCGCAATAGAGATCGTGCCCGCGTTTTGGTCATACTGGGTGTTGAGCTTGATGGTATAGAGGATGCCCGATTCGCCGGGATATATGAGGGTGTCGGTCTCGGCGTCCACCAAGGCGGAGCTATCGAAATAGGAGAGGCCCCGCAAGGAGAAGTTGTCCCCTGCGCCGAATTCATAAAGGGTTTTGCCGTCGATCAGGCTGATGATGAAGGCCCGGCTGCTGCCCTTGCCGCCCGTGGGGCTGTCGTCCCCGCTGCCCACATACATCAGCGGATAGCCGCGCGGATCGAGCGCGCCCGCGCCCTTGAAGGGATAGCCTATGTTGATGGCGTCACGGGTCTTTTCACCCGTATGGAGGTTGAGGAAGTAAATATGCCCGTCCATCGTGGCGTAGATGACCTCCACCAGATCGGGGTCGTTCTTGGCCGCCTCATATAAATTCATGATGCGCTTTGTCTCCTGCGGCCATTTGACGATCAGGGGTTGTCCCGTCCAGCCGCAGCCCGTCCAACTGCCCTCGCCATACATCTTGCTCAGGCTCCCCACAGAGAAAGTCCAGGGTTCGCTGGCCGCGCCTGTGAAATTTACCGTGCCGTAGGCCGCGCTGTCGCGGAAGTTATTGCCGCGGAAGCCAATCACGCCTGGGAGTTCGGTGTATTTATACCCTTCGTAAAAATCGATGGGTTCGGCCCTCGTATAGCTCGCCGTTTGCGCGCCGCCCGCCTCGATGGCCTCCTCCAGCCCGAAATCGCCGGGCTTGGTGCCGGAAATGGCCTCGGGGCTGAAAGCCGGTATAGGCGTAGGCGTAGGCTCCGGCGTTTGTGTGGGCACTGGGGCCGGCGTTTCCTTATTAAAGAGGCTGCTGATAAAGCCCGGCTTATCCGCTTCTTCTCCCTCGCCCCCGGCCTTATCCGAAGCGCAACTCTTGACGAGCAGCACCGCCATGGCGATAACCGCGATGAGCAGCGCCAACAGCAGGAACACCCTGCCGTAATGAATCCGCACCTTGCGGCGGCGCCTTCTCTTCTTACCCGTTTGCGATCCCATTTCCTTACCTCGTTGCTTGCTGTCGATTTCTCATTACTTGTTAAATTATACCCTAACCGCGCTCATACGACAAGCGCGGTAGGCCGATGAGCCATGAATAATGTGTGAACGCGGCAAAGAACCCCGCATACGCGGGGGTTCTTTGCATGGCGCTTATTCGATTATTATGTTTATCCCGTGGGAAGGGGATACGAAAAAATGATAGACGCTAGGCCGCCCGGGATCCCTCCATGGTGGAAACATAGAGGGTTTGTTTGCGGTGTTGCGCCCGGCCGGCGGCCTGCCGCCGCGCCTGGCTGCGCGCAGCCTGGGCTTTACGGCGCTTAGCCTCTGCGGCCTCCTTAAGGGAGAACGCGCCCAGCAGCCCCAGAATGATGCCGGGGAGCATAAAGGTGAAGAACAAGCCAAAGTAATTCATGGGGTACCTCCTATCGTCAGGATCCTGGATGGAAACTTTGTTTCCTGAAAGAATCGTTAAAGTTGCCTTTGTTCTTTGTAACGCCATTATAATATCTTATCAAGATACTGTCAATCCCATTTCTGGTACTCTATTAGGGTTTTTGCCAAATTTCTCCTTGTATTTAATTTCCAGGCAGGATACAATAGAGAAAACGCGTAAGCTGCTTTCAGGAGGACTCATGAACCGCTTAAAGGAACTGCGTCAGGCCCGGGGCTTTACCCAGGAGGATGTTGCGCGGGCCGTGGGCCTGCAAAAGGCCGCCATCTGCAAATATGAGACCGGCCGTGTTTCCATCCCGCCGGATACGCTCATGGTGCTTTGCGATATGTTCGGCGTTTCCGCCGATCACATGCTCTGCCGCCAAGCCCCGCTCACGCCGCCGCATAAGGCCCCGGCCGCCGTGCGCGGGCTCTTCCACCCCGCGCAGGAAGATGTCGTGGGCGTTCCCCTCTTGGGCCGGGTGCACGCGGGCCTGCCCATGCTGGCGGATGAAAACATCAGCGAATACATTCCCCTATCCGCGGCGGAGGTGCGCGCGGGCGAATATTTCTATATGGAAGTCGAGGGGGATTGTATGATAGGCGCCTGCATCCCCGAGGGCGCGCTGGTGCTGGTGCGCCAGCAGAGCCGGGTAGAGAATGGGCAGATCGCCGTTATCCGCCTCGAAGATGAGGTGCTCCTGCGCAAGGTCAAGTGGATCAATGGCCAGTTGGTGCTGATCCCGGCCAATACCCGCTACGAGCCTATCATCGTGGCCGGGGGGGATGTGCAGATCATCGGCCGGGTTGTGGAGGTTCGCATCCGGGGCATATGATAATTTCTTCCTATATGCTATACTAATATTATCAATCTAATAGATAGAGGATCGAAAATGAGCAAGGTTTTATTTGCCCCCATGGGGTTCACCCGTTACGAGGTCGATCAAACCCTCCCCGCCCGCTTTGAGCGGCTGCTGGCCAAAAGCGAGATCGCCGATATGGTAGGCGGCAAAACGGTAGCCATTAAAATGCACGTGGGCGACCGCATGACTTATTCCACCATCCCTCCGGTTTTCCTGCGCAGCCTGGTGAGTTTTATTAAGGCGCACGACGGCGATTGCTTCATCTGCGACCACGGCGTAGCGCGGCGCGAACCCCAGAACCGAGGCTATACCGAGGCCATCCTCGGCTGCCCCGTGCTGGATGATTGCGGCCACCTGCAAAAATACTATTATACAAAAGACGTGAATTTCCGCTCCTTCAAACATGTGGATATCGCGGGTTATATCCACGACGCGGATGTGCTCATCGATTTTTCCCACATCAAGGGCCACGGGTCCTGCGGTTATGGCGGGGCCTGCAAGAACATCGCCATGGGCTGCGTCACCACCCGCACCCGGCAGGAACAGCATTCGCTGGAGGGCGGCCTCGAATGGGACGGCAGCGCCTGCATCCATTGCGAAGCGTGCGTGGAAGGCTGCAACCACAATGCCAATGGTTTTAGCGATACGGGCGAATACTGGGTGGATTACCACAACTGCACCCTCTGCCGCCATTGCCTCAAGGTATGTCCCACGGGCGCGATTTCCGCTACCGATCACAATTACGAAGATTTCCAGCAGGGCCTTGCCCTCTGCACCAAAACCGTGCTGGATACCTTTGCTCCAGGCAGCGTTTATTACCTGAACCTGCTCACCCAGATCACCATCCTTTGCGATTGCTGGGGCCTCACCACCCCCGGCCTGGTGCCGGATATCGGCCTCATGGGTTCCACGGATATTGTGGCCATCGAGCAGGCCTCGTTGGATGCCATCAAGGTAGAAAATCTGATCCCCGCCGGCCTGCCCGAAGGCTTCCCCCTGGGCGACCACGGCCACCTATTTGAGCGTATCCACGGTAAGGATCCTTTTGTACAGATCGCCATGCTGGAGAAATATGGCCTGGGGAATAAAGCCTACGAGCTGGTGGAAGTAAAATAAGCAGATTTATGATGCAAATCGAAGGCCCCGCATGCGCGGGGCCTTCGTGGTTTCTCCTTAGATGTTTTCTATAGGGCCAGCCTGTAAATCTCCTCCATCTTAGCCTGGTCTATGGGGATCAAGTTGCGCAGGGTTATGGTGCCGTTCTGCGAGCAGCCCGCGGCCAGCGTGGGGATGTCGCTTTCGTCAAAGCCCAATTCGCCCAGGCGCGTAGGCATGCCGATGCCGCGGAAGAAGGCCTCCGTACGGGCGATGCCCTCGGCAGCGGTGCGCTCCGGGTGGAAAAAATCCATCTCGCAGCCCCATACCTTCACCGCGTAGCGGGTGAAGCGGGGCAGGTCATAAGCACAAAGGTATTTGATATAGGCGGGCCAGATCACGGCCAGGCCCGCGCCGTGGGCCACGGCGGTTTTCATGGCGCTCAATTCATGCTCCAGCTTGTGCGCGGCCATGAAATAGGCGCGGCCCGTGCCCATCAGGCCGTTGTGGGAGAGCATGCCTGCCCACATGAGGGTGGCGCGTGCCTCGTAATCCTGCGGGTCTTCAATGGCCTTGCGGCCGGCGGCGATGACGGCGCGCAGCAGCGCCTCGGCCATGCCGTCCAGCAGCTCGTTTTCCCCGTTGAGGGAGATATAGCGCTCCGCCGTGTGCATCATGATATCCGTAATGCCGGCTGCCGTTTGGTAAGGCGGCAGGGTATAGGTCAACGCCGGGTTGAGAATGGCGAAGCGCGGGCGGTTTAGCTGGGAGGACAGACCGACTTTGCGGCCCAGTTGCTCGTTGGTAAGCACGGCGGAATCGCTGCCCTCGCTGCCTGTGGCGGCAATGGTCAAGATCACGCCTACGGGCAGGGCCGCTTTGGGTTCCGCCTTGCGAACGAGCAAGTCCCAAGGATCCGCATCTGAAGCAACGGCCATAGCGGCCATTTTTGCCGAGTCGATCACGCTGCCGCCGCCCACGGCCAGGATATAATCCACGCCGTTCTCGCGGATGAAATCCACGGTTTGGCGGCAAAACTCCACATCCGGGTTGGGCTTGACCCCGCCCAACTCCACATAATCCACCCCGGCCGCCCGCAGGGCTTTGGTCACCTCGGCATGCACGCCCGTGCGCAGAATGCTGCCGCCGCCATAATAAAAGAGAACTTTCTTAGCCCCTTGTTCCCGCAGGATCTCCCCCGCTTGCAGGTGGGTATCCTTGCCGAAGTAATACTTCGTAGGCGTATGAAATACGAAATTGTCCATCCGATGCTCCTTTCCGCTCGTTTTCGCCTCGCGCCTTCGCGCTTAGCTGTTGATGAAGACCAGCCCGGCTATGCACAGCAGCAGGCCGATGATTTGCTTATAGCCCAGGACTTCTTTATAGAATAAAATGCCCACCACCAGCAGCACAGCCGCCACCGAGATATTGCACACCAGCGAGCCGAGGCTGATCTTCCAGCCCGCCCTGTAAAGATACAGGTTGCCGGCCTCCAGGCCCACGATCACCAGGCCGAGGAGGTAGCTCGTCCAGTTCAGGTTCTTCAGATCGCGCAGGATATCCTGCTGCGCGCCGGATGTAGCCAGATACAGGCCCAACGTAAAGGCCGCCCCCACGAGATACGTCACGGTGAGGGAAAGGAAGGCGTTCACGGCCTCCGGCGTTTCCTTGGCGCTGATATGATAGGCTACATTGCTCGCCACCACCAGCAGCGCGGGCCAAAGGTAATTCCACATTTTGCTTCTCCTGCTTCCTGCCAAAGGCCGCGCCTTTGGCCCGTCATGCATGGCGGCTTCCCGAAGGAGGCCGCGCACGATTTCAGTATACCATATCCGCAGGCCAATGGCAGCCCCTAGCGGGAACAGCGTTACGTCCCATAGCCGTTCGGATGATTTTTATGCCAATTCCAGGCCGTGGAGATGATGGTGGAAAGTTCGCAGCGCGAGGGCTTCCAGCCGAGCACAGCCCGGGCTTTTTCGCTGGAGGCAACCAGCTGGGCCGGGTCGCCCGGCCGCCTGGGCACAATCTTGGCGGGAATGGGCGCGCCTACTACCGTTTCCGCAGCGGCGACGACCTCCTTTACCGTAAAGCCCACGCCGTTGCCCAGGTTGAAAACATCGCTCGCTCCCCCGGCAAAGAGATGCTCCATGGCCAAGAGGTGCGCCTCGGCCAAATCCATCACGTGGATGTAATCGCGCACGCAGGTGCCGTCCCGGGTGGGGTAGTCCTCTCCGTATATGCTGATATAAGGCCGCCTACCGCCCGGCACCTGCAAGATCAGCGGGATCAGGTGGGATTCCGGCTCGTGCGCCTCGCCGATCAAACCGCTCTCGTGCGCGCCGCAGGCATTGAAGTAGCGCAGGGATACGTAGTTGAGGCCGTAAGCCCCCGCGCACCAGCGCATCATCTGCTCCATAGCCAGCTTGGTGGCCCCATAGGCGCTGGTGGGCTCCGTAGGGTCACTCTCCAAAATGGGAATGTTGCGCGGTTCGCCATAGGTAGCGGCTGTGGAGGAAAATACGATGTTCTTCACTCCATGCGCGAGCATAGCGGCAAGCAGAACGCGCGTGCCGTTCACGTTGTTATCATAGTAATCGAGGGGCTTTTCCATGCTCTGGCCCACCTGTGAATAGGCGGCAAAATGGATCACCCCGTCAATATGCTCCTTGCTGAACAGATTGTTCAAAAAGGCCCGTTCGCGGATATCGCCCTGATAAAACTTGGCCGCGGGATCCACCGCCTGCTTGAAGCCCGTTTCCAGATCATCCGCCACGATCACCTCAGCGCCGCTCCCGATCAGAGCCTTCACTGCGTGGGAGCCGATATAACCCGCGCCGCCAGGTACCAAAATGCGCTTATTCGCCATACACTTCTTCCTCCTTTAATAAATAGCCGCCCATAGGCCGGATATGCAGCCGGCTACAGCAGCCGGCGCCAAAAGCCGCCCGCATCCGCTCTTCATAAGCCGCGCAGAGCGCATGGGGCACCAGGGCCTGTATGGTGCCCGCAAAGCCGCCGCCCTGGATGCGCCAGGCGCCCCTGCCGGCAAGGAGTTCTTCGCTCAAAGCCAGGGCCAGGGCCACACTGCGCTCGCCGCTCTGCAGCGCGGGGTAGATATTTTGCAGCCTGTTCATGCTGGAAGCGCCTGAGGCCAGCATGATCGCCTTGCAAGCTTCCGCATCCGCCGCCTCCACAGCCCGGCCCAGGGCCACCGCCCTTTCATCCTCACCGAAATAGTGCATGGCCCGAAGGATAGCCCGGTCGGAGACCACGCCCCGCAGGCTCCCCAAGCGTGCGTAGAACGCCGCCTTATCCACCTGCCGCAAAACATCCTTCTCAAAGGCTGCGGCCACCGCGCCCATTTCCGCCGGGATGGCGGCATATTCGCCTGTTAGGCCCGCATGGCTGCCGCCCGCGTTCACCACATAAAGAGCATGGCCCATCGCGTCGAAATCACAGGTGATGCGCGCCACCCTGGGGCTGGCGGCATCATCAAAATCCATGGCTGCGGCCCCGCCCACGGCAGAGGCCAGTTGATCCATCAGGCCGCAGGGCTTGCCGAAATAGCGGTTCTCCGCATATTGGCCGGCCTGGGCTATGCACACCGGGGTCAGCGCGCCATCGTTATAGAGGAAGTTAAAGATGCTGCCAATCAGCACCTCCATCGCAGCTGAGGAGGAAAGGCCGCCGCCGGCGGGCACATCGGAGCAGACATAGGCTTCGAAGCCGCCGATGGCATGGTTTAGCGCATGCAGGCGCGCGGCCATGCCCCGCAGCAGGGCCGCCGTGGTGCCTTCCTCCGCCTTTTCAGGGGCAAGCTCGTCTAAATTGATCTGTGTTCGGCCATAGCCCCGGCTTTCCAAGATGATGCGGCCATCCCGCCTGGGCGCGGTCACGGCCAGCATATCCATGGTAACCGCCGCTGCCAGGACGTGCCCTCGCTGGTGATCCGTATGGTTGCCGCAAAGCTCCGTGCGACCCGGCGCGGAGACGAGGCAGGCCGGTGTATCAGCGCCATAGTTTTCTTCAAAGGCGCCGAGAGCTTCTATGTGCCGCGCGGCCTGTCTATCGGTAGTACCGCCATAAAGCCATTGCCATTGATTATCATAGGCCCCCCGCTGAATTTGTTTGATCCATTGCTTGGGCAGTTGCATGCTTGGTTTATCCTTCCTCATATAGTAGAACCCGGGCTTCATAGGGCTGCAAGAGCCCTTTCTTGTGGTAGGCATAGTTGGAGATCAGCTCCTTGCCGCCATCCTCGCCCAGCCCGCAGGCCGCATCCGCGGCCGTGAAGCTGCAAAGCACCAGCAGGCGCTCTCTTCCCAGCCGCCGCTCATAGGCGTAAATGCCTGGATCATCCTCCAGCAGCGGATGGAAATCCCCATGCACGATGATGGGGTAGGCTCTGCGCAGCGCGATCAGCCGCCGGTAGTAGTGGAAGACCGAATCCGGGTCGTTGATCTGATCCTCGGCGTTGATATAGCGGTGGTTGGGGTTCACGCTTAGCCAGGGCGTACCCGCCGTAAAGCCGGCGTTCTCCCCCGCGCTCCATTGCATGGGCGTGCGGGCATTATCCCTGCCGATCACTTGCAGGCAGCGCAGCATCTCCGCCTCGTTCAATAGGCCGCTCTGCGTGTATTCCTCAAAGGCGTCGATGCTCTCCCGGTCGCGGTAATCGGAAAGGTGCGGGAAATAGGCGTTGGTCATGCCCAACTCCTCCCCCTGAAAGATATAGGGCGTGCCTTGGAGCATATGCAGGCAGGTGCCCAGCATCTTGGCGCAAGCGGCGCGATAGAGGGGGCTGTCGTTGCCAAAGCGGGAGACCGGCCTAGGCTGGTCGTGGTTGCTCCAATACAGGCCGTTCCAGCCCACACCCTGCAAACCCTGCTGCCAGCTGTTGAAGATATGCCTTAACTCATCAAAGGGGAAAGGGCGATCCGTCCACTTATCCGCCAGGCGCGGGCCGCCATCCACATGCATGAACTGGAACACCATACTCAGCTCCCCACGCTCCTTGCCGGTGTAGAGCCTGCCATGCTCTACGCTCACATGGCTGGTCTCCCCCACGCTGAGCATATCGTGGGGCTGGAAAACCCGGCTGTTCATTTCCTGCAGGAATTCGTGGATGCGCGGGCCGTTATACATATAGGGGAAGCCGTTGCCATAAAGCGTAGCCGGCTCACCATCCAAAAAGCGCTGGTCTTTGGAGATCATGTTAATGCCATCCAGGCGGAAGCCGTCAACGCCCTTTCGCTGCCACCAGAGCATGGTGTCGAAAATGGCCTCGCGTACAGCCGGGTTCTCCCAGTTAAGATCGGGCTGCTCGGGCAGGAAGCTGTGCATGTAATATTGGCCGGTGGTTTCATCCAGCGTCCAGGCCGGGCCGGAAAAGATGGAGCCCCAGTTGGTGGGCGGCCCGCCGTTTTTCCCATCCCGCCAGATGTAGAAATCGCGGAAGGGATTCTCCCTGCCGGCTCTGCTTTGAATAAACCAGGGATGTTCGCTGGACGTATGGTTGGCCACCACATCCATCATCATACGCAGGCCCTCCGCGTGGGCTGCTGCAATCAACCGGTCCATATCCTCCATCGTGCCGAAAACGGGGTCGATGGCGTAGTAATCGGAAATGTCGTAGCCGTTATCCAAGCCGGGCGAAGCGTAGACCGGGCAAAGCCAGAGCACGTTTACGCCCAAGGCCTTGATGTAGTCGAGTTTTTGCAGCACGCCGTTCAGGTCGCCCACGCCGTCGCCGTTGCTATCATAAAAGCTGCGGGGGTATACCTGGTATACCACCGCCTCCTTCCACCAGGGGTTTTGCATCTTCAAAAGCAGTCCTTTCCGGGCCGTCGGCGGCCTGTAAAAAGGCCGCCGGGCGGGCCTTGCCCGGCCCCGCGGCCTCATGATGGTGCGTGTTCTCTGCTCAGCGGGGCGGGGCCGTCGTCCCCCCCACCACCAGCTCCACGGGCAGGCGGATGGTCTCCCCCTCCTCGGTTTCCCGCCGGATAAGGCCCATCAGCATCTCAAAGGCCAGGCAGGCTTTATCCGTAGGATTCTGGTGGATGGTGGTCAGCCTGGGCCTAAGGTTCTGGCTGAGGATATTATCGTCAAAGCCGGCCACGGAGATATCCTCCGGAATGCGAAAACCATGGTCGTAGAGGTAATCGAAGCCGCGCATGGCGTAATAATCCGAAGCGAAGAACAGCGCGGTAAAGCGATCCCGCGGCTCCAAGGCAGGGGCCAGGCTCTTGAAATATTCCGTCCAGCCAGGGCGCAGGCGAATGTAGTTCTCCGCCTCGCTGTAGGGCAGGCCGGCGGCCTCCATGGCATCACAATAACCCAGCCAGCGCATCCAATCGTTGCCGATCTGGTTATCGGAAAGGTAGGCGATGCGCTCGTGCCCCAGGGAGATTAGGTATTCCGTCATGATACGACCGCCGGTTTGATCTTCCAGGCCCACGTTGGAATAGGGTATTCCCATATCCCCGAAATAGCAATCCACAAAGACCATGGGCTTTTGCGTTTGCGCGCGGATCTGTTTGTAATCCTGGGCGTGGAAGCCGGAAAGCACCAAGCCATCCACGTTCCAGGTTTTCATCAGGCGCACGATGTCCCCTACGTTAGGGGCCACGTACTGCATCATGTAATACCCCGCCTCGCGGATGCTGGCCTCCAGCGCGCCCATCAGCTCCCCGGCGAATGGATCCTGCAGGGCATTGAGCTCTTTTTGCGGGTTGAATTTGAGCACCACGCCAATGATCCGCGAGCTTTTTTGCGCCAAAGCCCGGGCGCTCATATTGGGGATATAGTTATAATCCCGCACAGCCCGCTGCACCATTTCGATGGTCGTCTGGGAGACCTCGCCGGTCTTCCCATGGATCACATTCGATATGGTGGTGGTGCTCACGCCCAGCTTATCAGCCAGCTCCTTGATGGTGATCATGGCAGCTCGTTCCCGTCTTCCTTCAGCGTTAGGTTTATTTTTTCGCCACGTACTTGCGGATATCCAGCGATACCGCCATGATGATGACCAGGCCCTGTACGATGTAGGTATAGTCAGAAGGCACGCCCATGAACTGCATGGCGATTTTCAACAGCTCGAATACCAGTACGCCGATCACCATGCCGGAGATGCGGCCCACACCGCCGTGGGTGGAAACGCCGCCGATGGTGCATCCTGCGATGGCTTCCAGTTCGTAACCCATGCCCAGGTTCACGGAAGCGCCGCCGCTCTTGGCCCCGTAAAGGAAGCCGGCGATGCCGTAGAGGCAGGCCGCGGTGGTGTAGATGATGATCTTGGTGGCCGTGGTGTTGATGCCGGCCACCTCGGCGGAGTTTTCGTTGCCGCCGATGGCATACATATGTTTGCCATGTGGGGTCTTATTGTATACGAACCACATGATCAGGCCCAGGAGCAGCGCGATGATACCCAGGTAAGGCAGGAACTGGAATCCGAATAGTGAGCCGGAGGAAATCGTGGTGTAATCCTTGCGTAGGCCGCCGATGGGCTGCGCGCCTGTATAAACCAGGCAGATACCGTAGACGATGGTTTGCATGCCCAACGTGGCGATAAAGGGCGGCACGTTGAGCTTAGAAATGACCAAGCCGTTGAGCAGGCCGAAGACCATGCAGATGGCCACCACGCCCAGGAACACCCAGATGATAGGCAATTCGCCCATGTTGGGATAGACCTTGCTGGTATAATCCGCCCGCTGCATAAAGGTGGCGCTAAGGCAGGCCGCCAGGCCCACGAGACGCCCGGCGGAAAGGTCCGTACCCTTGGTGATGAGGCAGCCGGATACGCCCAGAGCGATAATAAAGCGCGCGGAGGTATTGGAGATGAGGTTTTTGATGTTATATTGGGATATAAAATTGGGCCGCATGATACTTACCGCCGCTGCGGCGACCAGCATCATGATGATGACCGCGTTATTGAGCAGGAATTCCCCCGTGCGCCTGCCGCTAAGCTTGCTGTTGTCGATCTGCATTGTCGTCCTCCTTTAAGATTCAAAGCGCGTGGCCAGTTCCATGATCTTTTCCTGGTTCATATCCTCGCCCTCGACGAAGCCCGTGGCCCGCCCGTCGCACATGACCATGATGCGGTCGGCCATGCCGATCAGCTCGGGCATTTCGGAACTTATCATGATGATGCTCTTGCCCTGCTTGGCAAGGTCGGCGATGATGCAGTATATCTCGTATTTCGCGCCCACGTCGATGCCGCGGGTCGGCTCATCCATGATGAGCACGTCCGGGTCGTTGGCCAACCAGCGGCTAATGATAACTTTTTGCTGGTTGCCGCCGGATAAGGACTGGATTTGCGTTTTTTCGCTGGGGGTTTTGATGCTCAGTTTATCGATGTTATCGCGCACCAGCTTGGAGATGCGCCTGTCATCCAGCATGATGCGGTATTTGAGGTATTGGGCAAGGGAAGCTACGGACACGTTGTCGCTCACGGAGAGCACGCCGAAAATGCCGGTTGCGCGCCGATCCTCCGTCAAGAGGGCGATGCCCTGGTTGATTGCGTCCTTGGGGCGGATGATGCGGATGGGGCGGCCCAAATACTCCACGCTACCCTCCGTAATCGCCCTTAGGCCGAAAATGCCCTCCATCAGCTCCGTGCGCTGCGCGCCCACCAGGCCGCTCACGCCCAGGATCTCGCCTTTGCGCAGATCAAAGCTGACATTGCGGAAGGATTTGGAGTGGATAGAGGTATAATTCTCCACCCGCAGCACGATCTCGCCGGGCACGTTTTCTTTTTTAGGGTAGAGGTTGGTGATTTCCCGGCCCACCATGCGGGTGATGATGAGGTCATTCGTTAGCTCGCCCGCAGGCCAGGTGCCGATGTATTTACCATCCCGCATGATGGTGACCTCGTCGGAAATGCGGAGGATCTCATCCATTTTGTGGGATATATATATGATGGCGCAGCCTTGATCTCGAAGATTATTGATGATACGAAAGAGAACGTCCACCTCGTTTTGCGTAAGGGAGGAGGTGGGCTCATCCATGATAACGATCTTTGCGTTGGCGGAAACGGCCTTGGCGATTTCTACCAGCTGCATTTGGGAAACGGAGAGTGTGCCCAGCTTGGCCCGTGGATCAAAATCCAGACCCAGGCCCTGCAAAAGCGCCTTCGTATCCTGATGCATCCGGGCATGATCCACGACAATGCCGCCCATCTTGGTGGGGTAGCGGCCGCAATAAATGTTTTCAGCAATGGATCGCTCGGGTATGGGCTGCAATTCCTGGTGCACCATAGCAATACCCTTTTGCAGCGCCTCGAACGGATTGGCGATATGGATCGGCTCGCCTTCGTAAAGCACCTCGCCCGTATCCATTTTGTAAACGCCAAACAGGCACTTCATCAGGGTGGATTTGCCGGCGCCATTCTCGCCCATCAGCGCGTGCACCGTACCCGCGCGCAGCTTGAGCGAAACGTCATCCAGCGCCTGAACGCCCGGAAAGGACTTGCTGATGCCCTTCATCTCCAGAAGATATTCCGACATGTTGCCCCCTTATCGCTGCGGTTCTTCCATTTTTTGCGGAAAAAACCTGGATTCAATTGCAAGAATTGCGTGCGAGCAAGCCCGCACGCAATTCTTTTGTTACGCTTGTTGGTTATGCGGTGACCTTCTGGTAGTCAACGGTCACGTGGTTGGTGCCATCAGCAGCGGAACCGATCAGCTCGCCGCCCAGATACTTGACGGCGCAGTCCACGGCAGCGTGGCTCTGGCCAATGTGGTCGTTGAGCACGGTACCGGTCATGGTGCCGGCCTTGACCATTTCTACGCACTCATCCAGCGCGTCAACACCCACCAGGTAGATGTCGGTGCCCACGGTGCGGCCCGCAGAGGCGATCGCCTGGGCAGCGCCCAGCGCCATGCCGTCGTTGTTGCAGAAGATAACGTCGATCTTCTCGCCGAACTGGCTCAGAGCGGTAGCGGCCAGCTCCTGGCCCTTCTCCTGGGCCCAGTCGCCGCGCTGCTTGAACAGCTCTTCAACCTTGATGCCGGCGTCGGTCAGGGCCTTGATGGAGAACTCGGTGCGGTACTGGGCATCCACGTTCTCCGGGTCGCCCATGATCATCACATAGCTCACGACACCGTCGCCATTGACGTCGCCCTTGTCGGGCAGGGAGGCGATGATCTCGCCCTGGTAGGTGCCGCTCTGACGAGCGTCCGCGCCCACGTAGCAGATCTTTTCCCAAGCCTGCATATCGGCGGCTTCGGGCTCACGGTTGATGTAGACCACGGGCACATCCGCGGCCTTGCACTTCTCGGTGATGGTGGCGGCGGAAGAGGACTGAACGAGGTTCACGATCAGCACATCTACGCCCTGGGCCAGGAAGGTATCGACCTGGTTGGTCTGCTCGGCCATATCGCCCTTGCCGTCCACGATGGTGACTTCATACTTAACGGCGTCGCTCTCCAGGGTCTTGAAGTAGTTCTCGATCTCCTGGCGGTAGAGGGTCATGAAGTTGTCATCGAACTTGTAGATGCACACGCCAACCTTGTAGGTTTTGGCTTCGGCGGCGGCAGGCGCTGCGGGCTCAGCGGCGGGCGCGGCCGGCTCGGCGGCAGGCGCTGCGGGCTCAGCCGCGGGCGCGCTGGTGCAAGCTACGCAAGCCAGCGCCATCATGGCTACCAGAACCAATGCAATGAGTTTTTTCATGGTTTATTGTTTCCTCCTTAAGAATTTGGGCGGTTTCAAACGCCCTTGTATTCCCGGCGCAGTTGCCCGCGCCAAGCTTTTAAAGCAACCAAGGCTGCTTTTTAACAAAGTGGAATTCGGTTCACATTAAAGGGTGGTTCGCGCTTCTCTCCTGGCGCAATCCGGCGGCATGTGCAAGGGCCCACCGGTTTCGTGATGTTCGTATCATAGCACACTTCCCTTTCCATTGCAATACCTTTTGCGCATAAGGTATTGATTTTATCGCATTTTTTCATCACGTCTCTGCTGTTTTTGTGGAAATTCTTCGCTTTTTTGTCCACAAGTTTGCACAAAAAAGCAGGCGTTTTCGCCGCCCGAAGGCCGCCTGTCCGCCTGCCGATTTTTCACGTTTGCTACAGAAACATATTTTTCATCACCAAGGTTGCCTACGGGCGATCTTGCCGAAGATCTTCCTTTACCTATACCTATATATTTACCAGCGGGGATGGCGGATGCTATTGTGCATAGCAAAGGAGCGCAGCTATTGCTGCGGCTCCAGCCTGTCAAAAAGTGGCTATGCCACTTTTTTGAGTTTCCATGAAACAACTGCTCGTACCTCGCGGTCGTTGTTTCATGCAGAGAAAGCCTTGGCAAGCAAGGCTTTTCGCTCGCGGCATACACGCCGCCGCTCACGATTAAAGCCTCCGGGTGCTGCGGCCCCCGATCCCCCAGAGCTTTTTCGACAGTCTGGGAGCGCAGCTATTGCTGCGGCTCCCCTCCCTGGTTGTTGTTATTTCAATTTGCCTCCGGCAAGCTGTACGGCACGCCTGGCCGTTACCTCGGTTGGGTCCAGAAGGGCGGGAACCTGAAGGGGATACTTTTCAAATATCAGAGGCAGTTCCGTGCAGCCTAGTATGAAGGCTTCGGCGCCCTCTCGGGTCAAACGGTTTAAGGCCGCTTGCATAGAATCGACGGGCAAATCCTCCCGGCCAGCTTTTAGGCCATAGCTCATGTCCATGACCAGGGCCTGTTCACGGACATTGGGTTTAAGAAGCTCCACGCCGGCCTTTTCAAAGGCATGATCATAAATCCCCGAGGCGACCGTGCCATCCGTGGCCAAGAGGGCGACCCGTTTTATGCCGGATCGGGCGGCCTGGGCCGCCGTTTCACGCGGCATATGGAGGAGTGGAATGGAAAGGGGTTCGCAAATCCGGTCATAAAAATAATGGGCCGTATTGCATGCCATAACTAAAATATGCGCGCCGGCCTTTTCCAAGGTCTGCGCGGCCCTGCGTAATTCCGGCACGGGGTCTTCGCCGCCCAAAAGGATAGCGGCGGTTCTGTCCGGTATGGCCGTATTGCTATATACCAAGAGCGGTATATGCTCCTGATCACAGGCAGCGACCGTGCAGCGGATGATTTTCGTCATAAGATCTACGGTGGCAAGGGGCCCCATGCCACCAATAATACCAATGGTTTTATAATGCCGCTGTTCCATAAATATACCCCTAAGCCGCTTTTTGTTAAGAACTCCAATATTCTATTTTCCGCTTTCAACGCCTGTTCCCTACTAAGCTAAACTGATATCCGTCATGTGAAGGGCGACCCATATGCCCGGGCCCATTAATTCGCTTATACCTGTCGACCATATAGTTTTTTATTTATCATGTTAATATTCGCTAAAAAGTATCGCAGTGCATTGGGGATAATATATGTATAATATCGATTTTCCGTAAGTTTTTTTATTAGTCCGCAGCAAGTGTCGACAAAGTCATATGTTAAATTCCTTTAAGATGTGATATAGTATATTTTAGATGACGCATTGCTGTCAACGATTCTCGCGCAACTTTTCTTAATCAGTTCTCGGCAAGTAAACAGGTACCCTACGCATACAACCGTTCATCTCAACGTAGAAAGGGGAACTATAATGGAACAAGCGGAAAAGAAGAAGCTCCACCTGACGGTGAAGATCCTTATCGGTCTGATCGCGGGCATTATTGTTGGCATCGTTCTAAACCTTACAGGTCAGGCGGAGATCGCGAACACCTATATCAAACCCTTTGGCACGCTGTTTTTGAACCTAATTAAAATGGTGATCGTACCCTTGGTATTCTCCTCGCTCGTAATGGGCGCGTGCGGATTGGGCGACATCAAAAAGGTGGGCCGCGTTGGCTTGAAAACCATTGTGTATTTCATGGCAACCACGGCCTTTGCAGTCATACTGGGCCTTATTATCGGCAAGATATTCAATGTCGGGCACGGGCTCACGCTCCCGACGGATGCCGCTTACGAGGCGCCTGCCGCTACGAATTTTGTGGATACGCTTCTTAATATTATACCCACCAATCCGTTCAACGCGCTGGCACAGGGAAATATGCTTCAGGTTATCGCGTTCGCGCTGTTTGTGGGCGTGGCAATCGCCATTCTCGGGCCCAAGGCGGAAACCTTCAAGAAAGGGATGGAGGGCTTTGCCGAAATCATGTATAGCATCATCGGCGGCATCATGAAGCTCGCTCCCTATGCCGTGTTCGCGCTCATCATCCCGGTTGTGGCCACACAGGGCGCGGCTGTTCTCGGGCCGCTGTTCATGCTGGTGCTGGCCGTGTATCTGGCCTGCGCGCTGCATGCGGCGATCATCTATTCGCTTACCGTAAAGCTATTGGGCAAGATGAGCCCCGTCAAATTCTTCAAGCTTGCCGCTCCCGCGATGCTGTTTGCGTACACCACGGCGAGTTCCTCGGCAACGCTGCCGTTTTCGATGGAATCCTCGCGCAAGATGGGCGTTTCCCCACAGATACGCTCCTTCGTGCTGCCCTTGGGCGCTACCGTCAACATGGATGGTACCGCGGCGTTCCAGGGCATCTGCGCATTGTTCGTGGCGGCCGTATACGGTATAGACCTTACGCTGGGCCAGATGGCGATGATCGTGCTTTCCGCTACGCTTGCCTCCATCGGTACGGCGGGCGTTCCGGGAGCGGGCACCGTTATGCTGGGCATGGTGCTCACCACCGTGGGTTTGCCGCTTGAAGCGATCGTCATCATCATGGGCGTTGAGCGTATTATGGATATGGCGCGCACCTGCATCAACGTTACAGGCGATATGGCCTGCGCCGTGGTAGTTGCCAAATCCGAAAATGAGCTTGACGAAAAGTATACCCAAATAGAGATTGAGGCGTAAAACCCACGTAACAGCAATGCATTAAGCCTCGCCGAGGGCTGACAAAGAGGGCTGTTCAGCAGAGAAAGCTGAACAGCCTTTTTTGCGTTACGCGCATAGTGCGGAGGCTATGCAGGGATCAAAACAAATCGAAAACGGGTTGCGTCCTATTTTTATTTATGGTTAGGGATAAGGTAAACTATTTTTCGCACAAATGAAAAAGGGCCAGAAAAGGAAGGACATGGCCGAACTCGCTTGGTAGAATGTAAGTTACCACACAAAACATCGAACCGAGCAAAGGAGAAAAGCCATGTCCGAGAAGATTATA
>JAYFPE010000030.1:0-116599 GCA_034928145.1 Candidatus Pelethousia sp. | reverse complement strand
AAAGGAACAGCCGCAGACGCATAGGCAGGCCATGCTGACCGCCACGGCGTATCGCCTCGCGGTAAAGCCCCAGAGTCTCAATCAATCTTTGCTTTTGCACCTGCGTTCCCTCCTGTTTATGGGCGCCCCGCAATAAATTCTTTAAGGGCACCCTTTGCCGCCTCCTCATAGGCAATCGCCAAATCCATTGCGGTTAGATTTTCTATGTACTGCTCCCGCCGCTTCTGCGCGATTGCTAGGAAATCGGTTTCGAAACTGCTGCCTACAGCATTAAAGCGATCAACCACCGGCGGTATATAAAAGTCATATTCTTTATGAACGATGGTAGCTGTGCGCAACAGTTTTTGAATATTCGGATTGCTGTTTTCGGCGATCTCCCGCTCCATGTGGTTGGTAAAAGCCTGACCAGTGACTGGGAGATACCCTGTGGAAGCCACGAAACGCATGTTCTGTTCCGGAGCGGTAAACCATTTGAGAAACAGAGACGCAGCCTCTTCTTTCTGGGGTGTAGATTTTGCCACCGCCAGACCGCCGCCCCGCTGGATGGCCACTTTTTTGCCGCCCTCAAAGATTGGGTAGGGGAGCACGGCGTATTCTACCCTTTCCTTGGTGTTATTGGGGTATGTAATCTCCTCTCCGTAAAACAGGATGCCCGCCGTCGAACCCATGGAGCAAAGGATATCTCCTGTTTTTGAGAGGTCGGAGGAATAGCCGTCATAGCGGGCATATCCGCCCTTCACCGCCGGTTCAAAAACGGCGTCCCAGATGCGCGCAAATTCCGGCGTGTCCAGCCGAATCTCCTCCTCCTGAAAGAGGGAGACCCCCATTTGCTCCATGCCAACCTGGGCGAGGTTGAAAAAGGAATCAACGGCGAAAAACGCCTTCCCATCGTTTGGTACACCCGGCGTCTGCTCGTCGGTCCAGCGGTAATAGGCTGTTGCGGCGTCGGCAATTCCCTCCAATGTGGAAAGGCTGTCCGCCGTGACCCCTGTGGCTGCTGAGAATTTATCAAATAGCGTTTGATTGAGGAAAAGCACCTCGGTAGATTTGGCAAAGGGAAACACATAGAGCTTGCCGTCAGACAGCCTGCCCTCCTCCAAAAACCGGGGCAAATAGCTGGAGAGCTCCGCATCGGTAAAGTACCCGTCCACTGGTGCAAGAAGCCCTTTCTCCGCAAGCAAGGTCGCCGTGGCCGGATAGCAGGTGGTGATGTCGGGCATTCCCGGCGCGCCGGGATCGCCTGCGGCGATCATGGTCAGCTTCTCCTGAATGGCGGCTGAGCCGGAAATGGAGGTGACGCTGATGACAATGCCTTTTTCCTTGCCAATCGTGGCGTTAAACTCCTCAATATGCGCATCCATCGTGGTCTGCATCTGTCCGCCAAAATTGTGCCACAAAGTGAGGGTTACTGGCCGTTTGGGATTGAGTCCGCCTGTTTTCCCGCAGGCGGCAAGCAGCACGGACAGCAACAGCAACGCCGCTAAAGCAATGTACTTCTTTTTCATAAAACCACCGTTCCCTTTCCGCAGGAGCTGATAAATCCTCCTGCTATGCGTGCTTCAGTACCGAATAGGTAAGCTTTTATGGACACAATTCCTGTATATTGATGATAGGCAATAAAAAATCACCCCAAAAATCACCCCTGTTTTATCCTCACAGTCACCCCAGAGATGATTACGGCGGGCGTTATTTCCCGTATGATGAGGCTGGAATCATTGCTTACATGATACCGAATGTATCTAACTCAGTCAATAGATTTGTGCCAATGGGAAAGAGGGTGATTCTATGCAAAAGGATCGGCTGCGCGAGGAAATGATTGAAGATATCCGCAGGTTGGATTATTTGAGTCTGCAAAAACTCAGCGCCTTCATCGCCGAACTAAAAAGCGTGAAGGCACAGGGGACGGAAGGCGAGGGGACGGATCATGAGGATGGATAGAGAACCTCCCATGTTTACGGCAAAGTGCCGGACGGTGCGGGAGGACGCCGGTTTCCGCCTGACCTTTTTCTGTGAGATTTGCGGCAGCGGATATACTACCGCTCTTCTTGCCTGCGATACCCCGAAGGAGGCCCTGCGTTTGGGAGAACAGGACGCACGGCTGCACTTTAACAGATGCAGCGGTTGCCAGCGGTGGGTGTGCGATGAACACTTCAACGAAAATCAAATGATGTGTACAGATTGTATGCCCCGCATCTGTGCCCGCTGCGGCGCCGGCGTTTCCAAAGGCGTCGATCTTTGCACTGTATGCGGTGCGCCGCAATTTGAAGCGGGAAAGGAGGAAAATGTATGAGTGATTTATTTGGCGGGCTTGGGGGCCTGATGAAAGGGCTTTCCGGCTTTCTGCCCCCGGATGATCCGGATGTAGCGCTGATGGTGGCCGGGTCTGAGGTCAGCGACCTGCAAAAGCAGGAAACCGAGCTCTACGCACAGATTGGGAAACTGGCGTTGGCAGAAGGCCGTGTCCAGTTTCCCGAGCTCCAGAACAAACTGCGTTTGGTGCAGGAAAATCTGTCTGCGGCGCAGGCCAAGCTGCAAAGCGTGCAAGTAGACAAAGAGAAAAAGGATTGCGCCCGGAGAACCGAGGAAGAAGCCCGCCTCTGCCCTGACTGCAACAATATGAATCCGGAGGGCGTAAAGTTCTGTCAGGAGTGCGGTGCAAAGCTGGGCGCGCAAAAATGTGCCGGATGCGGAGCGTCGCTATCGCCGGGCACCCGTTTCTGCGGTGAATGCGGCGCCAAACAGGAGGGATAGTATGGCTTCTTACAAGCGACCCTGCATTCACTGCGGTGCGTACATAGAGAGGGACTCACGGTTTTGCCCTGCCTGTCAAAGCGGAAACCCTTTTGGGTACCTCTGCCCTGCCTGCCTGCGGCCCATCGAAAAGGGGCTGCCTCTTTGCTCCGGCTGCGGCAGAGCGCTGTATATTCCCTGTCCCGCCTGCGGAAAGCCGACCTTTGCAGGGAAAAATGTGAGCAGTGCGGCGCATCGCTCATGATCCGGTGCGGTAATCCCCGCTGCGGTGCGCGGCAATTCTTCGAAACCGTAAAATGCATCGCCTGCGGCAAAAAAATTAAGTCAAACAGGAAATGAGGTGAATCTATGCTCCAATCCTTTACAAGGAATTATGAAGACAACTCCACCGAGGCGGGGTTCCAGTTTACCTTTTATTGTGACCTCTGTGAGGACGGATACAAAAGCAGCTTCATTGAATCCGAAACCTATAAAAAGGGCCGCGGGCTGCGGGGACTGGCTCAGGGGGCGGGCGTGCTGGGCAGTCTGCTTGGCGGTCGCCTGGGAAACCTCGGGTATTCGCTGGAGCGGGGCGGGAATGTTCTGTCCGATCGGTTCGAAGGCATGAGCCCCGAATGGCAAAAGGAGCATGAAAAGGCTTTTGAGCGGGCAAAAAACGAAGCCCAGCAGCACTTCCACCGCTGTCATGGCTGCCGCAAATGGGTCTGTGATTCCTGCTATAACGAGGACGAGGGCCTATGCACCGAATGTGCGCCCCGACAGGAAATCACTGTGGCAAAGGCTCGGGCCGACGCTATGCGGCGCAATATCGAAGAAACTGCTGAAAGCGCCACCATCTGGAAGGGCAAGCTGGAAAGCAAGACAACCGTCTGCCCCATCTGCGGCAAGCCTGCCGGGACGGGCAAGTTCTGCAACAACTGTGGCGCTTCGCTGGCGCTGGCCGTATGCCCCAAATGCAAAAAGGAAAATGCCCAGGGGGTACGCTTTTGCAACCACTGCGGCGCGTCCATGGCGGCGCCGGCCGCCGCCAAGTGTCCCGGCTGCGGTGAGGAAAATCCGCCCGGTACCAGATTCTGCGGCGGCTGTGGCAACAAGCTATAAAGCAAGTCAAGATACATTATAAAAACTTTGGAGGGAGTTATCATGACAGAGCAAACCACCTACACCCCGGAGGATATTGAAAAGAACAAAACCATGGCAGGGCTCTCTTATCTGCTTTTCTTTCTGCCGCTGATTACCTGCCCCGAATCGGGATATACCAAATTTCATGCCAACCAAGCGCTGATCCTTCTGATTGTCGGCATCGCGGGTAGCGTGATCCTGGGTATTATCCCCGTAATAGGCTGGATGCTGATGCCGGTTTTCGGAATTGGCATTTTGATTCTGGGGATTATGGGGCTTGTCAACGGATTTGGGGGAAAGCCAAGCGGCTGCCTCTGGTTGGAAAGTTCGATATCTTAAAATAGTTTGGAGGAAAGAGAAAAGTGAAAAAACTTTTAATCGGCCTTTTGGCCATTATGATGGTTTTAACCTTTGCCGGGTGTGGAGCAAAAGAACCTGCGGCAAACGAAGCAAATGGCGGAACCGTATCGGGGGAACCGAAACAAAGTCAGACTGGCGATGACACGAAAAAGCCGCAAAACGAAACCGACACCGGCTCCAAAACGCTGCCGGCCAGCTACCCCAAGGAAATCCTGCCCCTTGCGGCGGACGCCGAGATCCTTGATGTAAGGGAAAACCCCGCGAATAATGGCCTGGAAGTCAGCTATGTAAGCAGCAATGACATCGATACGCTGTGTGATTTTTATGAGGGGGCGCTCAAAGACGCGGAGGGGTTAAGCACGGCTGAAACGCAGGACGGCTATATGATTACCGCCAAAATGGACGGTGTCGGTTACACCATCATGCTTAGCAAAGACGCTATGAAATCCAACCCCCAATATGCCGGAAAAGTATCCGTATACATCGTTTTAACCGGTTTGAAGGGCGTATCCGGCGGCGAGACCCAAATGCCCGAGGGAGAAGGAGAAGCATGGCCCTCTGCAGAACTGCCCGGAGTCCCGGAATTAAAGGGTTACATAGGCCAAGTCCTGCGGGAAGATGGCGTTATCCGGCTTGAGATAACCGTGGAAAGCGCTGAAAAGGTGAAAAGCTACATAGACGAATTAACGGCGGCAGGCTTCAGCTTTGATACGGAACCGGATACGGAGAGTGATCATATGGAATTTCTCGCTTTTAAGGACAGCGGTATGATGAGCTTCGCTTATAAAGGCGAGGAAAACCTTGTCTCCATTGAATATCAGAAATAAACGGCGGTAGAACCGCAGCGTTTAACAGAGAGGGGCAAATCTATGAAAAAGTTTTTAATTGGGCTGTTGATTCTTTTAATGGCTCTATCCATAGCCGGCTGCGGCGCAAAGGAAAAGGCGGCGGAGAAGGCTGCCGAAAAAATCCTTCAGGGTGCCGGAGTGGATACGGATATTGATGGCGACAAGGTGGTCATCAAGGGTGAGGACGGCCAGGAGCTGACCATTGGTGCGGGCGAATGGCCCTCGTCCGATCTGGCAAAAAGCGTTCCTGAATTCAAGGGAGGCAAAATTGCCTCGGTGATGGAAGCCAATGATTCGCTGTTTATTATGATCGAGGAAATATCGGAAGAAGACTTCATGGCCTATCTGGACGAAATCAAGGGAAGCTTTGCGGAGGGAACCTATGAGATGAACACCGGCACCGGCATGATGTATATGGCGGCTAATAGCGAGGGACTTAGTGTTACGCTCACCTATGAGAAAGACGCAGGGTTCAGCATCGCAGTCGCGCAGGCAGAGCCGGAAGAAGACTAAAATTAGATAAAGGAGGCATTTATATGAACCTATGCCAAGGATGCGGCGGAAGCCATGCAGAAGGCTGGGATTATCGGCGGCAAGCCGGGCGGGATGTTCGACCCCAAGGTCGGTGCAACACGGGCTGAGGTTTCCGCCATGCTACACAGGTTCATGCTCCTGTTCTCGGATGCCGGAAACGCAGTAGCAGATTGACGGTTGCAAGGTAATAAAAATCAATCAAGTATAGGGCAAACCTAACCGAAAGGCAGGAACCAAAGCCGAAGGTCTAAGGCGCTTACGCGCTATGATAGTCTGGCTGCCAAAAACCGCAAAGGGTCTGCCCTCTCTCAAGAGGGCAGACCCCCAGAGCATCAACAAACTCTTGCGCGTCTGCGCAAGGGTTTGAATTATTTTACGCAAAACCAAAAGGGGAAATGAAAAGAGGTGTCGAATACTAAAGCAAAGAAAAAGTGAGGTGCGTCATCATGCTGCGTGAACAGACAAAGGGGAACAAGCAGGAGTATGAGCTTACCGGCTTTCACTGGGCTATGGCGAGAGAGATATCCATATGAATTTATTTAGTCTTTATCCCTTTGGGGAGTGTAAATAAAGCTGAAGCAACCTATACATACCACTCATCACTCTTACAACTTAATCATCCGGCAAATGGCTGGAGCTTGATGGTATTACTTCAACGCTGATGGCCCCCCTTGCTTTTTCTGTGTTCGGCTTGCCTTATAAATATTTATTCCGCAGATAATCTGCCTGTTCCTCTGTGATGCAACCGCCCCAAAGGTTCGCGTTGATTGCTCCGTACAACTCGTCACTGAGGCAGTCCAGATGAAGCACCTGTTCTTTCTCTCCCTGTAGGTATTCGGCAATCGCCTTCTGAATACTGGCCGGAAGGTCTGCTTCCAGGTAATCTTTATCCATCGGCTTATCGTCTGCTTCACTGGGATTCGGCTGATTTTCCGGCAATAAAAGTTCATCCATTGGCATATTCAGTCCTTTCGATTACATATCGCCCACCATCTTGTTTATGTCGCCGTCTCCATCCACAATGAGGCCCCCGCCACCCCCGGTGTTATCGTCTATCCATCCGAAGCCAAGGAAGCATACCTGCTTTTTTCCGTCCACCATGCGGGTATCCCCCATTTGAGGAGCGGACTCTTTGGGAACCGATATTGACTCCTTTGGCTGCTGTTCCTGCCGTATCGGATCAGTCGGATTTTCCTCTTGGGTGACTGTGTCTGCGGCGGTTTTGGGTTCCGGTTCCGGTACATCTTGGGCACATTGAGCACCTGAGGCTACATCAGAGGCGTTGGATGTTTCCTCAGCTATTGCGCGCACATCCGCCATACAGTCGATTTGTGGTTCGGGGAGGGGGGCTGTCCTGACCTCTTGCGTTAAATTGCATACAGATCGAATGTGAGGCGCAGCGAGGATCTCCTCTGGCAGGCGCTGCCGAACGGTACTCAGCAGAAGAAAAACTGTCGCTATCCCTACTGCACCAATTGCGATTCTTGTTCTATGCTTCATCTGCCGCATCTCCCTCCCGCATAGCAAAACGACCGCTCTCCTTGAGGAATTTCTCAAGTGAACGGTCGTTGTCATAACTGCGAAGCTGTGAGAGCATCCGCCATGCCAGCCAGAAGCCGCAGGCAAAGCTCTCTTTGGCGCGGACCCCGGAAATTAGGTCTTTGCTGTCAATGATTCGCAGTATGAGTTTGCGCTCCGGCTTTTCCAAACTTCGAATGAGCTGTTGGTGGCATGTTTCAATTTTCTTCTGAATCTCTGCATCAGGAACAAAGCGATTGTACTGGTCGTACAGATCGTCCAATGGGTTTTGCATCTTGGTCACCTCCTATCAGTGACACAGGATACCACAAGAGTCTGCTGAAAGCTATTAAAAGTTTCATGAATTCAGGAATGTTTTTAGCACGGCGATGCTTTCCATACCTACCTGCCTTATGTGCGCATATAAAGCGAGGGCGGAAACCGGTATTGATCGGTTCCCACCCTCGCTTTTTCCGTATTTGACTTGCCTTCCACAAATTGTCCCTATGATGCGGTGGACTTGGTGGAGGAATGTATACTGGAGTTGGTGGAGGAATGTACACTGGCGTTGGTGGGGGAGCCTACACTGGCGTTGGTGGAGGTCTATATGCCGGAGTCGGTGGAGGTCTATATACCGGAGTTGGTGGAGGAGCTTACACCGGAGTTGGTGGAGGATTATATACCGGAGTCAATGGAGGACTATATACTGGGCCGGGTGGAGGAATGTATACTGGACCAGATTCAACTCCGTATAGGGCTATTCACCCGCCTTGGCCGATATTTGCAAGGGAATTACGTAAAATCGGTATGATAAGGGAAGCAGAAATGATTGAGTATGTCCTGAGGAATATTGGGTGGAGAAGTTAGTAATTGTTCCACGCAGTCCATTATGAGCATAATGCGAAACTGACAAATTCCAATTTATTAGTCTGCTTTAGCGCATTCGCAAATGCAAACTTCGTTGTACGGCGATGGCTGCTCTCCCACCGAGAGCAAAAATCTCCACCACAGTTTTTGCTTTAAGACTATAAAAGAAGTCCTAAATATCACTATTTCTGATGTGTGCACCAAAAGAAATGCACCACAGTTTTTTTGTGAAAAAGTCACTTCATGTCACATTTTTATTTTTGGTTGCATGAATTGATAAAGACCACCGAAGCGGTCTTGAAAAATAGAAACTTACGGTCGTCGATTCTACCCCTTAATTTACCCCTTACAAAGTAGAATCGCTTTATTTCTAGTTTAAAGGAATGAACAACAAGCCCTAATTATCTAGGTTTTCGAGAACCGATTAACCGCTATTCACCCACGTTTTGCCGAGGTCATTAACTTCGAATCCTAGTTTAGGACTACTCATAAAACATATCGGAACATACTACGCCCGTTATTATTTTAAGATTAAATGATATCCCTCGATTTTTAGCGGTATGGTTTTTAATAGTCAGGTAATATGGTATACTTTAGATGGCAAGCGCCCGAAGCATCATCAAAGCAAGTGGGGAAATCGTTAATGGAACATTTAAAAAAAGAACAGCTAAGCCGCATCCGCATTCAAGGCTTTAAGTCGATTAAAGACTGTGATTTACGCTTGCGCAAAATCAATGTTCTGATCGGCAGCAACGGCGCGGGCAAATCCAATTTTATATCCGCTTTTACGCTGCTGCAAAATGTGCTTACACAAAACCTTGGGCTGTATGCGGCGCAAGCGGGCTTGAATGCTCTCTTTTTTAAGGGCAGAAAAATCACTGAAAACATAGGGATCGAAATATTTTTTGGTGAAATTAATCACGGCGAGGCATCTTATGGTTTTACCTTAAATCCTACGGATGACAATCAGATAGTATTCGGCAGAGAATATTTTGGTTACCATGGCTTGATGCGTAACCAGAGCGTTATCGCCCGTGGCCACAGCGAATCAAAATGGATGCAAGGAACCACTAGCATAGCAAGTGATTATATTGTGGCTACATTAAAGGAACAGTCTTGGCGCGTTTATCATTTTCACGATACGAGCCGGAGTGCAAAGATTAAGCAGGAGCATAACCTTTCCAACAATAAGGTATTGCTGTTTGACGCTTCCAACTTGGCGGCTTTCCTGTATCGGTTGAAACAGCACTATAAAGAGGATTATCGCCTTATTGTTGAGACAATTCGGCTGATTGCTCCATACTTTGATGATTTCGACCTCATCCCAAACGAGGGCAACAAAGAATTGATTGTATTGCGCTGGAAGCAGAAGTCCTGCGAGGATATTTTTAACGCCTCCCAGCTATCGGATGGTACATTGCGGTTCATATGCTTGGCTACGCTTTTATTGCAGCCCGCTGAGCTTAGACCCGCTACAATCATTATAGACGAGCCGGAACTAGGGTTGCATCCATACGCAATTACGGTGTTTTCCGAATTGGTGCATAGTGCTTCCGTAGATAGCCAAATCATCCTCTCCACGCAATCCGTTGAACTGCTCAACGAATTTGACGCGGAGGATGTGATTATTGCCGACAGGGATGAAGATCACTCCACCTTTAAGCGCCTTAATGCCAAGGAATTGAAAGACTGGCTGGACAATGATTATTCATTAGGGGAGCTTTGGAATAAGAACATTTTGGGAGGTCGCCTTTCAAAATGAAAAACGTGTATATTTATTGCGAAGGTCAGGCAGAGGAGAATTTCATCAACGAACTGCTCACCCCCTATTTCTTAGCGTTTGATATTTATGTGCGGCCTATCGTCTGCACAACAAAACGAACCTCCACAGAAAAACAGCGTGGCGGCGTGTCCGATTACGGCAAAATCAAAAAAGAATTGACGATACTCTGTAAGCAGCATCGGAATGAATACGTTACAACGATGTTTGATTATTATGGGATGCCCGATAATACACCGGGTATTGATAACGCTACAAGCGATATATATGAGCGCATGGCGCAAATTGAAGCAAGCATAGATCAAGACGTTGCTATAGATAACTGCTTCTTCAGTTTGATGCTGCACGAATTTGAAGCGCTTCTGTTCTCTGATCCTTCTGCGTTTATAGAGGTTGCACCACAGGAGACGGTAGAAGCAATCGCAAGCATACGGGCGGAATTCCAAACCCCGGAGCATATAAACAATGATGTGAGAACCTCTCCTTCCAAACGTTTGGAAGCATTGATTCCGAGGTATGCCAAGGTTGTAAACGGTGTGCTTGTAGGGCGGGCCGTAGGCTTAGACTGCATGATGCGCGAATGCTCCCATTTCGCCCGCTGGATTGAAAAGATTAAGGCTTGCGGGGTGTCCTAGCTTCATTCATATTTCATATCAGATCCATCACTTTGTTGCCAATAGGCAGAAAGGGTGGTGTAACACCTTAATGCCCGTTGAAAAGCAGATGTAATATACCCAGCAATATTTTCTACTATTTAGGTGACAAGCGTCAACGCTCTGTCACCCTTATTCTATTTGGTTACAGCATGTATTTCCGCAGACAAATCTTTTTCATACTTGTGGCTTTGCATAAATTCACATAGAAGAAAGTGGTAAGCGTGTTTGCCAAAATTTTTCGGTTGTTCATAAATACAGAAAAGGGCGTGCTATGTACTGTTTAGGTACTTTGCTGGGATATTTTTAAAAAAAGTACAGGGCAGACACTAGTAATTTCCAAAAAACACCAGTATAATACCACTATCCTAAACCTCCGCGAAACGAAGCTTGGTGCAATCGAATATAGGATCGCGGAGGTTGGAGGAAGGAATGTTTCAAAAAAGATATGCCACTTACCCAGCAAACAAAAAACGTCTTGCGTTCTAATGGGTTATATGAGAAGTGGAGGAAGTAATTAAATGAAACGGATAAATAAGAAGCTGCTGTCCCTTATGCTGGCTTGTGTGCTGGTGATGGCGCTGATGCCTACGCCTACGGTTGCGCTGGCAGATGCTCCGTTATTGGTAAACGGTGTGGATATCACTGCCAAACCGGATAAAACTGTAGTCTGCGGAACAGGAACGGCCGTTTATGACGATATAGCACTAACGCTCACCTTGACCAACGCGACCATTGACACTGAGAGTAATGGTACCGGAATCGTTGTCGGAAGACCTTTTGACAACAAAGTACTTACTGTGAAGCTTATAGGGTCAAATGTAATCGAGCAAAAGGAAGGGTTCCATATCTTTTCGGGCATTCATTGCGGGGGAACGCTTTCCATAGAAGGCCCCGGCAGCATAGCAATCAATACGAAAGAGTATTCAAATGCTGGCCCTGTCGGGATTTTTGCGGGAAAAGGCTGCAACATTTCCGCCAGCGCGACCGTCACCATATCAGGTGAGCCCGCTGACAATCCTGATGCTTATTCTGCCGGTATTTATGTAGATGCGGGGGGTATGGATGTTACATGCACCAATGCAACCATCCATATATCCGGGCATGATTATGGTTTTTTGGTATTCTCCGGGGACATCAATATCGATCAGTCCAACCTGACAATGTCAAACCTAGCATCAAACGCGATTTATACGGGTGGCGCGCTCAGCATTGATCAGTCCAGCCTGACAATGTCAAGCATAGCATCAAACGCGATTTATACGGGTGGTGCGCTCAGCATCACAAACGGTTCCAAAATAAACGCAACAGGGTATCATCCCGCCTTATTTGGCAACACCGCCGTTATCATTGAAAACAGCGAAGTGGAAGCGGTGAGCACCAACGATATCGGCATTTTCTCAAGAGGGGCAATGTCTCTCACCGGCGGGCAGATATACGCAAAGGGTGGCATAGGCAGTGCGGCGATTGCGGCAAGAGCCGTAAAAACTGTGAACGAAGCGGCTGAAGCCAAGATCACCCTTTCCAATCTCGTGGAGGAAAACGGAGCAAAGATCGCCTTTGGCGACTGGTTCCTGCATAGCGGCGGACAGACTAGAAGCTGGACAACCTTTATTGCGCAGGATGCATCTGCTGTTGTATTAAACCCAAGCGGCGGTTTAGCAAATGCTGTAAACGAGGTGTGGTTGAGCTTTAATGCTTGCAGCTCCGGCCATGATTACAGCACAGAGTTTACTATAGATACCCTAGCCACCTGTACGGCAGACGGTTCTAAATCTAGGCACTGCTTGCGCTGTGATGCTATAACAGACGTAACTGCCATTCCCGCAACCGGGCACACCGAAAGCGATTGGATTGTTGATAAGGCGGCGACTTTTACGGAAGAAGGATCGCGTCATAAGGAGTGTACTGTTTGCAAAGTGGTTTTGAAAACAGAAGCAATTGCAAAGCGCTCATCTACTCCCTCATCGGATAACGATGTTATCGTGGATTACGGTACGGGCATAGGGGTTGAATATGAAAATGGCTCTTCATTCGACAGTGATATTGTGCTTAAGGTAACGCCGCAGTCAAACGCTGAAACGAATAAATTAAATAACAATATCAACAAAGTGGCAAAGGGACTAACGCTTGTCGGCCTTTATGATATACAGTTACTCAAAGATGGCGTCGCAATCCAGCCGAGCGGGAAGGTGAAGGTAAGCATTCCGCTGACAGACGAAATGAAAGCGATGACCGATTTAAAAGTAGTCTACATTGATGATGACGGGAACGCAACCATTATTCCGAGTCAGATCATTGATGGGAAAATCGTATTTGTGACCGAACATTTCAGTTATTATGGAGTAATCCGATCCAAGAACGCGCTGGTCGGTGTCCCCAAGACCGGTGACGATAGCTCTTTGGGGGTTTGGTGGGTGCTGCTGGCCGTGTCTGGCGCTGCTATGGTTACCCTTATATGCACAAGGAAAAAGGCCTTGCGGCCGTAATAGAAAACACTGAACAACGAATTGTAATGGGGCGGATAAGCCGTATGGCGGCTATCCGCCCTTGTGTACATATGACACTATTTAATACACCACAAATACCTTTCTATTTTGTCACTACCATATGCACCGTGCTCTTGCTGATTTTGAAGGCCCCCGCCGCAGCCCGCACGGTTGCCTGGTGATCTATAATATAATCCGCCACGGCCAGAACCCGGTCCTCTATGTAAGAATACATGCGCTTACACCCCCGAACATGCTTTGTAAAGAGTATGCCGGGGGGCGGCGGCGTATGCGCGGGGTGCTTGAACTTTCCCGCAGAGGCGCTGCCCGTGCTTGCGCGTAACATGCCGTAATAGCGCCCTTGCATTACCGGGATGCTTACTATATTCTTAAATAGTAGGAAAGTGATAAGAACCGCAGAGAAACAATTTGCGGTTCTTATATTTTTGGCGAAAGAAAGGAGCAAGCAGATGGGAAAGTATTATGTAAACGGCTACACCGCACCAACAGGCATTAACAGCAAGGAGGAAGTGAAAAGAGTCCAGGCATCGCTGGGTGTAAAGCAGGACGGCATTTGGGGCCCGCAAACACAGGCCGCTTGGAACGCGCAAAGTCAGGGTGGTATCTCTGTGCCTAAACCCGCCCCGGCAGTCGAACCCGCAATCCCCCGGCCAGACTATGCAGTATCCGGCTTTGCCCCGCCGGAGGGCGTCACGGGCAGGCAAAAGGTGAGAACTATTCATGCAAACTTGGGCGTTAAGCAGGATGGGGTCTGGGGCGCGCAAACCCAAGCGGCGTGGGAAAAGCAATATGGCTCTCTGTGGCAGGAGCCCGCCCCCGCTGCGCGGCCGCCCGTGACTGCGCCCCCCGTGACTGCGCCCAAAGAATACGCACCGCCTAAAGGCATTGACAGTGCGGAAGAGAGTTCCGCAAGATAATGCAGGCATGATAGCTTAGGCGCTTTGTATCGTGAATTTATAGGCGAGAAGAAGACGAAGGATGCTGACATTATACTTACTCATATGGGGTTGTATAACGATGAAATTATATCAGGGGAAAGGTATCTGTTTAAAAAAACAGGTATGGAGCGGTATAATGAACGCTATAATGCAAACACTCGGCGTATATGGAGTGCGTCTGAATCCGGCCTAGATATATACAACGATAACTTCCCCCCTCTAGAAAACGGGCAAGTTATAGTACAAACCGTAAATAGGACGCCGCTCTTTGGTTTGGGGGAAGATAAGAATGGTTTTCAGAAATTTTTTGAATCAGCAGTAAGCTTAGGAGGAGGAGCTACACCGCTTACTGATTTATTCACAAAGCTTGCTGTGGTAGGAAAGGAGTTTCAGCTAAAGGAATATTTTGAGTTCAATCCCTCCGCTATTCTTGAAAATGGCGATGTCGTGATATACTATACATCACCAGACAATAAGCCCGGATACGGTGTAACATATGCCTACCGCGGAGACGAACTCTTATATACTACGGGCTTGGAGTTGAACGGTAAATCAACTGAGCTTGGCCCTAACTACATGAAGCATGCCGAGAAATATAAAAAGGATTTCCTTGGTGCAATTGAATCATTAATCCAAGGCGAAATAGAAGGGTATGCAAAAGGGGAGATTGCCAAGGAAATATATAAATATTTAATTAACAGGTAAAAGCACGAAGGGAGATATAACATTGAAGCAAAAGGAACACCTTATTTGGCCGCCTTACCGCCATGGCATATTTATAATAGGGTTCCTTTTGCTTTGCCTGTTCTTCGACTTCATTCTTTCGATGAAACACACAGAACATCGTGTTATATCAGGCTTCTATGCAAATGTAATCGGCACAATCTGGGGAGAGAAATGGTTCTTTCATTCTTTTTTCAAGCGTTTAACAGTTCGATACCCAGATCTGCGAAATGAAATAGAAAAGGCAGCAAAGCCGCTAGTTTCGTTTCGTCATTTTTTTATGGGCGCGCTTATGGGGTGGGGTTGGAGACTTAGGAATAGCATCGACAAAGAAGCTGTAATGCTGAATTTAATGAAAGACAAGCCGGCAGCAGAACAGATTAACCATGAATGGCGAGTCGGTCTGCGATGGTGTAATTATGGCTTGTTAGGGATGTTGTTTCATTTATTTGCACTTATGGTTTTTTCATACTGGATTTAAGGCTGGAATAGCTCCGGCTCGATGATACGCAAATCCGGCCGATCGGCCATCATCCATTCCGCTTTATCCTTTCGTGCGCGCTGCCCGGTGAGGAAGTCCGTTACCTCTTGCTTTCCGTTGATGATCTTGCCAGTGTAAAGCTCATTGGTCAGGATACGATAGGTGGCATTCCGGCTCCATTGGCAGGTTCGCTTTGTTTACCTGTCAAATGGCGTGATCCTTAAGGCAAGCGTATTATAATTGCATATCCCCTGTTTCCAGTTATAATCACATGGAGGGGCCTTTATTTTCTAGTATATAAATTATATAATACCAATTAGGGTGTGGCCCTAAACCATTTCGGCCCAGAATACAGACTGACGCAAACGTATCGATATCACATTGCCGGTACACAAATCGGTTGTCACCCGCGCAATAGCCGCATCCATCCTGTTTTAGCCAAGGATTTGTCTGGAATTACTGTTTTGATGGATAAAGCCGACCGGCTCTAACGGAGAGCTTACATAAAGGCGCTGGGAACAATTGAGCATATGTTGCATACCAAGCAGAATCGATTATTTGTAGCATATAGACATATGACCGGTTTCAATGTACGGCTCAGATGTTTAAGCCAGATTAAAGCAGCGGTTTGTTTTTTGTTTTATCGGCCCGGCTAATGAATGGCTCAAATACAGCATACCCTTGCCGGAATGTGCTGTCGACGTAGGTTTTAACATGCATTTTATATTCAACTTAGGGGAACAAAAGCATGAAACAAGAGCAGATTCAGTCCATCAACCGGGCGATCAGCCTCCTGGAATGCCTGGTGCATGAAAAAAGGCCCCTTTCGTTGCAGGAACTCGCAAACAGAACGGGGCTTGCCAAGAGCACGGCCCATCGTATCCTCTCCACGCTTCGGGATAAGGACTGGATAGAACAGCAGCAAACCGATGGGCGATACTGCCTGGGGTTGCGCCTGTTTGAGTATGGCTGCGCCGTGAGCAACACCTGGAGCATTGCCGCCATAACCAAGCCCTATATGCGAAATATAGCGCGGGAAACCGGAGAATCGGTATGCTTATCCCAGATGAACAAGGGCGAGGTGATCGTGCTGGATTTTTTAGAATCCGCAAGCACCTTCCATGTTGTTTCGCGCACCGGCCTCAAGTTGCCGGCACACTGCACCGGGCAAGGCAAGGTCGAGCTTGCCTACCTTCCGCCCGCGCGGGTGCGACGAATCATCAAGGAACAGGGCATGCAGATCTACACGCCGAACACCATCGATAACCTGGAGCTTCTTGAACGCGAGCTTGCAACCATTCGCGAAAAAGGATATGCCGTGGATAATAGCGAATTCCGGGAAGGACTATGTTCGGTTGCCGCGCCTATTTTCGATTCTTGCGGGAATGTGAATTATTCAGTGGCGGTTGTGAGCATATATGGTCGCATCGACTCTGAAAAATTCCTGCGCGCAAAAGAGATGGTGCTCAGCGCCGCGCAGGATATATCGCGCACGCTGGGCTATTGCAGCTAAGCATTAAACCATGCTATCAATCTTAGGCCAGGCAAACGAAAACGCCCCGATTAGGGGCGTTTTCGTTTGCCGGAGGATAGGCGCCAAGTTCCCAGTGGCGGAACTTGAGGCAACAAGTGAAAATCCATGTCTTGGCCGCCGCCTGTTGCGCGGCGCTGCCGCAAAGGGTTAAACCAGCAGGCTGGCCTTGCGCTCAAAAGAAGCGATATGCTTGCCCGCCTTGATAACGTAAGGGCGGGAGGCGCGCGTGCGAAGCGCTTCCTGCACATTTGCCGCATCGATGATGTTCAGATCCGCTACGTTTCCAACCGCTATGCCATACTTGGCGTCGGGGTCAAAAATGCGGGCGGAGCGCTTGGTCAGCATGTCAAACATCACCCTGGCCATGGGGGGGGTGTTGTACTGTGCGGCATAAGCGCCAACCAGGCCGTAATCCAACGGGTCGCCCGTGCCGTAAAGGTGGAATCCATCGCAGATGGTATCTTGCGCCGTGGCGATGTTAATGCCCATATCTACCATTTCACGGATGCGGGTTAAGCCGCGGGTGCGCGGCTCTTGATCCACGCCCATGATGGCGAGAACCTGCGTGTTGGTGCAGATGTTTACATCCGCCTCCTTAATGAGCTTCATCACCTTGGCCGCATGGGATTGGTTTTGGTATGCGATGGAGGAGCAGTGCCCGCCGGTTACGCGGCCGCCCAGGCCCTTTTGCAGGGTGAGCCAAGCCGTGTATTCCAGGGTACGGTCAAACATATCCTTAGATTGGTCGATATGCATGTCGATCAGGGCTCCGTGCTTTTCAGCAAGGCCGAACACGAAGTCCACATGGCGATATTTTAGTTCGTCCAGCCATTCCGCGGCAGGCATGCCGCCGGCAATATCCGCGCCCATCTCCATGGCCTCGATCATGAGGCGCTCGGTTCCCTCGTTGCAATAGATGCCTTCCTGTGGAAATGCGACCACCTGCAGATCGCAGATATCCTTGGTGGCTTCCTTTGCGGCCAGAACGCCCTCGAGGGCCACCAGGTTGCACATATTATCGATATCCACGTTGGTACGCAGCTTGGTGGTGCCGAACATAACGCACTCGCGTATGGCGCGCACGGACCTTGCCTTCACATCCTCCACGGTATATGCACGCTTAATGTCGTGCATAATGCGGATGGAGGATTCCAGCGTCTCTTCGTTCTTTTCGCGGCCCGCCAAAGCCGTATAGGCCTTATCGAAGTGCATGTGGGTGTTGACGAAAGTCGGGGCGGCCAGCATGTTTTTAGCGTCGATCACCTCTAAGCCGTCTTTGCTCTCTATGGAAATATTCGGACGTATTTCTAGATATCTTCCATCATCGCCGATCAGGATGTCTTCAACCTGATCGTGTTCATAGACATTGGCATTTTTGATTAGTAACATGTTTAAACCCCTTTCAAAAAAGTATCTTACACTTTTTAATGATAACCGCCCCGTGTATTTTCGCAAGGGTTTGCGTTCCGTATTGTGGAATGATATTTTCATAAAACGGAATGCGGAATTTGCCGGAGCATTGCTTTGCTTTAAGACAAGGTTAAACAACATTTACATAAAACATTTATATAATATAAGGCATATATCTATCGCCTGCATTGCTATGTTAGATGCGCCCATGGGAGGGATAAAATGGCGGAACAGAGCAGATTGCTTTCATTTTATTCCGTATTATGGAATACTTTTTTCGGCGTCTATTTTCATCTATTCAAACGCTATTGCCAAAGCTATAATATACACATATTCGCGATATAAGAAAAAAGTCGTCTCAAAATAAACATAATTCCGTAAGAAAAGTTCATACTGCCGTTAATATTTAACCGGTTCCAGCCAATATCTCTATTTCCAGAATTGTAATTCACAAAGCGAGAATATTTTGCACAAAGCTACGCCCAACACAAACCGCTGATTAGCCACGCTATCCAGGCTCGGTCGGGCCTTTGCAAAAATTAAACAAAAATACAGGAGGACAAAACAATGAAAAAGGTTCTTGCAATTTTGTTGCTATGCACAATGCTTTTTAGCTGTTTTGCATGCAGCAACAATGCCGTGTCCACACCCCCCCAGAATCCCGAACCAACCAATCCTCCATCCGAAAGCGGCACGCAGGCCACGCCGCCTGCGGAAGCTCCCAAAGATTATTCCCATTATCGGGTCGTGGCGCTCCTGCCCGGAACAATTACCGACAACGGCTGGAATTACATTTGCTATAGCGCGGTCAAGAGCATCAGTGAGATTTATGGCACCCAACTTGAATATATCGAGAACATCGCCGTGTCCGATATGGGAGAATATATAAGAATGTACGGCGAAGATAAGTATGATATGGTCATCGTGCACGGCGCCCAATTCGAATCCTCCGTGGTAGAGCTTGTGCCTCAATATCCGGATACCAAGTTCTGCATGTCCTACGGCTTTAAAATAGACGGCTCATCGGATGATAAGATACGCGACATCCCCAATTTGGCCTATGTAGGGCCGGTGGGCATGGGCGTTGCCGTGGGCGGCATCATGGGAATTCTGACCGAGAGTAACAAGGTAGCGTTCCTAGGCGGCCAGGATATCCCGGCCATTGCGGATATCGTGAGCGGTATCGCGGCGGGCGTGGCGCTTACCAACCCGGACGCAACGGCGACTACCGCGTATATAGGCACGCTGACGGATCAGGATATGGCGCGCGAACTCACCAATGAATTTATCAATAAGGGGTATGATGTAATTTGCTCCTCCGCAAACAGCGCGCAGCTCGGCTGTTTGTGGGCGGCGGAGGAAGCCGGCATTTATGCGCTGGGCTTTAACAGCGACCAATATGAAATCGCGCCGCGCGCCGTAGTGTTGAGCGTTATGCGCAACTTCTCCATGATTTATCAGGATGTGTTTGATAGGTTCATCAAGGGCGAATGGAGGAGCGGCAAGGTGGCCTATGAGCTCTCCGAAAACGGAACGATCGTGTCCGATTGGCACGGCTGGAATGAGAAGCTGCCCCCGGAAAAGGTGGCGGCAGTAGATGAATTCCTCAGGAAGCTGTTTGCGGGCGAGTATGACGGCAAGTATTAACCGAAGCTGATGACGCGATGAGGCTGTCCGCCTACGCTCCGAAAAGAGGCGGGCAGCCCCATTTTGCAGGATGCAAACCCCATACAAGCTGCAACTCCCATAGAATAAGAAAGTGATTGACCCATGAAAAAGATTGATACCGTGGTGCTAAAAGCAACATCGAATAATATCCTGCGCCAAAGCCTGGTATCCTTATCGGCAATCGTTATCGCACTCGTGCTGGGCATGGCAATGATAGCCTTTATGGATATCAGCCCATTCAAGGCGTTTGCCGCGATGGCGGAGGGCGCATTTGGGAACAAAAATTCCTTTGCCGAAACCATAGTCAAAATGACGCCGCTGCTTTTTACCGGTATGAGTTATGCGCTGGCGAACCGCTGCGGCTTAACCAACCTGGGTATGGAAGGACAGATGTATATCGGCGCGCTGTTCTCTTCCTTTGTGGGTATTTATGCAACCGGTATACCGGCGGCCGTCCACATCCCGCTATGCATTATGGCGGGCTTTATCGGGGGCGGAATATGGTGCCTCATCACCGGAATGCTCAAGGTTCGTTTTGAAGCAAGTGAGATTATAACTACGGTCATGCTTAATACCGTGGCGATCAATTTAATCGAATATATGGTAACCGGCCCTATGATGGAGCCGCCCGGGGTTACGGGGCAGTCCAGCCCGGTTCTAGAATCTGCAAGGCTGGGCTTGCTGATCCCCGGTACGCGTGCGCATTGGGGCTTTATTCTGGGTATTTTATTCATTTTTCTGTTCTGGCTGTTCCTTTGGAAGGTTAAGAGGGGATACGAGGTGCGTGTATCGGGCTTCAACTCGGCGGCCGCCTTGTATTCGGGCATCAACACGGATCGCAACATTCTTTTGATAACCTTCTTGGCGGGCGGGCTTGCCGGGCTTGCGGGCGCAGTGGAGGTTCTGGGCGTACAGGGCCGGCTTTATTCGCTGTTTTCACCCGGCTATGGCTATGATGGCATAGCGGTTGCGCTCATCGGTATGAATTCGCCTCTGGGCATCGTGGTGGGTGCGCTGCTCTTTGGCGCGTTTCGGGCGGGCGGCAACCGTATGCAGATGCGAGCGAGGGTACCGGATGCCATCGTAAATGTAATGCAGGCATTTGTTATCATTGCCGTAGTTGCAAGCCAGATGCTGCTGGAAATCTGGAACGAGCGCCGCATGAAGCAGCAGAAGCAGAAAGAAGGGTAAATAAGGAGGTAAGCTATGGATATTTTAGCATCGTTGGGTACGTATATGAACACGGATATCCGCTTGGCATCGCCTATCTTGCTGGCGGGGTTAGGCCTCCTGATCATCAATAGAAGCGGTCTTTTGAACATCGGCGCGGAAGGGATTATGCTCATTTCCACACTCATGGCGGTAGCCGGCTCCTACTATAGCGGGAGCGTATGGGTCGGCCTGTTGGCCGCCATGGTTTCCGGTATGGCGCTGGGCCTGATATTCGCCTTTTTGACCGTTACGTTAAAGGCGAACCAGGTCGTTGTCGGCGCGGCTATCAACGTGCTTGGTTCGGGACTTTCGGCCACGTTGTTTCGCATTATATTCGGCGTGAGCGCCTCCGTTCCTTTGATCGATGTGTTTGCGGAATGGAAAATCCCCATTTTATCCAAGATTCCGGTCATGGGCACCGCTTTCTTTTCACACATGCCGATCGTCTATATTGCGTTTTTGATGGCGCCGCTTCTATCCTTCTTCCTGTTTAGAACGCAGGCCGGCTTGAACCTGCGCTCTGTGGGCGAAAACCCCAAGGCGGCGGATACGCTGGGGATAAACGTATACCGCACCCAGTATATGGCGGCAATCATAGGGAGCATGATCGTTGCGATGGGCGGCTCGGTCATGTCCACGGGGCTTACCAAGTTCTTCTCCGAAGAAATGGTGTCCGGGCGCGGCTATATTGCGCTGGCCGCAGTGGTCTTTGGCAGGTATAAGCCCAGCGGCGTGATGGCTGCGGCAATGATATTTATGGCGGGTTCTGTTTTGAGCAACATACTCCAGGTATCCGCCATCAATATTCCCTTCCACTTCCTGATTATGCTGCCGTATTTACTCACCATCGCCGTATTGGCGGCGTTTGCCGGGAACTCTGTTGCGCCCGCCTCGCTGGGCAAGCCGTACAAGAGGGGCTAAGAGGAATGCGTATGAACAACATTCTCGAAATGAAGCATATCTACAAAATCTTTCCGGGCGTGATTGCAAACGCCGATGTTTGCCTCGAAGTTCGGCAAGGTGAGGTGCACACGCTTTTAGGGGAGAACGGCGCCGGAAAGAGCACACTGATGAATTCGCTCTGCGGGCTTTATAAGCCTACTTCAGGCGAGATCTTAATCGAAGGCAAGCCCGTAAAGTTCAGCTCCGCAAAGGCTGCCATGGCAATGGGCATAGGTATGGTGCACCAGCATTTTATGCTCATCCCCACATTGTCCGTGGTGGAAAACTGCATGATTGGCGGCAAGGAATCCAAGGGGCTGTGCATCGATATCAAATCCGCCGCAAAGCGGATTGCAGACCTTGCCAAGCAGTATAATCTCAACATTGATCCCTATGCGAAAGTAGCGGATCTTGTCGTGGGGGAAAGGCAGCGCGTAGAAATTATGAAGGCGCTTTATCGTGGCGCGCGCATCCTCATACTGGATGAGCCCACCGCTGTGCTCACCCCGCAGGAGACAGCCGAGCTGTTCAACATGATCCGCAGCCTTACCAAAAGCGGGTTCACCGTTCTTTTCATAAGCCACAAGCTAAACGAGGTTAAGGAGATAAGCGACCGTGTTACGGTGCTGCGCCTGGGCAGAACGATGGGCACCCATAATATCGAGGATTGCACGGTAACCGACCTTGCGCGCCTTATGGTGGGGCGCGAGATCAACTTCACGGTAGAGCGCAAGGAGATTGGGCGGCAAGAAACCGTGCTCTCCGTACAAAACCTCAGCCTGAACCGCGATTCCGGAAGTACAAAGGTACTTAATGGCGTCTCCTTTGATATCCATGCGGGCGAGATATTCGGCATAGCCGGCGTGGACGGCAATGGCCAGTGTGAACTTGTGGAATGCCTGACCGGCCTGCGCAAGGGGCCTATGGGGAAGGCGCTGTATAAGAATAAAGACCTTTTGCGCTGCACAACGCGGCAAATCATGTCGTCCGGCGTGTCCCACATCCCGCAGGATCGCCAAAAATCCGGCCTCGTGATGCCCATGACGCTGGTAGAAAATATGATGCTGCAGGATTACTATAAAAAGGAGTTTGGCCGCTTTGGCTTTGTAAACAACAAATATATCAACGAATACAGCGAAAGGCTAATTAAGGAGTTTGGCGTAAAGACGCCCAGCCGTTTTGAGCTTGCGCAAAACCTTTCGGGCGGTAATCAGCAAAAGGTCATCATTGCGCGGGAAATCAGCCGCAAGCCGGAACTGCTGATTGCCATGCATCCCACGCGCGGCCTGGATGTAGGCGCAATTGAGTATATCCACAGCCAAATTATCCTGCAGCGCGATAACGGCATCGGCGTCCTGCTGGTTTCCACTGAGCTTGAGGAGGTTCTTAAGCTTTCAGACCGCGTTGCCGTTATGTACGAGGGCCAGATCATGGGCATTGTAAAACCAGCGGAAACCAGCATCGAGGAGATGGGCCTTATGATGGGCGGCATGCGGCTGGATCAAATCCGCAGCGGCGAATACCAAACGAGCCGGGCGGAGGTGCTTGGGGGCGCGCGGGCAGAATAGCGGGCGAATCCAAGCGGTTCCCGCTTATACCCATGCAGAAAACAGCTAAGCAGAAAGCAAGAGCAAATGAAATAAGCTATTACTGCCCGTTTTCTTGCTGCCACTATTATGGTAGAAAACGGGCAGTAAACTTTGCAAAACCTTCCTCTGCGAACATATGGGAGGGCTTCTCTTGAATAAAGGAAACGCTCTAAAATAGCTGATCTCAGAGGTTAAGCTATAAGAAAACGCAAGGAAGTAAATCCCGCCTCAAGATCATATTGTGGCAGGCTTTCATGGGTGCCGTCAAGAAAAGCTCGTCATTATTCTTGGCCCGCCTTAAGTCACTTTTCATTTTTTGTTCGATGAGTAAACAAAAGACCGCCGAAGCGGCCTTAAAAAGATACGGCAGGGATTAATAATAATCGTCCTCCAGCCAGGCAGAACTGTAATCGCCCCATATATTGTCTTCAGGGAGTGGCGGCTCATTGGGCGCATACTCATACATTCCTGTAAAATCCTTGCCTTCATAGGTGCCAATCAACGACAAATTGTCTTTTTTATAATAGTAGATAATAACGCCTTCCTCGTCCTTGCCCGGCGGAGTATAGTCGAACAGGGCATTTGTATTGTCATGTATAAATGAGAATACTTCAAATTGCATCACTTCCTGTCCATTTACAAAAACAGAGCCAGTTCCATCTGACATATTAGTAATATAAGCAACATAGCCGTTGTCCTTATTAGCAAAATATCTACCTTCATATATTTTGTCCATATAATCAAGCAAATCACTGTTATCGCCGTGGTATTGATAGAGAGATTCTCTCGAAGGCGTTGCCGTTGTATTTGGCTGCGCGGGCGTGGGAGAGGGTGTTACTATAGCATCCGATACGATGGGGGCGGCTGTTCGGGACATGGTTAAATCAGGAATACGCATTTCATCCGTCAATTTTATAGGAGCTTGCCCCTTTTGATAATCTTGAATAACTAATGTCTCGCCCTGTGTGTCAATATATTTAGGGACACCATCCTGCGTTAGCAAGCAATAGCCATTCTTGAAACGCAGGCGCTGCGAAATAGCCCCGTCAAAGGGAATGGGGTCAGATATAACCCTAAAATCTTTATTGACGATGTATGCGTATGACTTCCCGTCTTCGCCGGATTTACGCCATACTGCATAGCCATCGTTCATATCGCCTAATTCATATTCAGTCTGCGGGGACAGGCATGCTTCTCCGTTTTTATTAATGTAGTATTGATAATTCTTGCCGTTTTTATCTTCCACATGAATAACCGCGATACCTTGTGAAAATCCATAGATATCTTTCAGGGTGTTGTAAGTTCCGCCAAGATTAACATCGGCGGATAGTTCGCCACTGTTCGTATCGATGACATTGTAAGTATGTATTTCCGTACCTTGCGCATCAAGATTACTTGTACGAATTAAAATGCAAGCTTCCCCTACATCACCCCAAAAGAACACAAACGGGTATTCACCTTGGCGCCCCTTGCTAAATATGACACCTTGGGCTGGATGGTAAATAGCATTAACTCCAACTTGTAGGACGGGTGAATTCTTATCCGAATAATACTTGTGTACACCTATGCGTGAATATACGTTGCAGCCCGCTACAAATTTGTATGGTGAATTGACGATTGATTTTACGCCCCCGCTCTCCGTTATAGAAGACTCGAGTGATCCATGAGAAACCTTGTTCCCTCGCTGATCAAAGGCCGCAAATTCGCGTGTTTCTTTTTGAATATACTCGCTATCATTTAAAAAGTAGCTACCATCGGTGGAGAACCCTCTTTTATCCAACCACATGTAGCCATTATCGCATTCACTATCTTCTCTAACCAGCCACGTAGTATTTAGGGGCATTAAGATATTGCCATAAATATCAATAATCCCACAGCGTTCTTCATTAGACCCTGTTGTCTTTGCAACGCCCAGCAATCCTTCACTATACTGAAAGATCGTATCATATTCATCCTTGTATTCACGGAAATCAAAAACCACTTCGCCATGCGCGTCAATATAGGCGTCATAGCTTGTTCCATCTTCCGAAGATAGCGTAACTAGCGCGGCTCCATCCTTAAAAGATGCCGCCTTGGAAAACTGTATTGGAATCACAACCCGGCCTATCGTATCGATATATCCATATTCTCCGTCCTTCTCAACAACCGCAAGCCCATTGGAGAATTCTGATACAGGGGTTATCTTCTTGCTAAAAAGAGAGCCGCCCGAACTGCCCGCAGGCGTGCTGCTGCACGAAGTCAGCAAGCCAATTACGATGCAGAGCGCAAGTAAAAAAGATATTTTAAAAATGAGGGGTTCCCTTTTGATAAATGAGTTCACCTTCTATGCCTCCTCAAATTGTTAGATGCAATTAGCAAAGTGCTAAGATTAGCGGAATTTGCGGCATCCTTTGCGCTTTCTGCCGCTTTCTTTGCGCTTTGTGCTGTTTGCTTTTGTAATTCCAGCATTTCGGCCCTATGGGTATCGTCCAGCATGCATTGAATTGCTTCCTTAATCGTATCCGCGCGCCCGCTTATAACGCGCTCTCTCAATTCGTTCAAAATGGGCGGCATGGAATACTCGAATGAGATAGGGCATTGCGGATAACTATCATAATTCTCATGCAGCAATGCATCAAGCGCGGGTATTTCTTCCTCCATGCTTCTTTTGCTAATTTCATATTGTTCAATTTGAGGATTCCCTTTGCTTTCATCCATAACACCTGAAATAACCCCAATGATGCAAAGGCAAATGAACAATATTCCTGCAATAAATACAAGCGTTGGAAATATCCCCAATCCAATCAGAAGTGCGCCGCCAAAGAAAGCAAGAACCCCCATGATGATTCCACCAAGGATGGTGTCCTTTCCCGTTCCCGGTTTCTTTAATTTCTCATATTGTGCATTCAACTCTATGAGCCTTTCATACGTTTCAGCCATAGGGTCAAAATGCGCCTTGAGCTTGTCAATAAGTTGAAGGGTTTGTACCCTTAACACACGCGTTTTTTCAACAGGCGCATCACCCATTGATGCTTGCGTTCCGCAAGCTGAACAAAACCTTGCATCATCGTTCAACTCGGATCCACAACCTTTGCAAACCATACCCACTACTCGTCCCCCTAACCAACGTATACTTTGAATATTCTAGCAATTCCTGCGTTTATATGCTTCGACTCGCAGGCGAAACCGCGCAATTGAATTCCTTTTAAGTCTTATTATTCGAAATCATAATCATGATATTTCCAAAGGTTGGGAATGTCAACCAAGTATCCAAAACAGCGCGGCTTCTTGTTGACTTCATATATTCTAAGATATATTCTTGTCATATAAGAGGTAATTTCAAAAAGCGTAAAATTGCAAAAGGGCTGCAAGCCGGGCGGCTGGAGCTAAAGCTATCCGTAAGAGAGGTGGCTGAATACTGGACGCGGGAGGGGAAACCCGTTTCCCAAAAAACTATTTATGGATGGGAAAGCGACTGTAGCCAGCCGAATGCAGATACGTTGATGCTGCTATATCGCCTCAATCGCATTACAAACGTACTTGCCGCATTTGGGTACGATGAACCCGAACGGAAAGCGGGTGGCATGACGCCAATTGAAAAGAAGCTCGTTATAGAATACCGTAAACAAAAGAAGATGCAGCCCGCAATCAACAAATTACAAAGCCTAGATGTTGAGGGATAACAAGATGCGAACGGGAACAGTTGAACTCTTAAACAGATTGCAGCACGCCTCAGACATTGCAGCGTTCTTAGAGGAATACCGCGAGGAGCTTATCACCGAAACCGTAGGGGGATACCTAACCGCCATTATGGAACGCAGCGGCACAAAGGTTTCCACGCTTGCGGAAACGGCCCAGCTTGGCAATTATGTGTATCGCATTATAAACGATGAACGCAAAGCAAGCCGCGATACGCTCCTTTCCATCGCGCTTGCCCTACATCTCACGGTAGCCGAAGCACAAATGCTGCTGCGCATCGGCAGACACGCCATGCTTGACCCACGCTTCCATAGGGATGCGGTGTTGCTGTTCGCCCTGTCGGATGGCTATAATGTGATGAAAGCAAACGAGCTTTTAGACGAGATTGGAGAAGCGACTTTATAGCATTACGCATAATCATGCAGGGAATCTTGTATTTTATAAGTCGCCCAATATGTATGATAGGTTGTGAAGCCCTTCTCCTTCATATCCGTGGCGATTTCCACACCAATATAGCGCCAATGCCACGGTTCGTAATTGAAGCCGGTAATGTTTGAAGCGCCCTCGGGATAGCTCAATATAAACCCATATTTATAGGCGTTTTCACACAACCAAGCGTATTCGTCCGTTTTATGATATTTGTATTCCCACATGGTTTCATAGGTAACGTTTTTCTTCCTCAAATCAAAAGCAAGTCCTGTTTGATGCTCGGAATGACCCGGCCATGCGTACCACCCACTGTTTGCCCCACCCCGTTTGGTGTTGGTGCGATAGCCGGACTTAATATAAAGCGTAAGCCCTTCCTTTTCCATATCCTGCGCCAAAGAAAGGAAGGCGCTATAACAATCCTCGCGCAGCGTTACCCCGCCTTGCGCATATTTCCTGCCTACCGAAACCAGATTTTCGGGTTTGTATTTTCTCGGCAGAGCGTAATGCTTGCTAACAAATATCTCTAAAGAATCCGGCTTTGTTGCGGTTAGAACATTTTCATAGTTGCCCTCGTCCAATTTCAGGTTTACCGCAACTACTGCATCGGCATATTCCATTTCCGGGTGTTTAGCCGCATACCGCTGATAGCGGTTTTCAAGCGCTGCAATATAGTTGCCCTTATCGTTGGCGGCAAAAGCTATGTTGCTTTGCAGGATAATTAGCAAAGCGATTGTGGCAAAAATCCATCTTCTCATACATTTTCCCCCGTAAATCCTATGATTTTGATTGCGATTTTAACAGAGAAATGAATGAAAGTCTTAGACCGGCAGGCGAAATTTAGGGAGTACGGGAATCGTTGACAGGGGCTATCCATTTTTATATGATTGTACATATAAGGAGAGCCGCATTGTGGGCAAGGATGCTTTTCTAGCATGGTGTAAAGAGCAATCCAAAACCGCTCCTGCACCGCAATTTCTATATGATAAAAACCACAAGGTAACAGGCGTAATGAAACGGGTTGATCCGTTGCTTTTGCCTGTTTATGAAGCGTTGCGGCAAATAGAAAGCCCTGTCCTGCCGCGCATATTGGATATACGCGAGCAAGAGGGCGCTTTACTGATTACGGAAGAATATATTGAAGGGAAATCCCTGCGCTATTTGCTGGATGAAGAGGGCGCGCAGGAGGATACTTTTGTTATTCGCGCGGCAAAGGATATTTTAGAAGCGTTATCCATCCTTCATAACCGCATTCCACCCATCATACACAGGGATATTAAGCCTGAAAATATCATCCTTCGGGATAACGGGCGTTTCGTGCTGATTGATTTCGATGCGGCGCGTGGCTATTCGGAAGCCGCCCAAACGGATACGGTAAATCTCGGAACGCATGGATATGCCGCACCGGAACAATACGGCTTTGCGCAGACGGACGCGCGGTCAGATATCTATTCCCTTGGCGTATTGCTATATGAACTGCGTATGGGTAAGCCCTACGGCTTGGGGGCGGTATGCGATGGCTCGCTTGAAAAGATCATACGGAGGTGTACGCAGTTTGAGGCCAAAAACAGATACCAGAGCGCCAAGGAGGCGGATATTGCGCTTGGTAAGTTAGGAAAAGGAAGGCTGCGCATGGTTCGTGCTTTGGTCGCAGGGACAGTAGGGGTCGCCGCTCTTTGCGCTGCTTTTTTCCTGCTTCACAAGCCGAATGCTCTTGCATCCACGAAGAACACCGAACTGGTTGCTCCAACGCCCGGCGCATCTCCTTCCCCCATTGCAGTATCCCTTACGGCATCTCCGCAAGCAGCAATCCTACGGAATAGCCCGGAAGTACCCTCTCCTGAACCCCCGCAGGAAAGCTCGGCGAATGCCCCTGTTGCTGCCAACGTAAATACAATTCCCTGCACCTGTAGATTGCAGCATCCCAGTTCTCCTGAAACCCGAGACCACTATTTGCCGCAACCGCAAAACGACCTTCCTCGCGGCAAGACCGTAGTGAAAACGCTGGGGGTTCGGCCTATTCGCATTTCGGACGGCTGTAAAGCTGAAGTGCATGACGAACCGAAGTATACGTTCTCTTTAGCCGAATATGTTGCGGAGCAAGGATTTGAGGAGATGGCGAATACCGAAGACGCGAGTATTATAAAGGGAAATAAGATGACCGTAAGCGCGCCGGGAAAGTATTATATAGATTACGAAACTACCTATCACAGTAAAAAATACAATGGGCGCTATAGCATATGGATGAATGATTCTCCCGCCGCTGTAGACGAGGTTACAGTCCCTTGTACTTGCACATTAGAGCATCCTATTACGCGCGAAGAGCGCAACCGCTATTCACCGGAAGCTACAATAGGGCTTCGTTCCGGGCAAACCCTTGTTGAAACGCTAAAGGTTCGGCCAATCCGTATCTCTGACAACTGCAACGCCGAGGTGCATGACGAACCGGTCTACAGCTTTGTTTTGGAACGATATACGCCGCCCAAAGGTGAAGCATATGCAAATACCGTTGGCCCGGATATTGTGCAAGGTAATAAAATCACCATAAGTCAACCGGGCGATTACCTGATACATTGCTATACCACGTATCACAATTTAAGATATGAAGTGGGGTTCAATATCGTGGTATATAGTCATGGCGTATAATCAATCGGGTTTTAAGGGCAATTCTGTGCAACCGAAGCATTGATCCAAAGGGATGTTGTTTCATCTACTGTTCTTAATGCACCGTGCGCTTGCTGATTTTAAAGGCCCCTGTCGCAGCCCGCACGGTTGCCTGGTGATCTATAATATAGCCCGCTATGGCCGGTCCTCTATGTGAGAACATAGCGCTTACACACCTGGATCTATGGCAGGCGTTTGTGGCTGGCAAGGCGCCCCTAAATTTACTCCATCCCCCCGCGCCCCAGCCGCTCGATCAGGCCGCAGCCGATTCGCGCGCCGGAATCACCTGCGGGCTGGCTGGTGAAATCATCCCGCTGGCTGTGCACGATGACAGTGCGGCCGATGATATCGCCCAGGACGAAGCGCTCTGTATAGACTCCCAGCCAGGCATAGCCGCCGCGGTTTACAAAGAGGGGCGGCAGATCCCCCGCGTGGGCGGGGTGCGGGCAGTTGCCCGGGTTGAAATGACCCAGGGCATCCGCGAAGGGATCGGCTTCCGTGCCCGTGCAAGCCCTGCCCGCGTGGATGTGCAGGCCGCAGATATTCGGCGCGCAAGGCGCGGGATCATAGGGCAGATCCCAGAGGGATGCGATCAGCACCACCCCTTCGTCCAAAGCGTAAAAATCGGCGAACCCACGCAGGGCGGGGTATGAGGGACTACCGGCGATCCGTGCCCGGGCGTCGGGCCGGGCGCACCAGTGAGACATGATATGCTGTATGGGCATGGTTTCTACCTCGCATTCCCCTTTTTATCCAGCATATGCTAAAAAGGGCTTCCCTACGCATAGGGAAGCCCGCATTATTAAACGAGGACTGAACCAAAGATCAGCGGATGAAGTTGGTAGCAATGCCCTTTTCCCGCACAGGTGCGGGCAGGCCCGCCCGGCGGCCCGCCTCAATGCATTTGAGCAGCCAGGCCATGTTAACGCCTAGGGTCCGCATGGTTTGCAGGCCCTCGAGATCCTCTCGAACCTCCGCCGGAGTGTTGCCGTGAACCTGGTTCCAATATTGGGAGGATACCATCGGCATGTTGCTGATGGTGAAATATTTATTCAGCCGGTCGAATGCGGCGCTCGCGCCGCCCCGGCGGCAGGAGACAACGGCGGCTGCGGGTTTATCCGCATAGAGACTGGCCTTGCAATAAAAGGCCCTATCCAAAAAAGCGGTGATCTGGCCCGCCGGAGCCGCATAATAAACGGGCGAGCCCACGACCAACCCATCTACGCCGTCCATCTTATCCAGCAGCACGTTGACCTTGTCGTCCATAAAGCAGCGCTTTGTTTTGCGGCAGGCGCCGCAGGCCAGGCAGCCGGATACCGGCTCCTTGCCCAGCTGGAAAAACTCCGTTTCGATCCCCTGCGCCTCCAGGGTTTGCGCCACCTCCATCAGGGCGGTATAGGTGCAGCCCTTTTCATGGGGGCTGCCGTTTATCAGCATAACCTTCATTTTTACCTCCCGGCCCGGGACCGCGCCCCGGCCCTGGCTTTTTATATTATGGCGATCGTTCTTCCGTTTTGTCAATCCCCCCTGCCTGTGCGCCTGCCTGCAGGCCGCTAAGATTGACTTTTGCCCCAGTTTGCGGTATGATTCACATGTTAAATATGGTAAATATGGTTGCCCTAGGGCACAAAGGAAGGAGGGGCAGTATGCGCGAGTATATGGTTTTTACCGATTCATCTTGCGATCTTCCTGCTCAAATGGCACAAGATCTGGAGTTGACGGTCATTCCCCTTTTCGTCACCATCGGCGGGAATACCTACGAAAACGACCTGGCGGGCAAGGCGCTCCCCTTTGATACCTGCTATGCCCTCCTGCGCCAGGGGCAGGTCGCCACGACTTCGGCCATCAACGTGACACAGTTCGTTGAGGCCATGGAGCCCGTGCTCCAAGCCGGTAAGGATATCCTCTACCTGGGCTTTTCTTCCGCCCTCTCCGGCACCTACAGCGCCGGCGCCGTGGCCATAGAGCAGCTCGCGCCCCGCCACCCGGAGGCTAAGCTCTATGCTGTGGATACCCGCAGCGCCTCGCTCGGCCAGGGCATGCTCATCTATCTCACCGTGCAGCAAAAGCGCGCGGGAAAAACCATCGAAGAAGCCCGCGATTATGCCGAAGCGCAAAAGTTCCACCAATGTCATTGGTTCACGGTGGACGACCTGAAATTCCTGCACCGGGGAGGCCGGGTATCCGCTTCCTCCGCTATACTGGGCACGATGCTGGGCATCAAGCCGGTGCTGCATATGGATGACGAGGGCCGGCTGATCTTTGTGGATAAAGTCCGCAGCCGCCGAAATTCCCTCAAATACCTGGCGCAAAAGATGCAGGAAACCGCCGTCGAGCCCGAGAACCAAACCATTTTCATCAGCCATGGCGATTGTTTAAAGGACGCAGAGCTATTGGCCTCCATGATACGCGAGAGCATGCCTGTCAAGGATATCATCATCAATTACGTGGGGCCTGTCATCGGCTCACACAGCGGACCCGGAACCATCGCCCTCTTCTTCCTAGGCACAGTGAGGTAAGCGCTTATGAGCCATTACAAGATCATATCGGATAGCTGCTGCGATTATGTGCAGCATGGGGACGATGTCCTCTCCTTTGTCACCCGCGTGCCCCTATCCATCGAGCTGGATGGGGAACATTTTTTGGATAACAGCGACCTGGATACCGATGCCTTCGTGGCCGCCATTGCCCAGAGCAAATCCGCGCCCCGCTCGGCTTGCCCTTCGCCTATGCTCTTTACCGAGGCTTGCGCCGGGGAAGCGCAGGATGTATACATCGTGACCCTTTCCGATAAGATGAGCGGCTCTTATGCCAGCGCCTGCGTGGGTGCGCAGGAGGCCCGCAAGATATACCCGCAAAAGAACATCCATGTGTTCAACTCCCTCTCCGCAGCCTGCGGCCAGGTGGATATCTGCCTGCGCATTCAGGAGCTGGCGGAAGGCGGTATGCCCTTTGCCGAACTCGTCGAGGATGTTGAGGCGTTTATTTCGGAATTGTCCACTATCTTCGTGTTGGAGGATTTAAGTGTCCTACGCAAAAACGGCCGCCTTAATCACCTGCAAGCCCTGGCCGTAAATGCGTTGCGCATCAAGATGGTGATGGCGGCCGACGGCACTGGAGATATCACGGTACGGGCAAAAAGCATCGGCGTGAACCGCGCCCTCACCGCCATGGTAGATTACATCAAATCCATTTATGACGCCCGGCCCTGCCCGGAAAAGACCTTGGTCATCACCCACTGCGCCTGCCTCGAGCGGGCGGAGGATATCTGCCGCCGCATCCTCGAGGTTTGCCCCTTTGCCAAGAGCCTTATCTGCAAGAGCAGCGGCATCAGCACCATGTATGCTAACGCCGGCGGCATCATCGTGGCGTTCTAATAGCATGTAGCCAGCAAAGGAGCGGCATCGCCGCTCTTTTTTGCGTTTTGGCGACTTCCTGCGCTCCAGCCCGCAACACGATAAAGCGCCGTAGGCCTTAAAAAGCATCAAAAAGGTCCGGCCCGCGCTTCCTATCCACATAGGACCCACCCGTGTTGAGCTCCGCCGCACAGGCGGCGAGTGCGTAAACCTTGCCGGCCCCGGCGGCTTTAAGCATCCTGGCGCACTCTCCCAGGGTAGCGCCGGTGGTGAACACGTCATCCACCAGAAGGAGAGATAGGCCCTCCGCCTCCCCCACAAGCCGGAAAGCGCCCCGCACATTACTGGCGCGGGCCGCGTGGTCAAGCGTGGTCTGGCTGGCCGTATCCCGCGTACGCAATAATAGGGCGCTATCTACGGGTATCCCCATCCGTTCAGATAGGCATTGGGCCAACAGGGCGCTTTGGTTATAGCCACGCCGCTTCTCCCGCGCCGGATAAAGCGGCACGGCCAGGATGCGGTCAAACGCCGCCTTCGGCAGGGGCAGGAAGGCGGCGAAGGTTTCGGCCAGGTAGCGGCCCTGCCCGTATTTAAAGCGGTGCATCAGGCGGGCTGCCTCGTGGGTATACAAAAGCCCCGCCGCAGCCCCGTCGAGGCCATCGGGCGGGGCCAAGGCCGGAGCGGGGCGCAATAAGGCCAGGCAGGCCGGGCAAAGGTAGGCGGCAGGGCCGCTCTCGCTAAGGCGCACATCCCGGCCACACAGGTCGCAGGTCAGGCCGCGCGGATAGAGCGCATCCAAAAACATATCCGCCAATCTCATGGTAAAAGCTCCTTTTGCCGCTGCAAAAAGGCGCAAAGAGCGCTGTAGCGCCGCTTGACCTGGTTATTGGCCACCATCTGGCTAAGGGCGGAATCCCTGCCCAGAATATAAACCTTTTTGCGGGCGCGGGTGACGGCTGTGTAGAGCAGGTTGCGGGTCATCAGCAGGGGCGGCCCGCCCATGACGGGCAACAGCACGATGGGAAACTCGCTTCCCTGGCTCTTGTGGATGGAGATGCAATACGCAAGCTCCAATTCATCCAGCATGGAGAATTCATAAAGGGCGGCACGGCCATCGTCAAAGAGCACCTCCACGCTCTGCTCGTAAAGATCCACGGCCATGATGGTGCCCAGGTCGCCGTTGTAGACGCCCTCCCCCATCTCCAGGGCTTGGCCGGGCAGGCTTCGCGTCCAACCCAGGCGATAGTCATTCTTGATCTGCATCACCTTATCGCCCTCACGAAAGACCGTATCCCCATAGGCGCGCTCCTTTTTTTTGTGCGCGGGCGGGTTGAGGGCGGCCTGCATGCGGCGGTTGAGATTATAGACCCCAAGGGGCCCTTTCTTCATGGGGGCCAGCACCTGCACGTCCTTTAGGGGATCATCCGTGCCCAGGCGATTCGTGCGGCCGGAGCAGAGGCCGATCACCCGGCTGACCACCTCCTCTGCGCTCTCCATCGGCTCAAAGCCAAAATCGTCGAAGCCCGTAAGCAGGGGCGGCTGGCCCTGGTTGATGCGGTGGGCATTGGTAACAATAGCGCTGCGGCCTGCCTGGCGGAAGATTTCCGTCAGCCGCACCACGCTGGCCTGGGCCGAGGCTACCAAATCCCGCAGCACATTGCCCGCGCCCACGGGCGGCAGCTGGTCGCTATCCCCCACCATGATCAGGCGGGTACCCGGGGCCGTGGCACGAAGCAGGGCATGCATCAGCGGCACATCCACCATGCTCATTTCGTCTACAATAATCACATCCGCCAGGATGGTATTCTCTTCGTTTTTGCCAAAGCCAGCCTCGCCAAAGCCATATTCGAGCAGGCGGTGGATGGTGCGGGCCTCCCGGCCGGTGGCCTCGCCCATGCGCTTGGCTGCCCGGCCCGTAGGCGCGCAGAGTTCGTAATCGAGGCCCATTTCTTCCAATAGGGTGATGACGAAGCGCAAAATGGTGGTTTTTCCCGTGCCCGGCCCGCCGGTGATCACCAGCACGCCCGAGGAGAGCGCCAGCTCCACGGCCCGGCGCTGGGCCTCGGCCAATGTAACGCCCAGCTGCCCTTCCAGGCGGCTGATCTGGGCCTTGGGGCGGAAAAAGGGGTTTTCAAGGGGCGGCCGGCTTAAAATGAGCAGGCGGCTGGCGCAATCAAGTTCCATCTTATACAGCCAGGGTAAGAATACGCCGGCTTCGCCCTCTACCTGTTCCAGCACCAGGTCGCCCGTGAGCGCCATTTCGGCAATGGCCCGCTCCACAGGGCCTACATCCGCGCCCAGAATATCCGCGGCCACGGAAACAAGCTTTTCCCCGGGCAGGTAGGTATGCCCCTCCTGCCGGGCCCATTGCAGGGTATATTTGACCCCGGCGCGCAGGCGGTAGGCGGAGTCCGGCTCCACGCCGCCGCTCCTTGCGATGGCGTCCGCCGTTTTGAAGCCGATGCCCTCCACATCGTCGATCAGCCTGTAGGGGTTTTCTTCAATTTTGGCTAGGCATAGCTCGCCGTATATTTTATAGAGCTTCATAGCCTGGCCCACGGTCACGCCGTATCTTTGCAAACCCAGCATGATATCCCGAAGGCCCCTTTGCGCCGCGAAGGAGGCGGAGATTGTTGCCGCCCGCACCCGGCCGATGCCGGGCACCTCCACCAACCGCTCGGGCGCGTTTTCCAGCACCTCCAACGTTTCCATACCGAAGCTTTGCACGATGGCTTCGGCCGTGCTCTCCCCCACGCCCTTGATAAGGCCGCTGGCCAGATAATTCTTCAAGGCGGCCAAGGTAGCCGGGGCCAGCGTTTTGCAGGCTGTGGCGCGGAACTGGCGGCCATAGGCGCGATGCTCCATCCACTCGCCGCTAAGCTCGATGCGCTCGCCTACGCTGGCCAGGGGCATTTCGCCCACGGCGGTGAGCTCATCTCCGCTCTGGTCCGTAAGCTCCAGCACGGTAAAGCCCGTATCCTCGCTGCGGAATATGATGGTTTTCACCGTACCCGAAAGCTCCATGCCTTGCCTTCTCCTCGCTTTATGATAGCTCTATTTTACCATAGTGCATATTTTCTGCAAAGTCCGCCCTCCATCCGCATATATCTAAACATCAATCAACATGTGGGGGAGGTCGTCCGCTTTGCGCATCTTCGTTATTACCAAGCGCACGCTCATCATTTCGGTCATCGTGCTGGCCGTCCTTATTACAGGGATCATCCTGCTGCTCAGCTTTGCCCCGGATGCCGCCGTGGCCAGCAGCAGCGCCGTGGTGGAGGAATACGAGAGGGAAGTTCTGGCCGGACGGAAGAAGGAGGTGCCGGTCTACAGCGTGGACAGGGCTGATCGCAAGATCGCCCTGTCCATCGACGCGGCCTGGGAGGATGACAAAACGCCCTTCATCCTGGATACGCTGGCCCGCTATAACGTGAAGGCCACGTTTTTCCTTTGCGGCTTTTGGGCGGAAAAATACCCGGATAACGTCAAGGCCATCGACGCAGCCGGGCACGAGTTGGGGAACCACACGGCCACCCATCCACATATGAACCAATTGAGCAAAAAGCAGATCCAGAAAGAACTTAATGATTTTGAGGATATGATGGTAAAGCTCACAGGCAAAAAAACCACCCTCTTCCGCCCACCCTATGGCGAGTATAACGATACGGTGATCCTTACCGTGCGCGAGATGGGCTACGAGGTAATCCAGTGGGATCTGGATGTATCCCAAACATAAAAAACACCAGTATTTATAAGGCCTTAGGCGCTCTGCTTGAGCGTCTTTATTTTTCAAAACCTTGAGAGGGGGGAGAGGTTTGGCTAAATTCCGTGTTGAAAAAAGCAAGGGTTTTACCATCATGTCTATCCACCATTTGAGAAACAAGGATTTGATGCCGCCAGACTCCGCCTATGCCGAACCCGCATACGCCGGCCGCATAATACTCCGCTATGTTGGTATCGCTGATGCCGCCTACCGCCAGCATGGGGATGTGGCTGATGGGTGCGCGCACGGCTTTGATTCGTAAGGAACACCATAGAGCGCCCGGTATTCGGGAACCGTCGCATGAAACTCTTAATATTCTTTACAAGCCTTTTTGGGCCTTTTTCCCCTGAATTTACATGTACAAATCCGCGATTTGCCGCAATAATTTCCGGTTAGATCTCCGAAGCTAAGTAAACTAAAGAAAAGAACGGATGATTTAGCCATGGATCAGAAACAAGAAACCGTTTCCTACATCAGAGAGGGCATCTTTACCGTCTGTAAGCGCTTTAAAAACCGCAGCGCGGGCTCCAAAGCGGAGCTTGCCTGCCAGCATTTCTTTGAACACCAGTTACGCGCATGGGCGGATGAAACGCGGCAGGACCCGTATTTTCTGCATCCTGAGGCGTTTTATGGGTGGGTGACGATCGCGTCCGCGCTGAACCTTATATGCATTGTACTCTATTGGCTCTACGCGCCGGTTCCGTCCGCCATCCTCCCCGCGGCGGGCGTCATCCTCAGCCTGTTTTGCGTTTCGCTGTTCATATTTGAATTTTTGCTGTACCGGGAATATATTGATTTCCTGTTTCCCCGCGCAATGTCCACAAATGTGTATGCAAGGCGCTCATCCAACGGTACCGTAAAGCGCCGCATCGTGTTTGTGGGTCATGCGGATACAGCCTGCGAGTTTACCTATTGCCTACACGGAAAAGGTCTTGTTGTTGCCATCGTGCTTTTTGGTTCCATATTGGGGATGTTCGTAGTGCTTTGCTGTAGCATCGCGGCGCTTTTAGCGTCGCTTCTGCGCGCTCCCTTTGCCATGGCAGGAAGCTGGACGGCTGCAGGTATTTTGCAGCTTTGCTTTGTTCCGTTTTTTATTGCTCTGCTGTTCTTTTTTGACCGGAATATCGTGGTGGATGGTGCAAACGACAACCTTTCGGGTTCCTTTGTGGCAATGGGCGTATTAAAAGAACTGTTTGACAGGAACGTCCGCTTTGAGCATACGGAGATATGCTGCCTGATCACGGGCGGCGAGGAGGCGGGCCTGCGCGGCGCTTCGGCCTTTGCGGAAAACTACAAAAACGCAGCTGCGCAGGAGATTGAGACCATATTTGTGGCGCTCGACACGCTGCGTGAGGAGGAATATCTCAGTTGCTATCTCAAGGGAATCAACGGCACGCAGCACAACAGCCCCGCCGTCGGCAGCCTGTTATGTGAGGCCGCAAAGCGCAACGGCATTGACCTCCCCGAAGCGCAGCTATACCCCGGCGCAACGGATGCGGAGGCGTTTTCCCGCAGCGGTCTCATGGCATGCGGGCTGTGCGCCGTCAACCATGATCCACAGCCCTATTACCACACACGGCATGATACCTATGAGAATATCGACATAGGCTGCATCAAAAAAGTGCTTGAGATCTGCTTGGATGCCGTGCACCTGTACGACCAGCACGGCATTGCGTTTTTTGCTCAAAAGAAGTAGCGGCAGGCGCGCCTGCCGCAGCGTATCGACAAAGCCTCTTTACTATCCTGAGTAAAGCAAAGCTAATTATAGCAAATATGCGCAGTTGTTTGGATCCGGCCAAAGGCATCCTTGTAAGGGGAAACGAACGGATCGACTGCCGCGCAATTCTGCCTGCCTCGCGTCTCGTTCCATGTTTATCGTTTATCGGCCATTCCCCATCCATTTTGGCTGTTATAGTTTGCCGTGGGCATCAATCTTCCATTGGGCGCGGGAGCGCCCTTTGCAGAGGGAGCTCGATCTCCGGCATCAATTCATTCGAGATAATCAGGAGAATCTGCTCAAGCTTTTCAACCTCATCCTCGCTAAGCCGCTGCTTGATCCGCTCCATCACGATGGAAAGGTAGCCATAACTGATATTATAATAATCAAAGTATTTTTGCGTGGTTCTCAAGTGGTATTCCCGCCGGTCCTCTTTGGAACGCACCTTCTTCAAGTAGCCTTTCTGGATGAGGCTGTTTACTTTATAGGCCGCGTTTGGCGGCGAAATCTGCACGAAGCTGGCAAACTCGTTTACCGTAGGCCCGTCCAGCGCCTGAATGATCTCCATGCAAAAGCTTTCTACCGTGGTAAGGCTCGCCTCCCTATCCTCAAAACGGCTAAATACCTTTTTATAAAAATGTAGCTTGAACTTAGAATATACCTCGGCAAAAGCTTGATCCAGCATACGAAATCCCTTTTCTCATTAATTTGCCATAACCCCTTTTGTGATTATAGCTTAAAACGCAGCGGTAAATCAAGTAATTGCAAAGGTGAGCTCCGCCGCAGCGGCGAGTTCACCGTTTATCCTCGCCTCGGCCCGGCCCATCCCGATCGGCCCGCGGCGGGCGGTGATGATGCACTCCAGCTCCATGACATCACCCGGCTTCACCTCGCGCTTAAAGCGGGCGTTTTTGATGCCGCCAAACAGGGCAATTTTGCCCTTATTGGCCTCCTCGGTCAAAATCGCTACCGCCCCAACCTGCGCCAACGCCTCTATGGTTAGAACCCCCGGCATCACGTGATGCTGCGGGAAGTGGCCGCAAAAGAAGGGTTCGTTTACCGTGACGCACTTGCGGCCTACTGCGCGGATTCCCGGTTCGCATTCCGTGATGCGATCCACCAATAAAAACGGAAATCGGTGCGGCAAAACCGCCATAATCTCATTGGAATCCAGGGTCACAAGGCTATCCCTCCCATTTCCTGAGCAAAATGCTTGCGTTATGCCCCCCGAAACCGAAGGAATTTGATAAAGCAAAGCGGATGTCGGCCTTGCGACCCATGTTGGGCACAATATCCAGATCGCAATTGGAGTCCGCCACCTTATAGTGCACGGTCGCGGGCAAAAACCCGTCGTGGAGGGCCATTGCGGTAAACACTGCCTCAACGGCGCCCGAGGCGCCCAGCAAATGCCCCGTCATGGATTTTGTGGAACTCATAGCCAGCTTATAGGCATGCGCGCCAAAAGCCAGCTTGACGGCGGCGGTCTCCCCCGCATCGTTTAAGGGCGTAGAGGTGCCGTGGGCATTGATATATCCCACGGATTCCGGCTCCACGCCCGCATCCGCAAGAGCCCCGGTCATGGCCGAAACGGCGCCGGCCCCATCCGGCGCGGGCGCCGTGATATGGTAGGCGTCGCAGCTCGCGCCATATCCCACGATTTCCGCGAGGATGGATGCGCCGCGCTCCCTGGCGTGCTCGTATGCTTCCAGCACCAGCGCCCCCGCCCCTTCGCCCATAACGAAGCCGGAGCGTTCCGCGTCAAAGGGGATGGACGCGCGCTCCACCTCTTCGGCTACGCACAAGGCCCGCAAGGAGGTAAAGCCGCCCATGGCCAAAGGGGTGATGGTCGCTTCCGCGCCGCCCGCAAGCGCCACATCGGCATAGCCATCCCGAATATGCCGGAACGCATCGCCCAGCGCGTTGGTGGCCGAGGCGCAGGCCGTTACCGGGCACACGCACATGCCCTTGAAGCCCAGACGAATGGCGATATTGCCGGCCGCCATATTGGAAATAACCATAGGAATAAAAAATGGCGACACCCGATCATAACCCTTTTCCGCACCCTTGAGGCATTCCGTCTGTATGGTGGAAAAGCCGCCCACCCCGCTGGCAAAAAACACAGCGCAGCGCCCGGCGTTTTCCGTTTCCATGCAAAGGCCGCTTTGGTCCATGGCCTCCTTCGCGCAGGCCAGGGCAAACTGTACATAGCGATCCAGCTTACGCGCTTCGCGATTATCCACGCACACGGCGGGATCAAAGCCCTTGACCTCGCCGGCCAGCTTCACCTTCTGCTCCGCCGCGTCATATTGGGTAATCGGGCCGATGCCGCAGCGGTTCTCCTTTACGGCTGTCCAGCTCTCGTTAAGGTTGAGTCCCAGCGGTGTAACGGCGCCCATGCCGGTGATAACGATTCTTCTCTTTTTCATAATAATACCTCAATACCTCCGTTTATATAGCCATACCGCCATCCACGCAAATCACCTGGCCGGTAATATAGCCTGCTTGTTCAGATGCAAGGAATACGACGGCCGCCGCCACATCCTCGCTTTGCCCCATTTTTGCCATCGGTATCTCGCCCAGAAGCTTTTCCTTTGCCGCATCCGGCAGCACACCCGTCATATCCGTTTCAATGAAGCCGGGCGCCACGCAATTTACGGTAATGCCCCGGCCCGCCAGTTCCTTGGCCACGCTTTTAGACATGCCGATAAGCCCCGCCTTGCTGGCCGCATAATTTGCCTGCCCCGCGTTCCCCCGTATGCCCACGACGCTGGAAAGATTTATGATGCGCCCGAAACGCTGCTTCATCATGGGCCGGCAAGCTGCCTTAACGCAATAAAAAGCGCCCTTAAGGTTGGTATCCAACACCGCGTCAAAATCCTCCCGGGAAAGGCGCATGATGAGATCGTCCCGCGTTATGCCGGCGTTATTCACCAGGATATCCACCCCGCCCCAACGCGTTACGGCCTCGTTTATCAGGGCTGCCGCTTGGGCCTCGTCGGCCACATCAGCCTGATACGCAAACGCGTCCGCCGCCCCCAGGCGCAAGCATTCCTCGACAGTGCTTCGCGCCGCTTGCGCGCTTGCGGCATAATTAACCGCTATGGCAGCGCCTTCCGCCGCGAGCGCCAGGCAAATAGCACGGCCTATGCCGCGGCTGCCTCCTGTTACAACCGCGCGCTTCTTTCCATTCAGCATCCCTGTCCCTCCTTCAGCCAAGCCAGCGCATCGCTAAGCGCCTGTGCGGTTTCCGCGCTGCGCATGTTCTCCGCAAGGCGAGGCGCTGTTTTTTTCACAAAGCCGGAAAGCACCTTGCCCGGGCCGATCTCTAAAATGGCGTCTACGCCGTCCCGCTCCATGCGTAGCAGGATATCCTCAAAGTAGACGGCGGACTGCACCTGCTTTTCAAGCAGGTCCGGCACCGTGTCCTCCCCGCCCATCGGCCCGCCCAGACAATTGAAATAAACCGGAAAGCGCATGGGAGAAAACTGAATCTCCCGAAACCTTTCCCGCAGCGCGTCGCCCGCTGGCGCCATAAGAGACGTATGGAACGGGCCGGATACGTTCAGGGGCATACAGCGCTTCGCACCCGCCTCCTTAGCCAGCCGGCAGGCTCTTTCCACAGCGGCGGCGTCTCCCCCGAGCACCATTTGCCCCGGGCAGTTGTAATTGGCGATCTCCGCAACGCCCTCGTTTTGGGCCGCCACGCAAGCCTGCTGCAGAGCCTCTCGCCCAAGCCCCAGCACCGCGGCCATGGAGCAGGCCCGGCCAAGCACAGCCCGCGCCATAGCCTTGCCGCGAAAGGCGGCTAAAGCTATAACCGTTTCCGCATCGAACACGCCGGCGGCGCATAAGGCGGAATACTCGCCAAGGCTTAGGCCGGCCGCGGCGGCGGGTTCTATCCTCGCCTCCTTTAGCACGGCCGCTACGCCCGCGGCAAAGGCCACCATGCACGGCTGGGTATATTGCGTTTGCAGTAGAATCTCCTCCGGCCCCTCAAAGCATAGGGCCTTCAGATCAAAATCCACGGCTTGTTCCGCCTTATCCAGCACAGCGCGAAAGGCGGGGTAAGCTTCATATAAATCCTTTCCCATGCCCACATGCTGCGCGCCCTGGCCCGCAAATAAAAGCGCCAACTTCATATAAAGGCCCTCCATTCATTCATCAAGCTGTCTAAAATCTCATACACATGGCGCATTGTGTCCAAGCGCCATACGTTGGAGCCGCAGAAAAACAATCCTTCCTCATAATTGCCCTTCACCGCCTGGCCAAGCGCATGCAGGATGCAGTAGGGCGTGGCCCCATGGGCACAGGGCACAAGGCAGTCCGAACACCTGGAGGGCGGGAAACGCCGGCCCTGCGCCAGCTTTTCAATAAGGGGCGTGCGCAGCGCGCGGCCCGGCATGCCCACCGGGCTGGCAACGATCTGCACATCCGTCTTGCTTGCAGCCAGAAGAATATCCTTAAAACCTTGGGAAGCATCGCACTCATGTGTGGCGATAAAGCGGGTGGCAAGCTGCACGCCCGATGCGCCGCACGCCGCAAGGCATGCCGCATCCGCGCCGCTCCACACGCCGCCAGCGGCAAATACCGGGATGGCGCGGCCGTACCGCTCCGAAAAGGGGCGCAGAGCCTCCGCCACTTCCCGCGTGATCTCTTCCAAGGGCCTTGCCGTGCCCGCCAAAAGTTCTTCTTTGGAGAACCCCAAATGCCCCCCAGCCTCACTTCCCTCTACGACCACGAAATCCGGCGCTCTATCATGCCGCTTCTGCCAAAGCCTGCATATCATAGACGCGGCGCGCCCGCTGGAAACGATAGGCGCGAGCGCGATATCGGCCCCCTCCGCGATGGCGGGCAGATCAACGGGCAGCCCCGCCCCGGATACGATGGCATCCGCCCCGGCCCGGATAGCCGTTCGCACGCTGTCCGCATACTGGGCCGTAGCCACCATGACGTTCACCGCCACCATGCCCTTCCCGCAGGAAAGCTCTTTTGCCCGGCGCACTTCCCGGGCAAGCGCCCGGCAATTCGCTCCCTTTGGATCCCGATAAAAATCGGGTTCGTCAAAACCTACGATCGCCGCGCTGACCGTGCCCATAGCGCCGCAGGCAGCCACCGCCCCTGCCAAGCCACCCAAGGACACGCCTACCCCCATGCCACCCTGCAAAACCGGGATATCCAGCCCGCGGCCTTTTAAGGTGATGCTCATAGGCGCGCCTCGCTTGCAAGAGATCTTAGAGCCGCCTCATAGCCGTTGTGAAGAGAAGCGAATATATCCTTTAAGGGCCTGATCTCACGAATCATTCCGGCTACTTGGCCGGCCATCACGCTGCCCGTCTCCACATCTCCTTCGAATACCGCCCGTTTGAGGGAACCCAGGGTGAAAAGCTCCAGCTCCATCTTATCCGCGCCGGCCTTTTCCCTTTCCAAATAAGCGCGGGACATGCTGTTTTTTATCATCCGCACCGGTATGCCGCTGATGCGTCCGGTAACAACGGTGTCCGTTTCTTTTGCCTTGAGCACCGCCCGCTTGTAGTTATCGTGCACCGGGCATTCTTCGCTGGCCAGCAAGCACGTGCCCAGCTGCACGCCGCAGGCGCCCAGGCTAAACGCCGCCAAAAGTTGGCGGCCATCCGCAATGCCGCCAGCCGCGATAACGGGTATATCGTATTCTCGCAGCGTGTCCACGACCTGGGGAACAAGCGCCATGGTGGTGAGTTCCCCGATATGGCCTCCGGATTCCATGCCTTCGGCGATGACGCCGTCCACGCCCATTGCGGCAAGCCGCCTGGCCAAAATAGAGGCGGGAACAACGGGGAATACCTTAATGCCCGCGTCTTTCCATGCGGATACATAGGCGCCCGGGCTTCCCGCGCCGGTGGTGACGACCGGCACCCGCTCTTCTATAATGATCTGCGCCATCTGTGCGGCCTCGGGGTGCATGAGCATAATGTTCACGCCAAAGGGTTTGTCCGTCAGTTCCTTGCATCTATGTATCTCGCTTCGCAGCATGGCCGTATCCATGCCGCCCGCGCCGATCAGCCCCAACGCCCCTGCATTGGATACCGCAGCCGCGAAGCCGCCGGTGGCGATATTGGCCATACCGCCCTGTATAAAAGGATATTTTGTACCCAAAATCTCATTCAATAGCATAGCATGCCTCCCTTCCATCAAAAGCGCAGCAGTGTGCCGCCCCAGGTCAGCCCCGCACCGAAGCCTACGCATAAAACGTTCTGCCCGGGCAGGATACGCCCTTGCTCGAGCATCTCATCCAGCGCAATGGGTATGCTGGCGGCCGAAGTGTTTCCATACCGCTGCATGTTTTCATAGAACTTTTCAGGGTTCTCACCCAGCTTTTTCACCACGTGGCCAATGATGCGGCTGTTCGCCTGATGGCATACCACGTGGTGAATATCCGCCAAGGTCAGCCCCGCTTTATGCAAAACAGCATCCATGCATCTTGGAATAATATCCACAGCAAAGCGAAACACCCCTTGTCCATCCATATGCAAAAACGGAGCATCACCGCCGGCATACAGGATAGAGGCGTCTCCTCTGGCGCCAAAATCGGCCGCATAGGGCCTGTCCGGCGCGAGCCTCACCACGGCCGCTCCTGCTCCATCCCCGAAAAGCACGCAGGTGGAGCGATCGGAAAAGTCTATGACGCGGCTCAGTTTTTCCGATCCGATGACCAGCGCGCAGGGCGCCGAAGCGTTTCCGCCCAATAAAAAGCAGCGGGCCGTTTCCATGGCCATGAGAAACCCCGTGCATGCCGCATTGACATCAAAGCAGGGGACGGTTTGCGCTAAACTAAGAGTCTCCTGCACCTCGCACGCAACGGAGGGTGTAGCGCGATCCGGCGTAAACGTGGCAACGATGCAAAGGCCGATATCCGCCGGCCCTACCCCCGCGTTTTCCATGGCTTTACGAGCTGCCGTGGTGGCAAGCAGGGCATTCGTTTCGCCCTGTGCGCAAAAGTACCGCTGGCGTATGCCCGTACGGGATGTGATCCATGCGTCGCTTGTATCTACCATGCGGCTCATTTCCTCATTGGATATGCACCGGCTGGGTAAGCAGCGGCCGGTTCCCATTACCTCTAAGCCCATCACGCGCCCTCCTTTCCCAGCGTGCAAAGAAAACCGTTCCCCATCGCTCGATATTTTTCATACCTTTGGCCAGGCGGATTGGGAAGCTTTTCAGCCCAAGCCAGATTCCTTTGCAAAGCGGCATCCAGCAGGTGAAGCAAGGGTTCGGGATTTTCATGCGCGCCCTCCGGCGGCTCCTCGATCACTTCATCCACGACGCCCAAAGCCAGTAGGTCATAAGAGGTCAGTTTCATCACATCACAGGCTTCGTTCGCTCTTGTGGAATCCTTCCATAGGATCGAAGCGAATCCTTCGGGAGAAAGCACCGAGTAGACAGCGTTTTCCAACATCAGCACTCTGTTCCCCATGGCCAGGGCCAGCGCACCCCCCGAGCCGCCCTCTCCTGTGATAACGGCGAGGATGGGTACAGTCAGTCCGCTCATTAAGGATAGGCAGCAGGCAATGGCTTCTCCCTGGCCCCTCGCCTCGGCCTCAAGGCCGGGATAAGCGCCGGGGGTATCGATGAAGGAGATAATAGGCCTACGAAACTTTTCCGCCTGCCGCATCAGGCGCTGTGCTTTGCGATATCCATCCGGCATCGGCATGCCAAAATGGCACCGCAGGTTCTGCTCCAGATCCTTTCCCTTTTGATGGCCCAGCACCGTGACAGGCCGCCCATGAAACAGCGCGATGCCTCCGATAATAGCCTCGTCGTCCCCATATAGACGGTCGCCCTTCTGCTCAAAAAAATCAGTGAACAACGCATGGATAAAAGAGGCCGGGCTTGGCCGCTTGGGGTGCCTCGCTAACGCCACGCGTTCAGCGGCCGTCCGTTTTTGTACCTGCATGATGGTTCCTTCCTTTCTTATGCAGGCGCAGCAATTGCGCCAGCGTGTCTTTCATTTCCGAGCGGGGAACCACAGCGTCAACAAAGCCGTGCTCCTCCAGATATTCCGCTCGCTGAAACCCCGCGGGCAAAGTCTCCCCAATGGTCTGTTCGATAACGCGCGGCCCTGCAAAGCCGATAAGCGCGCCAGGCTCAGCCAACGTGATATCGCCAAGGGATGCGAAGCTGGCCGTTACGCCGCCTGTGGTGGGGTGGGTAAGATAGGAGACATATAACCCGCCGGCAGCCTGAAAGCGCTCGAGTGCGGCGGCTGTTTTTGCCATTTGCATCAGGGAAAGGATGCCTTCCTGCATGCGCGCCCCGCCTGAGGCGGAGAACACAACCAAGGGCAGCCTTGCCTTTTGTGCGGCTTCAGCTGCGCGGGCGAGCTTCTCTCCCAGCGCAACGCCCATGCTCCCCATGAAAAACCGGCTATCCAGCACGGCGATAACAACACGGTGCCCCCCGATTTTGCCCCGCGCCGTTACCACTGCCTCAGCGAGGCCGGTTTGGCCGCGCCGGGATGCGAGCTTCTCCCCATAGCCCGGAAAGGCGAGGGGGTCTGTAGCCGTCAGCGACGCGTCCATTTCCCGAAATGTGCCCGGATCCAGTACCATAGAAAGGCGCTGGTACGCCCCAATGGGGCTGTGGAAGCCGCATTGCGGGCATACGAACAGCCTTTGCGTCCACATTTCGCTTGGTATAGACCCGCCGCAGGCGGTGCATTGTTCAAACGCTTTGGTCGCATGCCTAGAAGCGATATTGGGCTTGCCGCTCTCCCGCGCAATTTTTAGCTGAAGGATTTTTTGGCGGCGGCGCGCAAAAATGTCGTTCACACGCCTTCGCCTCCTTTTTCGCAGGCTTGGCCGTAACGCAAAAGGTCCTCGAGGTTCTTTTCGATAAACCCGGTATCGTACTCGCCCCGTAGAAATTCGGGATGATGCAAAATGAGATAACATACGTCCGTACTGGTGGGGTAGCCTTCCACCACCAGCTCCTCCAACGCCCGGCGCATGCGACGGATCGCTTGGAGGCGGGTAGGAGCGTGTACGATGATCTTCGCTGCCATGGAATCATAATATGGGCTTAATTCACAGCCGGTATATAAAGCGGAATCCACACGCACACCGTATCCGCCGGGAAAGTGGACAAACTCTGTTTTCCCCGGCGCGGGCCGAAACCCATTGGCCGGATCTTCCGCGTTGATGCGCGCTTCGATTGCATGGCCTGAAAACACCACGTCTTCCTGGGAGACGGATAAAGGAAGCTCCGCCGCCACACGGAGTTGCTCCCGCACGATATCCTGGCCGGTAACCATTTCCGTGACCGGATGCTCCACCTGGATGCGGGTATTCATTTCAATAAAATAATAACGGCCGGTATTATCCAACACGAATTCCACAGTTCCTGCGCCTTTATAGCCGCAGGCTTTCGCCGCCAATACCGCGGCTGCTCCCATTTCGCTCCTAAGCTCCTCGCCAAGGGCCTTGGAAGGCGATTCCTCTATGAGCTTCTGATTTTTCCTTTGAATGGAACAATCCCTTTCTCCCAGGTGGATCACACTACCATAACCATCGGCCATGATCTGAAATTCAATATGGCGCGGCTCCTGGATCAGTTTTTCAAGGTATACCTCCCCGTTCCCAAAGCAGGCCACAGCCTCGGCTTGCGCGGCGGAGAAGCACCCGGGCATTTCCTCGGCGGAAAATACCCGCCGCATCCCGCGCCCGCCGCCCCCTGCGCTGGCCTTCACGAGAACCGGGTAGCCGATCCTTTCCGCCTGGGCGGCGGCCTCCGAAGCGTCCGCCACCGCGCCGTCCGAACCCGGCACGACCGGCACGCCCACCTGCGCCATTAGCGCCCGGGCCGCTGCCTTATTGCCCATTTTCCGAATGACGTCTCCGGAAGGCCCGATGAATACGAGCCCGCATTTTTGGCATAGGTCAGCGAACTCCGCGTTTTCGGATAAGAACCCATAACCCGGATGTATGGCCTCGCATCCGCTTTCCACAGCCACGCTCAAGATAGCCCTTATATTCAAATAGCTATCGGCCGCTTTAGCAGGGCCGATGCAAACGGCCTTTGTGGCCATTTGCACATGCAAGGCATTTTCATCCGCCGTGGAGTATACGGCCACCGTTTCAATGCCCAGTTCCCGGCAGGTACGAATCACGCGTACAGCGATTTCGCCCCGATTGGCTACTAAAATTCGGTTGAACATGGTTTACGGCTCCCGAATCAGAAACAACGGCTCATCATATCCGGCCAAAGCGCCATCGTGCGCCAACACTTTTTCAATAATACAGTCACAGGGCGCGGGAACCTCGTTGATCATCTTCATCGCTTCTATAATGCACACGATCTGCCCTTTCTTGACCGCATCCCCTTCCTTGACAAAGGCCGGCTTCCCCGGCTCTGGAGCTGCATAAAACGTGCCGACCAGCGGCGTTCTTATGAAGCATTCTCCTTGCGGCGCTTGCTCATTTTGCACCTGCGGCGCGGCTGCGGCATAAGCGGTTTGTTGCGGCATAGTGTGGAACGCCTCTTTCTCCAATACAATGCGCGTTCCGTTTTCTTCATATTGCATGCGGGTAAAATTACCCGCCTCAAATCTTTCCATCAAGCCGAACAATTCTTGTTGCGTCATGCCGGAAATTTCCTTTCGTTGTGTTTTTTCAATTAGGCGTGCGCCTCCAGATACTTTACGATATCGCCTACGGTTTTCATGTTCATAAGCTCGTCGTCCGCGACCCCGGCGCCCAGCGCCTCCTCAAGCGCCAGATTCAGCTCGACGGAATCCAAGCTATCAGCGCCTAAGTCCTCCGAGATACGTGCCTCCATGGTCACGCTCTCCATATCACAGCCCAGCGTATCCACAACAATATTACGCACTTTCTCAAACATATTAATCCCTCTCTCCTAATCTTAAATGTATTAGTTCTATAAATTTAATTAAATTATTTTAACTAAATTTATAGAACTATTATACCGATATTTTATCTATTGTCAAGATATATTCGGCCTCCAGGCTCGGTCTTTTTACGTATGCTTTAAAGCCCTGAAACGCCGGGTGAAGTGCCCCCAAAAGGTTAGATAAGGTCCCCCAAGGCAGGGTTGGAATGTGATACCATGGTACGGCAAACAAAGCAGTGCATTTTGGCAAATCTCAACTTGCCAAGTAGTTTGGTTTCGCATTATATTTATTTGAGACTCATTGATAAATAGGACTTTGAAAGGAAGAACATGAGGAAAGAGACAAAAGATTGGATGGTGCAATTTGGAGATAAAAAGTGTTAGCGAAAACAAAAAGCAGTTCCTGGACTTACTCTTGTTAGCTGATGAACAAGAATCCATGATAGACAAATATTTAGAACGAGGGGATCTTTTTGCCTTATATGATAGCGACTTGAAAAGCGTGTGCGTAGTTACACGGGAAAGTGATGACGTATGCGAGCTAAAAAACATAGCCACTTATGAAAAATGGCATGGTAATGGGTATGGCAGCAAACTTTTGCATTACATTTTTTTACATTACAAAGGCAAATACACGACTATGGTTGTGGGAACAGGCGACAGCCCATGGATATTACGGTTTTATGAAAAGAACGGTTTTAGGATTTCGCTTAGGATTAAAAACTTTTTCATAGACAATTATGACCACCCAATGTTTGATAATGGTATCCAATTAGTGGATATGATTTATTTGAGCAAGGATCTGTAACTTAGTCAACATTCTTGCGCAAAGGCGCGGAAAGCATAACCCGAGCTGTTATCCAACTTCCCATTATGTTTATAATTGATAATATGGGATTGTGACTGCAAACTTAGCAAACGACATGGATTCGAGCGGGACACTTTTTGAGCGCGTTGCGAATGGGATTATGTTCTATGATCCAATGGACGAATAGACCGTGGCAATGATGTGGGGAGCATAAAGAAGGGCAACCTTCGGGATTCCAAAAAATAAAGCCATGCCTTATAAAACGGGCAGGGCTTTTATGCAGTGTTGCGTTATACTATCGATACTAAACTTAGGGAAATGTATACCGAGATTGAGGATAATATGGAAAGCAAAGCGCCCAAAAGCAATTACAGCAATAGTTTTAGCGAACTATGCAGAGATAGAGAAAATGCTACATAATATTCGGTTAACTCAATTCTTTAGCTCATCTTTACGCTTACCCCATTGACCTCCACGCCGGTATCCGCAGGAATCAGTATATATCCGCTTCCGTCGATCACCGTGTTTCGATAAGGTCACTCCGCTCCGAATCAACCTTGATCACCAAATCGGGCGTGCGAATGACAAACTGCTTTTTGTCAATCATGTTGGCGGGCGTAAGCTGCGCGTCCGTGCCGAAATGCGCTTCAAAGGTATCCTCGAAGGCTGAAAATAAAAAACCTAGTTCCGGTGCGGATACTATTGAGCCTTGCGTGGTGTGAAAGCGGTTCTCGCTCAGCCGGCAGCTTAGCTCTTTTGGAGTCAGCTTTACCGGGCATATGCTGCAAAGGATGTAGCTGAATTCCTCGTCGGATGCATCCTTCTGTATTTCGCCATCCGTGGCTGTGTAAGGCACAGTATAGACATCGTGGGTCAGAAGGATAAGATAATTACCACCCATGTTAAGCGATTCAGTGATGCGCTGATAGAAAGTTAGCAGCATATCCACATTCTTTCGCCCATCCTGCCGGAGCATGGAAAGCAGCTTGTGCTCGTTGCTGTTCACCGCTTGTTTTGCGCTGCGCGTGCATATGCAGCACATCAACAGTCTTCCCCTTGACTATGTTAGAAAACGCAAGTTGGCCGACCTGGTGGAGCAAGGCCGCAAAGTAGCAAAAGCCTAAGGGCAGGCCGGCTTTACTCCAATTATACCCCGGGCCTTGATAACTGCATATAGCGGACGAGCACCGCATTATCAAACGTTGGGAATAAGCATACCGTCCCGGCAGGGCCTAGGATGGCCTGAGCAGCAAAGCAGCGGCCAAGTGACAGCCGCTAACCAAATCACCACATTTTTCCTGTTGACTGTACATATGCTTGAACCAAGAAAACGCTGCATAGGAGGTTGCTGATCATGACAGTTGTAAGTCAAATAAATGGTCTCAACGTTCGGGAGGTATATCCCGATGATGAAACCACCCAAGAGCAATGGCATGAACTCGTCCAAAAGGTAGCTCTGGTTCTTGTCGGGGATCCCCAATAGATATGGCACGCAAATCGGCGGATTTAGTAGCGGACACTAGGCAAGATGCTATCTATGCGCGGCAGTCGATTGACAAAAAAGATAGCATATCCATCGAAACCCAAATTGATCACGCAATCAAGGAGGCGGGCGAAGGGGCCAACCTCCGTAAGCCTTATGTGGACAAGGGTAAGAGCGGAAAAGATATGAACCGCCCTGGATTCCAGAGGCTTATTAAGGATATTGAGAATGGGTTGATCCGGCGCGTTATCGTTTACCGCCTGGATCGGTTTAGCCGTTCGCTGTTGGATTTCGCCAGCATGATGCAGATATTTGATCAGCATGGTGTGGCATTTGTCTCCACAAAGGAGAAATTTGACACCGCAACCGCCATCGGCAAAGCCATGCTGTCAATCGTTATGGTCTTCGCACAGTTGGAGCGCGAGACGCTCCAAGAGCGCATTACAGACAATTTCCACGCCCGAGTAGAACAAGGGTGGGGAATGGGGGGCGTTGCCTCTTATGGGCTGCGTAGGGAGCCTATAACCTATCATGGCATCCGTACCAAGATCTTTGTTGGACAGGAGCCTGAAATATCCGTTCTTATCCGCCTATTTGAGCAATATGCAAAAACGAATATCAGCCTTGGCCAACTTACCGCGCAGCTCAATGAGGAAGGAATTCCCTCTCCGGGCGCTTCGCTTTGGGATTCATCTAAAATTAGCCGACTATTGCATAACCCCATTTACGTAAAAGCGGATACGGATATATATCGCTTTTACAAAGCAAAAGGCGCAACCATAATAAACGACGTTGAGGAATTTGACGGCCAGCATAGTTGCTATCTCTATGGAAAATGGGATAGATCTAAGCGCAAGTATGCGGATTACAGTGGTCTAAGCTTAGCACTTACACTCTCTAAAGGTCATGTGGATGCGGATACCTTCCTACGGGTACAAACTAAGCTTGATACAAACCGCCAACTACGCAGAAGCGGCCAGAGTAGGCATAGCTGGCTTTCCGGCCTTACAAAATGCGGAAAGTGCGGCTATACCATGACAGTATCCAACAGCCAAAAAGGACGCACGCCACGTAAGGTATTTATCTGCCGGGGCCGCAGTCTGTACCATGCATGTGAAGGGCATAACCGTGTTTTCCACATTGCCGATGTAGAAGCCGTCGTAGAACACCGCCTGCTGGACAACATTCGGGAGAAGCGCGGCTTGCAGCTGGTTCAGCAAACGCGGGTCGATGCACGCATAACGCAATATAAAATGCGTTTAGCCAAACTGGATGAACAGATCGCAAATCTTCTGGAGGCTATAGCGGATGGAGACCCTATAGCGGCAAAATACGTAAAGCCGAAGTTAGCTAAATTGGATGAACAGAGGACTGAAATTGAGAAAAGATACAACTCCTATAAGTACCGTACAGAACCATCCCTTCCCCAATATCCCATTGCAGATATCGAGGAAAATTGGAATACCCTATCTTTAGAGCAAAAGAAAGAGATCGCGGCAATTTTGATCGAAAAAATATTTTTTTTCGATGATGGTCTTGAAATCGTCTGGAAGCACCATTTCGACCCTGAAGCATAAGAATCTTCCTTCACTTCGTCAATAAATCTGTTGTGCAAGCTTCTTGTGCTTGCTGTATATGCTGGGAATATCATGCGTTTTAGCGGTGCTATTGCGCATGTTTTTTATTTGGAATGGTGATACCATCGACTGGCGGGAGGAGCGCAGCGCCCAAACGATCCTCGATACGGTGCTGCCCAAGCTTCACCCGGGCTGCATCATCCTTTGCCACAACAACGGCTATAAGATCAAGGAATACCTACCCACCCTCATCGAAACGGCTCAAGGCCAAGGTTACGAGTTCGTTACCGTCAGCGAGCTGCTCCTCCCGGGCGATACCATCGTGGATGTGAACGGCGTGCAAAAGCCGGCGTAAAAGGCCCCCGGCGGGAGACCGTCGGGGGTTTCATGCGTATGCATATCGTCAGGGGCCGGTACGGTAGCCGCAGGCAGTATGTCCGCCAGGACTTTTGCCAGGATCGGCGTATCCCGTCTTTGCAGACTCAAATACAAGGCGGGAGCGTCCGTCTTCATTTGCTTTGCCCATGCCCTTAAATCCACTTTGAGCGTCCCTCGCATTCCATCCGTATCAATACACCGCTAAGCGGGACGGGTATCAGCATCGGCGTGGGCGCCCGGGCATTGCCATGCGGCGCAAAATCTGCTATGCTTTTTTTCGGGGCTCGGCTTCGCGCCCCCAAATCACCAAAGATCAAGAGAAACGAGGTGCTTTGCATGCCTTCCGTCCTGATTACCGGCGCATCCCGGGGCATTGGCCGCGCCGCGGCCTTTGCCTTTGCCAGGGACGCGTGGTTCGTTGGCGTCAACTATTGCCAAAGCAAAATGAAAGCGCTGGAAGTCGTTCAGTCCATTGAGGATATCGGCGGCCTGGCCTGCGCCCTGCAGGGGGACGTACGCTCCCCCGCGGACTGCGCTGCCATGGCGCGGGTCATGGAGGCGCGCTTTGGCCCGCTGGACGCTTTAGTAAACAACGCGGGCATCTCCCTGCCCGGCCTTTTTACCGAGGCCGCCGGTGAGGCGGCCTGGCAGCGCACGCTGGATGTGGATCTCACCGGCGCGCGCAACATGGCCGCTGCCGTGCTGCCTGCTATGATCTCCCGCAAGCGGGGGGCGATCGTCAATGTCAGCTCCATGTGGGGCCTCTGTGGGGCCAGCTGCGAGGTGTCCTATTCCGCGGCCAAGGCGGGCCTGATCGGCTTTACCAAGGCTTTAGCCCGGGAGTTGGGCCCCAGCAACATCCGGGTGAACTGCGTGGCCCCGGGCGTGATCGAAACGGATATGAACGCGGGCCTCTCCCAGGCGGATTTAAACGCCTTGGCCGAGGCTACGCCTCTATGTCGCCTGGGCAGGCCGGAGGAAGTGGCGGAGGCCATCCTATTCCTGGCCGGGCCCAAGGCTTCCTTCATCACCGCCCAGGTGCTGGGCGTGGATGGCGGCTATATTTGAACCTCTTCGATAAAAACGCCCCAATGGCTATTGCCACCCGGGCGTTTTAGGTCTGCGTTTCTTTTGTGGCGATCCGTTAAGCGATTTGTAGCAGCTGGACGAGGTCGCCCATGGTTTGGATGGCTGCATCATCCTCAATGAGCACGTCGAATTCTTCCTCTACGCTCAGCATCAGCTCCGCCATATCCAGCAAATCCAGCTTTAGCTGGTCAGCCGTGGATTCCGGGGTAATCAACTCCTGCGGCACGCCCGAGATATCGTGTACCATCTCGCGCAGCCTTGCAAATTCCTTCATAAAAATAAGTCCTTCCGGCAGAGAAATATCTTGCCTTACATAATACTGCAAAAAATGCAGAAAAATCACCTCTCTATTCTATCTTTGGAGGGTAGTTCTGTCAATGTGGAAATATCCCGGCTGTCCTTATGGTATTTATGCCCGGTTTGTAATACAATATATAGGAAAATGATGGAAAGGGAGGACCCTATGGCTAAGCGAAACGGCGCAAAAAGGCGCAAATCCTTCTTCTTCCGTTTTTTGGTGGCGCTGATCGTCTTAGGTTTTGTAGCCTTTCTTTTCTGCGCCGATAAGGGCCTTACGCCCATGGAGGCGGCTCAATATCTCCTTGGCCAGATTGATCTGCCCGAGCTGCCGGATATGCCCCAGCTACCCGAGCTGCCCCATCTCTCCCAGATCGAGGATCTGGATCTCTTCGGCACGCCAAAGCCCGAAGCATCCCCTTCCCCTGTACCCACGGCCAGCCCTACGCCGGGCGTTTACACGGGTGAGATCCTGCAAAAGAGCGGCATGCACGCCTATATTTTGGATGTGGGCCAAGGCAGCTGCGCTTTCCTGCGCTCGCCGGGCGGCTTCACCATGCTGGTGGATACGGGTGAAAGCAGCTACGCGCCCGTGGTGGATGCCTTTTTGCAGGCGCAGGGCGTGGAAAGGCTGGATGTGGTGGTGGCCTCCCATCCCCACAGCGACCACATCGGCTCTATGGCCAAGATCATCCAAAACTACGAGATCGGCGCTTTTTATATGCCCGACGAGCCCTATACCACCGCCCTGTACGAGGCCATGATCTCCGCTCTTGAAAAGGAGCATTTGCAAACCATCGCCGCCTACGGCGGCAAGGATGCTACCATCCCCTGGGATCCGCTGGTCAGCGTGAACATCCTCTCCCCCATCAAAGGCGTGAATTATAAGGAGCTGAACAACGTAAGCGTAACCCTGCGCATCGCCTATGGGGATACCTCCATCCTTCTGCCCGGAGACGCGGAGGCTTTCGCCGAGGAGACCATGCTGGCTAAGCTGCCCCGCAGCGCCTTCCCTTCCTCCGTGCTGGTGCTTGGCCACCACGGCAGCGCGGATGCCACCAGCGACGCTTTTCTGCAGGCCGTAGATCCCAGTCTGGCCATCGCCTCCGCAGGCGCTGGCAACGATTTTGGCCACCCCAGCGGCGAAACGCTGGAAAAGCTGAGCCGCCGGGGCATTCCCCTCTACCGCACGGATGAGAGCGGAACCGTCCACTTATTGCTCAACGGCAAAAAGGTGCAGGTGGAAACGGAGAAATGAGCCCTGTGCGGGCGGGTTCTACCCTGACGGCGGCCCTGCGCGGGCGGCGGGTACGGGGCGCGGCGTTTATCTTCGGTGGTATTTCTATCAGCATGTGAATGTGATCCGGGCAGCTTTCCGCCTCTGATATTCGTACCCCCTCCCATTCACATAATTTCCGCAATATCTCCCCGCTCGCACGGCGTTTCTCCCCGCAAAGCACCTTTCGCCTATACTTCGGTGCAAATTTGATATGGTATTTGCAGTTCCATTTCGTGTGTGATAGACTTTTCTCGCCACCCATTGTGGCCTCTTTTTGATTTGTCGTTCCTTGCAGTTGCCAGACCGCTTGGTTATTTTATCAAATCAAAAGGAGCTTTCCTCTCCTGCTTATAGCTTTAAGCCTTTGGCAACCTCCCGCCTAGCGGGAGGTTTTCGGTAGACAAAAAAGGGAGGCGTCCGAAAACGCCTCCCCTACGGTTAACTTTCTTACTTGCGCAAACCTAAGCTAGCCACGATGGCGCGGTAGCGCTCAATCTCTTTATCTTTGAGGTAGTTGAGCAGCCCACGGCGCTGGCCGACCATTTTGAGCAGGCCACGGCGAGAGTGGTGGTCTTTTTTGTTGAGCTTGAGGTGCTCATTAAGGTGGTTGATGCGCTCGGTCAGCAGCGCGATCTGCACCTCGGGAGAGCCGGTATCGCCTTCGTGCCGGCCATATTGTTCGATGATTTCCGCCTTGGTTTTCATGGTTTGGTGATCCTCCTAAAATCTTTGTATCCCCGAAGACCGAGCATGGCGTTGGAGACGCGCCAAACGCAGCGATCGGATCCGCTCCGTGGAGCTTTTTTACTATATCACAAGCCGGGCGGCTTGTAAATAGCCGAAATCAGGGCATTTTCCAGTCTCCGCCAGCAAGAACGGCCCGCGCCTCGTTTACATCCCTGCCGATTTGCGCGGCCAGGGCCTCTCTGGAGGGGAATCGCCGGTCCTCCCGCAAGCGGCGGGCAAAGGCCACCTCCAGCGCGCGGCCGTAAAGGTTTTCCCGCACATCCAGAATGTGGGTCTCTACGGTGATCTCCCGCCCGCCCACCGTGGGGTTGCAGCCTACGTTGGTCACGGCCGGGCGGCTGCAGCCATCCTCCAATGTGGCCCAGGAGGCATAAACCCCGGTAGCCGGCAGCACTTGATCCTCCGCAGCCAAGAGGTTCGCCGTGGGGAAGCCCAGGCTATGGCCAATGGCCTTGCCGGCAGACACCTGGCCCGCCAGTGTGAACGGCCTGCCCAACATGGCCGCCGCAGCTTCCATATCCCCTTCTTCCACGGCAGAGCGGATGCGGCTGCTCGAAATGGGCGCGCCCGCATAGGCACAGGGCGGGATCTCGCAAACGGAAAAGCCCATTTGCGCCCCCAGTTCCCGCAGCAGGGCGATATCGCCGGCGCCGCCTTTGCCAAAGGTATAGTTGAAGCCCGCCACCGCCGTTTTCATGGAAAAGCGATCGATCAGCATGCGGATGAAATCCGCATGCTCCACGGCTGCAAAGGCCGCATCGAAAGGATCGGCCACGGTTTCGCAGAGGGCCGAGAGGGCGGCAATGCGCGCCGGGCCTGGCATCAGCAGGCGCGCCTTTTGGCCATAGGCCTCGCCGGGATGGTTGGAAAAGGTATAGATGAGGGGGCGCAGACCGTTTTCCTTGGCCAGTGCCAGCGCCGCATCGATCAGTTGCCTGTGGCCCAGGTGCACGCCGTCGAAGGTGCCCAGGGCAATGACGCTATCCATCGCTTTGCTTATCTTCCTCTAAAAATAAAATCATCCGTATGCCGTCCGCTCCGGCCCGGGCAAGGCCCTGGAACGTATCCGCCACATAGGCGCGCAGGGGGATATCTTTGGGCAACCCCTCCCAGTGCGTGGGCATGATGGCCACCCCGTTCATAAAGAGCCGCCGCTCGTTCGCATCCAACGCCAGGCGCGCCCGCGGCAGCCCCGGCAGGGCCGCATCCGGCGGGATCAGCGCGCTTTGCAGCGCCCCCGCCTCTTTTAACGCGCGCAGCTCGTCCAGCGTATAGGCGCCATCCAGGTCGAAGCTGCCGCTGCGGCTTCGCAGCAGGAAGGATAGATGGGCGGGCGCGTTTAGCCTCCTGCCGATATCATAGCAGAGGGTGCGCATATAGGTGCCCCGCCCGCATTCCACCCGCAGCAAAAAGGACTGCGGGCCGGTCTGCTTTATGAATTCCAACGTTTGAATATATACCATGCGCCGCTTTTCAACAACCTCGGCCCCGGCGCGGGCAAGCTCGTAGAGCTTTTTGCCGCCGCTGCGCAGGGCGCTATACATGGGAGCGATCTGCTCCTGCTCCCCTAAAAAGGCAGGCAGGACGGCGCAAAGGGCCTCCGCCGTCACATCCGTTTGCGCCCGCTCAACAGCCCTGCCGTAAGAATCCTGGGTATCCGCAGCAGCGCCAAAGGTAATCTCGGCGATGTATTCTTTATCTTTGTCGACCAAATAATCGAACAGCCTCGTAGCCCTGCCGATACAGATGGGCAGAACCCCGGCCGCCCCCGGATCCAGCGTGCCCGTGTGGCCCACGCGCTTCTGGCCAAAAAGGCGGCGCAGCTCTAGGACCGCGTCGCTGGAAGTCATGCCGGGCGGCTTGAGCAGGTTGACCACGCCGCAGCTCATGCCAAAGCTTCCTCAGCCCGCCGCAGGGCGTCCGCCCAAACGGCTGCCAGCTCGCCCCGGGCCGAATAGCCCGCGGCCCGCTCGTGGCCGCCGCCGCCCATTTGTGCGGCGATAGCCCCCACATCTGCCCTAAGCTTGGAGCGCAGGCTGATCTTCCACCCGCTTGCTCCGTTTTCTTTGATGAAAACGGCAATCTCCACGCTCTCTATATCGCGCACGCAATCCACCACGCCCTCGGTTTCCTCATCGTGCGCGCCGCTCTCACCGATCTCAGCCCGGCTAAGGCTGGTGATGCCCACGGCGCCTTCCCGGTAGAGCCGGATGTTCGCAATGGCCAATTGGAGCAGCTTGAGCCTTTCCAAGCTGGTGCTGCGGTAAATGCGCAGGTTCAGGGCATAGCCGTCCGCCCCCGCATCGAGCAAATCCCCAGCGATGCGCAAGGTCTCGCCCGTGGTGTTGGAATAGGCGAAATTGCCCGTATCCGTCATTAGAGCCGCATAGAGGCAGGAGGCGAAATCCGCCTCGATCCGCACACCGAGGCTCTGCGCCAGGCGGTAAATCAGCTCGCCCGTAGCGGCCGCAGACGGGTCTACGGCGTTATGCCGGGCGTACGCATCGTTGGTGGGGTGATGGTCTATGTTATACGTTGCCTCCGCGGCCTCAAAGAGATCGCCGGCCTTGCCCAAACGGGCCTTGTCCGCGCAATCCACGGCAATAACGTTCTTATAGCCGGTGGCTTTGCTTGGCAGCAGCACCTCGCCGGCCAGCGGCAAAAAGGCATATATCCCGGGCACCGGATCCGCGCACACGACCTCAACCCGTTTATTGAGCTTTCGCAGCAACCACAAAAGCGCCAGCGAGGAGCCTAAGGCATCCCCATCCGGCGACATGTGGGCGATGATGGTAAAGCCGTCCCGCGCCTTGATGAAGGCGCAGAGATCGTCGATTTCCCGCTGTTGCAGCATAGGCTATTCCTCGCCGGGCCCGGGGGTTTCTTCGCCCCCGCCGATGTGCAGCGAATCGATCAGCTTGGACATATGCACGCTGTAGGCAATGGAATCATCCAGCACGAATTTGAATTTGGGCAGGGCGCGCAGCTGCATCCTGCGGCCCACCTCCCGGGCGATGAAGCCTTCGGCTCCGTTGAGAGCGGCAACGCTCTCCTCCCTGGGGGCCTGCTCCTTATCGTATACGCTGACCCGCACCTTGGCTTGCTTAAGGTCGTTGGTCACCTCCACGCCCATGATGGTGGTCATGGGGGAGAGGCGCGGGTCTTTCATATCGCGTATGATTTCGGCGAGGGTCTTTTTAATTTCCTCGTTCATGCGTTGGTAACGAACAGACATTGGATGGTTTTACCTTTCTACCTCCTGCATCTGGAAGGCTTCGATCACGTCATTTTCCTGAATATCGTTGAAATTCTCCAGGCCGATGCCGCACTCGTAGCCGGCGGATACCTCTTTAACGTCGTCTTTGAAGCGCTTGAGGGAGGAGATCTTGCCCTCGTGCACTACCACGCCATCCCGCACGACCCGTACCTGGGCGTTGCGGTTCACCTTGCCGCTGTTCACATAAGCGCCGGCGATGGTGCCCACACCGCTCACCTTGAAGGTGTCGCGCACGGTTATACGGCCCAGCTCCACTTCTTTGTAAACCGGGGCGAACATGCCCTTCATGGCCTTTTCGATATCTTCGATGGCCTGGTAGATGATGCGGTAGAGCCGCACATCCACGCTCTCGCGTTCGGCGGTCTCCCTGGCCATGGCGTCAGGCCGTACATTGAAGCCGATGACGATGGCATTGGAGGCGGAAGCGAACATGATATCGCTGCCGGTGATCGCGCCTACGCCGCCGTGGATGCAGCGCACCCGCACCTCTTCGTTGGAAAGCTTTTCAAGCGCCTGCTTCACGGCCTCCACCGAGCCCTGGACATCCGCCTTAACGATCACGTTGAGATCCTTAACCTGGCCCTCGGCGATCTGGGTGAAAAGATCATCGAGCGAAACCTTGCTCATGGCCTTGACTTGCTCGGCCTTTTGCTTATCGCGCCGCTCCTCCGCCACCTGGCGGGAGAGCTTATCCACTTCTGCTACGCTCATCACATCGCCTGCGCTGGGCACCTCGGAGAACCCCAGCACCTCGACGGGCTGGCTGGGGCCCGCCGTATCCACCCGGCGGCCCTTATCATCCATCATGGCGCGCACGCGGCCATAGGTCGTGCCGGCCACGATGGGGTCGCCAATCTTGAGGGTACCGCTCTGCACCAGCACCGTAGCGATGGGGCCGCGGCCCTTATGCAGCTCGGCTTCGATGATCGTGCCCCTGGCGATGCGGTTGGGATTGGCCTTGAGCTCCAATACATCCGCCTGCAGGAGAACCATCTCCAATAGGGTATCCAAACCCACCCGCTTTTTTGCGGAAACCGGCACGCAAATTGTTTCACCGCCCCATTCTTCGGTAACGAGGCCATGTTCGGTGAGCTGCTGCTTGATGCGCTCCGGATCCGCCGTCTCTTTATCCATCTTCTTGATGGCTACGATGATGGGCACATCGGCGGCTTTGGCGTGGTTGATGGCTTCGATGGTTTGCGGCATGATGCCGTCGTCCGCGGCTACCACCAGGATGACGATATCCGTCACCTGCGCGCCACGTGCGCGCATGGCGGTGAAGGCCTCGTGGCCCGGCGTATCGATGAAGGTAATCTGGCGGCCTCTGCACATCACGGTATATGCGCCGATATGCTGGGTGATGCCGCCCGCTTCACCTTCGGTTACGCTGCTTTCGCGGATGGCGTCCAGGAGGCTGGTCTTGCCGTGATCCACGTGGCCCATGATGGTGACCACCGGGGGCCTAGGCAGCAGGTTCTCATCGGAATCCGTTTCTTCCATGCTCGCGTTGAGCACATCCTCCGCGGTTTTGGTGAGCTGCTGCTCCACCTCGATGCCGTATTCGCCGGCGATGAGGGAGCAGGTATCAAAATCGACTTCCTGGTTGATGGTGGCCATGACGCCCAGGATGAACAGCTTTTTGATGATCTCCGCAGCGGGCTTGCCGATCTTTTCGGAAAGCTCCTTCACCGTGACCACTTCGGTGGTAAGCACAACCTTCTCGATGACCACGGGTTCGGGTTTATGCATCTGCTGCGCTTTTCTCCTTTGCTTGCGGCCCATGGGGGTATCCTCGTCCCAAGCGATCTTGGGCGCCGCCTCCTTCATAATGGCCTTTTTGGATTTTACCCTGCGGTCATCATCCCGCCGCTTGGCAGGCGCGGCGCCGGCAGGCTTGGAGCCCTCGAAATTGCGGCTGGGAGCAGCCGAAACCACGGGCCGATCGCCTTGCGGACTCCGCTGCTGGTAACCGCCCTGGGCCGGGCGCTGCTGATAGCCGCCGCTCTGGCCGCCGGGTCGCTGCTGATAGCCGCCTTGCGCGGGCCGCTGTTGATAGCCGCCCTGGCCGCCCTGCGCCGGGCGCTGCTGGTAACCGCCTTGCGCGGGCCGCTGCTGATAGCCGCCCTGGCCACCCTGGGCCGGGCGCTGCTGATAATCGCCCTGCACAGGCCGCTGCTGGTAGCCGCCGCCCTGGGCCGGGCGGGCGGGCCGTTCCTGCCTGGGCGCGGCCGGGGCCTGATAAGCGGGCCGCTGAGCCTGGGGCTCGCTCTTTCGGGGGGCTTCTGCGGCAGCTTCCATTGCCGGGGCCGCCTCGCTGGCAGCTGCGGGCGCGGAGGCCGGTTCCGTCTCCTTTTCAGGGGCTGCCTCTTTGGCCTTTTGTGCAGCGCTTTCGCCGCCGGGCACAGCCACGGCTGCGGGCGCAGGAGCCTCGGCAGGCTCGGCTTCGTCGGGCTCGCCTACGTGGAAGGCCAGATCGCCTTCCCGCTCCAGCAGCTCACGCAGCCGCTCGGCCTTTTCCCGCTCTACGCGTTCTTTGGCCTCCTGCTGCTCCTTCTGGGCCAACCTGCCCTCGGAGCCACGCAAGGAGGTAAGCGTCTCGCCCAGAGCATCCTGCGTTTGCTTGATGCGCTCGAATAAGGACTGGGCCTGCGCCTCCAGCTCCTTTGCCGTATCTATCACTCTCTTAGTTGCCATAACCTATACACCCCCGTGTTGATTCGTGCCTTGGCCCTGTGCGGCTTCGGCCAGCATGCGGGCAAACCCGCTATCCGTAACGGCCGCCACCATGCGGCCATATTTCCCGATGGCGTTCCCCATCTCGCCAAGCTCGATGCAGGGTATGCCTGCGCGTTCACATAGGCCGTGGTAGCGCTCCTTAGTATTGGCGGATGCGCTCGCATCCAGGAGGACCGCCCGCGCCTTGCCGCTTTTCACGGCCTTTTCGCAGGCGAAATCCCCGGCCAGGCAATGGCCCGCGCGCATGGCGAACCCCAAAGCGCTGCGAAGGCGCGCCTCATTCATCCCGGCTGATCTCCGTGAGGAGCCGCTCGAAAACCTCCGGCTCCACCTTGTGCTCCAGGGCGCGCTCCAGCGCCCGGATCCTCTGAGCCCGGGCGAGGCATTCGGCATTCCTGCACACGTATGCGCCCCTGCCCGGGGCTTTACCCGTGGGATCGGCGTGTACCTCCCCTTCAGGGGATCTGGCGATGCGGATCAGCTCTTTTTTCGGCCGCATCTCGCGGCAGCCCACGCACATGCGCAGGGGAACTTTCTTTTGGGGCATGCTTCGCTCCTAGGCCATTATTGCAGCTCATCCTCGTAAGGCATATCCGCGGCGCCCATCTCGGCGTTGTGGATATCCATATCCTGCTCCGCCTGCGAGCTGGACTTGATATCGATCTTCCAGCCTGTGAGCTTGGCGGCCAGGCGCACGTTCTGCCCTTCCTTGCCGATGGCAAGGCTGAGCTGGTTATCCGGCACCACCACCTTGGCGGCCTTTTCGGATTCATTGATATAAACCATCAGCACCTTGGCGGGGCTAAGGGATTTGGCGATATAAGCCGCCGGGTCGCTATCCCATTCGATGATATCGATCTTTTCGTTGTGCAGCTCCTGCACGATGCGATCGACCCGGATACCCTTTTGGCCTACGCAGGTGCCCACGGCATCCAGCTGCGGGTCGCTCGAATAAACGGCCACCTTGGTGCGGCTTCCCGCCTCGCGGGCGATGGACTTGACATAGACAAGGCCGCTCTGGATCTCAGGCACTTCCAGCTCGAACAAACGCTTGACCAGGCCCGGATGGGTACGGGAAACCAGCACTTGCGGGCCTTTGCTGGTTTTACGCACTTCTAAAACATAAACCTTGATACGGTCGTTATTGTTGTATTCTTCGCCTGCGATCATCTCGGCAGGGGGCAGGAGGCCGTCCGTTTTGCCCAACTCCACATGCACGCCGTTCTTTTCCAAACGCTGTACGATGGCCGTGAGGACCTCGTTCTCCTTTTCCACGAATTCTTCGAAGATGACGCCGCGCTCCGCCTCGCGGATACGCTGCACCACCACCTGCTTTGCCGTTTGCGCGGCGATGCGGCCGAACTTGCGCAGGTCGACCTCCTCTTCAAGCACATCGCCAATCTCATAAAGCTGGTTGATCTGTTTGGCATCCTCCAGGTTGATCTCGGCATATTTATCCTCGACATCCTCCACCACGGTTTTGGAGGCGAAGATTTGAACCTCGCCCGTGTCCCGATCGACCAGGGCGCGTACGTTGCCGTTGGTGCCGTAGTTGCGCTTATATGCCGCGATAAGGGCGGATTCGAACGCGTCGATGAGGATTTCCTTGCTAATGCCCCGCTCCTTTTCGATATCGTCCAGGGCCGCCATGAATTCGGGATTCATATGGTCATTACGCTCCTTGTTATATTCTCTGTACGACTTTCGGTCGTTATAATTCTCGTTAAAACTCGATGTAGGGCCTTATCTGGGCCGCGTCCTTGCGCAGGATCGTGAGGGCCTTGCCCCCTTCCAGCTCCAAAGTAAAGCCTTCGGCCGTAAAAGCCGACAGCACGCCGGTGTATTCCTTTTTTTTATCCAGCGGCGCGTAGAGCTTTACCGTAACCTTTTGCCCCAGGTTGCGCTGGAAATCCCGATCCTTTTTCAGCGGCCGGTCAAGGCCGATGGAGGACACGCTCAGGTAATAGGTTTCCTTAATGGGGTCCGCCTCATCCAGAGCTGGGTCTGCGGCCCGGCTCACCTTTTCGCAATCGTCCATATCGGCGGCGGTGCCGTCCAGCCGCTCAATGTAGAGGGTAAGGACCCAGTTCCCCTGCTCTTTTTGGTATTCGACCTCGTCGAGGTTATAGCCCATGCCCTCCACCAGGGGGCGCAGCAGGGCATCTACGGTATCGGCGGTTTTCATGTTTTCTCCAGTCTATGCGGGGCGTGCGCCCGCCCCTCAAAACAAAAGAGCGGGGTTTGCCCACTCTTTTTGTACGCATACAGCTTATGCTGCCCAACATCGGGAATTATACCATAAACGCCGGCCATAAGCAAGAGGAATCTTGTTCTTTTGCAGCGGGCGGCCGGTTCCGTGGACTTTAGAGCGCCGCGAAGAATAGCGCCTTTTGTCAGAACAGGGTGAGCTGGTTCGTTTCGGGCAATCCGTCCAGCGCGCCAAGATCCCTGAGGGATTGCACCACGGCGCTGTTGGCACCGCTGCGGGAGCGGAAATCCTCAATGGAGATGTAGGGCCCCGTTTGGCCTGCCTGGGCTACGGCATCCGCCGCATTCTCCCCCACGCCGGCCACGGCCGAGAAGGGCGGCCTAAGCTTGCCATTCTCGATGCGAAATTCCCGCGCCGCGCTCTTATAAAGATCAACGGGCAAAAGCTCGATGCCCCGCTTGTTCATTTCGTACACCACTTCCAGGATGACCAGCAGGTCCGCCTCCTTCGGCTCGATGTCATTGCCTTTTTTCTTCAGGGCCTTGATGTTTTTTAGCACGGCCGCTGCCCCGCCCCGGGCCTCGGCGATATCAAAGGCGTCCGCACGCACGGTGTAGTATACCGCATAGAACGCGAGCGGCATGTGCACCTTGTAATAGGCTATGCGGAATGCCATCATCACATAGGCGGCCGCGTGCGCCCTGGGGAACATATACTTGATCTTTTTGCAGGATTCGATAAACCACGCCGGCGTATCGATGGCACGCATGGCCGCCTCCATCTCCTCGGTGAGGCCCTTGCCCTTGCGCACGCTCTCCATGATTTTAAAGGAGATGGCCGGCTCGCCGCCCCTGAGGATCAGGTAATTCATGATATCGTCCCGCGTGCAGATCACATCGCTAAGGGTAGCCGTGCCGCCCAGCACCAGATCCTGCGCGTTGCCCAGCCAAACATCCGTACCATGGGAGAGGCCGGCGATGCGCACCAGCTCCTCCATAGTGGAAGGCCTAGTGTCCATCAGCATCTGCCGAACAAAGCCCGTGCCGAATTCCGGTATGGCGATGGAGCCCACGTCGCAACCCAGCTCGGACAAATCGCAGCCCAGCGGTTCCGCCGTGGAGAAAAGGCCCATGGTCTCCTTATCGTCCAGCGGGATGGTTTTGGGGTCTAGCCCGGTTAAATCCTGCAACATGCGCAGGGCGGTGGGGTCATCGTGGCCCAGGATATCGAGCTTGACCAGCCGGTCGTCCATGGCGTGGAAATCAAAATGGGTGGTGATCACATCCACATCCGTCTTGTCCGCGGGGCGCTGAATGGGCGTAAACTCCATGATATCGTTTTCCTCGGGCACGATGACGATGCCGCCGGGATGCTGGCCCGTCGTCTTTTTTACCCCCGCGCAGCCCGCCACCAATCGGTCGATCTCCTCTTTGGAAGGGGTCAGCGCGTTTTCCTCGCACCAGGCGCGCACATAGCCGTATACGGTCTTATCCTTGACGCCCGAAATGGTGCCCGCGCGGAAGGCGTGGCCCTCGCCGAACATGGTTTCTGTGAATTTGTGGGCCACAGGCTGGTATTCGCCGGAAAAATTCAGGTCGATATCCGGGGTTTTGTCCCCCTTAAAGCCCAGGAAGGTTTCGAAGGGGATCTCATAGCCCAGCTTCATTAACGGCTCACCGCAGTTGGGGCAAACCCGGTCGGGCATGTCCACACCGCAGGCGTATTTGGTGCGGTCCACATCAAAATCGCTGAATTGGCAGCGGGGGCATACGTAATGCGGCTGCAAGGCGTTAACCTCGGTGATGCCCGCCATATTGGCCACAAACGAACTGCCTACAGACCCCCGCGAGCCCACCAGATAGCCGTCGGAAAGGGATTTTTGCACCAGCCTTTGCGCCATGAGATAGAGCGAAGCATAGCCGTTGCCGATGATGGAATTCAGTTCCTTATCGAGGCGCTTTTGCACCACCGCGGGCAGGGGGTCGCCATAGACCTCGTGGGCACGGGCCAACGCCATATTGCGCAGCTCGTCCTCCGCGCCGGGGAAGGTAGGCGCGTAGGTGCCCTTTTCGGAAAGGAAGGGTTTGAGCCGCTCACAGCTATCGGCAATGGTGCCCGGGTTCTCCACCACCACCTCGCGGGCCTTATCCGCGCCAAGATAGGCGAATTCGGCCAGCATTTCCTCCGTGGTTTTAAAATACAGCGGGGCCTGCTGCTCCGCGTCCTCAAAGCCGCGGGCGTGCATGATGATGCTGCGGAAGACGGCGTGCTCCGGCTCGAGGAAATGCACATCCCCCGTAGCCACCACGGGTTTGCCCAAGCGATTACCCAGCCCTACGATGCGGCGGTTGAGATCCCTTAAACCCTCCTCATCCGCCACCTTTTCATTGCGCAGCAAAAAGGCGTTGTTGGCGATGGGCTGGATCTCAAGGAAGTCGTACATGGCGGCGATGGCTTCCAGCTCCGCCTCCGGCGCCCCTTCCAGCATAGCGCGGAAGAGTTCGCCCGCCTCGCAGGCCGTGCCGGCGATGATCCCCTCGCGGTGCATCAGCAGCAGGCTCTTGGGGATGCGGGGCACCTTGCGCAGGTGCTCCAGATGCGCATAGGAGACGAGGCGGTAAAGGTTCTTCAAGCCCTCGTGGTTCTTGGCGATGAGGATGATGTGGTAAGTGCGGCGCTTGGCCTTGGTGTCCAACTGCTCAACCGGGTCAAAGAGGGGGATCTGCATAGTCCCCTGATTCGCCATCTCGGGCAGCAGGCGGCAAAAGAGCGCCGCGACCGCTTGTGCGCGCGCCAACGCGCCGGGGCCGGGGGCTTCCAGGCCGAAACTGGCCAGATAGGCAGCAAGCTCGGCGTCTTTGACCTCTCGTCTGAGGTAATGCGCCAGCGTGCGGCTATCCACATAGCGACGGGGAAGCTCCAAGTTATGGCGCTCACCGTGGGCGCGTAGCAGGTGCAAGGCCTCAGGGCCAAAGGCCACGGGACAAGCCCCGCCGATAAAGGCAAGCAGGGCTTCCAGCGCTTCCTTCACGCATTTTCCCTCTGCCAGCGCCTCGGGGCGCAGGCCCTCCTGCTGTAAACATTCAGGCAGGATGGCTCCGCAATCCACCACCAGGCGCAGCTCATCGGAAATACCGTTTTCATCAAAGCGCACGGCCGCAATCTCAAACAGGTCGTCCAGCTTAAAGGCCGGGGCAGCCGTCACGGCGATGGCCGCATATTCCATGGGCCGCTCGGCCAGCAGGCAATCGGGCAGCAGGTATCCCTCCACACCCAAAATAGCCTTGATCTGCTGACCGGCCTTGGTCAGCTTGTCCGCGGCGGATACGGCCTCCGGGAAGGCATGCACCACGCCGTGGTCCGTAATGGCGACGGCCTTGTGGCCCCAGCGGGCCGCCGTGGCGATGGCCTCTTTTACGTTGGTAAGGCCATCCATGCTGCTCATCTTGGTATGCAGGTGCAGCTCCACCCGCTTTTCCGGCGCCCGATCCTCCCTCTGGGGCACACTGAAAGAGCCGATATCCCGCACGTGCACACACATGCGGTGGAGGAATTCATCCATATTGTAATCACCGCTTACCAACAGCCATTCACCCTTTTTAGCGGCAGCGTTGATATCGTCGGCCAGTTTTTGCCCGCCCTCCCTAAGGAACAGCTTGCAGGGCAGGGTGTTGCTGTTGTCGCTGATGGCGAAGGTGAGGATGTGCGCGCCGGTTTTAGTAGGCCGAAGATCAAGTTTGGTCAGCGCGCCGCCAATCACCACCCGGCCGGAATCCTCCTTTACTTCGCTCTGGCGGATCATGGCATTGCGCTTGATGGCCTTGCCGTAAAGCACGCCCGTTCGATCCGCCGCCTCAGCCGCCTTCTTTTTGGGAGCCGGGTCTCTTTTCTTGGACATCTGCGCAGCCTGACCCTCTGTGGCTTCCCGAGGCGGGGCCGGGGCCTCAATGGAGGCGTCCGCCTCTACCCGAAGGCGCAAATTCAAGCCGTAGGCCCGCTTATAAAAGTCGCCTGCGGCCCGCAGGGCGCGTGGCTCCATTATCAACTCCAAGAGTTCCGGCGCTACGGCGATCACCACCTCGCCCTCGCCTTCGAAGCGCCAGCGGGAGCAAGCCAGGCCGGGACGGGCCGTGGGCCACAGCTCCATAAAGCTCTGGCAGAGGGCCGCTAAAAGGACCTCGCCCCGCCCCGAGAGAAGGGATTCAGCAGCGCCGCAAAAGCAATAATTCACCTGTGCGGCGCAGCCCGTGGCCTCGCACAGGCCCCTCTGAATGGCCGCCATACGGCCCATCGTCAAAAGGCTGCCCACCTCTACGGTAGCCAGCAGCTTCTTTTCTTTTTCGATCAGTTTGGCCGAGAGCAGCCGCGCGCCAGGCGCGCCGTTGCGCTCAAAAATTTCGTTGAGTCCCGCTTCCATGATTCCCCGTTTTCCCCATGATTATCGTATGTTTACCGCGCCAAACGGCGCTTGGCTTCCGCGATCAGCGCCTCCACGGCCTGCTCCTGCGGGTAAGCCGCCAATTGCTCGCCCCCTGCGAACAAAAGGCCCCGATTGCCGCCAAAAGCCACGCCCACATCCGCGTCCCGGGCCTCGCCCGGCCCGTTGACCGCGCAGCCCATCACGGCGACTTTCAGATAGGGCCCATCCTTGGGCAGGGCTTCTTCCACCCGTTTCACGATGGGCAAGAGGTCAAACCCCGTGCGGCCGCAGGTGGGGCAGGAAACGATCTCCACGCCCTCCTTGCGCAGGCACATGGCCCTTAGCAGCAGACGCGCCGCTTCCACCTCCTGCACGGGCTCGCCCGTAAGGGAGATGCGCAGGGTATCGCCCAATCCCTCGTGCAGCAAAATACCCAGCCCGGCCGCCGATTTCACCAAGCCCGCCGGGCCGCTGCCCGCTTCCGTGATGCCAATGTGCAGAGGATAGGGGCAAGCTTCGGCCAAAGCCTCGTAGGCCGCCACCGTATCCTCCACGCCCGAGGCCTTAAGGGAAATCACGATTTCGTAAAAGCCCTCCGCCTCCAACACCGCCGCATGGGAAAGGGCGCTCTCTACCATGGCTTGCGGCGTGGCCCCGCCATACTTCTTGTACAGTTCCTTTTCCAGCGACCCGGCGTTCACGCCGATGCGGATGGGCACGCCGTGGGCCTTGGCGCAGGCCGTGAGCTCCCGCACCTTGCCCGGCCCGCCGATATTGCCCGGGTTGATGCGGATCTTATCCGCTCCATTCTCCATGGCCAGGATGGCCAGGCGGTGGTCGAAGTGGATATCCGCCACCAGGGGCATGGAGCAGCCATCTTTGATGGAGCGCAGGGCCTGCGCTGCTTTCGTATCCGGCACGGTGCAGCGCACGATATCGCACCCGGCCCTGGCCAAAAGGCCGATCTGGGCCAAGGTAGCTTCCGCATCCCGCGTATCCGTATTGGTCATGGACTGGATGGTGATGGGCGCGCCGCCGCCGATGGCTACGCCCCCGGCCGTCACCCGCCTTGTATTGTGCCTTTGCATACGCTTACCCCAACAAGCCCCGGATATCCTGCACCGTGAGCAGGATCACCAGCCCAAAGAGCAGCGCCAAGCCTATGAAGTGCACCATGCCCTCCTTTTCCGGCGGCACGGGTTTGCCGCGCACGCCCTCCACGGCCATGAAGGCCAATCGGCCCCCGTCGAGGCCGGGCAGGGGCAGGATGTTGAGGATGCCGAGGTTCGCGCTCACCAAGAGGGCCATACGCAGCATAGTCTCCCAGCCGTAGCGCACGAATTCGCTCATCACCGTGATGGTGCCCACCGGGCCCATCACATCCCCCTCCTGCACGCCGCTGGTCACCATGCGGCCCAAGGCCTGGAACATCTCGCGCACCACGGCGAACACATAGCCGAAGGAATCGGCGATGGCTCCAAAGAAGCCATAGGTGCGGCGGGCCGCGCCTATATTTACGCCAACGCGGTTGTAGCCGGCCTCGGCGTCATAAATATCGTGCAGGGTCAGGCGCACCTTTTTGCCCTCCCGAAGCACGGTAATCTCCATTTCATCGGGGCTTGCCGCGCGGATGGCGGGCACGGCTTCGCTATAGCTCAAAAGCCGCTCGCCCTCCACGGCGTAAATCATATCCCCCACCCGCATGCCCGCGGCCTCCGCAGCGGAGTTTTCATAAGAAAATTCCTGCACCTGCGCCATAAAATCGCCAAACGCCCCCAGGCTCACCGCAGCGAAAACCACGGAAAGCAGGATGTTCATCACCGGCCCGGACGCCACCACCACGGCCCGCTTCCAGAGCTTTTGCGCGTTGAAGGGGATCATACCCGCAGCCGCGCCTTCGGGCACATCCTCATCCTCGCCGTAAAAGCGGCACATACCGCCCAGGGGCAGGGCCCGGAGGGAATACTGAATGCCGTTTTTCATCTTTTTGAGCACCACCGGCCCCATGCCGATGGCGTATTCTAAAATGCCAAAGCCCAGCAGCCTGCCCGCCAGGTAATGGCCCAGCTCGTGCACCGCCACGAACACCGTGAGCAGCAGCAGTGCGCCTAAAATGGAGAGAAAATTCGTCAAGTGCTTTTCCTTTCAGTCTGATCCGCTAGATGCGAACCCATCTTTGCGGCCTTTTCCAGGGCGAGCCGCCGCGCCGCCGCGTCGATCGCCAACACATCCGCTAAGCTTTGCGGCCTGCCCCGCTCTATTTTGGCCATCGCGTGCTCCACCAAAACGGGGATATCCAAAAAGCCCAGCTTTCCTTCTAAAAACAGCGCAGCCGCGATCTCGTTGGCCCCGTTGTAGGCGATTGGCAGGGTCCCGCCCTCCCGCAAGGCCGCATAGGCCAGCGGCAAGGCCGGAAATCTGCCATAATCCGGCGCTTCAAAGCGCAGAGCGCCGGCCTTGGCGAGATCCAGCTTGCCGAAGCCGGCCGCCCGGCGCTCTGTGCGCATGAGGGCATACTGGATGGGCAGGCGCATATCCGGCGCGCTCAGTTGGGCGATGGTGGAGCCATCCTCGAATTCCACCAGCGAATGCACGACGGACTCGGGGTGGATCAGCACCTCGATCTTTTCGCCGGGCAGGTGGAAAAGGTAGGCCGCCTCCATCACCTCCAGCCCCTTGTTGAAAAGGCTGGCGCTGTCGATGGTGATCTTTTTGCCCATCCGCCAGGTTGGGTGGCGCAGGGCGCCCGCAGCCGTGACGCGGGCAAGCCGGTCTTTTGTATACGCCCGGAAAGGCCCGCCCGAGGCCGTGAGCAGCAGGCGGGAAACCTCCCGCCTCTCCCCGCAGCGCAGGCATTGGTAGAGGGCGGATTGCTCGCTATCCACCGGGATGATGCGGCCGCCCTTGAGAAGCGCCGCCTCCACCAGCTCGTGCGCGCAAACGATGCTCTCCTTATTGGCCAGGGCCACGGTCTTGCCGGCATCCAGCGCCGAGAGCAGGGGCGCGAGGCCCGCAAAGCCGCTCACCCCATTGACCACGATATCCGCTTCGGGCAGCGCGGCCAATACCGCGGCGGCGTCTTCACCGGCAACCACCTCGGCTCCCGCCGTCTCCAGCAGGGCGGCCTTGGCCGCGTCGCGTATGCCCAGGCAGGCAGGCCGGAACTCCCGGGCCTGCTCCAACAGGGCGGCGGCGTTTTTATCCGCGCCAAGGGCCAGTATTTCCAATTCATCCGGCAGGGCGCGAACCACCTCCAGCGTTTGCCGGCCGATGGAACCCGTGCTGCCCAGCACTACGATCTTTTTTCTCATGCGTTCCTTATTAGTTTATAGCAGCCACATTAGCAGCATGCATACGTAGACCAGCGGCGCGCACATCAGCACGCTATCCAGCCTGTCCATCATGCCGCCATGGCCGGGGAAGATGTTCCCATAGTCCTTGATATCCGCCCAGCGCTTCACAGTGGAAGCGAACAGATCGCCGATCTGGCCCACGCCCCCGCAAAGCAGGCCCGCCAGGGCCAGCTGCCAGAGCGACGGCGCGATGGCGCTGTGCAAAACCGGTATGCCTTGCAGCGCATAGGTGAGCGCACCCCCCAGCGCGCCGCCGAGGAACCCGCCCGCGCTGCCCTCCACGGTCTTTTTCGGGCTGATGTGCGGGCAGAGCTTATGCTTGCCAAAGGCGGAGCCAATAAAATAGGCCACCGTATCCCCCATCAGAGGGGCGGCGAAGCAAAGCAGCAAGAGGCTCTTAGACAGGCTGGCCACCATAGCCAGTGTAACATAAAGGGCAGCCGGATACACGAAAATAAACAGCGAACAAATTGCGTCCTCCGTAGTGCGCGCCGGGTTGAAGATGCGCTCCGTGCAAAGGGCCAGCAGGCAGCAAAGGGCCAGCACGCCCAGCCAGGCCGGGGCCAGCAGCGCATAGGCGGCATAATAGAGGCCCGCGAAGGCATAGAGCGGCCAAAGGCAGGGATGGAGGCCCTTAGCCCGGCAGGCCCGGCCCATTTCATATACGCTGATTACGGCCGCAACCGTAAAGGCCAGCGCCTGGAACCAGCCGCCGATCACCAAAATGGCGGCAAAGAGCAAGATCAACCCCGCGCCTACCAATACCCTCATTTTCATATGCTACCCCCTATCGTTGCCCTATTAGGGCACGTCCCCGAAGCGGCGGCTGCGGCGCTGATACTCCCGCAGGCAGTCCGTATAACGCGCCTCTGAAAAATCCGGAAAGAAATCCGCCACGAACACCAGCTCCGCATAGGCGGCCTGGAGCAAAAGGAAATTGGATAGCCGCTGCTCGCCCCCGGTGCGGATCACCAAATCGAGATCCGGCAAGCCCCCGGTATAGAGCGCGGCCATCAGGCCGGCTTCATCTATAGGCTGGCCCTTCTCCACCAGCAGGTTGACGGCCCGCACGACCTCCGCCCTGCTGCCGTAGTTTAGGGCGATATTGAGCTTGAGCCCGGCGTTGGCGGCGGTTCGCCCCTCCGCCATGCGCATGGCCTCGCCGATGCGGGGCGGAAAGGCGCTTTTTTCGCCTAAAATGCGGATGCAAACGCCGTTGGCATGCAGCGCTTCTAACTCCCGCAAAAAGTATTCCATAAAGAGGCCCAGCAGCGCCTCGATCTCGCTTTGGGGCCGCTTCCAATTTTCCGTAGAAAAGGCATAGAGGGAAAGCGCCTCGATGCCCAAATCGCTCGAGAGACGGATCACATCCCTAAGGCGCTCCATGGCGGCCCGGTGCCCCATGGGGCGGGGCAGCCCGCGCCTCTGGGCCCAGCGGCCATTGCCATCCATAATGATCCCTACGTGCCTGGGCAGTTGCGGCGAAAGCCCGAATTCCTCGGGCAGGGTCTTTGCCATTCGTCCTCCTTTTAGCAGCCCCCCAGCCGCGTGAAAGGGGGATGTGGGCCAAACCCAATCCCCCATCTTGTTTATTCGGGCATCCAAAAAAGATCGGTTTTGAACAGGGCGTAAATCAGCTCCGCCTCTCCCTCCGCGGTTCTACGAACGCGAAGAACCCGCTTTTCATTCCCCGGCTGGCCCTTACGGCTTTTCGTTTCCACGGATATGACCCGGTAGCCCGCCGCCACGAGGGCGGCCTCAGCCTCGGCTAAGGGGAGCCCCAGCAGCTCTCTCAAACCTCCATGATCTCCTTTTCCTTATCGGCGATGATCTTTTCGACATCCTTGACAAAGGAATCGGTGGCCTTCTGGGCGTCCTCCTCCATCTTTTTCTGGTCGTCCTCGGTGATCTCGCCGTCCTTTTTATTTTTCTTGATGGTTTCGTTGGCATCCCGCCGGATGGAGCGGATGGCCACCTGGGCCTCCTCGCCCTTTTTACGCACCACCTTGACCAGCTCCTTGCGGCGCTCCTCGGTCAGCTCCGGGAAAACCAAGCGGATCAGCTTGCCGTCGTTGCCGGGGTTGATGCCCAGATCGCTCTTGAGCAGTGCCTTCTCGATCTCCTTGAGGGCGCTCGGGTCATAGGGCGTGATAACCAGGAGCCTCGGTTCGGGGGCGGCGATGTTGCCCATCTGGTTGATAGGGGTCGGCGTGCCGTAATAATCCACCATGATCCGATCCAGCACCTGGGCGTTGGCCCGCCCGGCCCGAAGGCTGCTCAGCTCGCTTTTGAGCACGGAAATCGTTTTGCCCATCTTTTCTTTTGCCAGTTCCACAGCATCCATGTTCGTGCCTCCTCTTATATCGTAAGGTTATTCGCGGTATACGCCTACCTTATATTTCGCTTGTCCTTCTATTTTAATGGAAAGCGCCGCCGTGTGCAAGCCTATCGTCAATTAACTTCCCCGTCGATCAGCGTGCCCACGGCTTCGCCCCGCACAGCCTTGAGGATATTCTCTTCCTGCGCCATGGCAAAGGCCAAAATGGGGATGCCCTGCTCCTTGCATAGGGTGATGGCCGTAAGATCCGTGGCCCTAAGCCCTTTGGAAATGACCTCGTCATAGCTAAGGTGGGTATAGCGGACGGCGTTTGGTTCAAGGCGGGGATCCGCACTGTAGACGGCATCCACATTCTTGGCAAGCAGCATCGCATCCGCGCCGATCTCCGCCGCCTTGAGAGCGGCCGCCGTATCCGTGGAAAAGAAGGGCAGGCCGCTGCCGCCGGCGAAGATCACCATCTCCCCTGCCGCCAATGCCGCCTGGGCCGCGCGGGAACTATAGCCATCCGCCACGCGGGGCATGTCCACCGAGGTAAGCACCCGGCAGGGCACCCCCAATTTGAGCAGGCAATCCTGCAGCGCAAGGGAATTGATCACCGTGGCCAGCATGCCCATTTGATCCGCCCGGTTCCGATCCATGCTTCCACTCGAGCGGCCGCGCCAGATATTGCCGCCGCCTAGCGTAATGCCAACCTCCACGCCCAAAGCGTGCAGAGCGGCCAACTGGGCCGCCACGGCCTCGGCCTTGGCAAAATCCACCGTTTCATGCCCGCCCCCCAGCGCCTCGCCGGAGAGCTTGAGAGAAATGCGTTTATATTTTAGCATAATTCCTCCTGCTGCCAAAGCAGCGGTTTATTCCGCTTCCAACCTTTCGTATTAGAGGAGTTCCCCCTATAACCATACCCGCTATGAAAGATCTCCGGCGTCATTTCGTCTAAATCCGTTATGATATAGTAATAATCGTGGACGCCCGACTCTTCGCCATAAGTTTTTCCGCTTACTCTATAGAAGAAACAGCATAACGACGGCAAAAAGGCAAACCGCCGTGGCCGCAAGGAGCAGAACGAGCTCTTTTTTAACTTTGGCGCATCCATCCTGCTAGCCCGCTTTCAACCTCTATTTCCTTATACTTACAGTAGAAGGGAACATAGAAAAAAGGAACGCCGAAGCCGGCGTTCCTTTGCGGTTGCATTATTTCTGCATCTGGCCCATGACTTCTTCGGCGAAGTTGTCCTCGCGCTTTTGCAGGCCCTCGCCCATTTCGAAGCGGGAGAAGCTCTTTACTTCCACGCCGCCGGCCTTGGCAACCATCTCACCCACGCTGATATCGGGATCCTTCACAAAGGGCTGCTCCAGCAGGCAAACCTCTTTGTAGTATTTCTCGATACGGCCCTCCACCATCTTCTCGATGATATTGGCGGGCTTGGGCTTGGGCTCGTTCATGGCCTGCTCGCGCAGAATCTTGCGCTCGTGCTCCACGTCGTCCTGGTTGATGTCGGCCTTGGAAAGGCAGGTGGGCTTGGCCGCGGCGATATGCATGGCGATATCGTGTGCCACGGGCTTAGACGCGGCCACATCCGCGGCGGACAATTCTACCAGCACGCCGATCTTGCCGCCCAGGTGTACATAGGTATCCACCAGGCCGTTCTCCACGCTGCTACGGGCGAAGCGGCGGATGGTGATCTTTTCGCCAATCTTGGCCACGGCGCGCGTGATCAGTTCGGCAACGGCGCCATCGCCGGTATCGAGGGCCATCAGAGCCTCCACATCGGCGGGGTTCTTCTCGGCGACGAGCTTGGCAATGCTATCGACCAGGGCTTTGAAATCGTCGGTCTTGGCTACGAAGTCGGTTTCGCAGTTGACCTCGACGATGACGCCGGTTTTGCCATCCTCGCTCACGTAGCCGCTGACAATGCCTTCGGCGGCGATGCGGGAAGCCTTTTTAGCGGAAGCCGCCAGGCTCTTTTCTCGCAGGTAATCCATGGCCTTTTCCATGTCGCCGTTGCACTCGGTCAAGGCCTTTTTGCAATCCATCATGCCCGCGCCGCTCATTTCGCGCAGGTTCATTACATCTTTCGCGCTAAACATATCTGCCTTACCTCCCGGAAATTAGAATTCGTCCTCAGCTCCGACCGCAGGCGCTCCCGCCTCGGAGTCGGTCATCTGCTCGCCCTGACGGCCTTCCAGCACGGCGTCCGCAATTTTGGAAGCGATTAGCTTCACAGCGCGGATGGCGTCGTCATTGCCGGGGATGGGATAATCCACTTCATCCGGATCGCAGTTGGTATCCACGATGGCCACCACGGGAATGCCCAGGGCATGTGCTTCCTGCACGGCGATGTTTTCCTTGCGGGGATCGACGACGAACATCGCGCCGGGCAGCCGCTTCATGTCTTTGATGCCGGAAAGGTTCTTTTCGAGCTTATCCCGTTCGGCCATCAGCTTGATGACCTCCTTCTTGGGCAGCAGGTTGAAATCGCCGTCCTGCTCCATTTTATCGATCTTGCGCAGGCGGGCGATGCGGGTCTGAATGGTTTTGAAGTTGGTGAGCATACCGCCCAGCCAGCGCTGGTTTACGAAATACATTTCGCAGCGCCGGGCCTCCTGCTCGATGCTCTCCTGGGCCTGCTTCTTGGTGCCCACAAACAGGATGGGGTCGCCGCTCTCGGCCACCTGGCGCACGAAGTCATAGGCCTGGTCGATCTTTTTTACGGTCTTTTGCAGGTCGATGATGTAGATGCCGTTGCGCTCGGTGAAGATGTATTCCTTCATCTTGGGGTTCCAGCGGCGGGTTTGGTGGCCGAAATGTACGCCGGCCTCCAGCAGTTGTTTCATGGAAATGACAGACATAGGGTTATTCCTCCTCGTTTTTAATCCTCCCCCGCGTCTTTGCGCCCGGCAACCCCCAAGGGGGCACGAGCAGCGCGCTCGGCGGGGTGTGTAATAGCACGCCTTCCATTAAGCATGCCCGTACAGATTGCATTATAGCATGGGGAAATGCTCCTGTGCAAGGCCTTTTTATGGCTCAAAAAAGGCCCGGTGGTATCGCCTTGCGGAACCTGCGCATTTGGGTATAATGATAAATAATGATAGCGTTAAGGTAAGGGAGATTCGTATGAACGACCACATCCGCTTTGGCCCCGCGGGCAACAGCGACAGCTTTTATAGCGAGGGCTACAAGCGCACGGCGGATGCCCCAGCCTGGCTGCGGGCGCGGGGACTAGACGCCTTTGAGTATTCCTTTGGCCACGGCGTGCGCATGGGCGCGGAAACCGCCGAGGCTATCCGTTTGGCGGCGTTGGAAGCGGGCGTGCGGATGAGCATCCACATGCCCTATTTTGTGAACCTGGCCGCCCAGGGGGAAGAAAAGCGGGCCGCTAACATCGGCTATTTTATAGATGGCCTGACGGCCGGCCGGGCCATGGGAGCCACGCGGGCTGTTTTCCACCCGGGCAGCGCCAAGGGCGAGCGGGCCGCTGTGCTGGCGCGGGCTTGCGAGTTCCTCCCGGATATCCTGGCTGCGCTCGATGGGCAGGGCTTGCTGGAGGGCATGACCCTTTGCGCGGAAACCATGGGCAAGGTAAACCAGCTGGGCAGCCTCACGGAGGTCATCGCCCTGTGCGGGGTGGATAAGCGCATCTGGCCTGCTGTGGACTTCGGCCATCTGCACTGCCGGGGCCTGGGGGCCATCCGGGGCAGGCAGGATTACGCCGATATTCTGGATGCTCTGGAAAAGGGCGTGGGCATGGAGCGCGCCCGCACCATGCACATCCACTTTTCCCGTATGGAGTTCACCGCCGGGGGCGAGAAGATGCACCATACCCTGGCGGATACCCAATATGGCCCGGAATTCGAGCCGCTGGCGGAAGAATTGGCGCTTCGCGGCTACACGCCGGTGGTCATCTGCGAGTCGCGCGGCACCCAGGCCGAGGATGCGGCCTCCCTGCGGGCCATTTACGAGGCGGCGATCCGCGCGGCGGGGCAAAAATAGCTTGTCCTATGCGGGGTAGCTATGCTATTATAATGAGTGGTAGATTTGTGTCGTCGCAACCCGTGCGAAGCTGATATAAAATCCAACAAACTATTTGGAGGTATCCCCTATGATCATGGCAGGCGATTTCCGTAAGGGCGTGACCGTTGAAATCGACGGCAACGTCTGGAACATTGTGGATTTCCAGCACGTTAAGCCCGGCAAAGGCGCGGCCTTTGTGCGCACCAAGCTCAAAAACGTAATGACCGGCGCGGTTTTGGAGCGCACCTTCAACCCCAGCGACAAATACCCCAAGGCCCACATCGAAACCAAGGAGATGCAGTATCTCTATAACGACGGCGATCTGTATTACTTCATGGATACCGAAACCTACGAGCAGTTGGCCCTCAACCACGACGTGGTGGAGGAGGCCATCAACTACATCGTCGAAAATATGAACGTATCCGTGCGCTTCTTCAAGGGCGCGCCCTTCTCCGTGGAAGCGCCCAACTTCGTGGTGCTCACCATTACCGAGTGCGAGCCGGGCGTACGGGGCGATACCGCCACAGGCGCCAACAAGCCCGCCACGTTGGAGACCGGCGCGCGCGTTACCGTGCCCCTCTTTGTGAACGAGGGCGACAAGATCCGCGTGGATACCCGCACCGGCGAATACATGGAGCGCGTGTAAGGGAATACTTCCCCTAGCGGCCTTTCGCCGCCCGCACCTAACGCACAATTAAAGGAGGATTACCACCATGGGTTATATGAAAGAAAAGGTCGCGTATCTGCGCGGCGTGGCAAACGGCATGGAGATCAACGGCGACGCACAGGGCAAGCTCATCACCCTGATGATCGAAACCATGGATGAGATGGCCGCAGCCCTCGACGACAACGAGCTGGCTATGCAGGAATTCGACGAGTGCATCGACGACATTTATGAAGAGCTGGATTCCCTCGAGGAATACATCTTCGATGATGAAGATGAAGATTATTTTGACGAGGACGATTTCGTGGAGGTTGAGTGCCCCCATTGCGGCGAAACCGTTTACTTCTCTCAGGAGATGCTATCCGGGGACGACCTCATCTGCCCCAACTGCAACGAATCCATCCTGCCCAAGGACGAGGACTAACTTTCGGCATAGTCAAAAGCCCCCTTGCTTAGCCGGGGGCTTTTTGTATGCTTTGACGGCGGATGCAGAGTTCACCTTGGCGACACATCCGCCTTCTTCTCAGACCCTGCCGGCCGTGGTATAATTATCCTATGTATATTGAGCCGATCAAGATGTATGCAGTTTGCCTCGTATTGGGGTACTTGCTGGGGAATGTGCAGTTTGCCGTAATCCTCAGCCGTTTCTTATACCACGACGATGTGCGCCTCCATGGCAGCGGCAACGCGGGCTCTACCAACATGCTGCGCGTATTCGGCCTTAAGAGCGGCCTGCTCACCTTCATTGGGGATTTCCTCAAGGGCGCTGCCGCCGTGCTCATCGGCCGCTGCCTGGGCGGTCCGGAGGGCTCCTACGCGATGGCCCTCGGCGTGGTGCTGGGCCATGATTTCCCCGCCTTTTTCAAATTCAAGGGCGGCAAGGGCGTTGCCAGTTCCATCGGCATCATCTGGCTGCTCCACCCGCTGATCGGCGCCATCTCCACCGTGGTGGGCATAGGCGTGGCCCTCTATACCAAGATCATCTCCGTTGGCTCCCTGCTGGGCGCAACCAGCTTTCTGCTGCTGACACTGGCCTTTGGCACGGATCTATGGCAGCGGCTGCTGGCCCTGGCCCTTTGGGCTCTGGTCGTTCTGCGGCATTCCGAAAACATCGACCGCCTGCGCAAGGGCACGGAATCCAAGATCACCGCCTTTAAAAAACAGTAAGCATTCTTTGCAGGCAAAAAAGTGGCGGCAGCCACTTTTTTAAGCTTACAGGGTTTTACTTGTGCTTGTGGTACGGCCGGCAAACCCTGCGGGGAGGCCCTTGCTACGCAAGACCTTTCACCGCCATCGCACTTGCCGCTAGCGGTGATTATAGCCTCCGGTGGGCTGCGCCCCCAAACCCCTAAGGTCTTTTTCGACAGTCTGAAGCCCCGGCTTTGCCGGGGCTTTGTTGTGCCGCTTGCATGGCAGATAGCGCTTATTGCGCCTTGCCCAAGTATTCCTCGCGGATGGAGGGGTTGGCCATGATGGCGGCCCCGTCCCCGCTCATGCTGATGCGGCCCTGGTTGAGCACATATGCCTGATCCGCCACGGAGAGGGCCTTAAAGGCGTTCTGCTCCACCAGGAGGATGGTCTTGCCCATGCGCTTGATCTCGAGGATGATATCGAAGATGGTGTTAATGAGAAGGGGTGCGAGGCCCAAGCTGGGCTCATCCAGCAAGATAAGCTCCGGGTTGGACATCAACCCCCGACCCATGGCCAGCATCTGCTGCTCGCCGCCGCTGAGGGTGCCCGCCAGCTGCTTTTTGCGTTCTTCCAGCCTGGGGAAGAGGGTGTAAACCCGCTCTAAATCTTCGGCGACGGCCTTGGCGTCCGCGCGTAAATAGGCCCCCATGCGCAAATTATCATAGGTGCTAAGGTTGGCAAAGACCAGCCTGCCTTCAGGCACATGGCTGATACCCGCCTGCACCACCTTGTGCGGCTTGGTGGTAAGCGGCTGGCCGCAAAATTCGATATTGCCCTTATACCTGATCGTGGCGGAGATGGCGTTCATCAGGGAGGATTTGCCCGCGCCGTTGGAGCCGATGATGGAAACGATCTGCCCCTTTTCCACCGCAATGGATACGCCCCGGAGGGCATGGATGCCGCCGTAATATACGTTAAGGTCGTCAATCTTAAGCATGGGCATGGACTTCCTCCTTTCCGAGGTATGCCTCGATCACGTGCTCGTCGTTTTGCACCTGCTCGGGCGTACCCTCCGCCAGGGGCTTGCCAAAGTTGAGCACGAACACGTGGTCGCACACCCCCATGATCAAATCCATATGGTGCTCGATGATGAGCACGGTTAGGGAAAACCGATCCCGGATATCGCAGATCAGGCGCATCAACTGCTGGGTTTCCTCCGGGTTCATGCCCGCCGCCGGCTCATCCAGCAGCAATAGCTTAGGGTTTAAAGCCAGCGCCCGGGCGATCTCCAGCTTACGCTGCAAGCCGTAGGGCAGGTTGCTGGCCACCATATCGCGGTATTCCCACAGGCCCATGAGCCGCAGGAGCTCTTCCGTCTTTTCTTTCAAAGCCGCCTCCTGTGCGGCGAACTTGCCCAGCTTGCCCGGGGCGCGCAAGCGCAGCAGGGTTTGGAAAATACCATAATCCGCATCCCGGTGGCAGGCGGTGAGCACGTTTTCGTAAGAGGTGAGCTTTTTAAAGAGGCGGATATTTTGGAAGGTGCGGGTGACGCCGGCCTGGGCGATCTGGTAGGGCTTAAGGGAGGTCAACTGCTGGCCATAAAACTCCACGCTGCCTTCCGTAAGGCCGTAGATGCCCGTGACCAGGTTGAAGATGGTGGTCTTGCCCGCGCCGTTAGGGCCGATCAGGCCGTATATCTCACCCTCGCGTACGTCAAAGGAAACATCGTCCACGGCCATGAGGCCGCCGAAATGCTTGGACACATGCTTGAGGGAAAGCACCACGGTATCGCTTTTATGCATGGCCCTGCCCTCCTTCCTCCCCAGCCGCCCCGCGCTTGCGGAAAAAGCCAAGGGGATCTTTAAAGAAGCGGATGAGGCTTCCGATGCGCAGCTCCGTGCCGCCCATCAGTCCCCTTGGCCGGGAGATCATGATGATGATCACGGCCAGGCCGTAGATCACCAGGCGCCAGTTCTCAAACTCGCGCAGCAGCTCAGGCAAAAAGGTGAGCAGCAGCGTGCCCACCACGCTGCCCGTAACGCTGCCCAATCCCCCGAAAATAACGATGATGGTATATTCGGTGGATTTGACCATCTTAAACATCGCGGGTTGAATGTATCCCATATAATGCGCCAAGAGGCCACCGCCAATGCCCGCGTAGAGCGCGCTGATCGCCAGGGCCATCATCTTGTAGCGAAATGCGTTGATGCCGGAGATCTGCGCGGCCAATTCATCCTCCCGGATGGCTACCATGTTGCGGCCGTGGCGGGAGCGGATCAGGCACACAAGCGCCGCCACTGCGATAATGCTGATGATCAGCACCACGGGCAGCGTGGTTTTCATGGCCATACCGCTCAGGCCGCGCGCGCCGCCGAGAGCCTGCACGTTGTCGAAAATCAGCCGCACGGCCTCGCCAAAGCCCAATGTGGCGATGCAGAAATAATCCCCCTTGAGCTTGAGCGTGAAGCTGCCGAGGAACAAGCCCGCCAGCATGGCAGCCAAGCCCCCGATAATCAGGGCCGGTATATAAGGGATATGCAGGTAGAGGGTGCAGAGGGCGGCGGCATAAGCGCCGATGGCCATAAAGCCCGCGTGGCCAAAGGAGAATAGCCCCGTAAAGCCCGTGAGCAGCGAAAGGCCCAGCACCACCATCAGCACATAGCCGCAATTGATCAAAATGCCTTCAATATAATACCAACTCAATGCCGTGCCTCCTTTATGCCTTTTCCTCGGCCAGCTTGCCCATCAGGCCCGAGGGCTTGATGACCAGCACGCCGATAAGCACAACGAACGCGATCAGATCGCGCAGGTTGCTGGAAATATAGGCCGCAGTCAGCGTTTCGAGCAAGCCTAGCAGCACCGAGCCCACAATGGCCCCGGGCAGGCTGCCCAGCCCGCCGAACACGGCAGCGATAAAGGATTTGGTGGTGATATTGCCGATCTGGGGATAAACCGTATATTTCATACCAAAAAGCATGCCCGCAAAGCCGGCGAGGACGCCGCCCAGCAGGAAGATGGTAAAGATGACCATATTGACGTTGACCCCCATCAGGGTGCTGGCCTTGATGTTGTAGGAGCTAGCGCGGATGCCGAGGCCCACCTTGGTTTTTTCGATGATGAGGGTGAGGAGCAACAGGCTCGCTGCGGCCACGATGATCATAAACACATCGATGCGGCCGACGGCCAGGCCGCCCACCTGGATGGGTCCGGTGGCGAACACCTGGGGATAGGTGCGGAAGGTGGGGCCAATGGTGGCGACGACGATATTTTCGAGGAAGATGGAAGCGCCCATGGCCGAGATGATGTAGTACAGGAAAGGCGCGCTGCGGCCGCGCAGCGGGAAATAGACCATCCTTTCAAGCAGGATCGCCAAGAGACCCGCGCCCAAGCCGCACACGATGAAGGCCAGCCAAAAGGGCAGGCCCAATGCAGTCATGGCGAAATAGCCGATATAGGCCCCGATCATGATCACGCCCCCGTGGGCAAAATTGGAGAAGTTCATAATGCTGTATACAAGAGAATAGCCTACCGCCATCAGCGCATACACGCTGCCTAGCGAAAGGCCGTTGATCAGCTGCTGTAAAAAAACCGTCATGGTGCGGCCCCCTTGGAATCAGGATAACGAGCGGGGTGCCGGGCCGTGTAGGCGGCCCGGCCCCCGCTGCAAGTGGAAGCGCCTTACTTCGCGCCGTATTTCTGGATGAAGACGTAGGTGTCGCCTTCGATCTTCTGGATGGAACCTTCCTTGCCCATAGGGTTATGATCCTCGGGAGAAAGCTTGATCTCGCCGGTCACACCCTTAACGGTGATCTGTGTGAGGGCGTCGGTAATGGCCTGCGAGTCCGCGCTGCCCGCCTTCTCGATGGCAGCCACCAGCACAAGGTAAGCATCGTGCGCCATGTAGCCGTTCATCTCCAGAGAGGTGTTGTATTTGCCTTCGAATTTTTCTTTGAGCGGCACGAACTCCGGGTCGTTGGTATCGAGGTGGTTCACCAGGTAGCTGCCCTGCAGCTCTTCCTTGGCCATCTCAAAGAGCGTATCGGAGGGCCAGCCGTCGCCGCCCATCAGCACGGCGTCAATGCCCAATTCCCGCGCCTGCTTGGCAATCAGCGCCACCTCTTTATAGTAGATAGGCAGGAAGAGCACTTCGGGGCCGGTCTCTTTTATCTTGGTCAATTGGGCTTTGAAATCCACATCGTCCTTCTTGAAGGCTTCCTTAGCTATGATCGTGCCGCCCTTAGCCGTAAAGGTCTCCTCGAAGAACTGGGTCAGGCCCTGGGAATAGTCGTCGGAAATATCGTAGAGGATGGCCGCCTTGGTGAAGCCCAGCTCATCCGCCGCGTAGCCGCCCGCAATCGCGCCCTGGTAAGGATCGGTGAAGCAGACGCGGAAGTTATAGGGCTGCACAGCGCCCGTGGCCTCATCTACCGTAACCTTGGGGTTGGTGGCGACAGTGGAGATATCCGGCACCTTGAGCTCTTTGAGCACGCCCTGGATGGCGATGCAGTGGGCCGAGGCGTTGGGGCCGATGATGGCGCAAACCTTATCCTGCGCGGCCAGCCTGCGGGTAACGTTGACTGCCTCGTTGGCGTCGCCCTTGGTATCGTAGCAGATCAGTTCTACCTGGCGGCCTAGGATGCCGCCGTTTGCGTTGGTCTCCTCCACCAGCATCTTGAGCATGTTGCTCTCATTGGTGCCCCAAACGGCGCTGTCGCCGGTGAGGGAGCCGATCCAGCCGATCTTGATGGGGCCGCTGGAAGCCGAACCACCCGAACAGCCGCTAAAGGCGGTGAGCAGCAGCATCGCTGCCAAGGCCATAACCAATAGTTTCTTTGCCATGTGACCCTCCTGTTTGCAGATGCAATTTTTATATCAATACCGCCATGGTATTGTATACATGTATACCGGCCTTGGTAAAAAAAGTAGGCCTCCCCTATCGCATCATGCTGAAATTCTGCAAGGTATGCGGATAAGGCCGGGCTGGCGCATTGGTTCGCGGTGCGAAATACGAGAAAATCCTCATCGGATCGGGCAAATATATTCTTTAGTATACCATAAGGTGAAAAGGCTTGTAAATCCATTGAAAAAATAAGCGGCAGCGAATCCCGCCGCCTCGTCTCATTGCGGCACCCTTTCGCCGCCGGGCCATAAACTGTAAGAAATGAAGCTGAAAGGCGGGCGCTATGGTTACGATCTTATCCGTTGATGGCGGCGGCATCCGGGGCATCATCCCGGCCACGGTCTTGTCGGAGGTGGAGCGGTGCACGGGCCGGCCCATCGCCACCCTTTTCGACCTCATCGCGGGCACCTCCACGGGCGGCATTCTGGCCGCTATGCTCACCGTGCCGGATGGCCTGGGTCGGCCATACTACTCGGCGCAAGAAGCGCTGGCAGCCTATCTCGAACATGGCGGGGCCATCTTCCGCCGAACCCCCCTGCGGCAGGTCGCTACCCTGGGCGGCCTCGTTCGCCCTACCTATTCGCCCCGGGCCCTCGAGCGGATGCTGGATCAATACCTGGGCCAGGCGCGGCTGCACGCCACCTTGACGGAAATTCTGGTTACCGCCTATGATATGCACAGCGCCACGCCCTGGTTTTTCAAAACCTCCTTTGCCAAACATCACCGCGGTCCCCTGAACGACCCATTGCTCACGCAGGTCGTGCGCGCCACTACCGCCGCGCCCACCTATTTCCCACCTCTTTCCCTGGAAGACTGTTGTCTGGTAGACGGCGGCGTATTCGCCAGCAACCCCGCCCTGTGCGCCTATGCCCAGGCGCGCAATATGTATCCAGGCGAACGGGATTTCCTGCTCCTTTCCCTGGGTACCGGCTTGCAGGAGCATGCGCGGCCCTGCGCGCAGGTGGAAAACTGGGGCATCATCAAATGGGCCGTACCCATCAGCGGTGTGATGCTCAACGCCTCCAGCGCCACCGTGGATTACCAGCTGCGCGCTCTGCTGGGACAGCAAAACTACCTGCGCTGCCAAGTGCAATTGGTCGGGGCTTCGCCGGATATGGACGATGCGAGTCCGGAAAACCTGCGCTGTCTGGCCGCCCTGGGAAAACAGGCCGTGCGCCAGAATGAGGCCGCCCTAAATCGCTTCTGCCGCGCCCTGGTAGAGCGAGATCGCCAGCCCTCGCGCCAGAACCGGGCGAACATGGGCAACACCCTCCATCCTCGCCCCGAGACTTTTATTTCTTCCTCCCTACCCTAGCGGGATGAATAATAGATTTTGCCAAAGCATGAACCCATCTAAAACTTTACGTTAATTATTATCGATAATCCATCCGGTATTCTGTTTCCGGAATTATAGTTATGTTCATAAAATGGCCATAAATAAGCAAATTCCTTGGTTCCCTTTGTAGATTTTACCACAGGTAACATCTTCCTATTTGCTTGCATACGCGTGAACGCGGCTGTACAATGTGCATAATCTTTTCAAAAAGGAGGATGTAAACATGAAAAGACGAACGAAAAAGGGATTGAGGCTGGCAGCTTGCGGCATGCTCGCAGTGATGATGGTCGCCCTGCTTCCGGTCACCGCTCTGGCGGCGAACTGTAACACCGGCAGCATACCCGCGGGCCTGCTGGACACGCTGAAGAACTACGGCTACGGCTCCAGCTCCGGCTGCTCGCCCTCGGACGTATTGGGCGCCATCAAGGGCAGCAGCTCGGGTTCCTCGAACAGCTGCACGGGCTCCAAATGTACCAGCGCCGGCTGCACGGGTTCCAATTGCACGGATTCCAACTGCACGGGGTCCAACTGCACGAGCGGCAACTGCACTGGCTCTAATTGCACGGGCAGCGGCTGCGGCAAATCGGATGCATTGAACGCCCTGAAGAACTACGGTTCGGCCTCCAATTGCTTGCCCTCGGATGTGCTCAGCGCCCTTAAAAGCGGCAAAAGCGTAGATACGAGCAGCCTGTATAAGTACCTCTGCCCCAGCGCTACCCCGGCCTGCACCGTTAAGCCCACGGCTAAGCCCACGGCTACGCCCAAGCCCAGCGCCGCGCCCGCCACCCCGGCCCCGTCGGCTGTTCCCACGGTTGCCCCCACAGTTGCCCCCACAGTTGCCCCCACGGTTGCTCCTACAGCCAATCCAGGCGGCGCAGCTTCTAGCCTAGAAGCGCAGATGGTGGATCTAATTAACCAAGAGCGGGCAAAGGCGGGCGTTTCCGCCCTGACCATCGATTCCAAGGTAACCGAGGTTGCCCGGCTCAAATCTCAGGATATGATTGATAAGGGCTATTTCTCCCATACCTCGCCCACCTATGGCAGCCCTTTTGATATGCTCAAAAGCTTTGGCGTTTCCTATCGCTCGGCCGGCGAAAATATCGCCATGAACCGCTCCATGACTAGCGCGCACACGGCCCTGATGAATTCCGCGGGCCATCGCCAGAACATCCTGAGCGCATCCTACTCCCGCATCGGCGTAGGCATCATGACCGACGCGCGGGGCTACCTCTACATCACCCAGATGTTTATCGGCTAAAGGCGAAAGCCCAAATCCACCATAGCGGCCCGGGGTTCCCGGGCCGCTTCTGTCTGTGCCGCTCTTGTGTTGCGGCCGCTATTTATGCTATATTCTTTCTTACAAAGCATTCTTTTAAAGCAAATCGAAATAGAGTCTTGGGTAAAAGGAGGCGCAAAACACAAAAATGGAAGAAACGCAAGGGGTAAGAACCTGCAATATGTGCGGCCAAGCGCCGGAAGACGGCTCGTTCAACGACGCCGGCTGCTGTCGGGCGTGCGTGCGCGAGGCCATCCGCAAGCGGGACGCGCGCTGGGCGCGCAGCAAGAAATGGTATGTAATCGCCTTTGTTGCGGCTATCCTTTTCTGGGGCGCTGTTATGATCGCCTATTATGCGGGCGCGTAAGGGCGTGGCACGGGCTTTACGGTTCGAATTCCCTGGCGAGCTTCGCCGGGGCTTTTTTTTCCATGCGCTCACATAGCTGCGGGAAATGCCCAACAGCTTGGCGATCTCCCGCTGGGGCAGCACCCGGCCGCCGATCAGGCCGTAACGCAGCTCGAGCACGGTGCGCTCGCTCCACCGTGGGGATTGGCCTTAGTATAGGCTCTATCATCGTAACGGTTGAATTTTCATGTCTACTAACCTATAGATTATGCCTCTATGACGCCCCGCTTTAGCCATTAGCAAACCACCCGCACGCCTTTAGCGGGTTGTCAATATGCACGAGGCGGGCCTCGACACTATTGTCTTGGCCCGCCTTTCACTCTATTTCCAGGGCTTGGTGTTACAGCCTCGTTTTTATCGTTTCGACTTTCATATAGCGCTCGCTTTTGCAGCGAAGAGGGCGTGAATGGCCTCGCGCCGCAGTCCGAAGCCGATAAATACCATTTTCGGATCGGTCAAGACCGGCTGTGCTTCCGTTTGAAAGTCGGTCAGTGTCCAATCCACCTTAACCGCACCGCCATTTGAATCTACTACAAACCCTTTCGCTCGCAGCAAGCAGCCGTACTGCGCCGGATCTGCGGCGATATCCGACACCGCTTCTCGTAGCGCGGCGGCAGAAAAGCTCTGCGGAAGATGCTGCACGAAGCTATCCGGGGCGGGCGTGTGGGAATGGGGCGCACGACGCTGCGGAAAAAGACAAGGGTTTTGCTTGTGGTCGATAAGGGACAGAAGCGCCTCCGGCGCCATCTCTATCCACTGCCGATCCAAAATCGGAACGCCTTGCGCATTTTCCCGTAAAAAGTGGAGAAACGTCGCATCCTGCGCGCCGGAACAATCGGGCAGGATCAAATCGGCGTTTTGAAGTTGGTTTTTATATATGCCGCCAAAATGCCGCAGATAAGCGCCGCTGCGGATGGGGCGCGCGAGAGTAATGACCCCTTCCAAAACGATTGGGCAGCGTTCCTGCGTTTCGCGCAGTACCTGCAAAAGGTCAGAGAGACGCGCCACGCCGGAGGGTTCTATCAGGATTCGGTCGGGTGCAACGTCGGTAAGCACAGCCTGGACCACATCGTGAAGGGTTGCCGTGAGCGAACAACAGATGCAGCCCGCGTTGATCTCGGCAACGACAAGGCCGGTGTTCTTTAGATACTCGCCGTCGAGGTTGACGTCGCCGAAGTCATTTTCAATCACGACGATGCGCTGTGACCGAAATGCTGTTTGCGAGAGGTACCGTATCAGCGTTGTTTTTCCGCTGCCTAAAAAGCCGGAGATTACAAGCACGGGGGTCATGGAACGATCGCCTCCTTAGAAATATGAATCAATAGTAATGATAACGCATTTAAAAGGCGGAGAAAACGTGCAAAATGTACACGAGCCGCCGTGCGAAATATGACATTGCGTGGAAATATGCGGCGCTTATAATAGAAAACAGAAAGGGAAGCGCACCATGCAAAGCGCTTTGTGGAACGCCACGTTGACAAATCGAATGCTGAGCATCCTGAGCAACAGCATCAAGAGCGGACAAAATCTCAAAGTAACCGACCTCGCGAATCTTTACGGGGTCTCTCCCCGGGTGATCTATTACGATCTGGAGGGGATCGGGGAATTTGCCGCGAAAGAAAAGCTGCCGATTGCGCTTGCGATCGGGGACGGCGCGGTTCGGTGCTCCCTTCTGCAAGGGGATGCAAGCTGGGCAGACGGTTTAAACAGGCGTTATGCGGAAGAAGCGCTGCTTACACCGGAGGAACGCGTGGAAGAAATCCTCCTGCGCCTGCTTCGGGAAGAGCGGCTTCGTATCGCGTCCCTCATGGAAGACCTGCGCGTATCCAAGTCTACCATCGTATCCGATATGGAGGTTTTGAAAAAGCAGTTTTCGAAATACCGGGTCACGCTAGCGGCGCAGACCGATGGATTTTCTTTGGTGGGAGATGAAAGCGATATACGTCTGGCATCCACGGATGAACTGCAGCGGCTGATGCAGGTTGGAAACCTGTTGAGCCGGATGCACATCGAGCTCGGGATATGGGAGCGGCGGCCGCACCATCGCCTTGCGGAATGCTTTCCGTTCGAGCCGATAGAGGAAGCGGTAAAAAATGCGCTAGCGCAGACAGGGTTCTCCTATAAGCAGATCAACAGCTGTATCCTTTGCGCATGGATCTGCCTCCTCCGCGGGGCGGCTGGCAAAACGGCCACACCGCACCCGCAGGATTGGGCGTCGCTGGAGGGCACGGACGTCCAAAAAGCAGCGCGAAGCATAACGAACAGCCTCCCGGCAGGGAAAGATGCCACGGGAACGGAATGGGCGCTGGGTCTGACACTCCTCGGCGGTCGCGCGGATTACCGGTCGGTTTTATATCTGAATCAAAACATTGATCTAAAGGTTCTTGCTGCCAGCTTTGCCGCAGAAGTATGTGCAAGTATCGGCGCACGGGCCTCAGGCCAACTGCTTCATGAGATAAAAAACGAACTGTTCCAGATCCTGATCCGCAGAGATGTCGGCTTGAGAATATACGACGACCGTATCATTCTTTCTTTAAGAGGGGAATACGACGCGCTTTACCGCATCGTAGAGAAAAGTGCGGCCAGCATCGAAAAGGCGTTTGGGATGAAGCTGAGTGAATCGCAGCTCATCTATCTGCTGCTGTGCTTTGTGGAGCTTTATGAGAACCGGCCGCAGAATGAGCAGATCCCACGGGTACTCGTCGTCTGCAACAGTGGTACCGTTGTATCCCGTCTCATGAGCAATAAGCTTCAAATGTCCTTGAACATTAGCATTGAGGATGTCGTCAGCGCATACGAGCTGAACGAATATCTAAAATCTCACTCAGTGGATCATGTGATCAGCACGGTGCCGCTTATAACACCAAATGTGCCCTGCCTACTTGTCGACCCTATGCTCACAAAAAGCGACTGGGAAAGCCTTCGAAGCCTATTCCCCATGAAGCGGGCTAAATTCTCCATTGCCGACACATTCGCGGATACACCAGGGCGTAGCGGCGCCCTGGTCAACCGGCTCTCCTATGCCAGCCAGGTGGATTCCGGCGTGGCGAGGCCAAAGGAACAGGCCGTCGGCACGCTGTTCCGCCTGACTGACGAAGCCTGCATCTTGCTGGGGGAGCGTTACGAAAGCCTGGAGGCCGCAGTGCGCGCGTCGGGAGAATGCCTGCACGAAAGCGGCTTTGTGGAAGCGGGCTATATCGGCGCTTTGGTACAAGCGGTGGAAAGGGGCGGTAGATTCATGTTGATCGGGCCGGATATCCTGATACCGCATTCCCTGGCGGGCTGTCACGTGAAACGGACGGGGATCTCCGTGGTGCGTCCCGCGGAGCCGCTACTACTGCGCGATTGCGAAGAGATGCTCCCGATCCGGTGGCTTTTTACACTTTGTACTATCGATAAGACGAGCCATATTGCAGCTTTGGCGCAGTTGGCGCAGTTGCTCGGCGATGAAGCGAAAATGGAGCGCATGATACGGGCCAATACGCCCGGCGATATCCGCGCGATATTTCTTGCAATGAATGAATCATCAAACTGACATATGGTTGGAAGGAAAGCGTATGATAATTGATCAGGACTTAATATTTACGGATTTGAGGTTCGATACGGCCGAACAGGCAATTCTTTTCGGCGCGGAACAGCTTCGTCGCAAGGGATGCGTAAAGGATGGATATGCGGCCTCGGTTGCGGCGCGCGAAAAGCAATTCCCTACGGGGCTGCCCACCGAGCCGATTGGGATTGCAATCCCGCACACCAACAGCGACATGGTCAACCACAGCGCCATATGCCTTATGAAAATGGCAAGACCGGTTGAGTTCCGGCAAATGGGGGATGAGGAGACGCGCGTTTTTGCATCCGTCGTAATATTGCTGGCCGTCGCGGGCGGCCAGGAGCATATGGAGCTTCTCTCGGGCCTGATGGAGCTCTTTTCGGATGATGCGCTGTTAAAAATGCTCGGGGAAGCGCGTTGCCCGCAAGACGTGATAAGGGTGCTGACAGGCTTCGGCGGTTTCGCCGTTAATTAAATAAGAGAAAGGAGGTGCTATGTATGGAAGCAAAAAAGGTTCTGATCTGCTGCGCCAACGGTGTTGCGACGTCCACGATGTTATCAATGAAATGCAAAGCCAAGTTTAAAGAGCTCGGCATACCGGCCGAGGTGCGAACTTGCACGCTCAACGAAGTGGCGGCAAAGGCGCAGAGCTTCAAGCCGAATATCATCATTTCGAACGTGGGAACCGGTATCCGCGTGCCGGAAGGTATCCCGGTGGTCTACGGCGTGAACTTGCTTTCCGGGCGCGGCGCGGAGGAAACGTGGCAATCGATCATCAACATCCTGACAGAAGAAAAATAATAGTGTGGGGGCAAGAATATGAATTTCATCGTTTCTATCTTTAGCGAGATCAACAATCTAGGCGCTGTGATCACGATGCCGATCATATTTACGATACTTGGTTTGCTCGTGGGTATGAAATTTATGCAGGCGTTCAAATCCGGCCTATTGTATGGCATCGGTTTTGCGGGACTATGGCTGGTTCTCGATTACTTTATGGGGAGCCTTGGCGACGCGGCCGCAGGCATCTCCGCAAACCTCGGCCTGCAGTTGGACGTGATCGATGCGGGCTGGATGCTCGGCTCTGCGCTGGCGTTTGGCTCGAAGCTACTCCCGCTGGCCATCGTGGGCATTCTCGGCGTAAACATACTCTTAATTTTTGTCGGGTTCGTCAAAACGCTGAATATCGACCTGTGGAACTACTGGATCATCATCACAGGCGGCGTTCTGGTTCAACAATATACCGGGAGTTATTGGATCGGCCTTATAGCTATCATACTATCCTCCGTCGTCGTGACCAAACTTGCCGATATCTATGCGAAGCCCGCATGGGAGGGCGACTATATCCCGGATGGCATTACGCTGCCGCATCAGGATACGATAGCCATGGCCCCCATATATTTCGGCGTCAACTGGATTCTCGAAAAGATCCCGGGCGTGCGCAAGTGGGATATTTCCACTGAAAAGATCGGCGAGAAGATAGGCGTTTTCGGTGAGCCCGTCGTAATGGGCCTTCTCCTGGGGGCGTTGCTCGGCCTCTGTGCCGGATTTGATGTGGCGGGCATATTGCAAATCGGCATGGTGTGTGCAGCTACGATGGTGTTGATGCCCAAGGTCTGCTCAATTCTGATGGAGGGCCTTGCACCGATCGCCGAGGCGACGCAGGAAATGGCCAGCAAAAAGATGAAAGGTCGGGAGATTCGAATCGGCATGGACGCCGCGATCGGCGTCGGCAACCCCAATGTCTTGATTCTAAGCATATTCATCATACCCATTATGCTTGTGCTGAGCGTCATACTGCCTGGCAACCGCATGCTACCCTTTGCAGATCTTTCCAGCATGACGCTCTATATACTCTGGGCCGTAGTTGCCTCCCGCGGCAATATGTTCCGCGCGCTGGTGGCCGCGACGGTGGGTGCGGCAATATATCTGCTATGCGGCACGTATGTGGCTTCGGTCTACACGCAGGCCTCCATGGCCGCCGCGCCGGATATGATCCCGGAAGGCACCATGCTGGTATCCAGCATCAGCGCGGGGAACCCGCTTTACTCGATCTTGCTGTTCCTATGCAAGTTGTTTGGCCTAGGTGCATAAGCGCCATAGAATCATGGAAGGAATGAACGAAATACGATGACCTCTCATTATGAAGCAAACATGAATCGCGAGGCGCGCGAAAATAAGCTGCGGACAATATTGGATGTGCAGGGAGCTTCTCTGATGCTCGGTGGCATCATGGCCACGGATATGCGCGTAGCCAAGGCCGCTTATCGCGGCGGCTGCCGCATTTTCGAACCGAATCACCCGGCTATGGCGCTGCAGATGGGACTATGTGGCGCTACAACCATGAATGAGGCGGAGGCCATACGCCATCTGGTTCCACTAGAGCGGATGGCGGGTGCGGTAGAAGGGCTTCGTGCGGTGCTCGGCGATGATGTTTTCATTACAGTCGCGGCCCGCGGCACATTCACGGAGGCCCAGCCGGTGCCCTTTACGCAGGAGGACGCGTTCAAGCTGGCCTATGCGGGCGCGGACTGCCTGCATACCCACAAATCCAGCATCGAGGATGTCCGTCGGATCACCGATTACGCGCATAATGCGGGCCTTCTCTGTGAGGCCTATATCTCCGCCTACGATACCTTCGGCGTTCAAGCGCCGACCGACGAGACCCTGCTGGAGGCGATCCACGATTATGAAGACGCGGGCGTGGATCTCTTGGGCCTATGTACCGGCATGATCTATCAGGGGAAAAACGCCAGCGGGTTTAGCGACGAAGCGCAGCACCGGTTCGAAATCTTTCTGGAAAACACCCATGTCGTAAAGGTGCTGGAAGGCGGCATAAAGCCCGGTAACATCGCTGCGGTTAAAAAGCTAGGGTTCGACGTTTTAGTTATGTCTACGGCTCTCGATAATGTCGTGCAGGACGCCTTAATGGAGACGGTGGAAAGGCTAACAGAGCTGTAGAGGTCGTGTGCGATGAAGGAATTTGAGTATATAATTACGGATGAGGTCGGTCTGCATGCCCGCCCGGCGGGCCTTCTGGTAAAAATGGTGAAGCCTATGACGTCCTCGGTTATTCTTTATGCAAACGGAAAAACAGCCGATGCGACCAAGATCATCGCCATCATGAGCCTTGGCCTCAAAAAGGGCGAAACGGTAAAAGTGCGGCTCGAGGGAATCCAGGAAGAACATGAATCTGAGCAGTTACGGCGGTTTTTTGCCAAAATCCTTTGAGGAAAAGACATGGAAGTAAAACAAGGTATAACGATCTGTGAAGGGATCGCTTCCGGGGAAATCTTCGTCTACGAAAAGCAGGCGCACGGTTCCCCGGGGGCATCTCCCGCACGACCGCCGCAGGAGGAATGCGAGCGGTATGAAAGCGCCCTAAAGGCGGTGCTGGCACAACAGGAAGATCTGCGGGTACGGGCCGCCGCGCATGCCGGCGGCGATGCGTCGGCTATTTTTGAGATCCACGCGATGCTTTTGGAGGACGAGGACTTCAATGCCGAGATTTTTAGGCAGATACAGCGGGAAGGGAAAACGTGTGAGGAAGCTGTCGATGCGGCAGGAAAGCTGTTTGCAACGCGCTTTTCCGGGATGGACGACCCTTATTTTCGAGAGCGGGCGACGGATTTTACCGACATCGCCGGGAACCTGCTAGACGTTCTGCATGATAAACAGGACGCGCTTGCCGAGATCGACCGCCCTGTGATTGTCGTCGCTAAAGATCTCACGCCAAGTGAGACCGTGCGAATCCCACGGCAACATATTCTGGCCTTTGTTACGGAAAAGGGCTCGCAAAGCTCGCATGCGGCGATATTAGCGCGTATGATGGGCATCCCCGCGCTTACGGGCATAAGCGCAGATCCCGCCTGGCATGGCCTTCCCGGCATTGTGAACGGCATATCCGGTGAGCTGGCAATCCGCCCGAATGCACATGCCCGGCAAGTGGCCGATACGCTTTTGCGGGAGAGCGGGCAGGAAAAAATGCGGCTGGAAGCGCAGCGCGGCCGCGCTACCCAAACGCGCGGCGGCAAAAAGGTCAAATTGTGCGCAAACATTGCCCGGCCCGAGGACGCGGATGCGGCCATGCAAAACGACGCCGAGGGGGTGGGCCTGTTCCGTACGGAATTTCTGTTTTTGGGGCGCAACACAGTCCCTACGGAAGACGAGCAGTTTCAGGCCTATCTCGCCGTAGCGCAAAAAATGCAAAACCGCCCGGTCGTGATACGCACGATGGATATCGGCGCGGATAAAAAGGCCGAATCGCTCGCCCTGGAGCCAGAAGAAAACCCGGCGCTTGGATACCGCGCCATACGTATCTCCCTAGATCGGCCCGCGCTGTTTTTAACGCAATTGCGCGCAATCCTGCGGGCGGGAGCGTTTGGCAAACTGCGCATCATGCTTCCGATGATTACCTCTATGCAGGAGATATTACGCGCAAAAGCGCTGCTTGCGCAGGCGAAGGAGCAGCTTCGGGCGCGGGGCCTGGCTTTGGGGTTGGACCAGTTCGGCATTATGATAGAAACGCCCGCGGCAGCGATCATTTGCGACGAGCTGGCCAAGGAGGTTGACTTCTTTAGCATTGGCACCAACGACCTAACCCAGTATACGCTAGCGGCGGATCGACAAAATGCAAAGCTGGACGCATGGATCGACCCGCATCATCCGGCGCTTCTGCGCCTAATCGAGCATACGATTCAAAGCGGCCATCGCGAGGGGTGCTGGGTCGGCATCTGCGGGGAGCTGGCCGCGGATACGGAGCTGACAGAGACGTTTATCAGGATGGGAATCGACGAGCTATCGGTCTCGCCGTCGCACATTCTCCCAATGCGCGCGGCTATCGCAAGGTTGGATTAAACCAGATTGAACAACACGAAAAAGGGCTGCCGCAGCAAAAAATGCAGCGGCAGCTCTTTGATTTTCTGAAATAAAAGCAAGCAAGCCTAGGAAGCCTCGCTTTCACAGAGGCCTGCTTACGCTTATCCGGAAGGGGCGGGCAAGGTCAAAAAGTCAGGATTACCTTCCTGGCCTTGCGGGTCTGAATCAGGTCAATGGCTTGTTGGATTTGGGTAAAAGGAAGCACATCGGTATAGAAATCCTTGGGGACAAGCTGCCCTGCGCGGATCAGATCCACGACCTCGCCATGCACACTATGTTCATCCTCCGGCCAGGTAAGCATGTGCAGCATGGTGTTATTCGGCATATCGAACAGGTTCAGCGTCGCATGTTCCTTTTTCGGTACGCCGTATATGGACATCTTGCCGCCATTTTTGAGCAGGCGCAGCCCTTGTTTAACGACCGCAATGCTGCCCACGGCATCGATGACGAGATCGAAGCGACGACCGGACAACGCCTCCTCCATATTTTGCGTGTGGGCATTGATTACGCAATCCGCACCGGCATAGGCGCTAATCAACGCCAGCTTGTCGTCATGGTGGCCAACACAAGCCGTGAAGCCCGCGCCGATTATCTTTTTTGCGAGCAGGGTCAGCCCCATGGCAATGGTGCCGTCGCCATAAAGCAGGATCTCCATGCCGGCCTTCACGCCGAAATTAAGCAAGGCGCTATAGTTTTCCTCGAATGAGAGGATCATAACCGCGTCCTCATAAGATAGTTCCGCCGGTATTTTGCGAACGGGATACGTTGTAAGCGTCTTACCCGGCGTAGCTTTGCTTAGATCAATCCCCGCCTCGGCCATGGCGTAAACATCATGGACGATCGTATATTCCGCCATCTCGCCCCAAGTGAAGCTATATCCCGTATCCCTGGGGCAAACGCCCCGTGCGCAGGTGACGCGGTCTCCCACGCGAAAGTTCTTCACTTTGCCGCCCGCGGCGACGATCTCCCCGGCTCCCTCGTGGCCCAGGATGGTAGGATAGCGCACGTCCATATCGGCAAGGTCATTATGGATAATTTTCATATCCGTGCTGCTGCAAAAACCGCAGGCCCGGTTCCGAACCAGGCATTCATACTCGCCATATTCCGGGCGTGGCAGCTCTACGATGCCGACACTTCCCTTTTCAAGGACGGCAACAGCTTTCATCATCTCTCGCACCCTATTTTCCTCCTAGCTCAATAAATATCCTTAAGGTTTGGATAAAGATCCTTAAACTTTGCATACATGCCGTCATAGAGGCTGCGGTTTTGGGGGTCCGGCAAAATCGTTCTATCGGTCTCTATCTGCGCAGTCGCCTCAACGATGTTCTTATATGCGCCCACGGCGACCCCGGCGGCAAAGGCCGCTCCAATGGAGGTGATACTATCCGAGGAGCCTTTGATCGTTTCCAGATGGATATCGCACACATCGGCAATAATCTGGCACCAGAGCCTGGATTTTACACCGCCGCCAATGATGCGCATGGAAGTGATGTTCGCCTTTTCCCGGTATACATCCAGTATGCTCCGAAGGGCAAAGGCGACGCCTTCCAGTACCGCACGCATGAAGTGGGCGGAGGTTTGCCTGCTATTGAGGCCGAAAAAGACGCCCCGCGCATTGTTGTCGAATATCGGTGAACGTTCACCCTCCAAATAGGGTAAAAAAATCATACCGGCGCTGCCTGGGGGCGTTCTCGCCGCACCCTGATCCAGCTCGCGCGCGCTGGGGAGGCCAAACACATCTTTAGCCCATTCCACGGATTTACCGGCTGTTTGCATGGTGCCAAAGACGCCCACACTTTGCCCATCCAGCGACACAATATTGAATACCCTTTGCTTTGGGTCCATGACCGGTTTGTCAGCGTTGCAGGCAATCCAGGCCGTGGTGCCCAGTGAGCAGTAAATATCACCGGGCCGGCAGATACCCGCGCCAACATTGGCGCAAGCGCCGTCACCGCCACTGGCGGCGACAGGAATGCCAACGCGAAGGTTCAATGCCCGGGCAGCCGGCGCCTGTAGCGTTCCGACAACGTCCGTGCTCTTATGCACGGCAGGAAACTTTCCAACGTCTATGCCAAGCTCGGCCAATTCCGCATCGAGGTATCGGCCCGTGTGGATGTCAAGCAGTTCCGCATGCGATGCGTCGGAGAAATCCGTACTGTCCAAATTGCCCGTCAGCCTGTAGATCAGGTAATCCTTAGCCTGCAAAAACCGGGCGGTCTCGGCATAAATCTCGGGCTCGTTGTCTTTGATCCAGAGCACCTTGCATAGCGTGGTCTTCTGATCCAGCACACCGCCCGTCCTGCTATAGAGGTGAGAAGCGCCAATCAATCGATCAATGTTCTTCTTCTGTTCCACGGCCCTGGAATCGGCATGGATCATGGCCCGGCGCAGGGGTTCGCCGGCGGCGTTTACGGGTAGGCAGCCTAGCATATGGCCACAGATGCCTATGGCAGCTATCTCCTTGACATGCTCTGGATATGCCTGCACCAGCGAGCGTGTGATCTTGCAGATACACTCCCACCATTCCTCAGGCTCTTGCTCGGCGCACCCCGGGGAGAGGCAATAGGTTTTATAATGCAGGCTTTCGCAGCCAACGATGGTCCCGTCAAAAGCGACCAGCGCCGCTTTTACCAGTGTCGTGCCTAAATCATATGCCAAGAATACCATTCTATCATGTGATCCTTTCAAAATATTGGGGCGCGGGGCATGGCCGGAGCCAAGTATCGCCGCTTAGCGCCGTATTACCCTGCAACCCAGCCGCAGCAGCCGTTCATTCCACTGTTCCAGCATGTCTTTAGGAGGAACGGCGTATTGTTCCTGCGTCGGCAGGCCCATCCGGTGGCTTTTCCCGGCTCCCAGGCTATGGTAGGCGAGCAGCTCCACACCCTGTATCCCGGGAAATTGGCCGGCCAGTGCCGCGATGCCTTCAAAATGTGTCTGTCGGTCGTTAAGGCCGGGAATGATCGGGCAACGCAGAATGATGTTCGCGCCCCGCTCGTGCAGGAAGAATAGATTCTCCAGGATTGGTTCCCAATCCACCCCCGTATATTTTCTATGCAGCGCAGGATCGGTCTCCTTGCAGTCGAACAAGAACAGGTCCCCATGCACCAGCAGCTTTTCAAAGGCGGAACGGGGTCCATAACCGCAGGTTTCCACCGCCGTATGGATGCCGCGCCCATGCAGCGCGCGCATGAGCGCGGCTGCAAATTCCGGCTGCATCGCGGGTTCCCCGCCACTAAGCGTAACGCCGCCGCCGCTCTTATCAAAGTAGGGCTTGTCCGTAACGATCTCCGCAAGCACCGCCTCCACGCTCTTGCATTCGCCTACCCAATACAGCGCGCCGTATACGCAGGCCTCCACGCAACGGCCACATAGGATGCAGCTATCCCGATCAAAAACATGCGTAACCTCGCTCTTATGGCAGCCGTGTGGGCAGACCCGCACGCACGCGCCGCAGTTCCTGCATTTTTGCAGATCAAAGCCGACAAAGCGCCGGCTATCCCGTCCCTCGGGATTATGGCACCATAGGCAGCGCAGGGGACATCCCATCAGAAATACGGTAGAACGTATCCCCGGCCCATCGTGGATGGAAAAATGCTGGATGTTGAACACCCACCCTTCCCCGCCCCCGGTTTGGTTTTCACGCTTATCCCAGTTCATGCTCTGTCCTGTTGATAATCTCTTGTTGCTGGTTGACGTCGAGGTTGACGAAATATTCGCAATAGCCCGCGATGCGCACCACCAGGTTGCGGTGCTCGGCAGGGTTCTCCTGGGCCGCCTTAAGATCCTCTAGACTAACGAAGTTGACCTGTATTTGGGGGCCGCCCCGCTCGATATAGGTTTGCAGCAAATGCGTCAGCGCTTGCGTGCCAGCCTTATCCCGAAAGAGTGAAGGATTTACCTTCAAATTTGTAGCCACGGCGCCCGTGAGGCGGGTGGTATCCAGCTTGAGTATGGAATTGAGCATCTTCGTGGGGCCCTTGACGTCATAACCCTGGCTGGGCCCCAACGCGTCGCTAAGGGCCGTACCGCGCTTTCTGCCGTTAGGGGTTGCGCCTGTAACTTCTCCGATAGACACATTGCGCGTGTAGCTGAAGAAGGAGGTGACAAACTTTTCTTCCATCGTTCCATCATTCAGGCGATAAATCTCATCCAGCAAAAACGAGAGCAGTCCCACGGCAATCTCGTCCGTCTCGTCTACATCATTGCCGAATTTATCCACGCAGGTATCAATGGCCTTGGTTAGGGCCTCACAGCCCTGGAAATCCCGTTGCATCGCCTCACGCAGGTCCTGAATTGTGCATTTCTTCTCCGTAAACACTAACTTGCGCAAAACGGCAAAGGAATCCGCGGCAGTGGCAAGGCCATAGCCGTTGATGGCGATATGCGCAGGGCAGACCGTACCGCCGCTGAACATATCCTTGCCGCGCTCCACGCAATCGTCGATCAAGGCGGATGCAAAGGGGTCGCAAGAATTCTCGTGAATGAGCCGAATCTGCTTTTTGGCGATTCCTTCCGCGTAACGCACTCGTTCGCCCAACTTTTCCAGATAGACGGCCATCAGGTCCTCATAACGCTCGAAGGCATAGCGCCCCTCGCACCAGTCGTCGATCAGCTCGTTCAAGATGGCCGGGTAGGAGATATAACCGCCCGTGGCCGAAAGCCAGTTCGTCTGCTTGCCCTGGATCATCATCTCCACGCAGCCCATATTGTAATAGTCACGCGCCAGATCCAAGGGATAGCCGAGGTCCACGAATTTCGGTATCCAAACATCGTCGTTGATCAGCATGGGGATGCCGAAGCCGCATTTGATGGTCTCCACGACCTGGTCATAAAGCCAATCAGGCGTATAACTGCTGCCCACGCGCACAGCTACGTTGGGATAGGGGAGGCGCAGGTCCCGCGTTACCTCCAGGCAAAGCGCGCTTAGATCGTTGGTAGCTTCCCGTCCATCAGGCGTCAAGCCCGAAAGGGTCATGCTCTGGACGGTCCGCATCTTCGGCTCGTTAACTTTGAGCCACATACAGCAGAGAAGTTCGTAGGCCTCGTCCCGCGTGATGCGGGCCCGCTGAATATCCTTCTTATAATATGGATACATATACTGGTCGAAGCGGGCAAAGGACAGGGCCGCGCCCATGCTGAAGCTTTGTATCAGATGAATCATCCAAAGCAGCTGCATCGCCTCGTAAAACCCTTCCGCAGGGCTGTGCGCCACCTTGTCCAGAATGGCGCTGATGCGCACAAGTTCCACCCGCCTCGCGGGATCGCCCTCCTGCGCCGCAGCCTCGGCATAGGAGCGGGCATAGCGCCGGATAAAATCTATCGCGCCCCGGAGGCTGATGGCGACCGCCTGATAAAATTCCTGCTTGTCCGCCTCCTCTGCCGTTGCCAGCTTTTCCTCAACCGTGGCCAGTATGCGGCCAAGGCCCAGCTTTAACGCCTTGCCGTAATTCAGGTTCACATGATTGGCCGCGCTCCAGGGCAGCTCGTCCACCCAGTGCATCACTTCATCGCCATAGTCGTAATTGAAAAAATCTTCTGTGATCTTTACAATATCCGAGGGCTGCACTTCGCTAGAATCCGCATAGGCCTCCTTAAGGCGTGCGTTGATCTGCTGCAGCCGGCCAAAGTCGATATTTCCATTGTAATGATCCCGCGCCATGAGGGCGAAGCGGCCGCCACCAGCCGCCCGGGCCACCTGCACCTCAAAGCGCAGGGAAATCTGCGATGAATCCGCAGGGTCGTTTTTATGGGCGATGAAATTCTCCACCGCGCCTACGGCCGCTTGATATTGGGTATCAAAATCCGGCACCGCGTTATCCACCGGCCACATACCGGTAATGGAGCCGCCTAGCAGCTCATAGGGATGCACCTGCTGGGGCACGCGCTCGAGCAGATATACAAATGCCTTTGCGCGCCGTATCTGCCGGGGCTCCCCCTGCGTATCGCGCAAGGATGCGGCTACGGTCGTATAAAAGATCGTCTTCCTGACACCGGCGTCCAGCATGGCGTCAATGCTTTGTTTCAACTGAACCGTTCTTTGGCTAAGCATGCTTACCCTCCTGTACCCTGGTTCGCTGGCCATTATAATTCCACAACTGCTTTGATCACGTTTTTCTTCTCATAAAGGGCGTACTCAAAAGCCTCCTGCACCCGCTCCAGCGGGAAACGAGCCGAAACCATGCCGCTAAGATCCACTCTTTTGGAGGCCGCAGCAGCGATCGCCTGCGGATACATATTGCAATAGCGAAATACCGAGACGATATCGATCTGCCGCTCGCTCAGCTCCATAAAGCGAATGCTCACCGGCTCCGCAACGTTGCCCACGAGGATGATTTGCCCGCCCGGCCGCACCAGCTTTTGCGCCAGCGTTACCGTGGCGGCACTTCCAGCCGTTTCAAACACCAGATCCGCCCCGCGGCCGGTAAGCTCCATGACCTTATCCACAAAGCCGGGATCCCCGGCGTTGAGCGCATGATCCGCTCCTGTCTCGGCAGCCATGGCCAGGCGGTTCTCAAAAAGATCGGCCGCGATGAGCGGCCAAGCACCGCGCGCCTTGCAGGCGCTGAGCGTCATCAGCCCGATGCAGCCCACGCCCAGGATCACAGCCGTTTTATCCGGCCCGGCCTCTGCCCGGGCAGCTGCATACATGCCTACGGAAAAGGGTTCCATCAGGGCGCCCTCAAGGGTGGAAACGTTATCAGGCAGCTTAAAGCACATCAAGGCGGGGTGGGTGATATAGCGCTGCAATGCGGCGCGCTCCCAGGGGTAGCAAGCCATAAAATTCATCTTCTCGCAGAGGTTATAATGGCCCGATAGGCAATAACGGCAACGCCTGCATGGGACGCCCGGCTCTACCGCCACCTTGTCGCCCAAGCTGAAGCCCTGGACCTGCGCCCCCATGCCCACGACAACCCCGGCGCACTCATGCCCCAAGATAACAGGATAAACGGGAGCGTGCATGCAGGTTTCCGGCTTGGAGAAAACTTGGATGTCCGAACCGCATATGCCCACATGCTTGACCTCGATGAGCAGATCCTCTTCGCCCACCGCCGGCATGCTGGCGCTGCCGATCGTAAAGCGCGATGGAGCCGATAAATAGGCGACCGTGTTTTCCATATGACACTCCTTACCCATGTTTATATCCCCAAATACGCCTTCTGGACCTGTGGGTCTGTTGAAAGCGCAGAGCCGGTGCCGGTCATCACGATGCGGCCATTTTCCATCACATAGCCGCGGTTGGCGATCGATAGCGCCATGGCTGCGTTCTGTTCGATGAGCAGGATGGTTTTGCCCAGGCTGTTGATTTTGAGAATCATCTCGAAAATCTCTTCCACCACAATGGGGGCAAGGCCCAGGGAAGGCTCGTCGAGCATTATGATCTTGGGGTCCATCATCAGGCCCCGCGCGATAGCCAGCATTTGCTGCTCCCCGCCCGAAAGGGTGCCGCCCCTTTGGGTATGACGCTCCTTCATGCGTGGGAACAGGGTATAGACCTCCTCCAGCAGGGCGCTGATCTGAGGTTTTTTCAGGGCGGGGTTGCCCACGGTGCCGGCGATGAGATTCTCGTATACAGTAAGCGCGGGGAACACCCTGCGGCCCTCCGGCACGTGGCATATGCCCAGCCGGACGATATTATCCGGCGCCATGGAGGTGATATCCGTATCCTTAAATTTAATGGTGCCGCCCTTTTTCATGACCAAGCCCGAAATGGCCATGAGCGTGGAGCTCTTTCCCGCGCCATTGCTGCCGATGAGGGTAACGATCTCTCCCTCATCGATGTAAAGGCTGACGTTCTCCAGGGCGATGATATGGCCGTAATTTACACAGAGGCCTTCCACATGAATCATCATTTGCTATTCACCGCTCCCTTTACAAATGTTTGTTTGCCGAAATAGGCCTTGATAACTTCTTCATTGCAAACGACCGCGCCGGGTACGCCCTCGCAAATCTTCTGGCCAAAGTTAATTGCCAGGATATTGTTACAGGTGCTCATGACGAAGCGCATGTCATGCTCGATCACCACGATCGTATAGCCCATACCGTTGAGCATATTTATAAAGTCCTTCAAAGCGGCCGATTCCGTAATGTTCATGCCCGCTACGGGCTCGTCGAGCAGCAATACCTTAGGATTGAGCGCCAGCGCCCGGGCGATTTCCACCTTGCGCTGCATGCCGTAGGCAAGGTTGCCGGCATTGATGCCGCTTACGGCCTCCAGGCCCACCATTTTGAGTATCTCTCGGCTTTTTTCCGCTATATACGCTTCTTCCTGGCGGCAACGCTTGTTCTTGAGAACCGCATCAAGCATATTGGTTTTGGTATGGATATGGAACCCCACCTTGATGTTATCCAGTACGCTTAGCGAATTGAAAAGATGGATGTTCTGGAACGTGCGCGCCATGCCGAGCCGCGCAATCTCTTCGGATTTTTTGTGGGTGATATCCGTTCCGTCGAAGATAATCCTGCCCGATGTTACGCTGTATACGTTCGTGCAGAGGTTGAAGAACGTGGTCTTTCCTGCGCCGTTAGGGCCAATTATCCCAAAAATATCGCCGGACTGGACCTGCATACTTACCTTTTCAACGGCTTTGAGGCCGCCAAAGTATTTACAAACGTCGATAGCTTCCAGAATCACACTCATGCTGCCGGCCTCTTTTCCTTTCTTTTGAAATGAATCGCTTTAGGCATGTTGTAAATGGGCGCTCCGAAGATGCCCTCGGGCCTTACCCACATGACCAGGATGATAACCAGCCCGTAAATGGCGATCCGGTAATTGCCCAGCACCCGCAGGGTCTCCGTAAGGAATACGACCAGGATAGCGCCGGCAATGGGGCCCAAGATGGAGCCCAGGCCGCCGATCAGCACCATGCACAGAACGCTGAACCCTTCATCGAGCGTAAATAGCGTCGGGTCGATGTACATCAGGTATGGCGCATATAATGCGCCCGCTACGCCCGCCCAAAATGTGCCGTAAAGAAAATTGGTGGCCTTATACTGCATGACCTCCACCCCCAGGCTCCGAGCAGCCAACTGGTCTTCGCGGATGGACATCCAAGCGTACCCCACCCGGGATTTTACAAGACGCGTCGTAACAAACACGAAAAGGATTGCCACCACTAAAAAGAGATAGTAGAATTGCGTGGTGGAGCGGAAAGTATAGCCGAAGATCACCGGCCTGGCAATATCCTTCATGCCCATCGAGCCGCCCGTGAGGCTTGTCCAATTGAGAGCCGTCAGGCGCACGATCTCGGAGAATCCAATCGTCACCAGAGAGAGCCAGTGGCCATCCAGGTTGCGGATGGGGAAGAAGATGATCAGCGCCGCAATGGCCGTTATTGCGCCCGCGATTACCAGCAGCAGCAGGTAGGGCAGGTTCGTATTGGCCGAGAGGATTGCCTCGGTATAGGCACCAAGGCAGAAAAAGGCGATATGGCCAAGGCAGAACATGCCGCTATAGCCGCAGATGACATTCAGCGAGCCCGCGAGCGTGGCGTAGAGCAGCATGCGGCAAAGGATACCCTTGGGATACGAATCCGTGATAAGCTGGGGCAAGAGTATCAGGCATACGGTGATCGCTATCAGGAACAAGGCCTTCTTCTTTGCATAGAGTTCCCTGGCTTTTACAATAAGGTCCTTCATCATTTCGTTCCTTTCTTATTGCCCAGGCCCGTGGGCTTGATGAGCAATATAATGAACATGAACAGAAACGCGAAAATATTGCGCATGCTTGTGGTGGTAAGGGTAATGCCAATGTTCTCAATAAGGCCTACCAGCAAGCCGCCAACAGCTGACCAGCGGATATCCGTAAGCCCGCCTAGCACGGAGGAAGCGAATGCCTTCATGCTGTATATATCGCCCATGGTCGCCTGTAGGGTCTGGTAATAGATGGCGATGAGCATGCCCGCCACGCCGCCCATGCCGCAACCGATGCAATTGCCGTAGAGGATGGTTTTTTTCACGTTGATGCCCATCATATAGGCAGCCGTCTTCTCCTGGCTAACCGCTTTAAAGCAGATGCCCAGCCGCGTTTTATTGAAGATGAACGCCAGCGCGCAGGAAACTACAACGACCACGATCAATATGACGATCTGTAGCTGCGAGATGCTGAGCATCCCCGTACCATAGAACTTGTTTTCAATGATGTTCGTCATCGGCTTGCGGTTAGGGCCGAAAACGATCTGGCCCATCGCCTTGAGGAACATGCTGGCGCCGATGGTGCAAACCATGGCAATATAGCGCGGGGCCGCGAGGAATTTCTCATAGCAGAGCTTGTAGACGAAGTACCCGACCGTAGCGCCGCCCAAGAAGCTCGCGAGCAGGCCCATGACAAGGCTGTTGTTACATAGAGCAAACGCGTAATATGCGCTAAACGCGCCTACCATGATAATCTCGCCGAAGGCGAAGGTAACGAGGTTGGTCATTCCGACGACCACCGAGTAGCCGATGGCCATCAGCGCGTAGATCGACCCTTGGCATATGCCGTTGAGTATTTGACTAAAATAGTATTCTGCCATCAGGCGAACGCCTCCCTTTCAGATAGCTGCCCGCAAACTGGGCGCTGCGGGTGGCGCGGGGCCACCCGGCAAGCGCCCGGTACGGAATTATTCGTTGGGGTAATTTAGGCCGGCTTTCTCAACCCATTCCGAGCCATCGACCTGGAAGATATAATAGGCGCGCGCCACGGAGCCATCCTCCTCAAATTTAATCTCGCCGGTGAATCCCTCAAAATCCAACGCGGCAAAATTATCCCGCACGTTCTGCCTGGTGATGTCGTCACCGCAAGCCTCGATGGCGGCGGCGAGCATATAAGTCGCATCGCGCATAACAGGGCCTTGGAATTCGCACTCGTAGCCCGCGCGGGACTCGAACTCGGTAAACCAATCTACCAGAACCTGGTTGTTCTTGTCATAATAGAAGGGTCCGGTAGTCAGCAAGCCGTTGGCATTAGCGCCGGCAAGATCGATGATCTGGGTGGAGGTGCCGGCGCCGAGGTTGGCAATCTTTACATCCCAACCCGCCTGCGCGACCTGGTTCAGGATGGTCGATACGCAGGAGGAAGTGTCCAGGATGAGAAGCGTATCCGGCTTGGCGGCACGCAGTTTGTTGATAACAGCGGAAAAGTCAGCCTCACCGTCAATATAGGATTCGCTGGCCACGACATTGATGCCGGCCTTGGCGGCTTCGGCGGTGAAGATCTCCACACTGCCCTGGCCGTAGTCGGTATTGACCCAAAGAATGGCCAAGTCCTTGCACTCCAGGTATTTGCCGATCAGGTATTGGCAGAAGTAAGGCGCTTCAACATCCTCGCGGCCGTTGATGCTAAAGCAGTAGTCATTCATCACGCAGTAAGCGGGGTTGGAAGCGCCACCGGAGCACATCATGATGCCGGCCTCTTCCACGATAGGCGCGTTGGCCATACAACAGCTGCTGGAATAATCGCCCAAAATAGCGATCATGGAGGGGTCATCGCTGATTTTGCGGCACATATCAGCGCTGGTAGCGGCGTCGCCCTTGCTATCGAACACTTCAAACACAAGCTTGCGCCCGTTTACGCCACCATTGGCGTTGATCTCCTCTACCGCCATGGTTACTGCGGTCTGATAGGTTTTTCCGAATTCCGCGTTGCTGCCGTTGAGAGGCGCAATAAGCGCAAACTTAACGGTTTCCTCACTGCTCCCGGCAGCCGGCGCCTCTGCGGCGGCTGCGGGCCCCGCAGGCTGCGCGGGCGCGGCTTGTTGCGTGCAGCCTACGAAGCACAGAGCGATCATGGCGATGCAGATTTGCGTCACCAGCCATTTTCTGAGGGTCATTGTCGAATTCCTCCTTTGATTTTAGTTTTTATTTTTCCCCCGACAGAGATCGTTCTTAATTGCCGGGATATTGAATTTGACGGAACGCTTTGCGTAGAAGATGATAACGTTCTCACATTCTGCCACTTTAACCAATCCTTCCCAGGCGGTGTGTTGGCACATTATTTTTTATGTACGGAATTTCGTTTGATCAAATCCGCGGATAAGAGGGTTCGCCGCTGTAGGCTGCCCGGCTCCGCTACGCTTTTGTTTATATGGGCGAGCAGATGTTGCGTTGCTACCAGGCCCAGCTGCTCAACCGGCTGCTTGACGATCGTAAGCTTCAAAAACCTGGCAATCTCACAATCATCCCAGCATATGAGTGAATAATCCTGCGGGATTGCCTTCCCCTGCTCCTCGATTGCGTTTATCACATCCATGAGCCCATCGCAGTTCAAGCAGAAGATGGCGGAAAGCTGCGGCTGGGATTGCAGCCATTTAATGATCAGCTTGTGTGGATCCGGCATGATGGTATCATAGCGGAAAATATTTTTCTTTTCAAAAGGCACGCCGGCTTCCGCCAGCGCTTTTTTATAGCCGCGGATACGGTTTTCTACCGTGACGATCCGCGGGGGGGCCACAATTCCGATATGCTTGTGCCCTAGTTGGAGCAAATATTGTGTGGCATCATAGCCGCCTTTCACGTTATCAATTTCCACCACGACGCTGTTCAGATTCCGCACTGCGCGGTCAATGAATACGATCGGCGTATCGCTATTATACAGGGGCAGGTCTTCAGGCGCGATCGCCTGGTTGACCTTATACGCCGAAGAAATGATGATCCCATCCACTCGTTTGCTATAAAGCACCTTCATAAGCTCCACCTCGGTGGCGACATCCTCGTTGGTATTGCAGATGATGGTATTATAGCCCTCGCTACGCGCCGCACTTTCGATACGGGAAAGCACACCGCTGAAGAACGGATTCTTAATATCGCTCAGCACCACGCCAATCGTCTTTGTGCAGGAGGCACGCAGCCCCTGCGCCAGCGCATTTGGAGTAAACGACATCTCGCGAGCAATAGAATCGACCTTGGCGCGCTTTTCTGCCGAAACATAACCATAACCGCCGATTACGCGACCCGCAGTAGCGACCGAAACGCCAGCCGCTTGCGCTATTTCTTTGATTGTCGCTCTCTGCTTTGACATGGAGATCATTCTCCTTGAAAACCGTGCATCAAAATATGAGAAGGTTCTCTTATTTGTTCCATATTATAGCTTAGCTTTCCATGCCTGTCAATGCTATTTTTGATGTTTTTGCCAAGGATAATTGCGAACAAATTACCTGTGAACTTATGCATGTTACGATCAGGCACAAGCATCCCTTAACCTCAAAAAAGTAGCCATGGCTACCTTTTTGACGCATATACCACCGGCAAAGAGCCGGTGGTTTACGGTTCGAATTCCCTGGCGAGCTTCGCCAGGGCCTTTTTTTCCATGCGGCTCACATAGCTGCGGGAAATGCCCAACAGCTTGGCGATCTCCCGCTGGGGCAGCACCCGGCCGCCGATCAGGCCGTAACGCAGCTCGATCACGGTGCGCTCCCGGCAGGTAAGCGCCCTGTCCATGGCCTCGCGCAATTGCGTGGCGAAGAGGGCAAGCTCCACCTGCTTTTGCACCTCCTCCGCATCCGAGCCCAGCACCTCGACCAGGGATATCTCGTTGCCATCCTTATCCACGCCGATGGGATCGCTAAAGGAGACCTCGCCCGCCAGCTTCTTTTCCGCGCGCAGGCTCATTAATATTTCGTTCCCTATCCTCTCGCACTGTCCGCATCGCCATCATGGTTCCAAGGCTTTGTTCCCCAAATATTGATTGCTATGTATTTCCCATCCCATTCGGCCCATTCAATGATTGACTGCAAAAGTGACCGCTTTATCGGTGTTCCCATTTGATCGAAGCTATCTGTGAATACTCCCAATGACGCAGCCATTGCCGAATATTGATCTAGCGCATCGGAACTTCCAGATTGCTGCTTTTCAAGTTCATCTATAGTTCTCTGAGCCGTTCTGACGCGCTCACTTTGCACTTCTGATTCCGCAATCAACACAGCATCTAGCTCGGTATTGCTGTTTTGCGCTATCGCACGCGCCAGGTTTTTAATCTGCTCCTTCGCCTCTTTAATTATCGCTTGCTTCTGTTCTATGGCCTCCTGTATGTCCTTCTGCTCTTTTTCGGTTATATGTACATCAGCCTGAAGCTTTTCAAGCAATTCGCCCCTCTGGCTAGCTATGCTGTTGATTTTCCGTATAACGACGGCGTCGCTTCGTGGGCCGGGTGCGTTTGCGCCCTTACACAACGCACCTTTTGACCGCTCTTTGAGTTCACAGATATATGAAAAGGACTTTGTTCCGTCTTGCAAAATTCGTCCGCCTTTTGGCCGCATATAGCTGCCGCAACATCCACAGCGCAGGATTCCTGAAAGCAAAGCATCTGTCTTTAGTGGCACTCGTTGCGATTTTTCTTTATTGCCCTTCAATATATTCTGCGCCTGCACCCAACGCTGTCCTTCTATAACGCCTTTATGACCCCCCATGGAGACTATCCACTCTGATGGAGGCCTTCGCTGGTTTGGTTTGTGTTTCTCTTGTATCGTTTTGCAATAAGCCATCATGCCAGCGGCACCATCGAAAGCCTCTTTGGGTGCGAATACCTCATATTCGTTATCTAGCAGCCAAGTAAACATATCCTGGTCAGCAATGGCATAAACGGGATTTTCCAAAATATTGCGAAGCGTGAAGCGTGAAAACGGCTTATCATTTCGGGTTTTTATCCCCTGTTGTAGCAGATAGGCATCTAGCTGCGTTAGGGAACGCAAGGCCAGGTATTGCTCAAAAATAGTTTTCACAATATCCAACTCCTGCTGAACAGGTACAAGCACCTTTTGCGTTCGCTCTCTGCCCTTTTCGATATATCTCTTTTCTTCGGAACGAAATCCCAGAGGGGTAATGCCGCCTAGCCATCTACCCGTCTTCGCAAGCTGGTACAAGTTGTCCCGCACCCTTTCAGCGAGCGTTTCCCGCTCCAATTGAGCAAACACGGAGGCAATATACATCATGGCCCGGCCCATCGGCGTGGAGGTATCGAACTGTTCACGAATGCTTACAAAAGCCACGCCAAGTTTTTGTAATTCCTCAATAAAAATAGAAAAATCGGATACGCTGCGGCTTACCCTATCCAGACGATAGCAGATCAGGCAATCATGTTGCCTGGTTCTCGCGGCCCGAAGCATAGCCTGAAATTGCGGCCGCTCCGTATCCTTTGCTGAAAAGCCCTCATCCTCAAATATATCACATTCCTCTGCCGTAGTGCCGAAGTGGGCGGCAGCATATTCTAAACATAGTTGGATCTGGTTCTCAACGCTTTCACCCTTGCCGGTAAAAAGAGACTTTCGGGAATAAATAAGCTTTTTCACAATAAAACATTCCTCATTGATGTATTTTCACGGATTATATTATATGATTCAGCTGCGGCCATAATTTAACAACCCCGGAGGGCCTCCGGCAGCAGGACCTACGGATAATAGGTTCTACGTTATCTTTTGTTGTAGGCCGCTGCATCCTACGGTACTTGTCCTCGAATCGGGCCGTATCCGGTCTATGTATGCCTCACGGCTCTCGGCTTGGAGGGCAATTACCCTGAACAATCGCGGGGATCATGAGTAATAGCCAACTTTGCCGCATGCGGCCTCCTGATGCATCAGACACACTTATGCCCTCACGGGGTTCCGTGGGGGCATTTTAATTTATAAGACTATATTTTCATCGGTGATATCACAAGCATATGTATATCCGGGATTATCACAGCCTCAGAAGTGCTTCCCTGCCTTTGCCCCTCGAAGCTGTATTCCCATATGTACGCCTTTGCCTTACTGCGTGATTGCTATAAAAAGCGAGCAAGATTTGAAATAGGCCTTCAGCTATCCTCCTTATTCTTCCTTTCCTAGGCCTTAATAAGTTCAACTTGAATTAATGTTTTGATGGCATCCTGCATTTGAGGCGCCACCAGAGCAATAAGCTCTTCTTGCCTCGGCTTTAACTGGCAATGATTCTACGATGATGATCGCAGTTCATCCTCCGGGTAAAGAGCATTTCCTTCCTCAAAGATAGGACAATCTTGAAACGGCATAGACATAGCAAAAAGGAAATATCACATGGGCAAACGTGTTCAAGAAATAAAGTGTGAAATCGTAAATCTTCCTACTGACCCGGAAGAATTGCTTGCGCTGCGCGTGCATATATGGCGGCTGCATGATGCTGCCGTAGAACAGCACATCAACAGTCTCCCCCTTGACTATGCCGGTAAACGCAAGTTGGCCGACCTGGTGGAGCTAGGCCGTAAAGCAGTAAAAGCCTAGCGACAGGCTAATTTACCCCATTATTATATCCCGCTGCTTGAAAGCTGCATATTGCGGACGAGCACCGCATTGCCAAACGTAGAGAATAAGCATGCCGCCCCGGCATGGCCAAGGGTGACCAAAACAGCAAAGCAGCGGCGGTGATAACCGCTTATCAACCTGCCATCCTCTTGTGCATGCACATGAGGGTCTGCACATGATATTTTCAATTATATATGAAGTACATCATACAGAAGCGAGCGGGCACGCACGACCAGGTGGTACGATCAGCTTATGGAGCAAGCGGCGAGTGAAGCGGTTTGCCGGGTGTGCGGCTGCACGGAAGGAAACGCCCGGGGGGAGGGCTGCTACCGGGTGGATCCTGATCTATGCAGTAGTTAGAGCTTGAAACGCCAGGGGACGGGCAGGGTGTGCGGGATGGCGATTAGAACGACACCCCTCTCTGAAATAGCAACCGAAATAGCAAAAACCAATATGAAAGATAGCCGCCCATCTTCGCCATGCCCATCAATAACAGGCGCGGCGGCATGATAATCCGCCTTAGTATGTTCAATGATTTCCTTGAATGATCACCATGAAAGCCGCTCACTGTGCAGCAAGATAATGGGGGATTCTGCCTATTATCAAACTCTTTATATTTCATTCCGCCTCATGCCGCTCTCATTTTCGCACGGAATCCACCGGCGATAGTAACGCTTCAAGGGAATCGGTCGGCCGCATCCAATATGTGCTTGAATTACGCCGTAGGCATTTCCAGGGCTCGAATCGGCCATCTCCATTTGGTGCATCAAATGCTTGATGCACCAAACATAGCATCCAACTTGCCTGTGCAAGGCACCATCAGGCTATGCAGCAAAAAAGCTTATGCCGCTCTATGCCAAGAACGGGGGCTGAATAGGATGACCAGAGGGAAGATTTCCAGGCGGCCCAATAGCATATCCGCTGATAAAACCAGTTTACTCAAGGGGGAGTATGCGGAGAAGTTCCCAACGGGCCCTACCATCCCCAGGCCGGGACCGATGTTGTTCAGGCAGGAGATCACCGCCGAGAGGTTGGTTTCCAATGAGAACCCATCCAGGGAAACCAGCAGGAAGGAGGATAGTAAAATTGTCAGGTAATAGGTCATAAACACGCCGACACCCTGAAGGGTACTTTCCCCGACGGAGCGGTTGTTCATCCGCACCGACATCACCGAGCCGGAATGCAGCATCCGGCGCAATTCCCGCCGGGCGGATTTGGCCATCAGCACTAGGCGGGCGATCTTAATGCCGCCGCCTGTAGATCCCGCCGATGCCCCGAACAACATTAGAACCAGCAGGATGCCCCGGGAGAGCTCGGGCCATTTGTCGAAGTCGGCTGTGGCGTATCCGGTGGTGGTCATAACGCTGCTGACTGAAAAAGCGACATGGTGAACGGCTTCCCACAGGTTAGAAAAGAGGTGGGTGACATTCAGGGTGATGATGGCGATAGCGCCGAACATAATGCCTAGGTAGGCCCGCAGTTCTTCATCCAACAGAGCATCCTTCCATCGGCGGAGCAGGAGCAAAAAGTAAATATTGAAGTTGACGCCGAACAGCGCCATAAAGACCGTCACTACCCCCTGGCAAAACGCGGGGTACGAGGCCATGGAATCCGCTTTGACGCCGAAACCGCCTGTGCCCGCCGTGCCAAAGGTGACGCAGAGGCTGTCAAAAAGCGGCATCCCGCCCGCCACCAGCAAAACCAAGCATAGGATCGATAGGGCGATGTAGATAATATAGAGAGAGCTGGCGTGGCTCTGCATTTTAGGCGTCATCTTTTCGATCGAGGGGCCGGGACTCTCTGCCCGGAGCAAATGGAAGTTGCTGCCGTTTCCCTTGGCGCCGGGCACGATTGCCAGCATGAACACGAGGATGCCCATTCCTCCTACCCAATGGGAAAAGCTCCTCCAATAGAGCAGAGGCCGGCTCATCGCCTCCACGTTGGTCAGAATGGAGGAGCCGGTGGTGGTAAAGCCGGATACGATCTCAAAAAACGCATCCACATAATGGGGGATCTCCCCGCTGAGGTAAAACGGGAGCGCCCCAAAAGCAGAAAAAGCAATCCAAGCCGCGCCCACCAGGACGAAACCCTCTCTGACATAAAAAGTGCGCTCCTTACACTTGCAAAAAATCCGTATGGCAAGCGCAAGAACCACCAGAAACTGGATCGTGACGACAAGCGCCCTGAGTACATGGGCCTCTCCATCGTATATAGCTAGTCCGACGGACGGAATCAGAAGCAACGCCTCAATCAATAAGAGATTGCCCAGTATCCGCGGGAGAATCTTTAAGTTCATGGTCAAAAATCC
>JAYFPE010000007.1:0-204187 GCA_034928145.1 Candidatus Pelethousia sp. | reverse complement strand
CTCAAATTACATTGCGTTTCTTGTTCGTCTGCACTATATAGTTTTCAAGGTGCGCTGCCGCTTCCCTCTCTCGCTCTCGCTCGCCTCGCGAAGCAGCTCGTTTATAATACCAAACCCCTATCTCATTGTCAATCCCTTTTTTTTTGATTTTTTCAATTCGTATGTGAAACAATGAGATGGCTGGCGTTAGAAGCGACAAAACCACGCGCTTTCCGCCTTTTTTTGATTTATCGCCGTATCGATGACAACCCCTCTTCCATTTTCCCCAAACTTTGCATATTATTAAGGAAGCATATCCGGTTCGGATTTACAAAGGAGCACCGCAAAATATTATGAAACGATCCCTCGCCCTGCTGTTGGCTGTGCTGCTGGCCCTGACGATTGTTGGTTGCGCCCCGCTTTTGGAAGCGGCTATTGCCATGTTGGAAAGCGATCTGCTCGAAGCCCTTCAGCCCCAGCCTGCAGCAGTCGCCTCGCCGGAGGCGAATGCCAACTCACCCACACCCACGGAAAGTCCGTCCGAACCTACGCCGTCGCCCACGCCCGCGCCCATAGATGCGGATGACGCATACGACAGCAAGGACGATGTGGCGCTCTACCTTTACACCTATGGCCATCTGCCCGCCAATTATATCACAAAAGCCGAAGCACGCGCCCTGGGCTGGGAGGGCGGCAGCCTCAAAGCCTGTGCGCCGGATAAATGCATCGGCGGCGACCGCTTCGGCAATTACGAAGGGCTTTTGCCCCGCGCGCCGGGACGAGCCTACACGGAGTGCGATATCGATACCCTGGGCAAATCCAGCCGGGGCAGCCACCGCATCGTTTTTTCCAACGACGGCCTCATCTATTATACGGATGATCATTACGAGAGCTTCGAGCTGCTCTACGGGGAGGAATAACCATGCTCTACATCCTGCTGGATGGCCGCCGCTTTGCTTCCAAGGAAGCCGGCCATCGATACCTTTGCCGGAAGCTGGGGCCCTTCTGCTACAACAGCCCCAATCTTGACGCCCTGCACGACGCGCTCACCAGCCTGCCGCCCTGCCGCATCCGCCTGCGCCATGCGGCCGCCCTGCGCAGAAGCGCGGACGGCTATGGCGCCCGCATCCTGCAAGTACTCACAGATTCCGCGCGGGAGAACCCCGGGATCGATTTACGCCTATCATGAATTCCCCCGGTTATCTTTTCGCATAGCAAACGGGGCCCTTTGGCTGAGGGTCCGTTTCTTTATAATAATATACTTCTCTATAATTGATTTCGGCCTTAATCCAGCAGTCTCCCCAGAATGCCCTCCGCGCCGGCCAGAAGGTTGGCCAGCCGCTCGTCTACCAGCGCCTCCTTTTGCGCGCTGGCGCCGATATACAGCTTGAGCTTGGGCTCGGTACCGCTGGGGCGGATGCAGAGCCAGGCCCCGCTCGCCAGGAAGTAGCGCAGCACGTCGGATTTGGGCAGACCGAGCCGCTCCATCCCCGCGGCCGTGCGCCGCTCGCCGGCGATAAAATCCTCCCAGGCGCAGACGGCTTCCCCACCGATCTTGGTGGGCGGATCCTGCCGCAGGGCAGCCATGGCGGCACCAATCTTTTCGATGCCCGCTTTTCCCTCTAATGTATAGGATTTTACGGCCTCTTTGAAATAGCCATAGGTAGCGTACATTTCCTGGAGCACGTCGTAGAGCGTTTTTCCCTGCTCCTTATAGACCACACAGGCTTCGCTCAAAAGCATGGCCGCGCAGACGGCATCCTTATCCCTGGCAAAGGAACCGGCCAGGAAGCCGTAGCTTTCCTCAAAACCGAAGAGAAACTGCCGCTCCCCCGTGGCCTCGCATTGGGCGATTTGCTCCGAGATGAAACGAAATCCCGTGAGCACAGCGCGTATCTCCACGCCATAATATGCGCAGATGGCATCCGCCATGCGCGAGCTCACGATGGATTTGACCACCAGGCCGTTATTGGGCAGCGTGCCCAAAGCGGCCTTGGAGGAGAGGATATAATGGATGAGGATGCTGCCGATCTGGTTGCCCGAGAGCACATTGAAGCCGCCGTCTTTGCAGCGCACAGCCGCGCCCAGTCGGTCGGAATCCGGATCGGTGGCCAAGATTACATCCGCCCCTACCTCGTCGGCCAAGCGGCAGGCTAGGTCGAAGGCAGCCGGATCTTCCGGATTAGGAGCCTTAACCGTGGGGAAATTTCCATCCGGCTGCGCCTGCTCGGCTACGATGGATACGTTTTCGATGCCGATGCGGTGCAAGATCTCCCGCACGGGCACATAACCGGAGCCGTGCAGGGGTGTATAAACCAGCTTCAATTCTTTGCCCTTTTCCCGCACCAGGGCCGGGTGCAACAGCAGCGTTTTGATAGCCGCGTAATAGGCTTCGTCCACCTCCTGCCCAATCATGCGTAGCAGGCCCTTATCAAGCGCCGCAGACTCCTCCATGGGCTGCACGCCGAAATAATCCACCCGCCGGATGCAACCCAGAATCGCCTCCGCTTGCTCGGGTCCCGCCTGGCCGCCATGCTCCCAATAGACCTTATAGCCGTTATAAGCGGGCGGGTTATGGCTGGCGGTAATTACGATGCCCGCGATGCACGCAAAGTGTAAAACGGTGAAGGATAGCTGGGGCACGGAATGCAACGTGGAATAAAGATATGCAGGGATGCCGTTTTGCGCCAGCACCAGGGCCGCCTCCTTGGCGAATTCCGCGCTCATGCGCCGCGAATCATAGGCAATCGCTACGCCCCGCTGCCGGGCGCTCTCGAAGGTATTCAGATAATCGGCCAGTCCCTGGGTGGCCCGGCGTACCACGTGCACATTCATGCGGTTGGTGCCCGCGCCCAGAATGCCCCTTAGCCCGGCCGTTCCAAAGGCCAGCTCCGTATAGAAGCGCTCCTCCTGTTCCGCCGGGTCGCCAGATATCGCTTCCAGCTCCGCCCGCAAGCTGGGCTCCAACGCTTCGGCCTCCAGCCAGGCCCGATAGCTCGCTTGATAATCCATGCGCATTATTCCTTTCTTTCCGCGGCCGCCAAAAGCTCTTCCTTGGCAAGGCCGCCCGCCAGGTGCTCGTCGCTCCAAAGGCTGAAGGCGCTTTCGCCGGCAATGATGATATGGTCGTATAGGGTAATGCCTAAAGGCTCCAGCGCCCGCACCACCTTGGCTGTCGCTTCTAAATCTTGCGGCGAGGGCTTGGCGTTGCCCGTGGGGTGGTTATGGCAAAGGAGCACGCCCGTAGCGCCGTGGCGCAGGGCGCATTCCACGACCAAGCGGGCGTACATGGGCGTTTCGTTGGGCGTGCCGCTGCTGATCCGATCCACATGGAGTACGCGGTGGCCATGGTTGAGGCTGACCACCCACAGCTCTTCCCGCTTGCTCTGCCCTACCAGGGCGCGGCACAGGGGGATGGCATCGCCGGAAGTCAGGATGCGTTGTCCCTCGGCGGGCGCATACACGGCCCGCGGCGCGAGCTTACCCACCAAGGAAAGTAGAACCGCCGTATGCTCACCCACGCCTTCCGTCTGCACCAGCTCGAACACATCCGCCCGCAATACGGCGGAGAGGCTGCCATAGCGCGCCAACAGCTGATGGGCTAAGGGGTTCACGTCCTTTTGGCGGATGGCGTAAGTCAGCAGCAGCTCCAAAAGCTGGTGCTCATGGAACCCTTCGCCGCCCTGCTCCCGGAACTGCTTGCGCAGCCGCTCCCGGTGCCCCACATGGTCATTGTGCGTCGATCCGCTCACGCGCAGCCCCCACTCTTCCTGATTCTTCCACCCGTCGTATCTTTATTATAAAGAATACAGCGCCGGCTGTACAGCCCTTTCCCCGTTGCGCGCCTGTTTTTCCTCCTCCGCCGTTGACAGCCGGCCCGGGCCATCCTATAATAAGGATGCTGCGCGCTCATGGTTTGCATGCGCATCCTGCAGGACCGTCTCTGTTAAGGGTTAACCTTGGCCCGAGGCAAAAAGTTGAATATCCCCCCTAACATGCGCCTGTAGCGCAGCAGGATAGAGCGTCGCCTCCTAAGCGCGAGGGGTTCTCACGCCGGGAGTGCATAAAAATTGAATAAACCCTGCATATGCGCCTGTAGCTCAGGGGATAGAGCACTCGCCTCCTAAGCGAGGGGTCGCGCGTTCAAATCGCGCCAGGCGTGCCAGATGCCGTAAAACCAAGGGTTTTGCGGCATCTTCTTTTTATGTCCCTAGTCGTTGCGGTTCTTGCGTTCCACCAATAGAGCCCTTAAAATTCCATTTTGGGCTTGATAGGCTGGAGCGATCTTTGGCGTTTTACTAAGATTATTTGCAGTGTTGCTAATAACCGATTAACAATATACCCGGGTGTTACTTACACTCCCGTATGGAGCATCGCTCCGAAATAAAGCAACTGTCTTTTAAAAATAAAAAGCTCCTTGAACTTAGCCTTTGATAAACTCTTTGGTGCACTCACATAGGCCATCTTTTCTCCTTTCACCCATAAAAATGGACGCGGCAGAGCCGCGTCCGTTAAACGGGGTGTCAGAAAAATCAAAAGTTAAATACACTCTCCCAGTTGAAGTCGCCGGAGTCCTCGCAACATTTCGGCCAATCCGCACACCATGCAGGAACTGAAGGGCTTTCCACCCGGTCGAGGCTTGGCGTGTAGGGCTTGATGTCCAAAACCGGGGTACCGTCGTTGGCGTCGATATAGGCCAGGCCGATGACCGCATTCTGATGGTCGATATAGATCACCTGCGCGCAGGAAAGCGCAATTGGGTTTGGCCGTTCCGGGGAGCGCGTAGCGAACGTTCCCATGATGGCAGGAGCCTTTTTATAAGGGGAACGTTCCGTCAGCCGATTTCTGCATGGGTCACTATCGCATTCGGAAAACCACCAAAGAATATTGAGGTGGCTGAACCCCTCCATGCCGGTAAGCGCAGGCGCAAATTGTTTGTCCAGTTCCAGCCGCATCCCGGCCTCATCAGCCCGGATGACGCCAATCTTTTTTACTTTGAATTCTTCCATAAATATTCTCCCTTTCGGATTTATTTACGGCGCCGTAATTCCAGTGTAGCAGGAGTTTGGTACACTTCAACCCTTTTTTTCAATATTAATAAGCTTTTTAATGAGCACCCATAACGGCCTTTGAAATACGGCCCGTCTTACAAGCTATATTTCAATCATTTGCCCGTAGATAACACGCATGATGCAGATGGACCGGCTTTTTCTTCTAAGTTGAAGATGATCGTTTATCAAATGGGCCGCAGTCCTTGAAAAGCCCATACGAGTTCTCGTAGCCCATCAGATGGGGCATTCGCCTCCTAAACTAAGGGCAAGCCCTTAGCCCCAGCCATCCCCATTCCGTTTAATCTCCGCATGCGTTGAATTTCGCAGCGGGATAAAATCCGCTTTGTCATTTCATACTAAAGCCATTGTCTGGCTTAGTTCATGCAGCACGCCTGTGAACATGGGTGCGGTCGGAAGCCCGATAATAGTATGGAGGGGTAGCTATGTTTCAGTTTTTTAAAAAGCTACGCGCCAAAACCAATAAAGATCAGGCTGTGGAGGAAAAGATCAACAAGTGGAATGAACCCTTTGAAACCTGCAAGTTCAGTTCGTCGCTGGATGAAAACATTGCAGTCGTCAAAAAGCTGTTTTGCGATGTGGATATTGTGCGCTATAAGATGATCAACGAAGACGCAAAGGATTCCTCGCGGTATTTTCTCGTCTTTTTCGATGGGATGGTAAATTCGGAAATCATCAACGATAATATCATAACCCCTCTTATGACCATACGGCTAAGCGCAACCGATTCGCCGATAGATGAGCTAATCGACAGCGTGGTGCAGGTGGGTGAATCCACAAAGATCGACAGCTTCAAGCAGGTTATCCAAAGCGTCACCTATGGCGATACCATCCTTTTTGCAGAAGGCTGCAACCATGCCGCGGCTTTCAATACCAAGCAGTTTGCCCTGCGTTCCGTATCGGAACCGGATAATGAAAAGGTGCTCAGCGGCCCGCGCGACGGGTTTACAGAGTCGTTAATGCAAAATCTTTCTCTGGTCGTGCGGCGTGTACGCACCCATGAGTTAAAGACCAGGATGCTTTCGCTGGGCAAGCGTACCCACACCGCGGTCTGCGTCTGCTATCTGGATAGCCTGATCGATAAAAGCATCCTGGCGGAGCTTTTCCGGCGTTTGAATACCATCGACATAGACGGCGTGCTGGACGAAAACTATATTACCGAACTTATCCGCGATCATCCCTATTCGCCTTTCCGCGCCACAGGCTATACGGAACGGCCGGATGTGGTGATCGGCAAACTGCTGGAAGGGCGGATCGCCATTTTTGTGGACGGCACGCCGATCGTACTGACCATACCCTATCTTTTTATTGAAAACTTCCAAAGCAACGAGGATTATTACTTTAATTATTATTATACTTCGTTTGCCAGGCTCCTGCGCATCGCAGCCTTCTTTTTAACGGTTGCGGTGCCTGGGCTATACATTGCCGTGGTGGCCTTCCACCAGGAGATGATGCCCCTTCAGCTTTTGATGCGTGTCGCTCTGGAGCGGCAAAGCGTGCCCTTGCCCGCCGCCGTCGAGGCGGTGGTTATGCTGTGGGTGTTCGACATCCTGCGCGAAACAGGGATCCGCATGCCCTCTAACATTGGCCAGGCGCTGAGCATCGTAGGCGCGCTGGTTATTGGCCAGGCCGCTGTGGAGGCTAGCCTGGTGGCCGCGCCTATGATCATTGTTGTGGCGGCCACGGGCATTACCAGCCTTTTGGTGCCAAAGCTGAACGCGCCGATCATCTACTGGCGGATGGTTTTGCTGGCGATGGCGTCGATCTTTGGGTTTTTTGGCCTTACGGTCGGCTTATCATTGCTTCTTATCCATATTAATAACCTGAGTTCTTTCGGCGTGGAGCAGACGTCCCTTAAAGGCAGGTTCAAATTCCAGGACAGCAAGGATATCTTTATTCGGGCGCCCTGGTGGACAATGCGTGACCGGCCGGAAAGATTATCCCGTAACAAAGTGCGCCAGACGGGGGGAAATGCCAATGAGTAAGCGAATCTTGGTTTGCATGATGGGCATTCTACTTGCGTTGCCGCTGTGCGGCTGCTGGAATTACCGGGGCCTGGATCAGCTGGATGTCGTGGTGGGCATAGCCATCGACTTTGATAAAGAGACGAACAAGTATAAACTCAGCTATGAAGTTGCCGACCTCGCGGGGGCGGATAAGAAGAGCAGCATCAACGGGATAATCGTTGAAGCCGAGGGGAATACGCTCTTTGACGCCGCCAGAAACGCAAAGCGCCGGGAGGCTGATCGGCTCTTTTTCGGCAGCGCGTATATCGTCATCATCAGCCAAGAGCTTGCGCGGGAAGAAGGTATCTCTCATCTTATCGAATGGTTTCTGCGGGATGCCGAATGCCGTGAAACCATGTATGTGGTCCTATCCCAAAAAGAAACGGCAAAGGAGATTTTAGAAAGCTCCGAGGAAGAAAAAGGGATCGTGTCCGTTAGATTACAGGATATCATCTCGGAAGACAACGAGGTTACCGCATCCTCCTCCAAGAAAATGCTATACGAGATCTTTGATACGATTGAGTCGCCAAGGCGCTCGGTCATGCTGCCCGCGTTGAATAAAATCCAAAACGGGGACAAGGAGATTAGGGAGCTCAACGGCATTGCCGTATGCAAGGGGGACAAGCTGGTGGGATTTCTTTCTCCGGAGGAGTCCAAATACGCCCTGTTTGTGGAGGATGAGCTCAACGGCGGCATTCTGACGCTTTCGATGGCCGGGATGCGAACCGATGATATTTCGCTCGAAATCTCTGACAATAAAACCAAGAAGTCCTTTACCTATGAGCAGGGTAAGGTGAAGATCCGAATCGAGACCGACACCCGCGTGGCTATTGCCGAAAATCAAGCCCGGTTGGACGTTATGGATGAGGAGCTGGTAAAGCGCATCGAAGAGACTGCGGCCAGAATGATAGAAAAAAACACATCCGATCTGATAGCCCGGATACAGGGCGAATTCAATGCCGATCTTTTCGGCTTTGGCGAAATGATCTACAAGCGGGATCTTTCACTGTGGAAGCAGCTGGAGCCTTCCTGGGATGTGCTTTTCCCTACGCTCGAGGTTGTGGTTGCCTCCAAGGTGCGTGTCATCAATTCCGCGTTTATCAGATAGGTAGGAGGAAAAATGCTGACCGCCATCGTTTTGTTTCTGTTTCTGCCGGTTGCGCTCTATGAGTGGTTGGTGACTTTGAAGCATGCGGATAAGAAGGTGAAAATCATTCATACTTCCGTCATGCTGGTAAGCTTCTGCGTGCTCATGCTCTATAGCTTAAACGTTCGCGTTCCGTCGCCGACAGATATGATCATGGATGTGGTCGAGTCCATATTTAAGCTGAAAGGCTAGCGTAGGAAGCCCTATGCGGTTATTTGAAGGCTGTTTTGAAAGGATGCCCCTATGAAAAGCGAAAAAGCCACATTCACCCAGATGTTGTTCAGTATTGTGTTGTTTAACTTTGGCAGCAGCGTAATCATGGGCGTTAGCGACGGCGTGGCGCAGGACGCCTGGGTCGCCATCGTGCTGGGCGCGGTATTGATCGCGCCCGTGCTTTGCCTGTACGCGCGGCTTTTCAGGCTGTTTCCCGAAAAGGATCTGTTTGAGATCATGCAGCTCGTATTCGGGAAAGTTGGCGGGAAGGTGCTTACCGTTCTGTTTGTTTGGTATGCAACCCATCTTGCCGCGCTGGTTCTTCGGGATTTCTCGGAATTCACGCAAATTGTGGCCATGAATGAAACGCCGCAACTGCCCATTATGATCCTGATGATCCTTACAACGGTTTATTTGACGCGAAGCGGTATGCGGGCCATCGGCAAATGGTCTCTGGTTACCGTTTTTCTTGTGCTCGGCGTGGTGGCGCTTACCTTCCTGGCGGCAATCCCGCAGCTCAATCTCGACGATCTGATGCCGTTTTTTGAGCATTCCCCCGTGCAGATTGCACAAGCGACGTTCGGGGTTTTCGCCTTCCCGTATGCAGAAACCGTTATATTCTTGGGCCTGGCCGGCTCCTTTGAGAAAAAAGACAACCCTTACAAGCTGTTCTTGTACGCGCTCAGCATCATCCTGCTGATCTTTATCATTGTTTTCTTAAGAAATCTGACCCTCTTGGGCAACACCCTGAATTCCCTGAATTATTTCCCTTCCTATGTGACCGTGCGCATCATCGGCATCGGTGACTTTTTGGCCAGGATGGAGGGCTCCATATCCTCCAATTTCCTACTTGCGGGAATCGTCAAGATCGCCGCGTGCCTGCTCGCAGCCAGCAAGGGCATGGCCAGCCTTTTTAATATGGAACATTACCGGCCCATCGTCTTGCCGATGGGCATGCTGGTTCTGGCGATTTGCTCCATCCTATATGAAAATACCATGCAGATGTTTGCTTTTCTCACATATTACCCGTATTACGCCTTCCCGTTCCAGGTAATCCTTCCTTTGGCAGTTTGGATAGGCGGGGAAATCTATGTGAAAAAGCATAAGAAAACCGATCTTGGCTCTTAAAGGACTGCTGGCCAAACGGTTCGCAACGGCTCTGCCTGCGCGCTCCCACCTTCTCCCCGCCTGCGTATAGATTGCAAAGACAAGGGCGGCTTTCGCGGCGCCCTATCATTGGCTCGACCACATACCATTAGCTTTTCCACCGCACCTTTTGCCTGCTCCTCCCACATGGCCAGCGAAAAAGTTGAGATTACGTGCGCTTTTCCGCTTTTGAATTGACGAACAAATCACAAAGTGTTACACTTAATTCAGCTCTGGCTAAACCAAGTCTAAGGGGCCGCGCAAGCGTTCTGCGCAGCGGCGCAATGATCATTTTTAGGGGGTATGATAGCATGTTTCTTTTTGAAGCGATCCCGTGGTACACGTGGCTGATGTTTATCGGCGTTACGCTGGGCCTGATGCTGCTCAACGAGTTTTCCCGCATCAACAAATGGACGGCCCTGGCCTGCTTTTTGCTGTTGCCGCTCATCCTCACCATCTTCGTTTGGCCCAAAACCGCAGGCGCGGATTCCAGCACCGGCACCTGGTTCCACTGGGTCAAGGTCTATAGCGCGCTGGCCGGCTGCCTGGGATTTCTGCTGATCCGTTTCTCAAAAAAGGTGGAGCAGAGCAATTTCCGCGCCATCTTCCCGCCACTCATCCTGGCCATCAATATTCTGGAAGCCTGCGTGCGGGATTTTCAATGCTACAGCCTCCAGGGCATGGTGGATGGCGTAATGATGGTGGGCGGCCCTTGGAACATCATGAACGGCATCGCGGGCCTGCTCAATATCGTCACCATCACGGGCTTTATGGGCATCTACGTAAGCTCGGATAAAAAGCGGGATATGATGTGGCCCGATATGCTCTGGTTCTGGATCGTCGCCTATGATATCTGGAATTTCGCCTATGTATACAACTGCGTGTCCGATCACTCCTTCTATGCGGGCGCGGCCCTCCTGATCGCCCCCACGGCCGCGGCGTTTCTTATTAAAAAAGGCGCGTGGCTGCAGCACCGGGCGCACACCCTGGCCTTCTGGATGATGTTCACCATGGCCTTCCCCGCCTTTGTAGATGATACTATCTTCGCCGTGCAATCCAGCCACAGCCCGGCCGCCCTCTTCACGGTGAGCGCCTTGGCCCTGGCGGCGAACGTGGCCGTGCTGGTCTACGCGATCTACCGTATGAAAAAATACAACCGCAACCCGCTCAAGCAGGAGCTTTATACCGACCTCAAAGCATATAAGGAGGCCGCGGCCCAATAGGGAGGGAATTATGGACGAATTCAAGGTTTTAGAGATCAAGCAAAGCGTATTTGAAAACAACAACCAGGATGCGGAGCGCCTGCGGGCCGAGCTGAAGGAAAAGGGCGTATTTCTGCTCAACCTGATGTCCTCCCCCGGCGCTGGAAAGACCACCACCCTTCGCCGGACGATCACCGCGCTGCGGGATACCTTTCGCATCGGGGTGATGGAGGCGGACATCGATTCCGATGTGGACGCCAAGGCCATTGCCGAAACCGGCGCGCGTGTGATCCAGCTGCACACGGGCGGCATGTGCCACCTCGACGCGGATATGACCCGCCAGGGCCTAAAAGGCTTGACGACAGACGAGCTGGACCTGGTGATTTTAGAGAACGTGGGCAACCTGGTGTGCCCGGCGGAATTCGACACCGGCTCCACCAAAAACGCCATGATCCTCAGCGTGCCCGAGGGGGACGACAAGCCCCTCAAATACCCGCTGATGTTCGAAATCAGCGACGTGCTTCTCATCAACAAGATCGACGCGCTGGGGGTGTTCGATTTCGACATGGAAGCCTGTGCGGCCCGCGCCAGGGCGCGAAACCCGAACATCAAGATCATCCCCGTCTCCGCCAAGACAGGCGAGGGGATGGCGGAATGGACGGCGTGGCTCACGGGTGAGGTCAACGCCTACCGCGCCGTAAACGGCAAGTAAGGGAGGGGCAGATGGAAAACGCCAAGAACATCCAGAAAATGTGGTTCCCCGAAGGCTACGAATGCAAGTATAACGAAAAGGTGATGGCCTTCGCCAATATGCTGGGCCGCAAAAAGCCCGGCAAGGGCTATGCCTGGGACGACCCGGAATACGTGATATTAGAGGCGGGCGTAGATGATAAAATGGCTGAAATGGGCCTTGCCATGGGCTATTTCACCAAGCGTACAGCCGCACAAATGGCCGGGATCACCGGCAAAAGCGAGGCATATTGCCACGAACAAATGATGAAGCTCGCCACCTACGGCACCTGCTTCGTTAATGTGATCGACGGTGTGGATACCTTCTGGCATGCGGAAAGCTGGATACCCGGCATCATGGAGATGATCGTCAACAACCTCGATAATGTTGAGAAATATCCCGTGGTGGCCTATGCCATGGAGGCCTATGGCCGCGTGCGCGGCCCCCTGAGCGCGGGCATGTTCCCAACGGGCATCGGCTTGATGCGGGTCATCCCCATCGAATCCGCCATCGACGGCAGCAGCCGCAGGGCCAGCTACGAAGAGGTATCCAAATACCTCAACGACAACACCGTCTTCTCCTGCTCCCCCTGCTCCTGCCGCACGGACCGCGAGGCCATGGGCGAGGGCTGCGGCCATTTGAAGGAGGATATGTGCATCCAGCTGGGCCACGCGGCGGAATATTACATCCGCACGGGCCGGGGCCGGGCCATCACCCGCGAGGAAGCCTTCGAGATCATCCAACGTGCGGAGGAAAACGGCCTCATGCACCAGATCCCCAACATCGACGGCTCGGGCAAGACCCACGCCATCTGCAATTGCTGCGGCTGCTCCTGCCTCTCCCTGCGCACGGGCAGCATGTATAAAAATACGGATATGCTCCGCTCCAACTACGTTTCCCGCGTGGATAAGGAAAAGTGCGTGGCCTGCGGCCAATGCGTGGAGAATTGCCCGGTCAACGCCCTGCGCCTGGGGCAAAAGCTCTGCTCGAGCCGCCCCGTAACGGATAACATCACCACCACCTACACCCCGCGCGACAACGAATGGACGGAGAAGGACTGGAACGCCGATTACCGCCTCAACCGCCAGGAGGTGGTGGATACCGGCACCTCTCCCTGCAAGACCAGCTGTCCCGCGCACATCGCCGTGCAGGGTTACATCAAGCTGGCCGCGCAGGGAAAATACACCGAGGCGCTGCAGCTTATCAAAATGGAGAATCCCTTCCCCGCCGTTTGCGGCCGGGTGTGCAACCGCCGCTGCGAGGACGCCTGCACCCGCGGCGATGTGGATGAGCCCATCGCCATCGACGAGATCAAGAAATTCATTGCGGAGCAGGATCTCAAAAAAGAGAGCCGCTTTCTGCCCAAAAAGCGGCATGATTTCAGCGATATCAAAATCGCCGTGGTGGGCGCGGGCCCGGCGGGCCTCTCCTGCGCCTATTACCTGGCCCTGGACGGCTACGACATCACCGTGTTCGAAAAGCAGCCGCGCCTTGGCGGCATGCTCACGCTGGGCATCCCTTCCTTTGTGCTGGAAAAGGATGTCGTGGATGCGGAGATCGACATCCTGCGCGAGCTGGGCGTAAAATTCCAAACCGGCGTGGAGGTCGGCAAGGACATCGGGCTGGACGCGCTGCGCGCCCAAGGCTATAAGGCTTTTTACCTGGCCGTCGGCGCACAGCAGGGCCGCAGCCTGGGCCTCGAAGGCGAGGAGGCGGAGGGCGTGCTTTCCGGCGTGGAGTTTTTGCGCCGGGTGAGCCTTGAAGAAGGCAAGAAGCACGTATCCGGCAAGGTCGTAGTGATCGGCGGCGGCAATGTGGCCATCGATGTGGCGCGCTCCGCCGTGCGCAGCGGCGGTGGGGACGTGGCCATGTACTGCCTCGAGCAGCGGCACGAAATGCCCGCTTTGCCCGAGGAGGTGGCCCTGGCCGAAAGCGAGGATATCGCCATCTGCAACGGTTTCGGCCCCAAGCGCCTGCTGGTGGAAAACGGCAAGGTCACGGGCGTGGAGCTCATGCGCTGCACGGCCGTCTTCGACGCGGACGGCCGCTTCGCCCCCCAATATGACGAAAACGACGTGATGGCCGTAGAGGCGGACTGCGTGCTGCTCTCCGTGGGCCAGAGCATCGATTGGGGCGGCATGCTGGCCGGTTCCAGGGCCGTGCTCAACCGCAACGCCTCTATCCAGGTGGATGATTGGACGTACCAGACCGCCGAGCCGGATATCTTCGCAGGCGGCGACGCGGTGACCGGCCCCAAATTCGCCATCGACGCCATCGCCGCGGGCAAGCAGGCGGCCATCTCCATCCACCGCTTCGTGCACCCCGGGCAGGATCTGCGCTTTGGTCGCAGCCGCCGGGCCTTTATCGAGCTGGACAAGGCCGCGGCCGTGATCGAGAGCTACGATAATACCCCCCGCCAGCGCGTGGGCGAGGTCAGGGGCGAGGAGGCCAAGCGTACCTTCCGCGATCTGCGCGGCACCTTCACAGAAGCGCAGATGAAGAAGGAGAGCGAGCGCTGCCTGGGCTGCGGCGCCACGGTGGTGGATGAATACATGTGCGTGGGCTGCGGCATGTGCGTGACCAAGTGCCAGTTCGACGCCATCCGCCTCGAGCGCGTCTACGACGGCGAGGGCGTGGAGTTCCTGGGCATCAAAAAGGCCATCACCCCCCATGTTATCAAACGCAAGGTGAAGATCGCCGCCAAAAAGCTGGTGGGCGGCAAGCGCTAGGCCATGCACGAGCTGGGCATTCTATACCATGTGGTGGAGCAGGTCTCCCGCATCGCAGAGCAGAACCATCTCACACAGATCGATACCCTGGTTTTGCAGGTGGGCGAGCGTTCCGGGGTCATTCCCCATTATCTCACGGCCTGCTACCCGGCCGCGGTGGATGGCACCATGCTGCAAAACACCAAGCTTCGGATCGAAACCTTGCCAGCCAATGGCCGCTGCCGCGCCTGCGGCAAGGTTTTCGGCCTCACCGAGCATGGTGAAACCTGCCCCCAATGCGGCGGCAGGAATTACGAGATCTTAGGCGGCAGGGAGTTCTTCATTAAGGAGATTGTGGCCTGTTGATGGGGCGCGGGGAACGTTGGGGCTGTCGCGTTAAGTGCATACAACGTATAAACATTCAAATGCACGATACACCACAGCGGGTTCGGTGCCCCAAAGGGGCAAAAAGGGCGCCTGTGACGCCATTTTAGAACCCCGGGGTTTCGCCGGAGGCGAAACATCTTTGCGTTATGCATTGAAAATGCTTAACGCGGCAGACCCAAACCCCTGCCTTACTTTTAAAAAAGTAAGCAGAATACCATTTGGAGTTATGGCATAAGGCCCGGCGCGTGAGCGCCGGGCCTTATTTAGCCTTGCTGCTTCCAGGGCCGCGCTTTGCCCAGCCAGCCGCGCTCTTCCCAATACTGCCGTTCCACGGGCGAAGAATCCCAGCCCGCGCGGTGCATATTCGCCATCATTGCAAAGATAAACCTGGTTTTCAGGCCGACCCTGGGCCACCCCACGCGGCCTAGCTTTCGGGCAAGCTTTTCCATGTCCTTTTCGATCTTCGCTTTCTTTGCCGCCTTTACGCCGGCCCAGTTCTTAGCCTGTACGCTGGCGCCATAACTTTTTATATAGGGGACGCCCCAATTGACGAGAGAGCTTTTCACACCCCGGATCGCCTGTCCGGCCCCCATTCCGGCTGTTGTGGAGATAACCACCGCCTTTTTGCCGAACATCCAGGCCCTGGGGCGATGCGTCATCCAAAAGGTGAACAGCAGGTCGAGCAGCGCCTTCATCTGCGCGGTAGGCCCCATGCAGTAGTTCGGCGTGGTAAAGATCAGCAGCTCCGCCCCTTCCATGGCGGCGGCGACGGCCTGCTTCTCTTGGTAATACGGGCATTTTGCATCATCCTCAATGCACTGGTAGCAGCCCAGGCAAACGTGGGACAAGTCCCTGGGCAGGAAAAACTCCCGTATCTCCTCCTTTTCGGCCAGCTTATCAGCCAGCAGCCTGGCGATGTGATAGGTGCTGCCCATATGGTTTTGCCCATGGATCATGGCGATCTTCATATTATATCCTCCACTGAAAGGCCCGCGCGGCCCTTTTTATTCATCGTCCTGTTTATAGATGATGTCCTGATGCAGGGTATTGCCATAGGAAATGGCGCTCTCGCCGAACTTGGCGCGGATAGCGTCCATGGCGCTATCGAGCTTTTCGTTGTGGCAGCGTTTTTCCGCGCCCAAGTCGAAAAGGCTCAGCTGGGCCGTGCCATCCGTGGATAGGCCGGCCGCGGTGACCGTGAGCATGCGGATGGGCGCGTTCATCCGCCACGAAGCCTGCACGATGGAAAGGGCCGCTTCCAAAATCTCACGGGTAGAATTGGTGCCCGCCTCCAGCCGCTTTTGCCTGCAGATCACCTGCAACTGCGGGTTCTTGATCTGCACCTGCACGGTGGTGCAGCAAAGCCCCTGCCGCCGCAGCCGGGTGCCGATGGTATCCGAGAGCATGGTGAGGCCCGCGCGGATATCCTTGAGTCCCACCAGGTCGCGCGAGAAGGTGAGGCCGCAGCCGATGCTCTTGGTCGCCTCCTCCTCGCCGATGCGCTTTACGGGCTCCTCATCCAGGCCGCAGGCGTATTCCCAAATGGTCTCCCCCGTGCGCCCCAGGAGGGAGCGCAGGCGGCCTTTGCCCGCTTCCGCGATATCGCCAATGGTACGGATACCGCCTTTTAGCAGCGTTTCCTCCGCCGCCCTGCCCACATAGAGCATGCTGCGGGCTGGCAGGGGCCAAAGGATGTCGCGGAAGTTCTCGCGGGTGATCTCGGTGGTCGCATCCGGCTTTTTATAATCGCTGCCAAGCTTCGCAAAGGTTTTGCAAAAGGATACGCCCACGGAGATGGTGAGGCCGATCTCCGTGCGGATGCGGCGGCGCAGCTCGTCCGCGATCTCTTTGCCCGTGCCGAACAAATGCAGGCTGGCCGTAACGTCCAGCCAGCTTTCATCCACGGAAAAGGCTTCCACCTGATCCGTATATTGCTGGTAAACGGCGTTGATGCGCCGGCTGTATTCGCGGTATTTTTCATGGTGCGGCCGCACCAGCGTGAGGTTCGGGCATTTGCGCAGCGCCTGCCAAACGGTTTCCGCCGTAACGATGCCATAGCCCTTGGCCAGCTCGTTTTTGGCCAGGATGACCCCATGGCGGTTTTTCGGATCGCCGCAAACGGCCATGGGTACATCCCACAGCTCGGGCCGGGCGATACACTCCACAGAAGCGAAATAACCGTTGCAATCACAATGCAGGATCGTCCTCTCCATTGGGCCTTGCCTCCTCACAGGGCTATTATCCCACACAGCGAAGTCCCTGGCAAGGCGGCTGCGGGGCCATGTCCGCCTGTCAAATCCTTCACATAAATTGACGCGCGGCCCGCATTCGTGATATAACCAAAGGCGTTGGTTTTTCCCGCGCGAAAGATAGGAGATAATGCTTTATGGCGCTTTTATTTGACACATATGTGCAAAAATTGAAATACCAGGTGCTCACCGAGGTGGCTAGGCTGGCCTATGCACAGCAGCTCACACCCCAGCGCCTGCTGGAGATCGCGGGCCATATCATCCCGGAGGGCAAGCCCAATTTCCGCTGCTGCATCTATAAGGAGCGGGCCATCATCAACGAGCGGGTCTCCTTTGCCCTGGGCGGCGATCCGGAGAGCGCAAGCGTGGTGGGCGTGCTGCCCATCGCCTGCGACGAGTGCCCCGTGGACGGCATACAGGTCACGGCCGCCTGCCGCGGCTGCCTGGCCCACCGCTGCATGGCCGCCTGCCCCAAGGACGCCATCACCGTGGTCAACCACCGGGCGCAGATTGATAAAACCAAATGCGTGGAGTGCGGCAAATGCCTTTCCGCCTGCCCCTATTCCGCCATCGTCAAAAACATCCGGCCCTGCGTGGCCGCCTGCAAGCCCAAGGCCATCCGCATCGACCGGGAGAGCGGCAAGGCCATGATCGACGACGCCAAGTGCGTTTCCTGCGGGGCCTGCGTCTATCAATGCCCCTTTGGCGCCATTACGGATAAATCCGCCATCACCGGGGCCATCGGCCTCATCAACGGCTCCAAGGGCAACACGGCCTATCATGTATACGCCGTGGTGGCCCCCTCCATCGCCAGCCAATATGCGGATGTTACGGCCGAGCAGGCATGTGCGGGCATCCGCCGCCTGGGCTTCCACGCCGTGATCGAGGCGGCCTGGGGCGCGGATATGACTGCCTGGCTGGAAGCGAAGGAGCTAACGGAGAAGGGCTTCCTGCTCTCCTCCTGCTGCCCTTCCTTTGTAGAATATGTGCGCCAAAATTTCCCCGACCTGATCCAGCATATTTCCGGTACGCTCTCCCCCATGGCGCAGATCGGCAAATGGCTGCATGAAACGGATCCGGGCTGCCGCGTGGTGTTCATCGGCCCCTGCATCTCCAAAAAATCCGAGGCGCAGCATACGGAAGCGGCCCAGCACGTGGATTGCGCCCTCACCTTTGAGGAAATGCAGGCTATGTTCTCCGCCCGGGAGATCGACCCCGGCGCGCTTGCAGGCGAGCCGCTCGATAACGCCTCCTGCTTTGGCCGCATCTTCGCCCGCAGCGGCGGTCTGGCTGCCGCCGTGGAGCAAGCGCTCTGTGAGCAAGCGCTCGCCGCGCAGGGCGCGAAAGACGCCCGGTTCCAGTTCCAGCCCCTGGTTTGCAGTGGCCTGCCGGAATGCCGCACGGCCCTGCTGAAGGCCCAAAAGGGCCTGTTCAAGGAAAACTTCATCGAGGGCATGGCCTGCGAGGGCGGCTGCATTGGCGGCCCCGCCTGCCTGCGCCATACGGCCCGCAACGCCGCCCAGGTGGATGCCTACGGCCGCGCCTCCACAGAGGAAAGCATCGCCGGGGCCACGCGGGCGCTGCGCACGGGCGAGGCGCTTTAAAAGCAGCTTCTGCGCCTTGACAAGCGCGGGGATTTTCGCTAGGCTTGAAGAAGGGAGTTTCGACCCCTTTTTCTTTTTTTCAGGAGGACGAATATGCTTTTTATCTGCTACCCCAAATGCACCACCTGCCAGCGGGCAAAGGCCTGGCTGGACGCGCGGCATATCCCCTACATACTGCGGGATATCAAGGCAGACAACCCCGGCTTCGAGGAATTGCGAGCCTGGCACGCAAAGAGCGGCCTGCCCCTCAAACGGTTTTTCAACACCAGCGGCCTATCCTACAAGGACTTAGGCCTTAAGGATAAGCTCCCGGCTATGGGCGAGGAAGAGCAACTGCGCCTGTTAGCCACGGACGGCATGCTGGTAAAACGGCCTTTGCTCATCGCTGAGGCTTTTATTCTGGTGGGCTTTCGCGAAGCGGAATGGGCGGCGCGGCTGAAATAGGGGCTTCCCAGGATTAGGAATAATAATTATTACTGCCATTATTTTGTCGAATTATAATATTTAACATCCTTGACCACCACCATATATTGGAATATAATGGAATTACGCCAACAACATCTTGTATATGGTATCATAATTATCGCCGAAAAGCAGGGGGCCCAGAAATGATCGCTAAAATCCGCAAAAGAAACGGCTCTGTGGTGGAATTCCAGCCCGAGCGCATCACCCGCGCCATCTTTAAAGCTGCCAATGCCGTGGGCGGCAGCGATTGGAACCGCGCCGTAGAGCTGACCGAGCAGGTCGTCGCCATCGCGCAAAAAACCTATGGCTACAGCCTGGTGGATGTGGAATCCATCCAGGATATCGTAGAAAAAGTCCTCATTGAAAACGGCCACGCCAAAACGGCCAAGGCCTATATTCTATACCGCGAAAAGCGCCGGGGCGCCCGCGAGGCCAACGCCCTCATCGGCGCCACCATCGAAATGTTCGGCAGCTATCTGGGCGATAACGACTGGCGCGTCAAAGAGAACGCTAACACCCAGAAATCCATCAACGGCATGAACAACTACATCCGCGAGGCCTTTACCAAGCAATATTGGCTGCACGAGATCTACCCGGAGGAGGTGCGCAGGGCGCACCAAAGCGGCGACCTGCACCTGCACGACCTGGGCTTTTTCGGCCCCTATTGCGCAGGCTGGGATCTGCGGCAGCTGCTTTTAAACGGCTTTGGCGGCGTACCCGGCAAGGTGGAATCCTCGCCGGCCAAGCACCTGCGCAGCTTCCTGGGCCAGGTGGTCAACTCCACCTTCACCACCCAGGGCGAATCCGCGGGCGCGCAGGCCTGGAGCAGCTTCGATACCTTCTGCGCGCCCTTCGTGCGCTATGACAATATGGATTACCGCACGGTGAAGCAGGCCCTGCAGGAGTTCATCTTCAACCTGAACGTGCCTACCCGCGTGGGCTTCCAGTGCCCCTTCTCAAACCTCACCTTCGACATCCATCCGCCCCGCACCCTGCGCGACCAGGCGGTGATCGTGGGCGGCAAAATGATGGAGGAAACCTACGGCGATTTCCAAAAAGAGATGGATATGATCAACACCGCCTTCTGCGAGGTCATGATGGAGGGGGACAACAAGGGCCGGGTCTTTACCTTCCCCATCCCCACCATCAACGTCACGGCGGATTTCGAGTGGAACAGCCCTGTGGTCAACAGATTCATGGAGATCACCTGCCGCTACGGCATCCCCTATTTTTCCAACTATATCAATTCCGACCTCTCGCCGGAGGATGCGCTGTCCATGTGCTGCCGGCTGCGACTCAAGACCAGCGAGCTGCGCAAGCGGGGCGGCGGCCTTTTCGGCTCCAACCCCCTAACCGGCTCCATCGGCGTGGTCACCGTGAACCTGCCCCGCATCGCCTACCTGGCAAGTTCGGAGCAAGAATACTTCGACCGCCTGCTCGCCCAAATGGAGATCGCCAAAAAGAGCCTTGAGATCAAGCGCAAAACCATTGAGGAGCAGACCGAGCGCGGCCTCTATCCCTATAGCGCGCATTATTTAGAAGAGGTCAAGCAGCGCACGGGCAGCTATTGGTATAACCACTTCAACACCATCGGCCTGATCGGCATGAACGAGGCCTGCCTCAACTTCCTTGGCAAGGATATCACCACCAATGAGGGCCAGGCCTTTGCCCTGCGTACGCTGGATTTCATGCGCGAACACATCGCCCGTTTCCAGGAAGAGACCGGCCATGTATACAACCTCGAGGCCACCCCGGCCGAGGGCACCAGCTACAGCCTGGCTAAGCTGGATAAGGAGCGCTACCCCGGCATCATCACGGCCGGCCAGGACGAACCCTACTACACCAACTCCTCCCAGCTGCCCGTGGGCTTTACGGACGATATCTTCGAAACGCTGGATTTGCAGGATGAACTCCAGTGCAAGTATACGGGCGGCACGGTGCTGCATATGTACCTGGGCGAACAGATCCGCGATGTGGAGCTGGCCAAGCAGCTGATCCGCAAGGCCTTCACCCACTATAAGCTGCCTTATATCTCCCTCACGCCCACCTTCTCCATCTGCCCGGAGCACGGCTATTTGAGCGGCGAGGTTTACGCCTGCCCCGCGTGCGGCCGGGATACCGAGGTATGGAGCCGCGTCGTCGGCTACCTGCGGCCCGTGCAAAATTTCCATAAGGGCAAGCAGGAGGAATACAAAGAGCGGGTCAAGTATGTGATCAAGCCCGAGGAACTACAGGCATGATCTTAGGCGGCATACAAAAAAGCAGCACCATCGATTTCCCCGGCGTGCTTTGCTGTGTGCTTTTCACCCGGGGCTGCGATATGAACTGCTTCTACTGCCACAATCGCGAGCTGATCAGCCGGGCCGGCGGCGCAAACCCGGCTGAAGAGGAGGTATGGGCCTTTCTCGAAAAACGCAGGGGCCTGTTGGACGGCGTGGTGCTCAGCGGCGGCGAGCCCACATTGCAAACGGATCTGCCCGAGGTACTTAGCCGTATCCGGGCCCTGGGCTACAAAACAAAGCTCGATACCAACGGCCAGCGGCCCGGCGCTGTGGTGGCCCTATGGGAAGCGGGCCTGCTCGATTACGTAGCCCTGGATATTAAAGCCCTGCCCGCCGATTACCCCGCGGTTACCGGCCAGGAGGGCGCGGGCCCGGCCAAAACCGCCAAGGCCCTGCAATGGCTGGGCGCGGCCTACGAGCTGCGCACCACCCTTTACCCTGGCCTTAGAATGGAGCAGCTCAAGGAGCTGCTCGCTTCCTTTCCCCCAGCCCCCCGCTGGCGGCTCAATTATTTTCGCCCGCCCGCTCTCTATAGGCCCCAGGATGCGCCCCTGCTGCAGCGCCCGGCCCTCAGTTCCGTGGCCGTTGCCGCCGAGATGGACGCGCTGCTGGCCCTGCAGCCCAATCTGCTGGCCTGACAACCAAAAAAGCGGCCCTTGCGCCACTTTGGATTTTTGTGCAAGCCCTGGTTCCCGGGGCTTGCTACTTATCAAAAAAGTTGCGCGGCCACTGTTCTGAGGATGCGCGCTTTGCCTAAAACGCAGCGCGTTTCCGGGCGGCAAAGCGTGAAAAGTAAAAAAGCCTGCGGCTTTCGTCCGTTTTGGCGTACATGCCGCCGAAGCCGGAATGGAGGTCAGGGGGCTACGGCCCCTTGACAACCCCAGGTTTTTTAACACTCAACAAGCCCTGGTTCTCAGGGCTTTATTGTTTTTCCACTAAAGCCTCTTTGCAGACGCATTTCTGTTTGGCGCAATACATCGCCTTATCCGCGGCCGCGTAAAGTTCCCGGTAGGTATGGCCATCCCGGGGCGCAAGGGCGAGCCCCGCACTGACAGAAAGGGTCTGTCCCTGGTCTCCCACAGGGATGGCGCGGATACGGCAGAGCAACTGCTCGGTACGCGTGCATGCCACCTCCGGGTCGCGCGGGCCGGGCAGGAATACGATGAATTCATCCCCGCCTACCCGGGCTACGATATCGCCCTGGCGAAAGGTCTCGTTGAGCAGGCGGCCGAGCTCGGCCAGCGCCAGATCGCCGACGCTGTGGCCATAGGTATCGTTGAGCTTTTTGAGCCGATCCACATCCAACATTATCAAAGCGCCCTGGGGCCGCTCCTTTAAAAGCTCGTCAACCAGATCCTCCCCGGCCTTATTATAGACGCCTGTGAGGATATCCCGGCGGGCGCTTTCCTCCAGCGCCTGCTCGCGGCTGCGCTGATCCGTGATATCCACCAGCTTTCCTACCACTAGCGAAAGGCCCCTGGCCGCATCCTCCAACGCCCTATATTGGCAACCGAACCAAAGGTAGCAGCCATCCTGGCATTTGATCCGCAGCTCCGTATAATAAAGGGCGCCCTCCTCCTTGCGCGCAAAGAAGATCTCTCGTACCTTATCAAGGTCGTCCGGATGGAAAAGCTTGCGGGCCTGATCCGGGTAGGTGATATCCTCCAGGCGGGCGGCTCCCTCCAGGCAAAGGCGGGCCTTTGCGTTGGAGGTAAATTCCACGGCGTCCGTTTCGCGGTTGTATTCAAAAAGAACCGTATCGGAGAACTGGCCCAGCATGGCATAGCGGCGCTGCTCACGCTCGAGCTTTCTGCGATCCTTTAGGAGCATGACATAGATTACGCAACAGGTGCCCGTAGTCAGCAGCACCAGGGCGGCGCTGGTATGCAGAACGCTTTGGAGCATGCCGTCGGATTGCACCAGCACATCCGATCCGCGCAAAAAGGCCGCCAGGTGCCAGTCGTTATAGCCGATCTCACCGATAGAAACGAAGAAATCATCACCCTTGCGGGTGAATTGATAGCTGCTTCCACCTTGGCCATGCAAAGCCCGGGCAAGGTGGGCCGTATCCACCTCGGAGAGACCGTCGTTTCGCATGCTGGCGAAAATATCCCCAACCGGGCGGGTCTGCTGGTCGATGAAAGCGAAGCGGCCATCGCTATTTATCAGGTAGGTGCGCACGTTTTTGTAGGTAACGCCATCCGGCTCTGCCCGCGTCAGGTCCTCCGCCCACACGCGGGCGGAAATCACCCCGGAAACCCCCCCCTCTTCCCATACGGGCATGCAGATATAAAAATAATAGCCGCCCAAGGGGACGGAATATGTGATATCGGTCACCACGGCCTCGCCCCGGAGCAGGCGCGCGGCGGAAGCAGCCAGCTTGCTGGTCGCCAGATCTGCCGCGGCGGTATAGCACACATTTTCAGCGGAATCCATGGCGTCTATTTGGTCGAGCAACGCCTGAAAGCGCGCATCCTCCGGAGGAACGCCGGCGATCTGCACCACGTCGGCCGCTGCCTGCAACGTGTTGCGGGTATCGGCGATTTGCCCGCTAATCTCGGAGGCCCGGTTTTGGATGTTCGCATCAAGGTTGCTGCACACGAGAGAATCGATCTCCCGCTTGATCCTGGCCTTTTGCAGGCTGAACAGCCAAACCAGGGCAATCGCAAACAGCAAGCTGCACGCAAGAAAAACCAGCCCCGGCTTGCCGCCCGGGCCTCGTTTATCCCCTGCCAAGGGGCCTACCCCAAAAGGCCGCCGCCTTGATTTTTCAGCCGTCAGGTTCCGGTTTTGTGTAGTATGATAAAAAGCCATATGTATATAAAATTTTAATGGATGTAACTGGAAATTACAAGATATTTTCGATAAAATGCCTGTAAAGTGCATGTAAAAACGATATTCGCATCATTTTCTCAAACAATTTCCTTCTTTCCGCTGGATATGCTATAATCAATCATGCGCAAATCAGCGGGCAGCCCGGCCCTATAGGAGGAACGTCATGTATAGGATCGCCATCATCACGGCCAGCGATAAGGGCGCCCGGGGCGAGCGGGAAGATGTGAGCGGCCAGGTCATCCGAGAGATGTGCCAGGGCTTTGCTTCGGTATCTTCTTATGAGATCCTGGCGGATGAGCGCTTGCTAATTGCCGAGGCCCTGAAAAAGCTTTGCGATGAGGATCTGGCGGAGGTGGTTTTTACCACCGGCGGCACGGGCTTTTCTTCTCGGGATGTGACGCCCGAGGCCACGCTGGATGTGGTGGACCGCCTAACCCCGGGCATCCCCGAGGCCATGCGCGCAAGGAGCCTGCAAATCACCAACCGGGCCATGCTCACCAGGGCCATGGCCGGCATCCGTAAACGCACGCTTATCGTCAACCTGCCCGGCAGCCCCAAGGCTGTGCGCGAATGCCTGGAGGTTATCCTGCCGGCGTTGGGCCATGGGGTGGATATCCTGCGGGGTGAAGCTGCGGAATGCGCCCGCACATAAAGGGCGCCCAAGGAGAGCATATGGAAAAGCTATCGCACATAGATGAAAAGGGCCAGGCCCGCATGGTAGATGTGGGGGCCAAGGCCGATAGCAAGCGCCGGGCCGTGGCAGAGGCCATTGTAAAAATGAAGCCCGAAACCCTGGCCCTGATCACAGGCGGGCAAATGCCCAAAGGGGATGTATTCGCCTGCGCCCGCATCGCCGGCATCATGGCTGCCAAGCGCACATGGGAACTGATCCCCATGTGCCACCCCCTGCCGCTGGACGCCGTGCGCGTGGAATTAGCGCCGCTGGGCACGGATCGGGTACGCATCGAGGCCGAGGTCTCCTGCACCTACCACACGGGGGTGGAAATGGAAGCCCTCACCGCCTGCTCCGTGGCCGCCCTTACGGTATACGATATGTGCAAGGCCGTGGATCGGGGCATGGAGATCGGCCAGATCTGCCTGCTGCACAAGAGCGGCGGCAAAAGCGGCATCTATCAGCGGCAAAGCGAGGATTGAGCATGCTGGATGATTACGGGCGCTCCATCGAGTATTTGCGGCTTTCCGTTACGGATAAGTGCAACCTGCGTTGCCAATACTGCATGCCCGAAAGCGGCGTGCCCATTCTGCCGCACAGCGAAATCCTGCGGGTGGAGGAATGTGTGGCCATCGCCGAGGCCGCTGTTTCTTTGGGCATCACCAAGATCCGCATCACCGGCGGCGAGCCGCTGGTGCGCAAGGGTATTTTGGAAATCTGCCGGGGAATCGGCGCGCTAAACGGCCTCGGCGAGCTCTGCCTCACCACCAACGGCCTGCTGCTCACGCGCTACGCCGAAGATCTGCGCGCGGCAGGGGTCGACCGGCTCAACATCAGCCTGGACACGCTGAATCCGGCCAAATACCGCCGCATCACCCGCTGGGGCGAATTTAAAGATACCTGGGCCGGCATTGAGGCCGCCGAGGCGGCCGGCTTTACCAACATCAAGCTCAATGCTGTGCTGATGGGCGGCGTCAACGACGACGAGATCCCCGCCCTGGTCGAACTGACCAGGGACAAGCCCTACGAGGTTCGCTTTATCGAGCTGATGCCCATTGGCGAATGCGCGCATTGGGAAAAGGGCCGCTTCCTGCCTGCCGAAACGGTGCTCACGGCTTGCCCGGCGCTGGCTCCCCTGCCAGCCAAAGGCGTGGCGGAGCGCTACCAAATGCCTGGCTATTTGGGCACGGTAGGGCTGATTCGCCCCCTAAGCCATCGCTTTTGCGGGGATTGCAACCGCATTCGCGTGACTGCGGATGGCATGCTTAAGCCTTGCCTGCACTCCAGCGAGGAAATCCCCCTGCGCGGCCTTACAGGGGAGGCGCTGTTGGCCGCCATGCGGGCCGGCATCACAAAAAAGCCCATGCGCCACCACATGGCGGAGCGTGGCAGCGATACGGACCGGACCATGAACCGGATCGGAGGATAAGCTAAGATGGCAAAGGTGGTAGCGGTAAACATTAGCGAACATAAGGGTACCTTCAAGCACCCCATCCCCGTAGCCCACACCAGCGTGGATCACGGCATTGAGGGGGACGCTCACGCAGCGAACTGGCATAGGCAGATCAGCCTGCTGGCTAAGGAGAGCGTGGATAAGATGACCGCCCTGGGCGTGCAGGATTTGACGCCCGGCAAATTCGCGGAAAACATCACCACCGAGGGCATTGAGCTCTATACCCTGGCTGTGGGCACCAAGCTGCGCCTTGGCGATTGCCTGGCCGAGGTGACCCAAATCGGCAAGGAGTGCCACCAGCATTGCCAGATATACAAGCAGGTCGGTATGTGCATCATGCCTACGGAGGGCATCTTCGTAAAGGTTCTCGAGCCGGGCGATATCCGCCCGGGAGACGAGATCACCATCGTGTGATGGGAAGATAAAAAAGCGGCCCTAGGGCCGCTTTTACGTATCGAAAAATGCTATAGTCGCTTCCTATCACTTACAAGCTCCAGAGCTTTTCCGGGGAGAGCAGCAACACCATGCCCATATCCGCCCTGGCCACGCCCAGCATATAGTCGTTGGCCGAAGCGGCCAGCGCGGGAGCGGGCGAAATATCCTCCCTGGCGATCTGCATAACCTCTTCCACCGCATCCACGATCAGGCCTAGGGATTTGCCGGCAACGCTGCATGCCAGGATGCAGGTGCGCTCCGTATAATCGGCCTCCGCCTTGCCCAGGCGGAGCCGGGCGTCCATTACGGTAATAATGCTGCCCCTCAGGTGGATCACGCCCTTTTCATAGGCGGGGGCCTTGGGTATACGGATGATTTCCTGCATCTGTACGATCTGCACCACGCTTTCGATAGGCAGGCCGAAAAGCTGCTCATCCAGCCAGAATATCAGATACCGGTTTTCCATCTCCTCCTGGCCAATGGCCATGTTCAGCAGGGATTCCATACCGTTTCTCCTCTCCATATTTTATGCCAAGTGAAATTCGCGCATCATATCCTGCAAAAGCGAAGACTGGCTGGAAAGCTCCTCACTGGCGGCGGCGCTCTCTTGCGCGGTGGCGGAGTTGGTTTGCACCACAGCGGAGATCCGCTCCATACCCAGGCTCACCTGGGATACGGCCTCAGCCTGCTCCCGGCTGGCCTTCGTGATCTGCTCCACCGTGGCGGCCAGCTTCTTTACGCCTTCCACAACCGCATCCAGGGATTGGGCCGTACCCTGCGCAATGCCCGCGCCCCGTTCCACGGAGGCGATGGAGCCTTCGATAAGGGAAGTGGTGTTGCTCGCGGCCTCGGCGCTCTTGGAAGCAAGGTTGCGCACCTCATCCGCCACCACGGCAAACCCCTTGCCCGCCTCCCCGGCCCGGGCCGCTTCCACGGCCGCGTTGAGAGCCAGGATGTTGGTTTGAAAGGCGATATCCTCAATAGTTTTGATGATCTTGCCAATCTCGCCGGAGGAAGCGCGGATATCGGCCATGGCCTGGGTCATCTCGGCCATCTTGGCATTGCCCTCGAGTACCTGTGCCTGCGCCCCGTCCGCGAGCTGCTTGGCATCATCCGCGCTTTGCGCGTTCTCGCGCACCTGCTCCGAAATGGAGCTGACGGAGGCGAATAGCTCCTCTACGGTGCCGGCCTGTTCGGCCGCACCCTGGCTGAGGGATTGCGCGCCGTTGGCGACCTGGCCGGCACCCAGGGCTACCTGCTCTGCGGATCGGACGATCTGCCGTATGGCATCGCTCAGGGTTTGGGCAATACGATCCATTGACTGGGCCAGGGGCTGAAAATCTCCCCTATAAGCCGCGCCGAGGCCTGCTGCGCCGAAATCACCGCCGGCCATGCCGTCCAACCGCGCATCCATATCCGCGATAATTTCGCGCACCTGTGTGAGAATGGTATCGGTAGCATCGGCCAATATCTTGGTTTCATCCTTACTTTTTACCTGCGGCACAGGAGATTGGAGGTCCCCCTCGGCTACCAGGGCCAGCCGGTTGGCGCAGGCCTTCACGGGGCGGGATATTTGGTTGGCCACAACCACGGCCGCAGCCGCGCCCACCGCCACCACCAGCGCCGCCAGGCCGATGGTGATGTAGATGCCCTGCCAGGTCTGCTCCATGAAATCTGCCTTCGGCGCGGTAACGGCTAGGCTCCAGCCGCTGGTCTCTGAAATGGGCGCATAGGAGAGCATCTTGTTCTCGCCGCCGTAAACATAGGAGCCAAAGCCGCAGAGGCCCTCGATCATCCGCTGCTCCAGCGCTGCCAGATCCGCCTGGCTGGGATCCGTTTTCGCATCCTGAATGGTGTTGCTGCGGCCCGTAACTAGCGCGCGGTTTTTGTGCGCGATCACGTTGCCTTCCTGGTTTATAATGTAGGCGGAGCCGTTTTCGCTCACCTGCAACCCTTCCACGAGCCGGCTGAGAATCTCCCCATCCATCGAGGTGATTATCACGCCCGCCACCTTCAGGCCACGCTGGCCGTGCTGCCAAAGGGGTGCGCCGAATACGATCCGCGTGCTTCCATCCTCGTTGATGATGAGATCGCTCGTGGTGGTCTCTCCTTTGAGCGCGGCCTTAAAGCAGGCGTTCTCGCTGAAATCCGTTTCGTCCGTGAGGGAACGGCCGAGCACGGTGACCAGGTGCCCATCCACAAAGCCGCCATCCTCCACGCGCGTTTGCAGCAAGCGGAGCTTGGAGGCCATGGTGGTGGTAGTTTCGTTGTCGGATAGCTGCTTGATCAGCCCCATATCCGCTACCAGCCCTTTATAGGCGTAAAGCTGCCATTCAAGCCGCTCCGCGGCCACCTTGGCCATTTGGGTCATGCTCTGCTCCAGGGTGTTTTGCGTGCCCCGATAGCCCAGATAAGCGGAAATCGCGCCCGTTACGACCACGGAAGCAGTCAGCAAGGCTACCATAACGGCAATGATTTTTGCTCGCAGGGTTTTCATACGGAAACCTCATTTCTTTTCATTTTCGTTGCTCCCGCTTAGCGCAAAGCGGGTTCCGGATGCGAAGGCCGGGCCCCGGGACGGGATGTTATGCCTTTTAACGGTTATCGTGATCTTTTCACAATGCCTTAAGAATCCTGACTTATGAACGCTTTCGGCCACGGGCGTAAAAGAGACGCCCTGCCAGCGCATACAGATTATACCATACGATTTGTTTGGGCGCATTACAATTAATTAGAGTTTTGACAAAAATCTGCTGTTTGCGGCACCCATAATATTATCCTTGACAGTATTACGGTACCGTATTATACTGGATAAAGTTAGTACGGTACCGAACTATTTTGCCCCATTTAATTAAAGGAGGAAGTTAATATGAACAAGACTGAAAATACATACGACCTGCAGGATCATATCATGCGCCTGGTGCGCATGATGCGCCGCTACCCTGCCGGCGGGGCGGAGCATATTTCCCACAGCGGCCTGCAGCTGCTCAAGGTGATCCTGCTGGAAGATGGCATCCGCACTTCGGAGCTGGCCCGGCGGCTGGATATACGGCCCTCTTCCCTCACGGATTTACTCAAGCGTATGGAGGAAAACGGGGATATCACCCGTGAGCGGGATGAGCAGGATTCGCGCGTACAGCGCATCCATGCTACAGACAAGGCGCGGGAAGCTTTTGCGCAGCGGCAGGTGCAGCGCGCGCGCCAGGCGGAGCGCCTGGCCGCTTGCCTAAGCGAGGAAGAATCCGCCGCCTTTTGCGCCACCTGCGATAAGCTGAGCGCCTTTTTAGAGGCCGAATATGGCGGCGAAGCACATTGCCATCGCTGCGGCGGCCATCATGGCGGCCATGATCGTCACGGTAGCCATGGAGCGCACAGTGGCTGCGGGCATCGGGGCGGCCATAAGAACCATGAAATCGAATCCGCCGGCCCGGAAGGAGAAGGGATCAATCTATGAGCCCGGGCGGCCGTTCCTGGATGCCCAGGCCCATGACCGAGGAGGAGCGCCAGAACCAGCCTAGGATTACCAAGGCGCTGCTCAAGCGGATCTTTAGCTACCTCCTGCCTTATTGGCCCTATATGCTGCTGGTGGGCGGGGCCATCCTCTTTGCGGCGCTGCTGGATATGCTGCCCGCCATCCTTACCGGCCAGATCATCGACAAGGGCTTCATCGGCGGGGATTTCCGCCTGCTGGCGATGCTGATCGCAGCTTCCTTTGGGGTGCTGGTGGCCTCCAATCTGGTGGGCGTGCTGGAAAGCTATCTGAATACCTACGTATCCCACCATATCGTCAAGGATATGCGCAACCAGATGTATGGCCACCTGCAAAGCCTCTCACACCGCTTTTTCGTAAGCAGCAAGCAGGGCGAGGCCATCACCCGCATGACCAGCGATATCGAGGGCGTAGCGGGCGTGATCTCGGGCACGCTTACAAACACCCTCTCCAACCTCGCCATTCTGCTCACCTCGGTGATTGCCATGTATCAAAAGAACTGGCTGTTGGCCACGGTGGGGGTCGTCATCGTGCCGCTGTTCATCCTGCCCACCAAAAATGTGGGTAAGAGGCGATGGGCCTTTACGGCCCAATCCCAGGCCAAGAATGACGAGATCAACCAGATCCTCAACGAAACGCTGAATGTGAGCGGTCAGCAATTGGTTAAGCTCTTTACAGGCGAGGAGCGGGAATACGCCCGCTATGCCGCCGCCAACGAGGATATGTTCCGCCTTAATATCAAAGAGGGCATGGCCGGGCGCTGGTTCCGCATGACGCTGGGCGTCTTTACCAAAATGGGCCCCATGCTCATCTACCTCGTGGGCGGCATCCTCCTGCTGCGCCTTAACTGGGATAACCTGACCGTGGGCGATATCACGGTAATGGTGGCCCTGCTCACCCGCATGTATAAGCCCGTGAATTCCCTCCTGAGCGTGCAGGTGGATTTCATCCGCGGCATGGCCCTCTTCAGCCGCATCTTCGAATACCTCGACATGCCCGTCGAGGTGCAGAATAAGCCGGGCGCCCTGCGCCCCGCAAACGTGGCGGGCATGGTGCGCTTTGATCACGTGGGCTTTGCCTACAACCCGGATACCCCTATTCTCAAGGATATTTCCTTTGAAGTGCCGGCAGGCAAAATGCTGGCCATCGTCGGTCCCTCGGGGGCGGGCAAGTCCACCATCATCAGCCTTATCACCCGGCTGTATGACGTAAACGCGGGCGGCATCACGCTCGATCGCGTAGATGTGCGGGATTGGGATCTCACCTACCTGCGCCAAAACATCGGCGTAGTCACCCAGGAAAGCTACCTCTTCAACGGCACCGTGCGCGAGAACCTGCTCTATGCCAAGCCCGAGGCGTCAGATGCGGAGCTTGTGCACGCCTGCACCGAGGCCAACATCCATAGCTTCATTCAAACCCTGCCCCAGGGCTACGATACCCCCGTGGGCAACCGGGGCGTAAAGCTTTCCGGCGGGGAAAAGCAGCGCCTGGCCATTGCCCGCGCCATCCTGAAAGACCCGCGCCTGCTGATCCTGGATGAGGCCACCTCCTCGCTGGATTCCATCTCCGAAAGCCTCATCCAGGCCGCCATCGGCCCTCTTCTGGCACAGCGCACCAGCGTGGTGATCGCCCACCGCCTTTCCACCGTCATGGCAGCGGACGCCATCATCGTAGTCCAGGATGGGGCCATCGTCGAGCAGGGCGACCACCGCCAATTGCTTGCTCAGGGCGGTGTTTACGCCGAACTCTACGAGACCCAGTTCCGCCAGGTTCTGGATGACGCCGCCAATAGCCCTGATCGGGCCGCGTGCGAGGGAGCTGGCTTTCCGAGCGCTTGTTAGCAGCCCTATGCGAACAGCGGCCTCGGCGCCCAGCCTTTGGTGAAATGGCTTTGGTCTGTCCGCATGATGATGGAAAAGGAGGCCGGTTTAAGCCCCAATCCGGATTATGCCCGGGCGGCGATCGGATAAGGCAGCGGCCCCGCGCATAGCATGCTGCGCGGGGCCGCGTCGGCCTATGAGGTCTATAGGGGCGCGCCGCGTTCGCCGGCGGTAACGCCGCAGCGTCTATCGCGCTTCGGTGTGGGAGAGAAAAACTCGGCCTTCCCCGATCACTTCCCATTACAACCGTACCTCCTCGCAGGGCCGCCGCCCACGTAAGACCAATTTAAGTGTTGCAAAATGGAAACAATCGATGTAGAATATCGCTTGGTGCCAAACTTCTTGGTACCAAGTAAAAGCCGAGGTGGAACCATGGGGGACATGCATCAGGAGCATGTGCTGGCTACCCGTTTGCGGGCCTGCGGGCATTTTCTCTATTATCAGACTGGGGGCAAGGCCGGGCAGCAGCGCATCCTGGTAACGCTCTTAAGGCGGGGCGGCCTTACGCAAAAGGAACTGCAAGACGAGCTGGAGCTTAGCTCCGGCGCTTTGAGCGAGATCCTGCAAAAAATGGAGGAAGCGGCCCTGGTGGAGCGCACAAAGAGCAGCGACGACAAACGGCAGATCGAGCTGGCGCTCACCGAAGAAGGCAAGCGCCGCGCCCTGCAGACCAAAGCCCATTACAGCCGCATGCTCAAGCGGATGTTCGTCTGCCTGAATGCGGAAGAAAAGGCCCGGCTGGGCGAAATTTTGGGAAAACTGGTAGCGCACCTTGACTCGCTCAAAGCGGAAGCGCCTTTTGACGAGAGCGTAGAGCAGCCGCGTTAAGCGCAAAAAATCCGATAAGTTTGGCGGGTTCAATGCCCCCATGATAGGAGCGGAAAGAACGGAATGTGGAAGGTTCTGATAAAAAGCATACGGGAATATAAAAAGCCCTCCCTGCTGGCCCCGGCGTATGTATCGCTGGAGGTGGTGATCGAGTGCATCATTCCCTTTATTACGGCCCAGCTCGTCAACCAGATCAAGGCGGGCTGCGGCATCGAGGTCATTTTGAAATACGGCTTGCTGCTGCTGGTCATGGCCAGCCTCTCGCTTACCTTTGGCCGGCTGGCCGGTACAGCCTGCGCCACGGCCTCCAGCGGCTTTGCGCGCAACCTTCGAAAGGATATGTTTTACGGCATCCAGTCCTTTTCCTTTGAGAATATCGATAAATTCTCCTCATCCTCCCTGGTTACCCGCCTGACCACGGATGTGATCAACGTGCAGCACGCCTATATGATGATCATCCGCACGGCCATACGAAGCCCCTTGATGCTCACCTTCGCCATCATTATGGCCTTTATCATGGGTGGCAAGCTGGCGTTCGTCTTCGTGGTGGTGATCCCTGTTCTGGGCATCAGTCTGTTTTTCATAATTCGCAAGGCCTTCCCCATCTTCAAGCGGGTCTTCCGCAAGTATGACGCCCTCAACAGCTCCATCGAGGAAAATATCCAGGGCATCCGCGTGGTCAAATCCTTTGTGCGGGAAGACTACGAAAAGCAAAAGTTCAACCAGGCCGCCGAGGATGTGCGCCTGGAGTTCACCAGGGCGGAAAAAATCCTGGCCTTCAACGGCCCCATCATGCAGTTCTGCCTCTATGTGAACATGGTATTCATCCTCACCCTGGGCTCCTACACCATCATCACCACGCAGGGGCTCAACTTCAACGTGGGCCAGCTTTCCTCGCTGCTGGTCTACGGTTTCCAAACGCTGATGAGCCTGATGATGCTCTCGATGGTCTTCGTGATGATCACCATCGCAGATGAATCCGCCCGCCGCATCGTGGAGGTTCTCTCGGAAAGCAGCACCCTCACCAACCCGGAACACCCCGTTTACGAGGTAAAGAACGGCTCCATCGATTTTGAGGGCGTGAGCTTCCGCTATAGTGAAAAGGCGGAGCGCATGGCCTTGCACCATATCGACCTGCATATAGCCCCCGGCGAGACCATCGGCATCCTGGGCGGCACGGGTTCTTCCAAATCCACCCTTGTGCAGCTCATCCCCCGCCTCTACGACGCCACAGAGGGCGTGGTCAAGGTGGGCGGTTTGGACGTGCGCGCCTACGATATCGAGGCCCTGCGCAACCAGGTATCCATGGTGCTGCAAAACAACCTGCTCTTCTCCGGCACCATCAAGGAAAACCTGGCCTGGGGCAACCCGGAGGCCACGGATGAAGAGCTGCGGGAGGCCTGCAGGCTGGCCCAGGCGGATGATTTCATCTCGCGATTCCCCGATGGCTACGATACCCGCATTGAGCAGGGCGGCGCCAACGTATCCGGCGGGCAGAAGCAGCGCCTGTGCATTGCCCGCGCGCTGCTCAAAAAGCCGAAGATCCTCATATTGGATGACTCCACCAGCGCCGTGGATACCCAAACGGATGCCAAGATCCGCAACGCTTTGCGCGCCTATATCCCGGATACCACCAAGATCATCATCGCCCAGCGCGTGGCCTCTGTGCAGGATGCGGATCGCATCATCCTCATGGATAAGGGCGGCATCGTGGACATCGGCGCCCACGCCGAACTTTTACAGCATAACGAGATCTACCGCGAGGTATACGAATCCCAGAACAAGGCAGGTGAGGAGCAATGAGGCCCATGTATAAAAAAGGAACCGTGAAGCGGCTGCTCTCCATGCTGTTTGCCTTTTACCCGGTGGCGCTGCCGCTGGTGCTTGTTTGCATTGTGTTTTCGGCTGCTGTTTCGGCCATCCCCTCGATTTTTATGCAGAATGTCATCGCCGTGCTCGAGCAGAACCAGGGCGGCGATTGGGCAACCGTGGGGCCGCAGATCTTCCGGCTGGTAGCCATCCTCGCGTGCTTCTATGTATTGGCCCTTATTTCCTCCTTCACCTACAGCCGGGCGATGGCGGTCATCACCCAGGGCTCGCTCAAAAAGATGCGCGAAAAGCTTTTCTATAAAATGGAGGGCTTGCCCATCCGCTTCTTTGATACGCACCCCCACGGCGATATCATGAGCCACTATACCAATGATATCGACACCTTGCGCCAGCTCATCTCCCAGAGCCTGCCCCAGCTTTTGATCTCGGGCGTCACGGTACTCACCCTTTTGAGCATCATGCTCTATTTTAGTGTGTGGATGACCCTTGTGGTGCTTTGCGGCGTATTCTTCATGCTAGCCGTGGTAAAAAAAATCGGCGGTAATTCCGCTAAGTATTTCATGCGCCAACAGCAGGCCTTGGGTAAGACCGAGGGCTACATCCAGGAGATGATGAACGGCCAGAAGGTGGTTAAGGTCTTCTGCCATGAGGAAGAGAGCAAAGCGGGCTTTGACGCCGTGAATGACGAATTGTTCAAGGATTCGGAGCAGGCGCATACCTTTGCCAATATCCTGCCCCCCATCCTCAACAACATAGGCAACCTCATTTATGTTACGGTGGCTATGGCGGGCGGTTTCTTCCTGCTGATCAAGGCGCAGAACCTCAGCCTTTCCGGCCTGGCCTTCAGCATCAGCATCGTGGTGCCCTTTTTAAACATGACGCGTCAGTTCTCGGGCAACATCAACCAGGTATCCCAGCAGCTTAACGCGGTAATCATGGGCCTCGCCGGGGCGGATCGCATCTTTGCGCTTCTCGATGAAACGCCCGAGGAAGATAACGGCCTCGTCACCCTCGTCAACGCCAGGGAGGAAAACGGCGAGCTGGTGGAATGCGCCGAGCATACCGGCCTTTGGGCCTGGAAGCAGCCCCTTCGTGAGGGCGGCGTTCGCTATACCCGCCTCTGCGGCGACGTGCGCCTGCAGGAGGTGGATTTTGCCTATGAGGAAGGCAAGCCGGTGCTGCACGATATCACCCTCTTTGCCGAGCCCGGCCAGAAGGTAGCCTTTGTGGGCGCGACCGGCGCGGGCAAAACCACCATCACCAATTTGCTCAACCGCTTTTACGACATTGCGGATGGCAAGATCCGCTACGACGGCATCAACATCAACAAGATCAAAAAGGCGGATCTGCGCCGCGCCATCGGCATGGTGCTGCAGGACACCAACCTCTTTACGGGCACGGTGCTCGACAACATCCGCTATGGCAACCTACAAGCCACGGACGAAGCCTGCATCGCCGCCGCGCAGCTTGCTGGCGCGCACGATTTCATCACCCGCCTGCCCGAGGGCTACCAGACCATGCTTTTGAGCAACGGCAGCAACCTCTCCCAGGGCCAGCGTCAGCTGCTCGCTATCGCCCGGGCGGCTGTGGCCGATCCGCCGGTGATGATCCTCGACGAGGCGACCTCCTCCATCGATACCCGCACCGAGGCTATCGTGCAGCGCGGCATGGACGCGCTTATGAAGGGCCGCACGGTGTTCGTGATCGCCCATCGCCTCTCCACCGTGCAGAATTCCGACGTGATCATGGTGCTCGAGCATGGCCGCATCATCGAGCGCGGCAGCCACCGGCACCTGATCGAGGAACAGGGCAAATACTACCAGCTCTACACCGGCGCGTTTGAGCTCGAATAATCAAATTCACCGCATAAACCGCCTTGGGCTTTTCGCCTGGGGCGGTTTTTTCTTGCGCACACAAAAGAGGCCCATTTGTTCACAAAAAATATACATCGTTGACATGTATCTGGGGATATGCTACACTGCTCTTAACATCCTACGTTATACGTTGACTATAATTCACCTTTATTTTATCTGCAATATCTATAACTTTCTTTTATAACCATTTGTATGTATTGTATGTATCACGAATAATAGCACAGAGGAGAATGTTATGAAGGTTGCCGCCGTCTACACGAGTACGACCCCCCAATTGATTGAAATGCTCAACAATAGCCTCGCGAGGCAGCTCGTCGGCATGGATGCACAGATCGAAAGCTACCAGGATCCCAGCATCTTGCAGGAAGCCCGGGATAATGGCCACGTAACCCCCGGCTGCGCCCGCAGGCTAATGGGTCTTTACGAGCAGGCCGTGCGGGAAGGCGCAACGATCCTGCTGAACGTTTGCTCTTCCGTGGGGGATGTGGCCAAGCTGGCAAAACCCCTTTACGAAATGACGGGCGTACGCTTCGTGCGCATCGATGAGGATATGGCGCTGCAAGCGGTTAAAAATGCGGATCGCATCGGCGTGGTGGCCACGCTGCCCACCACCATGCAGCCTACCGTGCGCCTGGTGCGGGATTGCGCGGCGCGCCTTGGCAAAGAGATCGTCCTAGTGGAAGCGCTGGTGGATGGCGCCTTCGGCCTTGATGAAGAGCAGTTCAAACAGCGGCTGATCGAAGCGGGCCTCTCTGTAAAGGGGCAAGCGGATCTCTTGCTCTTCGCCCAGGGCTCCATGGCCTATGCTGAAGAAGCTGTGTCCGCGGCCGTGGGATTACCCGTATATTCGAGCATCCGCTTCGGCGCGGCCGCCGTACGCGCAGCCGCAGAGCAGGCTTAATCGCCATTCCCCCCCGAAAAACCGACTTGTTTTCTCCGTCCGGAGACGGTACAAATAAACATTGAGGAGGATTACATGAAAAAGTCTACTCGTATTCTGTTCGCCCTGGTGGCCGTGATGATGCTGGCGAGCGCCTGCGGCCAGCCAGCGGCGCCCACAGCGCCTGTGGCGCCCGAAGCGCCCGCAGCGGCGGCGCCTGCCGCCGAACCGGCCGCTCCCACAGAACCGACGTTCAGCGGCTCCACCGTAACCCTCAAGATCGGCTACAGCACCAACGAAGAGGATCCCCGCGGCCTCGCCTCCAAAAAGTTCAAAGAGATCGTAGAGCAGGCGAGCGGCGGCTCCATCATCGTGGAAATTTACCCCTCCGGCCAGCTGGGCGGCGACGCGGCCCTTATCGAGGCCATGGCGCTGGATTCCGGCATGGTGGATATCATCATCACCGATGCGAGCAACTTTGCTACCTACGACGCGAAAATGGGCGTCTCCGCACTGCCCTTCCTCTTCAAGGATTTTGAAACCGCCTGGAAGTTCATGGACAGCGACCTCGTCGCCGGCGTAGAGGAGGCCCTGATCGAGCAAAATATGCGCGTGCTGGCTCACTTCTGCAACGGCTTCCGCTGCGTGACCACCTCCAAGAGCGAAGTCCTCTCTCCCGCGGATATGAAGGGTATGCTGATCCGTACCCCCGAGAACCCCGTGATCATGGCCACCATGCGCGCCCTGGGCGCCAATCCCCAGCCGCTGGCCTTCTCCGAGTTATATATCGCGCTGCAGCAGGGCACCTATGACGCGCAGGAGAACCCTGTGCCCGTCATCTTCAACAACAAGCTCTATGAGGTACAGAAGTATCTCTCCATCACCAACCACATCTACTCCGGCATGTGCTTCACCATTTCCGAGAGCATCTGGCAGACCATGAGTGCGGAGCAGCAGAAGCTTGTAGCCGACGCCGCCAAGGAAGTGCAAACCTACAACCGCGAGCTCAACAAGCAGATGACCGAGGATTTTCTCGCCGAACTGGAAGCAAAGGGCATGGTCATCTCCCATCCCGACCTGGCGCCCTTCTCCGAGGCGACCGCCAGCGTGGCGGATGACCTCTCCGGCCAGTACGGCGCCCTGCTCGACGACCTGAAGGCCTGGCTCGCCGAGAACCAGTAAGCAAACCTTATCACCGCGGCGGGCTGGGTTCCTGCCTGGCCCGCCCCTCTGAGAATTGAGGTGTATTTCTATGCTTAAATTAAAAAAGGCCATCGATAAGGTCTGCACGGCTTGCGCGGCCGTATTGCTGGGCGCGATGGTTGTCATCCTGGGCTATAACGTAATGGCCCGCTTCCTGGGCGGCGGCATTCAATGGTATATGGAGAGCGCCCAGTATCTTACCGTGTGGGCCATGTTCATTGTAGGCGTCGCGCTGTGCGTATCGCAGGAGCACCTGCGCATCGATATGCCCAAGGTCACAGGCTGGCTCAAAACCGTCAATATCACCCTGCTCTGCGTTGCGGAGGCCGGTTTCTATCTGCTGCTGGGCTACGCCATGTACCTGCTCGCCTCCAAATCCAAGCAGGTGATCTCCACCATGCAGCCCCTTAAAATGGCTTATGTATATTGGCCGCTAGCCATATTCTCCTTCCTGAGCGCTTTCTCCGCCGTGCTGGGCACCATCGTTAAATACCGTTACCCCACCCCGCCCACGGAAGAGGAGTGCATCAACATCGACAACGCAGAACAATATCTTAAAGAGCTCGGGGAGAGTAAGCTATGATTTCTTTTGTCATCATCGTTATGTTCGTGCTGCTGGGCATTGGCGCGCCCATCGCGGTTTCCATGGGCCTTGCGTCCATGCTGGGCATCGCCTTTTACGGCGGCAGCAATTTCGTGGCCGTGGGCCAGCGCGTCTTCGAGGGTATGAACGGCTTCGCCCTGCTGGCCATCCCCCTGTATACCTTCGCCGGCCTGATCATGGGCACCGGCGGCATCGGCCGCAGGCTGATCGATTTTTCCTACTCCCTGGTAGGGCATATCCAGGGCGGTCTGGCCCATGTAAACGTGGTCACCAGCATGATCTTTGCCGGCATGTCCGGCTCCGCTGCCGCGGATACGGCCTATGAGAGCGCGCTTATTATGCCGCCCATGCTCAAAAAGGGCTATAGCAAGGAGTTCATCGTGGGCGTTACCGCCATGTCCTCCACCATCGGCATCATATTGCCGCCCAGCATCCCCATGGTCGTCATTGCGGGCGCGCTCGGGCTTTCCACAGGCAAAATCTTCCTGGGCGGCATCATCCCCGGCATCCTCTGCGGCATTTCCCAAATGATCATCAGCTATTTCTGGGCGAAAAAGGAGAAGATCCCCAAGGAAGAGGGCGGCTTTCAGATCAAGCGCGTATTTGCCGCTTTCAAGGAATCCTTCTGGGCGCTGTTGATGCCGGTTCTCACCATGGTCTTTATCACCACCGGCTTCGTATCCCCCACGGAAGCGGGCCTGATCGCCGCCGTGTACGGCTTGGTTGTAGGCGGGCTGGTTTATAAAGAACTTAAATGGAAGGATATCAAAGCCGCCCTCATGGATACGGCTAAAACCAGCGGCAAGGTGTTCATCATCATCGGCTCCGCGGGTCTTTTGGGCAAGGTGCTCACCACAGCCGGGTTCCACACCATTCTCGCGAACTTCCTGCTCTCCATCACCCGGGAACCCACCCTGATGCTGCTGATCATTATGGTCATCATGATCATCATCTCCACCTTCATGGAATGCATATCCACCATCGTGCTGCTCATGCCCATGCTTTACCCCGTGGCGCTGGAAGTGGGCATTGACCCCATCGTGCTGAGCGTATTGGTCGTGGTGTGCATGGGTATCGGTTTGGTTACGCCTCCCGAGGGCATGTGCCTCTACCTGGCGGCGGATTTTGCCAAGCTTTCCATTAGCCGCGCCGTCAAGGGCCTGATGCCCTTTATGATCGGCACGTTGGTCGTGATCCTCATCCTGGTTGCCTTCCCGGCGCTGATTACCTGGCCGGCTTCCTTTATCAGCTAAGGCGAACGCTATGAAGATCCTAAACAGTGTTTGCACCAACCTGTACTTTCCAGAGTCCCGCAAGAGCCTGGGCGCCTTCCGGGAGATGGCCTGTTTCCTGGCGGAAACCGGGGTGCAGGGCATTGAGTTTTACCACGACGGCGAGGGCGCCGGCCGCATAGGCCGGGTGCTGGCGGATACGGGGCTTGCGGGCGTATATATCGCCGTAATCCCCCTTAAGGAAAAGCTTTTGCACCTTTGCGATGCGGACGAGGGCGGCAGGCGCGCCGCCCTGGCCCTCATGGAAGGCTGTATGGACGCGGCGGCGGATAACGGCATCCCCATGGTGATGTTCAATTCCGGCCGCATCGGGGCGGATCCGCAAGCCGGGCTCCTGGCGCTTCGCGCCTCCGTGGCGGCGCTATATGAATACGCGGCGCGTCGGGGTTATAAGCTGGGCCTTTGCCTGGAGCCTTGCGACAGCAACCTGGACGCCAGGCAGCTCATCGGTCCGGCGGCGCGTACCAAGGCCCTGCTCGAAGCCCTGCATGCGGAGGGCTACCCACTCAGCCTCACCCTGGATACAGCCCATGTGGCCGAGGAGGGGGAGGATTTCGCTTCCACCCTGGCCCTGCTGCAGCCCTATTGCCAGCATATCCACTTTGCCAACTGCGTCCTTGGCGACCCCGCCTCGCCCCTCTATGGGGATAAACACGTGGGCTACGAATACCCGGACACGGCCTGGGGCTTTGGTGAATTAGAGCGTTTATTCCCCACCCTATGCGAACTTTACCCCGCAGACGCCCCCCTGCGCGTCGGCCTGGAGGTCCTTTGCAGGGAGGAGGACCCCTGCGCCTACTTTAAAAAAACCTGGCAGAAGCTCCCTTACTTGCATCCATCAGGAGGAAACCCGGCATGACGAGTGAAGAATTGCGGCGCATCGCAAACCGGCTGCGGCTGGACGTGGTGGAGATGGTTCACGCTTCAGGCGATGGCCATCCCGGCCCCTGCATGTCCATCGCCGATATCCTTGCGCTGCTCTATTTTGATCAGATGCGCCTCTTTGAAGGCCGGCCCGTGCACCCTGCGCGGGATCGATTCATCCTCAGCAAGGGGCACGCCTGCCCCATCCTCTACGCGGCGCTGGCCCGCAAGGGCTACTTCTCCCTCGAGGAGCTGCCCAAGCTGCGCTCCCTGGAAGGCATTTTGCAAGGCCACCCCGATATGCACAAGACCCCCGGCATCGACAGCACCGCCGGCTCTCTGGGCAACGGCGTGGGCATAGGCCTCGGCATGGCACTGGGCCTGCAAATGCAAAAGATCGATGCCTTCGTCTACGTGATCGTGGGCGATGGCGAGCAGCAGGAGGGCGTTGTTTGGGAGGCCGCCATGGCCGCGGCCAAGCGTAAGGCAGGCAACCTGATCGTATTTGGGGATTGCAACAACAACCAATCCGGCGGCAAGGTGACCGAGCTTAGCTCCCTCTACCCCGTTAAGGATAAATGGGAAGCCTTCCACTGGCATGTGCAGAAGGTGGATGGGCACGATATCGACGCCCTGCGCGCGGCCGTTCTTTGCGCTAAGGCAGAGGTAGACCGCCCCTCTTTCATCGAATGCACAACCGTTAAAGGCAAGGGCATCCCCTACATGGAAAACAACAACGCCTGGCATAAGCGCACGCCGACTGCGGAGGAAGTGGAGCTGGCCAGGGAAGCGCTCGGAGGTGTTGCGGCATGGTAACAAAGAGCACACGGGAGGCGACAATGCGCGCCATCATGGAGTTGGCGGAAAACGACCCGCGCGTGGTCGTGGTTTCGCCCGATTCGGTGCTGGCCGCGCGCGCGCTGCCGTTTATGCAAAAATATCCGGAGAGGCTCATCGAGGTGGGCATTGCCGAGCAAGACGCGGTGCTGGTGGCAGCCGGCCTTGCGAGCACAGGCATGCGGCCCGTGGTGGTGAGCTACGCGGGCTTTTTGACCATGCGCGCCTGTGAGCAGATCCGCACCTTTGTGGCCTACCCAGGGCTGGATGTTAAAATCATCGGCCTCAACGGCGGCCTCTTGGGCGGCGAGCGCGAGGGCGTTACCCATCAGTTTTACGAGGATGTGGGCATCCTGCGTTCCATGCCCGGCGTAACCATCCTTACCCCGGCGGATGCGGGCCAGGCATACCAGGCCGCCCGGGCCATGTTCGAAGTCAACGGGCCGGTTTACCTGCGCTTGGGCAGCGGCCGCGAACCCGCCGTATTCGAGGATGATACGCCTTTCACTCTGGGCAAAATCCGCGAGGTGAAAGCCTATGGCGCGGATGTGGCCATATTTGCCAGCGGTTTCATCATGAACCGGGCGCTGGAGGCGCTGGAGCTGTTGAAAAGCGAGGGCATCTTTGCTACACTGGTAGATGTTCCCACAGTCAAGCCGCTCGATAGCACGGCCGTGGCCGAGGTGCTCGGCCGTACGAACTGCGCCGTTGCCGTAGAGGATCACAACTTCTACGGCGGCATGTCCAGCGCCGTGTGCGAGGTAGCCGCGCATTATCATCCCTGCCGTGTGATCCGCCTGGGCCTACGGGACGTATATGCCCGCAGCGGCGTCGCAGCCGGTCTGCTGGATGCCTACGGCCTTTCCGTGCAGGATATCGTGGCTGGCGCCAAACGCGCCATGGGCGTTGTGGAATAAATAAGAGCGAGGTTTAGGCAAAGTATCTATGAAGCAGGATTTGTACGCGATGGGGCCCGCCGATGCGCCGGATGAGGAAGCGAATTCTCTCCTTCGGCCCATGGGCAACCAGTCCATTGTCGATCGTATCATCGACCGGCTGATCAACGCCATCCTCAACGGCGAGCTGCAGCCCGGCCAGCAGATCCCCACCGAAACGGAGTTGTGCGAATCCATGCAGGTAGGCCGCAACTCCGTGCGCGAGGCCGTGAAAACGCTGGTATCCATGGGCGTGCTCTACATCCGCCGGGCGGAGGGAACCTTCGTGGCGGATGGCTTCTCCGAGCGCATGCTGGACCCGCTGATCTACGGCCTGATCCTCGAGGGCGGCTCCTCCCCCTATATGGTGGAGCTCAGGCGGCTCTTCGAGGTGGGCATCCTCCAGCTGGCTGTGGAAAAAGCCGAGGATGCGGACATTGCGAACCTGCACGAGGCTTTGGACGACTTTCGCCGGGTCGTGGAAGATAACCCCGATCAGAGCGAAATCCTGGATGCGGATATCCGCTTCCACCGGGCTCTGCAACTGATCGTGAAAAACCCGCTGGTAGATAAGATCAGCGTGGTGATCGAAAAGCTTACGCGCATCTCGCGCCAGCGCGCCACCGCCCACTTCATGAACAAGGGCGAGTTGGCCTCTATGGTGGAGCTGCATGAAAAAATCCTCGAAACCGTGGCTACGGGCAATAAGGAAGCTGCGGCCACAGTGGTAGAGGAGCACTATAAGTATTGGAAAGAAGAACTCAACTAACACAGAAGGGCCATCCCTTTTCAATTTCTCAAGGAGGCAGCGATGGGAAGCTATTTTCAACGCGTATCCCGTTTGACTCCCACCAGGATGTGGGTAAACAACGTAACCCCTCGGCAGGCCCGGCTGGGCATCGAGGCGGGCGCGGTGGGCTGCACGCAGAACCCCGCGTATCTATCCAAAATATTGAAGGCCGATCCGGAGCTAACAGGCCGAATCCTCGATCGCTGGATCGCGGAGTTGAAAGATGACAACGAGGTATTGGTGCGGGCCCAGGCCGAGCTGGTGGGCCTGGTGGCCAAGGAATTTCTCCCCATGTATGAGCAAACCGGGGGCAAGGCGGGCTTTGTCACCATCCAGGGAAGCCCCTTTGCCGAAAACACGGCGGAGATTTTGCGCCAGGCCGCCATCGCCCGCGCCTATGGGCCCAACGTAATGGTGAAGGTGCCCGTAATCCCCGCCGGCATCGAGGCCATCCTACACCTGGCCCGTGAGGGCGCCCCCCTTTGCTGTACCGAGGTTTTCGCCCTGCGCCAGGCCGTGGACATGGGCGAGGCCCTGCTTGGCGTAAACCCCACAGCGCCCATCTACCTGGCCCATATCGCAGGCATCTATGATGAATTCCTGCAAAGGCAGGTTGCGGCCGGGGGCATCGATATCTGCCAGGATGTACTGTGGCACGCTGGCATCGCCGTGGCGAAAAAGGTGTACGCCATCGTCAAGGAGCGCAAATATCCGGTGGAGTTCCTGGGCGGTGGCGCGCGCGGCCTGCACCATTTCACCGAGATGGTGGGCGCGAGCGCCTATGTGACCATCAATTGGAGCGGCACCGCGGAGCAACTGATCGAGCAGGATCCGCTTGTGGTGCAGCGTTTCCATATGCCTACCCCGCAGAGCGTTCTTGACGAGCTGCTGCATAAGCTGCCCGATTTCAAGCGCGGCTATTTCGCGGATGCGATCGAGCCGGAAGAATTCGAAGCCTTCGGCCCGGTGGCGCTCTTCCGCGACTCCTTTGAAAAGGGCTGGCAGGAAGCCCTAAACGTGATTTCCCAGCGCCGTGAAACGGTGCGTTAAACCCTCGTCCCTTTATCCGGCCCCTTGTGGCCTTGGCAGCCGGGAGGGCTTGCGGTCTGCGCACAGCGGGCCGCAGGCCCTTTGCCTTAGCCCCGGCCTTGACGTGAGCGCCGCCGTGCGGTATGGTTATTTTAGACCGAAGATACAAAGCGGGGAAACAGTATGGCAAAGCAACGCATCGAGGACGTACGCAAATACATCGACCTGCACGGCGAGGCTTCCGTAGAGGATCTGGTAGAGCTTTGCGGCGGCTGCTCCAAAATGACCATCTGGCGCTATTTGCAGCGGCTGGAAGAGGAGGGCGCCATCCGCCGCATCCGGGGCGGGGCCATTTCCAACAATGTGCGGGGGGATATTGAGGGTCTTTATTCCCAGCGCATGTATGAAAACACCGAGGCCAAGCGCCGCATCGCCGGGGCCGCCCTGCCCTATTTGGAGCCGCTATGCTCCATCTTTCTTGATGCGGGCAGCACCATCATGAGTTTGGTCAAGCAGCTGCCGAATCTGCGCTATACCATCATCACCAGCGGCACCAACATCGCCATCGAGCTTTCCCAGCGCTATGATATGAGCGTTTCCTGCGTGGGCGGCCAGATCAGCGGCTCCACCCTCTCCCTCTCCGGCCCCCAGGCCGAAGCCTTTTTGGATACGGTAAACATCGACACGGCTGTGCTTTCCGCCTCCGGCTATTCGCAAAAGGGGGGCTTTAGCATCGGCTCCTATACGGAGAGCCTGCTCAAGCGCCGCGCCATCGAAAAGGCCGGCCGGGTAATTTTGCTGATGGATAGGTCTAAGCTGGAGCGTACCCTGCCCTTCACCTTCGCTAGCCTTTCGGATATCCACGTGCTCATCTGCGACGGCCCCCTGCCCGAGCCCCTCTTGGCCGAGGCCAGGGAACGGGGCGTTGAGGTCGTAGAGGTGTAGTTTTACGCAGACGGAGGCCCAAGGTTCGGCGTTCGTGACGGGGCCTAAGCCCCTTCGCCATTTATTGCGTTAAAAGACCAGCTCAGGGCATCCCGCTCCGCCTTACCTGACAAGAACAGGCCCCGGCGCGTATCGCATGCGCCGGGGCCTTTGCGTGTCAAAAAATGGCCGTGACCACTTCTTCGAGCTTACAGGGTTTGCTTGTGCCTGTGGGCATACCCTCCGGGTGCAACGGATATCGCCGAAGGCGGCATATTAAGGACGCGTCATCAAACCCTGCGGGGAAGCCCTTGCCACGCAAGGCTTTTCGCCGCCACCGCACCTGTGCCCCAGGGCATCCTCTCTTGCCGCTTTGCGGCAATTCACCTTGTTCGCCGGCGGCGAATAAAGCCTCCGGGGGGCGGAGCCAGGCGCCGCCTGTGGCGGATCAAGCGAGGCGGAAGCCCAGTGAGCAAGGGAGCAACGCGACATGTTGGGAGCGTTGCGACGATTGCGAACTGTGAACGGCCCCCGAACCCCCGGGGCCTTTGCGTGTTTGAGGGTTAAATGCCGCGCTTGTTTTCCCGCACCTGCTCGAGCTCCGTGCAGTTGTGGCCGCACACGTGGCCGGGGAGGGGAAGAATGCGCTGGTGGATCGCGTCCACCATCCAGGCGGGCTGCGGGAAGAAGGCGTTCTCCAGCTCATGGGCGGGAGTGATCCAGTTCTTGGCCCCTACCACCACCGGCGGCGCGTCCAGGTCGTCGAAGCAGAGCTCGGTGATGTTGGAAGCGAGGTTGCGCATGAAGCTGTTGCGCTCGCAGGCGTCGCCCGTGATGAGGATGCGGCCGGTCTTCTTTACGGATTCCATCACCAGCGTATAGTCGAAGGGCACGATGGAGCGCGCGTCGATCACCTCTGCGCTTATGCCGTACTTTTCTTGCAGGATATCCGCAGCCTCCAGGGCGCGGTAAAGCGTTGCGCCAATGGAGAGGATGCTTACGTCGCTGCCGGCGCGCTTGATATCCGGCGCGCCGAAGGGGATTTCGTATTCCTCCATTGGCACGCCGCCCTGGTGGAATTGCTCGGCCACATCGTAAATGCGCTGGCTCTCCAGGAAAATCACCGGGTCGGTTCCATTGAGGGCGGCTTGCATCAGGCCCTTCGCGTCATAGGGCGTGGCCGGAAAAACCACCTTGAGGCCCGGTATATGGGCGCAGAGGGCGCTCCAATCCTGGCTGTGCTGCGCGCCGTATTTGGAGCCTACGCTCAAACGCAGCACCACGGGCATCTTGAGCATGCCCGCGCTCATGGCCTGCCATTTAGAGAGCTGGTTGAACACCTCGTCACCGGCACGCCCCAGAAAATCGCAATACATGAGCTCGGCCACGGCCCGGCCGCCGCTCATGCCATAGCCCACCGCGGCGCCCACGATGGCCGCCTCGGCGATGGGGCTGTTGAAAAGGCGGTGGTAGGGCACGGCCTCGGTCATGCCGCGATAGACGGCGAACGCGCCGCCCCAATCACGCACATCCTCGCCAAAGCTAACGAGCGTGGGGTCTTCATAATATTTGTTGATAATGGGCTCTGCGATGGCGTCGCGGTATTGATATACGCGGGCCTTGGCTACGGGCTTGCCGGCTTCGTCGAAAGCAAAGCGGCTCTTCTTGGCGATCTGCTGCATGCGGGGGCATTCCTCCTTGGGCAGGAGCATTTCGCTGGGCCTGCTCGTATCCATAGAGCGGATGGCCTGGTTGGAGAACATCAAATCACCGATGAAATCCTTTTCGCCGCCAAAGATATCGATGCGGGGGGATACCGTGTCGTCAATAGAAAGCTTCAGGTTGCGCAGCATATCCGCAGCCACCTTTTGCCGGATGGCATCCAGCTCATTCTCGCCGCAGACCCCGGCCTCCACCAGCTGCGCGCCAAATGCGCGGATGGAATCCTGGTCCTCCCAGGCTTCGATCTCCTCCTTGGTACGGTAGCTGGAAGAATCGGAGGGGCTGTGGCCGCTGATGCGGTAGGTCACCACATCCAGCAGCACCGGGCCCTCGGCCTTGGCTACGGGCAGCTTGCGGGCGTAGGCGTCGATCACGGCCAGGGGGTTGTAGCCATCCACCCGCTCGGCGTGCAAAGCGCCCGGCTCCATGCCGGCGGCGATGCGGGCCACCATATCGTAGCCCATGGTCTCGCCCCGGGTCTGGCCGCCCATGCCGTAGAAATTATCGTTGATGTTGAAGATGATGGGCAGGGCGCGCTTGCCCGCGGGCCAGAGACGCTTGATCTGGTCCATTGTGGCCATCATGAAGCCCTCCCACACGGGGCCGCAGGCAATGGCGCCGTCGCCGATGTTGCACACGACCACGCCCGCCTTATCGTTGCATAGCTTATAGAGCGCCGCGCCTACGGAGATGGTGCCACTTCCGCCCACGATGGCGTTGTTGGGATAAATGCCCAGCGGGGTAAAGAAGGCGTGCATAGAGCCGCCCAGGCCCTTGTTGAAGCCGTTCTCCCTGGCAAAAGTTTCGCACATCATACCATAGAGCAAAAAGTCAACGCCCTGCTCACGAATCGGTTTGGAGCCATCCTTAACCACACCGTAGGTCTTGCCGCCGAAGAAATCCTCCATCACCTTTTGCAAGGCGCTCTCCTCCATCACCTCGATGGAGCGCAGACCTTTGGCCAGGATTTCGCCATGGCTGCGGTGGGAACCGAAGGTATAATCCTCCGGCGTGAGATAATAGGCCGCGCCCACATAGGCCGCCTCCTGGCCGATGCCTAAGTGGGCCGGGCCGGGGTGGTTATAGGCCGTGCCCTGGTATTCCCCGGTGGTCTTGATGAGGTTGAGCATAGTCTCGAATTCCCGGATGTAGCACATATCCCGGTAGATATTAAGGAACTCAGCCTTGGTGAAATTCGCCTTTTCATCCGCTACGGTCTTTGGGTATTGGTTCCCCGGGATCGCGGGGAAGGTGATGGAGCCGGGCGCGCGCACGGCCCGCGGGTCTATAAACAACGATTTGGACATGATCTTTCTCCTTATTTTGATTGATGCGGCTTGATTGCGCGTTTCATACGGATGAGCGATGCAACATTGTATAGCGGTGAGGAGCTTTTTCGGAATTAAGCGCGAATTCGTATCATGCTTGGAATACGGCTTCGCGGATGACCTCGCCCACGGTGGGGTGCGGGAAAACGATCTCTTTGATCTCATCAAGGGTCATTTCCAGCTCGATGAAAGTCCCCACGGTCACGATGAATTCGCTGGCATAGTTGCATAGGGCCTGGGCCCCTAAGATGGTGTTGCGCCGGTTATCTACCACCAGCTTGAATATGCCGTTGCCGCCTTCGTTCTCGGCCACATAGCGGCCGGAATACTGCATGGGCAGCTTCACGGCCCGCGCGTCCAGGCCTTTGGCCGCAGCCGTATATTCGGTCTCGCCCACGGAGGCAAGTTCGGGGTTTGTATAAACCACGCCGGGGATGGCTGTATAACGCATGGTATCCCGCTTGCCGAGCATGGTATTCACGGCCACCTCGGCCTCGCGGTAGGCGGTGTGGGCCAGCATGGAACGGCCGTTTACATCCCCGGCCGCATAGACCTCGGGCTGGTTGGTGCGCAGGCGGCTATCCGTTACGATGGCCCCCCGCTCGGTGAGCACGCCGATGGCTTCGAGGCCAATATCCGCCGTGTTGGGCCTGCGGCCGATGGAAAGCAGCACCTTATCCGCCGGGATTTGCGCTGCCTGGCCATCCTTTTCATAGTAGACGGTTCCGGCTTTGACCTCAGTCACCTTGGCACAGAGGATGAATTCCACGCCCTTCTTCTCATAATTCTTTTGCAATATGGCCACCAGGTCCGGATCGTTCTCCCCGGCGATATGATCCAGCATCTCCACCACCGTCACCTTGGCGCCGATAGAATTAAAGTAAGCCGCCATCTCCAGGCCGATGACCCCGCCGCCGATCACGGTGAGGCGCTCGGGCGGCTCCTTCATGGCCAGGATCTCCCGGTTGGTCAGTACGAAGCCTGATTCCATGCCGGCTTTCAGGCCGGAGATGGGCGGAACCGCAGCCGAGGAGCCGGTGGCGATCAGCAAACGTTTCGCGGTATACGTTTCATCGCCCGCTTCCACGGTATAGCCCTGGGCATTGCGGCCGGTGATGCGGCCCCGCGCCTTCACGGTTTCCACGCCGTTGGCCTTGAGCGCAGCCTGCACGCCCGCCACCAGCGTGCGCACAACCTTATCCTTGCGGGCGATCACCTTGGCATGGTCGATGGCCAGCCCCTCGGCCTTGACGCCATATTTCTCGCCATGGGCCGCGCCGTCGTAAAGCTTGGCGCTGTAGAGCAATGTTTTGGTGGGCACACAGCCCTCGTTGAGGCATACGCCGCCAAAGGCCCGCTCTTCGATGCATAGGACTTTCATCCCCGCGTGGCCCGCCCGCTCGCTTGCGAGGTACCCGGCCGGGCCGCCGCCCAGCACGATCAGATCATATACCATAGCCGCCTCCTTTTAGCCGATGAGCAGCGCGTTGAAGTTTTCGAGGGCCGTGCACAGCTCCTGCAAAAAGCGGGAGGCAGGCGCGCCATCCAATGCGCGGTGGTCGTAGGTGAGGGAAAGGCCCATGGCCGGGTAGGCGGTGAGCTGCCCCTCCACGGTACGCACCCGCTCGATGATGCAGTTTACGCCCAATATGCCCGCTTGCGGCGGGTTGATTACCGGCGTGAAATGCTCCACGCCCAGCGCGCCCAGGTTGCTGACAGTAAAGGATGCGCCCTGCAATAAATCGGGATTGATGGAGCCATCCTGGCAGGCCGCGGCCAACGCCTTGGCCTCGGCGGCAATCTGCGAAAGGCTCTTTTGATCCGCATGGAAGAGGGTGGGCACCATCAGGCCCCGGGGGGTATCCACGGCCACGCCCAGATGCACGCCCTTGAAGCGGCGGATTCGATCATCAAAAAAGTGCGCGTTCAAATCCGGGTGCTTAGGCAGCACGCGAGAAACCGCAAAGAGCAGGATGTCGTTAAGGGTGATATTGGGCACGGCCATCTTCTCCCCGGCAGCCTTGAGCTGCTTGCGCAGGGCCAATATGGCCGTGGCGTCAAAGGAGGAGGTATGCGTAAGCTGGGCCGTGGTAGAAAGGCTCTGCTGCATGGATTTGGCGATCACTTTGCGGATGTTCGTCAGCTTCACGTCCTCATATTCAGCCACAGCAGGGGTTGACGGGGATGGCATAGCCGCTGACGCTGCAGCGGCCGCGGGCGCGGCTTCAACAGCAGCCATAGCCTTGTCCGCTTCTGTCAGCCTGCCGCCCAGGCCCATGCCGGTGCGGCCCTCCTTAGCCAAGGCCAGCATATCCCGTTCAATGACGCGGCCGTGGGGACCGCTGGCCGGAGCCGCCCCAGGGTCTACCCGGAGCCGCTGTGCAGCCTGCCTTGCCCTGGGGGATATGCCCCTTTCGGCCGCCCCGGCGCTTGCGGGCGCTGCCGCCGCGGCTATAGGCTCCGCCGCCGGTTCGCTTGCCGCAGGAGCATACGCAGGTGTCCCCTGCGCAGGTGTGCTTCCCCGGGGCGCAAGATGCGTGTAATCCTCGCCCGGCTCGCCGATCACAGCCACGGTTTCGAGGCAGGGCACATCATCGTTCACGCCGTAAAATATGGCCAGCAGCGTGCCCCCCAGCTTGGCCGGCTCCTCAAAGGCGGATTTATCCGTTTCGTAAGAAAAGAGCAGTTCGCCTTCCTCCACCCGATCACCGACCTTTTTATACCATTCGCCGATGATGCAGCTTTCGACAGATTGCCCTTGCCTGGGCATAATGACTGCGGTTGCCATAACGATCCTCCTATTGCCCCCCTATTTGATATTAAGCAATGTTATTTTGTTGTATTATAACATCCCTCTCTATGTATAGCAAGGCTGCGGCGTGCGAAAAGCAAGAATTTCTGCCCGTTATTTGCGTCCACCCGTGCCGTATGCCCCAGTCGCGCCGGCTTGGGGAAAGCAGGCGGCCGCCAATTGTTTCCGCCGCAGCCGGTATCTGCCGCCGGCGCTGGACGGCCAGGCGCAAAAAGGCCCAGATACCCGGCATTTCTGCCACCGGCAGCACGAAATGGCTATTTGTGGAATGGCGTTCTTTGTCGTATAGAAACCTTGTGTCATCAAGCAATTAAGGATACAATATTCTTAATTGTATCGCCCGCCCCGCCGCCTGTTTAGGCGGCTTTCACGCGGGAAGCAACGGAGGAAGCATGGGTCGCCGCAGGTTCAAAAACGCAACGCTCTTGGTGATAACGGGTTTTTTGGCGCTCGTTGTTTTTGCTGTGGCCTATGCCGATCTCCTGCTGAGCCGGATCTATCGGGAGCAGCAGAAAAACCTGCTTCTTTCCGCCCACTCGACCCCGGTGCCCGTTTTGCGGGCCACGCCCTCCCCCTCGCCTACCCCCACGCCGACCCCCGCCCCAACCCGCGCCCCCTTAGCCGGGGATATCGCCAATGTACACTTTCCCGATCATGATACGGGCGTGGACGCCGACTACAGCTACCAGAGCGACGAATTGCGCATTGCCGTGACCAAGGTCGAAGAGGAAGGCGTGACCTACTATGTGGCCGATATCTGGATGCGAAACATCAATTGTTTCCGTACGGCCTTCTCCAGCGGCAAATTCCAGGGCAAACGCCAGAGCGCGGAGACAATCGCCAAGAATAACGACGCCATCCTCGCCGTGAACGGGGATTTCCTCAGCGGTCTGGTAATCCGTAACGGCATCTTATACCGCCAGGCCAACCTGCGCCCCACCCCCACGCCGGATCCGCTGACCGGCTACATCCCCTTGCCGGAAGGCACGCCCAGGCCCGAGCGGTCCACCTGCGTATTGTATTTCGACGGGCGCATGGTCACAGAAGAATTTGATACCTTCCGCACCAAAGCCGCCATGAAAAATGGCCCTTGGCAGGGCTGGCAGTTCGGGCCCACGCTGGTGCGCGGCGGCAAGGCCGCCGGGGACGTCAATGCCCAAGGCCGCAACCCGCGCTGCATTGTTGGTTATTATGAGCCTGGGCATTACTGCCTCGTGATGATCGACGGACGAAAAAAAGGCTATTCCATCGGCATGAATTTTGATGAAATGATTGACCTTTCCCTTCGCCTGGGGCTCACCGAAGCCTACAATTTCGATGGCGGCGGCAGCGCCATCATGGCTTTTAACGGCGAAATTATCAATCGGCCTTCAGGCAAGGGCGAAGCGCGCAACCTCTTGGACATGGTGGTGATCGGTGAATACCTGGCGCCCGATCAACTGTTCGCGCCCACGCCTTCGCCCACGCGGAAGCCGACTGCATCGCCGGAGGGCAATATAAGTTGAACGCGAAGCACGATAAGCAGCCGAATGAAAGCAAAGCGGAAGCCCTGCGCCGCTGGCTTATCCGCGCCATCTGCTGCTTGGGAGCGGCTGCGCTGGCAGGGCTGGCCGCCGGCGGCGTGCTGCTTTTCCGCATTGGCCAAATGTCCGGTTGGCGTTCTCCCTGGGAGCGTGGCAGCCAAGTAGAGATCTATTCGCAGGATCAAATTGATAAGTTCATCACCAGCGTTCTCATCACCGTGCAAAACCAACCGCAGGGCCAGGCGAACGCCCAGGCGGATATGGTCTTCATCGCCTCCTTCAACGCCTTTGATCAAAAGCTGACCGTTGTCGCCCTGGCCGGCCAAACGCTCGCAGAGGTAGAAGGTTACGGCCAAAAAAGCCTGGCCGAAGCCTATGGATTGGGCGGGCCCGGCCTACTGGTCAATACCATGAACGAAAACTTCGGGCTGGATTTGCAAAATTACGCTTGCACGGATACCCACTCGCTGGCGGCTATGATCGACCTGTTGGGCGGCATTCAAACGCAGCTGACGCGCAGCGAGGCCAATTATATCAACGCTGCTCTTGGCGAGGGCGGCCTGCACGCGGGCCCGGTCACCCTGACCGGCACGCAAAGCCTGGTGCATGCCATGGATAGCATGAGCGGGCGTAACCCGCTGGGCAACCTCGACCGCAGCTTGGCGCTGATCCATTCCGCCATCTTCAACATGCGCAAAACGGCCACCAAGGAGGCTATGCTGCCGCTGCTGAGCCTGGTTTTCAGCAACATTTATACCAACCTCGATTTAGTCGCCCTGCGCGACCTAGGCTACGAGATTCTTAAAACCGAAGAGATTGAATACGCCAGCCTGATCCTGCCGGCTGCAGATAGCTGGGAAGCCGCCGGGCCCAACGGCGAATATTTACAGGCGGACATCCCCGCCAATGCGGAATTGCTGCGGGAAACGCTTTATAACGCGCGCTAGGAATAAAAGACGATGGATGATTCAGGGCGGCAGATCATGCCGCCCTTTCAATGCGCAAAGGCTCTACGCCCTTTTGTGCCGTATAAAGGGTTTGATTCTTATAAAATTGTTAATCTCGCCGCTCTTGTCTCACTCGGTTTGCCTCCCTTTGCTTCCCCATATTTCGATTGTCAAGCATGTATCAACTCATTGCATGTTTATAGAATCGTTAACGTTAACGGCTGCATTTTTACATGGAATACGGTATATTTTGAACAACACGAGGGGATGCACATGAAACCGTTATGGAAGCGGGCCTGGCCGACCGGGTGATCGCCCTGCCCGCCGCGCTCTCCCAGGGCCCCGGCTCCGTGCGCCGCGCGCTGCAAAAGGTGTAGGATAAGGAAAATAACACAAAAGGCTGCCGCGTTTAACAGAGCGCGGCAGCCTTTCGTTATAATCGGGCAGGCTCTACAAATCAAACCCTTCCGTTTTTAGATCGCAATAATGCCTGCCGCGGATTGCGGTGAATTTGAGCACGCAGTAATCCGGATCGGTTACGCCCTGTTTGTAGAACATCGTATCACCGGGCAGCCAGATCGCCGCTTTGGTCGCGGCATCTTCCAAGACTTCCATCATGCCGAGCAACATCACGCCCTCGTAACGAAAGCGCCCTTTGTTAAAAAAGTAGATGCTCGCCTTGGCGTTTTTCCTATATTGGGCCACGCGCAGGGAGGATGTGTTGGTGGAAAAATAAAAGCAGTCGCCTTCGATTTTGCGGGGCATAAGCATCGCTTTCATGTTAGGGAACCCATCCGCATCCACAGAGGCGATAAACGCAACTTTCTGTTTTTTAAGGAAATCGAATATTTGCTCTCTCGTTTTCATAGCGTGCGTCCTTTCTCTTCTTGCGGTAGGGCCGTGCATTTGCTCTGCTTTTCTTTACTTAGCATAGCAAAACAAACGGCGCGCCGCAACCATTCTCCGCCGCAAGCGCGCCTTTGGTGATCGTTGGTTTAATGCGCCGGTTCAGCGCTGCACACGCGCGCCAGAACCCTTCATCAGGGCTTCCACCTCGCTCTTGCGGGCCATGGAGGTATCGCCGGGCGTGGTCATGGCCAGCGCACCGTGGGCAGCGCCATAGTTCACGGCCAGGGCCGCATCGCCCGTAGTCATCAGGCCGTAGATCAAGCCGGAGGCAAAGCTATCGCCGCCGCCCACCCGGTCGAAAATCTCAAGGGCGGGATAGTCGTCGGCCTTGTGCACCACGCCGTCCGCCCACGCGATAGCGGACCAGTCGTTGACGGTGGCTGTCTTGACCTCGCGCAGGGTCGTGGCGATGACCTTAAAGTTAGGATATGTTTGGGCCACCCGGTCGATCATGGCCTTGTAGCCCTCAATGGAGAGCTTCTTCAAATCGCTGCCTTCGATCTCGAATCCCAGGCAGGCCGTAAAATCCTCCTCGTTGCCGATCATCACGTCGATATAGCGGGCGATCTCCTTGTTAACTTCCTGGGCCTTGGCCTTGCCGCCGATCTCCTTCCAAAGGGAGGGGCGGTAGTTGAGGTCGTAGCTGACGATCGTGCCATGTTTCTTAGCCGCCTTCACCGCCTGGATCACCACCTCAGCCGTGGTTTCGGAGAGGGCCGCATAGATGCCGCCCGTGTGCAGCCAGCGCGCGCCCAGCGTGCCGAAGATGTAGTCCCAATCGATCTCGCCGGGCTTCATCTGGCTGGCGGCGGTGTAGGCCCGGTCGGATATGCCCAGCGCGCCCCGCACGCCGAAGCCGCGCTCTGTAAAGTTGAGACCGTTGCGCGCCCTGCGGCCGATGCCGTCAAAGGGCGTCCATTGGATGAACTCGGTGGCCACCCCGCCCTGCTGGATGAGATCCTCGATCAGGTAGCCCACATCGTTTTCGGCCAGGGCGGTGACCACGGCGGTATCCAAGCCAAAGCATTTCTTCAGGCCCCGGGCCACATTATATTCGCCGCCGCCTTCCCAGGCCGTAAAGCTGCGGGTAGTGCGGATGCGGCCCTCGCCCGGGTCCAAACGCAGCATCACCTCGCCCAAAGACACGAGGTCGTATTTGCAATCCTTTTTATCTTTTAACTGAAGATCCATTTTCTTCCCCCTCCTTAGCCGCGCGCGGCCTTGAAGACGGCCGCAGACTCTGCGGATTTGCGGGTGATGCCGGCATAATCGCCGGTTTTGATCATCTCGGCTGTGGCCATCCAGCTGCCGCCCACGGCCACGATGCGCTTATCCGCAAAGTAATCGGCGGCGTTTTTTTCCGAGATGCCGCCCGTGGGCAGGAATTTAGCCTGCGGGAAGGGGCCGCTAAGCGCCTTGATGGTCTTGAGGCCGCCGTAATTCTCGGCCGGGAAAAACTTGAATACGTTCAGGCCGTAGCGCAAGCCCAGCATGATCTCGCTGGGGGTGACTACGCCGGGCAGGATGGGCAGTTGCTTTGCTATGCAGGCGGCGATCACGCCCTCGTCGCTGCCCGGGGACACGATGAATTGCGCGCCCGCCCCGGCAGCCTGCTCCACCTGATCCAGGGAGATAACGGTGCCCGCGCCCACCAGCATTTCGGGCACTTCCTCCACAACGGCGGCAATGCTCGCCCTGGCGGCGGCAGTGCGGAAGGTGATTTCCATCACGTCGATGCCGCCCGCGAGCAGGGCCTTGGCCGCGGGCACCGCCCGGGCCGCATCCTCCAGCACGATCACGGGCACAACGCCGCAGCGCGCCACCCTTTCCATCGCGGTCATACGAAAAGCTCCTTTCATGCAAGCATGCCGCCCTTCACCCAAAGGCGATCTTGCGTTCATATCTGGGATATTTATCTTCCAACGAACGGCCCACGATCATGTTCACCAGCTCGTTCATGGTGATATCCTTAAGGTTGCGCGTGCCGATATATTGGCCGTCGCGCAGCACGCTGGCCCGCCCGCAGAGCTGGCTCGGTTCCTCCATGCGATGGGAGATGTAAACCATGCCCACGCCCTTTTTCTGCAGGTTGCGGATGATGCCGAAGAGCTGCTGGATCTCGCGCTCCGTGAGCGTGGCGGAGGGTTCGTCCAGCACCAGGATGCGGGAGTTATAGGAGATGGCCTTGGCGATCTCCACCGTCTGCTGCTGGGCCACGGAGAGGGTGGCTACCCTTGCGTATGTATTGATGTTGATTCCAAGGCCGTCGAGAATTTTTTGGCATTCTTGTGCATCTGCCGATCGTTGATCAGCGGGCCTTTGCGGGCAGGGCGCCCGATGAAAATGTTGTCCGCCACCGTCATGTGGCGGCAAAGGGTCATCTCCTGGAAAATGATGCTGATCCCCAGCTCGTGGGCTTTGGCAATGGAATCGATGTTGACCCTTTCGCCCTCGATGTAGATCACGCCGGCATCCGCGCAATACACGCCTGTCATGATCTTCATCAGGTGGATTTGCCCGCGCCGTTCTCGCCCACCAGCCCGTGAACCTCGCCCTTGTTTACGGATAAGGAGACATTATCCAGCGCCTTTACGCCGGGGAAGGATTTGCAGATGCCTTCCATGCGAAAGAGTTCTCCGGCCATTGCTGTCACCTCTCTAAAAACCGCGCCGTGTGTTTCCGTGCAATTTAACGGTACTGACTATTACAAACATTATAAAACCTCGACAATCTTTCGTCAATATATTGTTTACAAATTTTTCTATACTTTATTTTTTGTTTAAAATTCTGATAGATCCGCTCCGTATGCCCTGGGTAAAATGGCCCGTTAACGCACACGAAAATATGCTGTACATCCGTAAAAACTTCTGATATAGTATAGAGGAATAGATCGATTATTGATATATCGGTATAATTGGAAGATCTGAATATTGCAGGAGTTTTTATGTATGCGTGTTACTTTAAAAATGATCGCTGAAAAAGCGCAAACCTCCATCGGCACGGTGGACCGCGCGCTCAACAACCGCGAGGGCGTGAGCGAGGAGAGTAAGGCGCGGGTGCTGCAGGTGGCCGAGGAGATGGGCTATCGGCCCAACAAATTCGCCAGCGCCCTGAGCCGCAAGAAGGTCATCCGCATCGGCGCGGCCTATCCGGAAGAGCCGGTAGATTTTTACCGCGATATCGACCGGGGGTTCGATAAGGCCACGGAAGAGTTGCAGTATTACGGCGTAGTGGTGGAAAAGATCCGCTACAAAACGCAGGATCCGGAGATCGCCCGGGCGCGCCTTGCGCAGGTGGATCCGGCGGATTTCGACGGCCTGGCCATCAACTCCGCCGGCGCTGCAAACGTATCCGAGATCGACCGTTTCGCGGCCGCCGGCACGCCTGTGGTCACCTTTAATACCGATGCGCCGGATAGCCAGCGCCTCTTTTACGTGGGCAATAACTCCCGCCAATCCGGTCTGATGGGCGGCGAGCTGCTCAGCCTCCTCTTGGGCGGCAAAGGCAACGTAACCATCCTGGGCAATTTCAGCCGGGCAACCCCCTTCATCGAGCGCTTCGGCGGCTTTTGCGAATACGCCCAGCTGGAGGCGCCGGATCTGCGCATCTACCCCTGCTCCGAGTGCCTCAGCGACCCGGACCTGGCGGCCAAGAGCCTCATCGACCTGATCGCACGCGTGCCCGATATCAACGGCGTATTCTGCACGGGCTATTCCAGCACCGTGGGCGCGCTGCAGGCCGTAAAAACGCTTGACCGCCGGGATATCAAGATCGTGGGCTATGACCTCACGGAGCGCACGGCCGAAGCCCTGCGCGAAGGCTGGTGCAGCGCCCTGCTCTATCAGGATCCCTGCCGCCATGGCCTGCAGGCCGCCCGGCTGCTGGTGCGCCACATCCTCGAGGGGTGGATGCCCCCCAAGCCCCGCCTGCATGTGGATACCCGCATCATCTTTAAAACCAATCTCGATAGCTATATGGATCCGCAGCACGAGTGGATGCAATCCAATTTGTAATTAATAGATCGACAGCGAAGCGCAACACAAAGGCAGGTAGGCAAACAAACATGAAAGCATTTATGGACGAGGACTTTCTGCTTACGACGGATACGGCCCGCACACTCTATCACGGCTACGCGGCCAAAATGCCCATCGTCGATTACCATTGCCATGTGCCGCCCCGGGAGATTTACGAGGACCGGGCGTACGATAACATCGCTGAACTCTGGCTGGGCGGCAGTTTTTACGGCGACCATTACCGCTGGCGCATCATGCGCGCCTGCGGCGAGTCCGGGCGCTGCATCACAGGCGACGCGAGCGATTATGAAAAATTCCTGGCGTCTAGCCGCTGCCTGCCCAAAATCCCCGGCAACCCGGTCTACCATTGGGCGCACCTGGAGCTCAAGCGCTATTTCGACTGCGATACCCCCCTAAACGAGGATACGGCGGAAGAGATCTGGAACCGGTGCAACGAAGCGCTTCGCGCCGGGCTCACCGTGCGTGAAATTTTGCGGCGTTCCAACGTAGTTGGCCTCTCCACCACGGACGATCCGCTCGACACCCTTGCGTGGCACGAAAAGCTGGCCGCGGATCCGGACTTTAACATTACCGTCAAGCCCGCCTGGCGTCCCGATAAGCTGGTGAACATCCGCCAGGACGGCTTTGCCGCCTACATCGCCAAGCTGGGCGAGATAAACAGCATGGAATCCCTGCGCAAAGCCGTGCGCGCCCGCATGGATTATTTCGCGAGCCATGGCTGCTCCGCTTCCGACCATGGCATCGAATCCCTTGAACGCGTGGACGCCACCGAGGCCGAGCTGGATGCGATCCTCGCCAAGGCCATCCGGGGCGAAGAAGTTGCGCCGCGCGAGGCCGCGGCCTATCAATACGCCTGCATGCTTTTCCTGGGCGAGGAATACGGCAAGCGCGATTGGGTGATGGAGATCCGCTACGGGGCCATCCGCAATGTGAACAGCGCCCAATTCAAGGCCATGGGGCCGGATACCGGCTATGACGCTATCGCTCCGGTAGCGATTGTGCCCGGCCTGCCCGCCCTCCTCGATGCGCTCAACAGCAAGGGCTGCCTGCCCAAAACCGTGCTCTTTTCCCTCTCGCCCAACGACGACGCCATGCTCACCACCATCGCCGGCGGCTTCCAGCAGGAGGGCATGCGCGGCAAGGTGCAGCAGGGCGCGCCCTGGTGGTTCAACTATACCAAGCAAAGGCATGATCAACCAGATGACCACCCTGGCCTCCCTGGCCCCGCTGGATAATTTCCTCGGCATGGTCACGGATTCGCGCAGCTTCCTGGCCTACCCCAGGCATGAGTATTTCCGCCGCATCCTCTGCGAGCTGCTGGGCCAATGGGTGGAAAAGGGCGAGTTCCCGGCGGATATACCGCGCCTTGGCAAGCTTGTGCAAAACGTATCCTATAACAACATCAAAGAATACTTCGGCTATTGATCATATTGTGAAGCTTTAAGGGGGATCGCGTATGGAGCTGCTGTCTTATCAAACGCTGAAGGAGCCGGGCCGGGCGGATTATATCCTCGAAAACGCGCCCGAGCGGATCCTCCAGTTCGGCGAGGGCAATTTCCTTCGGGCCTTCGTGGATTATTTCGTCGACGTAGCAAACGAGGTCTCGGGCTTCGACGCCAAGGTGGTGGCCGTGCAGCCCATCGCCGGGCAGGCGGTCAAGGATAAATTCACGGCCCAGCAGGGCCTCTACACCCTCTATCTGCGCGGCATCGAGAACGGGCAAAAGGCCGTGCTGGCCTGCGCCCACAACCCGGATACCCGGTATATCGTCAGCAACACCACCGAGGCGGGCATCGTTTACCGCGAGGGCGATACGATGGGCGATCCCGGTGCGGCCTCCCACGGGCCGGGGCACCCCCTTCGGCGCGCCCGCGCCCACCCTGAAAATAGCCACCAACACCCCCCTATTCGAAAAAAAGCCGCATTGGCTGGATTTCAACGCCGGCGCCATAGCCGAGGGGGAGGGGCTGGACGCGGCCGCAGACCGCCTGCTTGCGTTGGTCTTTGAAACGGCGGAGGGCGGCTACCGCACCCGCGCCGAGCAGCATGGCCAGCGGGGCCTGGCAATTTGGAAGGGCAGCGTAACCCTGTAAAATAGCCGTAAGGCTGATCATCACGTGAAACGCAAATAAGGAGGAAATAGCATGCAAATGACCTTGCGTTGGTTCGGTACCGGGTATGATTCCGTGCGCCTCTCGCACATCCGCCAAATCGCGGGCGTGACCGGCGTGATTACAACCCTCTATGGCACCACCCCCGGCGAGGTTTGGAAAATCGAGGATATCCGCGCCATCAAAAAGGAGATCGAGGACGCGGGCCTCGAGTTGACCGGCATCGAAAGCGTCAACATCCACGATTCCATCAAGATCGGCGCCCCGGATCGGGAGCGGTATATCGAAAACTACATCTCCACCTTGGAGCGGCTGGGCCAGGAAGGCATTAAGCTCATCTGCTATAACTTCATGCCCGTGTTCGATTGGACCCGCTCGGATCTGGCCAAGCCCCGGCCCGACGGCGCGACCGTGCTGTCCTACGACCAGAAAAAGATCGACGCCATCAATCCCGATACCATGCTGGCCGAGATGGACGCCAATTCCAACGGCTACGTCCTGCCCGGCTGGGAGCCGGAACGCATGGCGCGGCTCAAGGAGCTTTTCGAGCTTTACAAGGATGTGACCGATGAAAAGCTCTTTGATAACCTGGTCTATTTCCTCAATCGCATCAAGCCCGTGTGCAAGCAATATGGCATCCGTATGGCCATCCATCCGGACGATCCCGCCTGGCCCGTGTTCGGCCTGCCCCGCATCGTCACCGGCGGCGAAAAAATCCAGCGCCTGATGAAGGCCGTGGACGATCCCTTCAACGGCGTCACCCTTTGCACGGGCTCGCTTTCCTCCAACCCGGCAAACGACATCCCGGCCATCATCCGCTCCCTCAAGGGCCGCATCCCCTTTGCCCATGTGCGCAACACCAAGCATAACGGCCCCGGCGATTTCGAGGAAGCCGCCCACCTATCCTCCGATGGCGATCTGGATATGTACGAGATCATGAAGGCCCTCTACGAGACCTGCCCCGACGTGGTGATCCGGCCCGATCATGGCCGCATGGTGTGGGGCGAGGTGGCCATGCCCGGCTATGGCCTCTACGACCGGGCCATGGGCGCCTGCTATCTAAACGGCCTTTGGGAAGCCATTCACAAGGCCGCAGCCAGATAAGCAGGTAACAGATAAACAGATAAACCAACAAAAGAGCTGCGGTGTGTCTTCGCGCCGCGGCCCTTTTGCTATATTTCTATGCCGGCCGATTCTTGACCGCGTAGGGATATTCTGGTAAAATGCGCATATTGTAATGGCAGAATCGGCGGCCTTCACGGCCTGCTTGGGGGAGGAATAACCATGAGCGGCATTCTGCACGCGCTGCGCGAACTTACACTGCTAACGGCGGCCATCCGGCTGCTGCTGGCCACCGTGCTCGGCGGGGTTATTGGCATGGAGCGTGGCCGCCGGGGCCGCGCCGCCGGCATGCGCACGCACATCCTGGTTTGCCTGGGGGCGGCCCTTTCCGCCCTGGTGGGCCTTTATACTACGGAGATCCTAAACTTTACCACGGATCCACTGCGGGTCGGCGCGCAGGTCATCTCCGGCATCGGCTTTTTGGGCGCGGGTATGATCCTCATACGGGGCCACTTTCAAGTGACGGGCCTGACCACGGCCGCGGGCCTTTGGGCTACGGCCGCCATCGGTTTGGCGATCGGCATCGGCTATTATGAGGCGGCCCTGATTTCCGTGCTGCTGGTGCTGGCCACCAACGCTCTGTTACCCTATGTGGAGCGCAATATCAAAGCCCAGCGCAACAACAGCGTCTATCTCGAATTAAGAGCGCCGGAGCAGCTCAACGCTTTTCTCGCTTATTTAAAGCAAGAATATCAGATTGCGACCTTTCACATCACGCCCCCCCAAAGCGGCCTCAGCGGCCACCTGGGGCTGGAGGCTGAACTGCCGGCCAGCCGCGAGGGTCAAATCGCCAGCATCTGCCGGGAACTGGCCCAAAATGAGCAGGTCGTATTCGCCGTGGAAATGATGCAGTAGGATAGGTATAATCTATAATTATACGTAAAGATGTGTAAAACATTGACACTTTAACGACAAGGGTATAAAATCCCAATATCACTTCGCTTCGCAGAGCAGTCGCTTTGCGTGGATAAAATAAAATGGAGGACAATACAAATGAAAAAGACCCTTGCGTTCATCGTGTGCGTCATGATGGTTTTGTCTCTGGTTGCCTGCGCGCAAACGGCAGCCCCGGCAGAGCCCGCGGCGCCAGCAGCGCCCGCGCCAGCAGCACCCGCAGCCGAGCCCGCCGCAGCGGAGCCTTCTGAAGAGGAGGCCCTGATCGCAGCCGCCAAGGCCGAAGGCACCCTGGTGGTATACGGCTCCTGCGAAGAAGAATACTTAGCGGCCGCCTGCCAGGGCTTCGAAAAGCTTTACGGCATCAAGGTCGAGTACCAACGCCTCTCCACCGGCGAGGTGCAGGCCAAGATCGAAGAAGAGAACGGCAACCCCTCTGCGGACGTTTGGTTCGGCGGCACCACCGATCCTTATAACGTCTGCGCCAGCGAGGGCCTGCTCGAGGCTTATGAGGCCAAGAACGCTTCCCACCTGCTGAGCGATATGTACCGCCATGCGGATGGCTATTGGTACGGCATCTACAAGGGCATCCTCGGCTTTATGGTCAACACCGACGAGCTGGCCCGCATGAACCTGCCTATCCCCGCCGATTGGGACGATCTGCTCAACCCGCAGTACAAGGGCCTTGTGTGGCTCTCCAACTACAATACCGCCGGCACGGCTAAGCTGGTCATCAACACCATGATCCAAAAGAAGGGCCATGACGCGGGCATTCAATACCTGGTCGACCTTGATAAGAACATCGAAGTCTACACCAAATCCGGCTCCGGCCCCTCCAAGAACGTGGGCACGGGCGAATGCGTGATCGGCATCGGCTTCCTGCACGATGGCATCACCCAGATCGTAGATAACGGCTATGAGAACATCCAGCTGGTGATCCCCTCCAGCGGCACATCCTTTGAGATTGGCGCCACCGCCATCTTCAAAGGCTGCGCGCACCCCAATGCCGCAAAGCTCTGGATTGAGTATGCGCTCTCTCCCGATTGCGTAGGCATGGCGGATGAGAACGGCTCCTACCAGTTCCTGGTGATCGACAACGTGGAGCAGCCCACCCAGGCCGCGGATTTCGGCCTTGATCCCGAGAACGTGATGGAATATGACTTTGAGGACGCCACCAAGAACATCACCACCTATGTGGAAGAGGTGATGAACGCGCTGGGCGGCGGCGACGACCGCTTCAAGACCGAGTAATCACACATACGGCTTTTATATGGGGGATAGCGGAACAACCCGCCATCCCCCGTATTTTTAACGGCACCTAGTCGGATGGTTTCTTTCTGAATATCCATCCCCTACAGGAGAAAGGAGCGGCCCCATGGCAAAGAGCCAGAGCGCGGCGCTGGACCGGAAAAAGCTGATGGCGGACCCCATCATGGTCACCACCATCGTTGTGCTCATTACCTTTTTAACTCTGTTTATCCTCTATCCGCTGGCCATTTTGCTCGTGGATAGTTTTTATGGCGACGGCGGCTTTACGCTGGATGTATTCAAGCGCGTGCTGGGCATGATCACCTTCCGGGCGGCCATCACCAACACCCTCAAGGTCGGCTTCCTGGTCGGCATCCTTTCCACGTTGATCGGGCTTTTATTCGCGTATGTGGAGGTCTACGTCAAGGTCGGCAGGGGCGTGGGCGGTCTGTTCAAGATGGTCTCCATGCTGCCCGTGGTCTCCCCGCCCTTTGTTTTAAGCCTTTCTATGATCATGCTTTTCGGCAAGGCCGGGCTGATCACCCGCTTTCTATTGGGCATCTACGACAATAGTGTCTACGGCTTTGGGGGCATTGTGATCGTGCAAACGCTCACCTTTTTCCCCGTGTGCTACATGATGCTCAAGGGCCTGCTCAAAAACATCGACCCCTCCCTGGAGGAGGCGGCCCGGGATATGGGTGCGGGCCGCTTCAAGGTATTCGCCAATGTGACCCTGCCTCTGCTGCTGCCGGGCCTGGGCAACGCCTTCCTCGTCACCTTCATCGAATCCATCGCCGATTTCGCCAACCCCATGATCATCGGCGGCTCCTACGATACGCTGGCTACTACCATCTATTTGCAGATCACCGGCGCATACGACAAAGTGGGCGCTGCGGCCATGGCCGTGGTGCTCCTATCCATCACGCTGCTGATGTTCGCCGTGCAGAAATACTACCTCGAGGCCAACACGGCCGCCACCCTTACGGGCAAGGCCTCCAGGGGGCGCATGCTCATTGCGGACAGGAGCGTTACCCTCCCCCTCAAATCCCTGTGCGCGCTGGCTGCGGCCTTTGTGATATTGATGTACATCTGCGTCCCTATCGGCGCGCTCTTCCCTACCTGGGGCTATAAATTCACCCCGCTCACCTTCAAATGGTTCAACCTGGTCTTTACCCGCTACCACGGCTTCGAGGCTTTCCGGGATTCCTTCCTGCTCTCCCTGGTTTCGGCCCCCATCACCGCGCTCTTATCCATGATCATCTCCTACCTTGTCGTGAAGAAAAGGTTCCGGGCCAAGGGCTTTATCGAGGCCGTCTCCATGCTGGCCATGGCCGTGCCCGGCACGGTGCTGGGCGTGGGCTATATTCGCGGCTATTCGGGCGGCATCTTCCACTCCGGCTTTTTGCAGGGCCTCTATGGCACGGCGCTGATCCTCATCATCGTGTTCGTGGTGCGCAGCCTGCCCACGGGTACCCGCAGCGGCATCTCCGCCCTGCGGCAGATCGATAAGAGCATCGAGGAATCCGCCTACGACATGGGGGCGAACAGCTTCCGCGTATTCATGACGGTGACCCTGCCCCTCATCAAGGATTCCTTCCTCAGCGGCCTGGTCACGGCCTTTGTGCGCAGCATCACGGCCATCTCCGCCATTATCCTGCTGGTTACGCCGCAGTTCCTGCTGATTACGGTACAGATCAATGAATTTGCCGAAAAGGGCTCTTACAGCGTCGCCTGCGCCTTTGCCACTATCCTCATCCTCATCACCTACGGCTCGGTGCTGCTGATGAACCTCTTCATCAAGCACTTCGGCACCAGCAAACAAATCAAGGAGGCAGCTTAATTTATGGATAAGATCAAAAAGGGCGTGCGCCTGGAACACATATCCAAAATCTACCAGGATCCGAAAACCGGCAAGGATTTTTACGCGGTCAAAGATACCTCCCTTACCATCGAGCCGGGCTCCTTTGTGACGCTGCTGGGGCCTTCGGGCTGCGGCAAAACCACCACGCTGCGCATGATCGCCGGCTTTGAAAGCCCGGATGAGGGCGAGGTTTACCTGGGCGATCAGCCGATCAACGAGCTGACCCCCAACAAGCGGGATACGGCCATGGTCTTCCAAAGCTACGCTCTGCTACCCCATTACAACGTATTCGACAACGTGGCCTACGGCCTCAAGCTGCGTAAGCTTTCCAAAGAGGAAATCCACCGCCGGGTAATGGACATCCTGGCCCTCGTTGAGCTCGAAGGTATGGAGAGCCGCATGACGCACCAGCTCTCCGGCGGGCAGCAGCAGCGCGTGGCCCTGGCGCGGGCACTGGTAATCGAGCCCTCGGTGCTGCTCTTTGACGAGCCGCTGAGCAACCTCGACGCCAAGCTGCGCGTTTCCATGCGCACGGAGATCCGCCGCATCCAGCAGGAGGTGGGCATCACCGCCATCTACGTGACCCACGACCAGAGCGAGGCCATGGCCATTTCGGATGATATCATCATCATGAACAAGGGCGTGGTAGCGCAAAAAGGCACCCCGCAAGAGATATATTATCACCCGGGCAGCGAGTTCGTGGCGGATTTCATAGGCGAGGCCAACTTCCTTCGCGGCACCGTAACGGCAATTGAAAGTGGCTACGCCCTGCTGAATGTGGAGGGCAGCCCCGTGAAGGCCGCAGCCCAGGCGGGCATCGAAATCAATCAGGACTATACGCTGGTGCTGCGGCCGGAATCCGCCAGCCTGGCGGAGGCAGGCGGCCTGCCCTGCAAGGTGGCCCTCTCCTGCTTCATGGGCTCCTATCAAAATTACCACGTGATGGTGGGCGATACGCTGGTCAAGCTGACTGAGCACAACCCCAAGAACCGCCGCATCTATCAGGTGGGCGAGGCCTGCAGCCTGGTCTTTGGGCCGGATGACGTGCACATCCTGCTCTGATGCTTAGCGCCTACATTGAGCAAGCTAAGGCCGGCGCGCCGCTATGGCTGCCGCAGATGCGCGAGGAACTGCTCACGTCATCCGCTTGCGGCCGCATCATTCTGCGGCTGACCGCCTGCGATGGCCAAGCCACGGATTTCCATCACCCGCTCCCGGCCTGGCAGAGTAACGAGGAGCGGGCTTTTGTGGTGAATTACCTCTGCGCCAGCGTGCACAACGCAATTTCCGCGTTGGGCGGGCGGGAGCTGCGCTTCTTCGCGGATACGGGCGATATGAGGCTTGTGCGCCTGCTGGGCGAGGTGCAGGCTTCCTTTGCCCCGGGCGGCGCTTATGCCAAGTGCGTGCAGGTGGCAACCCGCATCTGCAAGGCCGCGGGCTGCCCGCCCTTTGCCTTTGCCGTGCAGGATATGCGGGAATATTCCCCTGCCAAACAGGCGGAAGGCACGCTGGGCGAAGCCCTGGCCCCGCGCCTGGCCGCCGTTACGGCGCAAGCGCAAACGGGCGCGTACTGCGGCATCGACGTGGGCGGCACGGATATCAAGCTGGCCGCCAGCCTAAACGGCCGGCTTGTATGCATCAAGGAATTCGATTGGAACCCCGCCGCAGGCACTGTGGCGGAAGATATCACGGAGCCCATCCTGCTGTTGACGCGCCTGATGCGCGCATACCTGGCTGCGCGAGGGTTGGCCGAATCGGATCCCCTGTGGGAGAGCCTCGAAAGGGCGCTGGAGGTTGGGACAAGCCTAAAGCAAATCGCTGCGGCCGCGGCCCATGTGGAAGAGGCTTTGGGGCCAGCAGTAGACATTTTGGACGGCGTTGGCCTCAGCTTTCCGGATGTGGTGATTCACGAGCGCATACTGGGCGGGGAGACGCCTAAAACCAAAGGCATACGCGAAAACCCCGCCGTGCATTACGAGGTCGAGCTTAGCAAGATCGGCGCTTTACGGGAAGGGCTGCAAGCCCTCTGCCGCCAAGATGGGCGGGTGTGCATCACCAATGACGGGCACATGGCCGCCTTTGTGGCCGCTATGGAAATGGCGGCCGGTGGAAGCGGCGAACTGGCCGGCGGCGTCATCGCCCATACCCTGGGCACGGATTTAGGCACCGGCTGGCTGGGCGAGGATGGCAGCATCCCCCAAATGCCCCTGGAGCTGTATGACTTGCTGCTCGACCTGGGCAGCCTGCCCGCGCGGGGCCTCCCGGCTGCCGATCTTCGCAGCGTGCGCAATGAGAATTCCGGCCTCCCCGGCGCGCGGCGCTACATGGGGCAGGCGGCCGCCTTTCGACTGGCCGCGGCGTTAAAGCCCACCCTGCTGAACGGCTGCGCCCGGCAGGAAGGCGATTTGCTGCTCATGCCGACCGAGCCGGAGGACATGCGCAAGCCCTGCCTGGAGCGCCTGATGGCCCTAGCTGAGGCGGGTGATGCTGCGGCAGCGGAAATTTTTCGCCGCATTGGTACGCATTTGGGCTGGTTGAGCCGCGAGATGGACTTCCTGCTGCAACCGAAGACCGACACGCGCTTCCTCTTCGGCCGCTTTATCAAGCGGCAAAGCATATTTGCCCTGCTTTGTGCAGGCTGCGCCGAAACCGCGCCGCGAATCCGCCTGCTGGCCGCGGATGAGGAGTTGGCAGGCACGCCGCTGATGAAGCAGCTCGCCAAACGGCAGGATGCGACCGTGGCCCAATTCGGCCAGGCCGTGGGCAGCATTTACTTTTCGATTTTATAAAATAGAGGGATAGAACTATGAAGCGTAGCGAGCTCAGCAGGAAGCGTAAAGAAATGAAGCGCAGGATACGGGGTGCGTAATCATGGGAGATAAGAAGAAAAAAAGAATGATATTTTGGCGGCAATGCACCGGCCTGGTGCTCTTTACGCTGCTCGGCGCGCTCTGCGGGTTGCTGGCAGGCAGGTATCTGGTGGCCGTCTCCGCTATGGATCTGCCTCTTGGGCAATATCTTCTCCTGCTGGGATTGCTGTGCTTTGGCATATACGCGGCCTTCTTTTTGCAGATCATTCTCCATGAGGCGGGGCACCTCGCCGGCGGCCTGCGCAGCGGCTACCGCTATTGCTCCTTTCGCATCGGCAGCTTCATGTGGATTAAGCAGGATGGCAGGCTCCGCTACAAGCGGCTATCCCTGGCGGGAACGGGCGGCCAATGCCTGATGCGCCCGCCGGATATGGTGGCGGGCAAGATCCCCTTTGCGCTCTACAACCTTGGCGGCGCGCTGGCCAATATGCTGGCCGGGCTGATCTTCCTTTGGATATATCTTCTTTTACGGCGCACCTCCTATCTTTCCTTTTTTATGCTGGTATCCGGCGCAATCGGCATTGCGCTATCACTGATCAACGGCATCCCTTTACGCCTGGGCGCTGTGGATAACGATGGCTATAACGCGCTGTCCCTTGGCAAAAGCCCGGATGCGCTGCGCGCCTTCTGGGTGCAGATGAAAGTCAACGAGCGGGTCGCCCAAGGCGTTCGTCTGAAAGATATGCCGACGGAATGGTTCGCGCTGCCCACAGAGGCGGGGATGCAAAACAGCATGACCGCCGCCCTCTCCGTGTTCGCTGCCAACCGCCTGATGGATGCCCACGCCTTTGGCGAGGCGGCGGAACTGATTGAGCGGCTGCTTAAAATGGATTCCGCCATCGTTGGTTTGCACAGCGGTCTGCTGGCTTGCGACCTTATCTACTGCAAGCTGATTGCCGAACATCGCGGCGAAAAGCCGTCCGCCCTGCCGGATGGGCAGCAAAAGAAATTCATGAAGTCTATGAAGAACTTCCCCACCGTGCTGCGTACGGAATATGCCTGTGCGCTGCTGGCCGAAAACGACGCGCAAAAAGCGGACCAAATCAAAGCGCAGTTTGAAAAGCAGGCCCTTTCTTATCCGTATCCAAGCGATATCGAAAGTGAGCGTGAGCTGATGCAGATCGCGGAGCGGGCCGTGCAGGGCGCGTGAAATAAGCGGGGTGGCCACCCTTTCCCGCAGCCTGAATGCAAAGGAGCCGAGGAAATGACGGATTACGCGTATGGATATTGCGGCATGCCCTGCGCCTTGTGCAGCAGATATAGGACGGAAGGAAAAAGCAGGTGCCCCGGCTGTTCCCATGATGGGTACTATACGGAGCCCTGCAAGGTGCACCATTGCTGCCGGCAAAAGCGGTTGGCCCATTGCGGCCTCTGCGATGAATTCCCCTGCGCCCGGCTGGGTAAGATGGGGGATTTTAGCGACCTAAACACGGGCTGCGCCAAGGAACGTACCTGCAAGAGCATTGCCGCCCGCGGCTTTGATCCCTGGTATGCGGAATATGCCGCGCGGGCGGATCTATTGACCATTGCCCTGGCGCGCTATAACAACGGCCGTATGAAGCGCTTCCTCTGCGAGCTGTTCCTCCAGCAGGATGTCGAGACCCTTCGGGAAATCATGCGCCAAGCCGAGGCCCTTTCCGGTACCCCCAAGGAGATCGGCAAGGCCTTTCAGGAGATTGCGGCCGCATGCTGTAACAGATAAGCCCGGCCCTAGCAATATCTTCCAGATACAAAAGCCCCGGATATCCGGGGCTTTTTCTGCGAAAGGCCTTCCCAGAAGCGAACCGGTGCCCGCCCGAGAAAGGAGGCTGCCTTCCCCGCTGCCAATCACCATATACGCTTGGCCCCCGATCCCGCTGCCCGCGCAGGGCCGCCTTCCGCGTAAGACCTGCCCTCGCAGAGCCCGCATAGGGCAGCCGAAACGGAGAGCAGGAGCAAGGCCGGGCCGAGGATATCGGCGCTACCGCCCGTTTTGGGGATGCCGATGGCAGGGTCGAGGATGATGGCGACAGGGCTGGCATCCCACGTGACAAAGGATTCGCCCTGGTAATCGAAGCCGAAGGCGGCGCGAAGGTTGTCATCCGTCATATAGATGCTGCCTGCTTCAACATCGGAGCCGGCAAAGCCCAGGTAGGTGTAGAGGCCAACCACAAAATTTGCATCGGTATTATGCGCGCCAACGGTTGCCTGGGTGATTTGGCCGGTGCTCTTGTTTCGGGTGAAGACGAGGACATTCTTATAATCATGATCGGCAAAACCAATCAGCCCATCTTCCGCAACCCAGATCCAGTAACCGCCGCACGCGAAGGGCACGGGGCCGGAACCTCCGTTGGGAAGCTTGCCCGAAAAGGGCCGCTTAGAATAGACCTTGGCATAGGCCTTGGCGGTGGCGCTATCCAGGCAGCGGCACTCGATAGCGGCACGGGAATAGCTGCTGTTGGCCAGGGCGCCGGTGATCGGCAGGAACCAGGTCGCAGGGGTTCCCCCATCTTCCGCCTGGCCAGTGACATTAAAGTAGTATACGCCATTATCCAGATCGGACAGATCTATGCCGGTGACGCATGGAAGCTCGTCAATATCGGTAAAAAAATCGCGCAGCGCTGTGAAGGAGACATCCGCCCGCGCGTTCTTTTGAATGTCATCCGCAGCCGCGATATCATCAGCCGCGCCGGCAACGGTGAGGCGGATGTAAAAATAGACGGAAGCATGATTCGCCGCGTTGGCTGCGGGGGCTTCGATCAGCTTGGTGGATCCGATGGCGCCACTTTCATTGGCCAGCTTGACGACCTCGATCTTATAACGGGCGGCAAAGGATTCCGGGGTAGCTCCGGGGGCGGCGTTCCAGGTGAAGGCAGCCAGGGCGCCGGAAGCAACGGTCAGCGTCATGATCACAGAAAATACGGCGGCAAAAAACTTCTTCATCGCGTTCGTTCTCCCTTAAGTTGTTAACTCCGGCGCTTTGCATGCGTTTACTTTTACCTATACACCCATCTTACGGTAAACCATTTCCTATTGCAAGGGACAACCATCTTTGATTCGCAGATTTTTGTATTTTTTTGTAGTTTTTGGAGGTTTCATAGAAAATATAGAATATAATAACGCTAATTTGCTGTTTCTACCGCAGGTCAATGCAGGAAACGGCTAGAAGCCATGGTTCCATTCTGCGGGCTTTTTTCATGGTTGAATATGTAAAGCCTCCTGCAATTTGCGGCAGGAGGCTTTCTTGTTCGTTATGCCCGTTTTTCTTAACCTTTTATGGCGCCAACCGTCAGGCCCTTGATGATATTCTTTTGCAGCAGCACGTAAACGATCAGCACGGGCACCACCACCAGCACCACCGAGGCGGCCATCAGGCCGTAATCCACGCCGGCTTGGGAGCTGATCTCATTCAGAAGCAGGGTGATGGTCTTTTCCTTGGGCAGGCGCAGGAAGAAGGACTGGGTGAACAGATCGTTGTACGACCAGAGAAAGGCAAAGATGGCCACCGTGGCAAAGGAGGGCTTGGCTACCGGCACGATAATGCGGAAGAAGATGCCGAACACGCCGCAGCCATCCAGATAAGCAGCCTCTTCCAAATCGAGCGGGATGGAGCGGATAAAGCCCATCAGCACCACAATGGCAAAGGAGAGGTTGCCCGCCACCTGTGGCAGGATGGCCGCCAGCAGGGACAAAAAGCGGTTGCCCGTGCTGGCGATGCCCAGTACCACCTCCAGTCGAAAAACCGGAATGATGGTGGAAAACACCGGGAACATCATGCTGGCGATCACCAGTCCCTGCACGAGCCGCTTGCCGCGGAAATTGTAGCGCACCAGGCCATAAGCCGCCAGGCCCGCCAGCAACACCACGATAACCGTCACCGATATGGAGATAATCAGGCTGTTGGCATACGCCTGCCCAAACTCGAAACGGGAATCGGCCTTGGCGTAATTATCCAGGGTGAAGCTATCCGTCCAGGGCCAGGGGATGGAGAAGGAATCCGTACGGATCTGGCCCTTTTGTCTAAAAGAGTTGATGATGACCCACAGGAAGGGATACACCGTGGTAACGGCCCAGAGTGACAGCCCCACATACGTGGCCGCCTGGGCAAAAGAGAGCCTTTTTCTCGCTTTCTGCTTCATAGCCCCCTCCTTAATAATCCTTTTCTTTGAAGATAGTGTTGGCGAGTTGTGCCATGGCCACGCCCAACACCACGATCAGCACGGCAATGGAAGATCCATAGTCCACATCTGTGCGGATGAAGGTTTGGTTATACATATAGGTGCCCGTGAGCCAGGATTTATCCATGGGAATGCCGCTGCCGAACATCACCCAGGGCAGGTCGTATATCTTGAGCGCACCGGTCACGGCCAGCACCAGACAGGTGCAGAGCACATTGCGCACCAGGGGGAGGGTGATGTAACGCACGCGCTTCCATCCATCCGCCCCGTCCAGCTCCGCCGCCTCATATACCTCGGCGGAGATGTTGTTGAGACCGGTAACGATAATTACAAAGTAAAAGCCCACATACTGCCACATTACGGGGATGAGCATGGTGGTGAGGAAATGCGATTCATCCTTCCAATCGATGTTTTGGCTGTAGCCCAATACCTTCTGCAAAAACTGGTTGAGCATGCCGCCATTATAGAGAAAAACCAGGTTAAACAAAAGGCCCAGGGCTGTGGCGCTGATGACGATGGGAAAAAAATAGACCGTGCGGAAAAGCTGCGAACCCTTGTTGATCCGATCCACCAGCAGCGCCAGCAGCAGCGCGATGCCCACCTGAAAAACAATGGTTGCCCCGGTGAAGATCATGGTGTTCTTGATGGCTGTGTGCAGGTTTTCATCTTCCAGCATGCGGGCGTAGTTGGCATACCAGGGCTGGTTCAGGCCCTGGCTGGCCGTGCCCAGGCCGGTGATCTGGGAGAAGCTGTTGACGATGTTTTGCAGGAATGGGTAATAGAGGAATACGGTAAGAAACAAAAAGGCGGGGAGCAGAAAAAACAGCAAGGGCGCCTTTTTTTTGTAGAGCATCGAGTTCATAGCCATCCGCCTTTCCGTGTATACCGGGGGCCGGCCTAAGGTAACCAAGGCCGGCCCCGCGCTTCAGATCCTATGGTGTGCAGCCGCCCTTTATTGGAGGGCTAAGGCTTTGTCGATGGCCTCTGCCGCGGTGGCCTTGCCGGTGACGATGTTTTTCACATCGGCAAAGAGGCTGCCGCGAGCTTCGGAGGTCATCAGATCCTGTACGGCGCCCACGGTGCTGGTCACGCCCGCGCACATTTCGGCGGCAGATTGCTGAATGGCGTTGAGGCCGGCGGGCTTGGCGCCGTTCTTGAGGGCGGTGACCTCGGTGGTTACGAAGGTGGAGAGGACTTCATCGCTGGTCATGTGCGAAACGAAAGCTACGGCCGCCTCGCGCTTGGCCGGGTCATCCCAAGCCTTGCGGGTGATGAAGTAACCCATGGAGATGCCGCCGATCACATCGCTCGCCTTACGCTCACCCTTGCCGGGCACATAGCTGAGGGCAAAGTCTTCCAGGTGATCCGCGCAATTCTCGGTGAAGAAGCCTACCTTCCAGCTGCCGTCGATCAGGAAGGCGGCCTGGCCGTCCGCTACCAGCTGCACGGTCTCGGCATCGGTGGCGGTGAGGGTGTTCTGGGGCAGGAAGCCCGCCTCGTACAGTGCCTTGAGGTCTTCAAAGCCGGCGGCCCACTTGAGGCCGGTGGCATCCGAAGATGCGGCGGGGATATCCAGGTGGTTGGCCGTGTTGCCGTTGTTGTATACGGTGAACTCGAACCAGTAATGGGGCACTTCCTGGAGGGATACGGCCACGGGCGTGTAGCCGGCGTCCTTGATCTTCTGGCAATCCGCCAGGAACTGATCCCAGGTGTAATCCACGCCGGGCACGGAAACACCCGCGGCCGCAAGCACCTTGGTGTTGACGAACATGCTCTCCCAGAAGCCGCTGGAGGGCACCGCGTATGCCTTGCCGTCCACCTCGGAGAGGGCCATCATCTCATCCTTCATGTTGGAAGCATAATCGGGATACTCGGCGCGGATCTCCTCAATGGAGACCACCTTGCCCGCCTCGATGATGGATTTGGAGTCGGAGTTGGAGAAGTAGAAGAGCACATCGGGTTCGGTGCCGGTTTCAAAGTCCGTCATGACCTTAGCCTTCCACTCTTCGTTGGATGTGGCGGAAGCGTCGAGCACGGTGTTGCCAGTGGCCTGTTCATAGCCCTTCAGGGCAGCTTCATAGTTGCCGCGGTTGCCGTCGTCTCCGCCATACGAAGTGACAACGGTAATTTCGACCGGCTGCGCGGCGGCGGGGGCGGGTTCTGCGGCGGGCGCGGGCTCTGCGGCGGGCGCTTCGGCCGGCGCTGCGGCCTGCTCTGCGGGGGCCGCGGGCGCACAGCCAAACAGGGCCAGCGCCAGCGCTCCGGCCATCAGGACAGCAAGAAACTTCTTCATGTTTTACCTCCATTGGTTTTACTGTTTTGCTAAGTGACGTGCAATACGAACTGCCATGGAGCGGGCCGTCGATGCGCCCGTCCCTGCGGTGATACATATATTATAGAAAAAGGGCGGCGAACCTTTAAGATCCACGCTTGCCCTTTCTTGTTTCTGATTGCACAAATGCGGGTCAGGCGGCTTAATCCTCGCCCGGCGCGGCATACGGCAAGCGGATCCTGGCCCGGATGCGTTCCGGTCCCACCTCCGTTATGCTAAGGCCGCTCTCCTTGCCAAAGAGCATTTTCAGCCGGATGTTCACATTGCGTATGCCCAAGCGGCCCTGGGGATAGGGGGTGCTATCCTCCTCCGAATTGAGTAGCCGGGCGATGTTTTCCCGATCGCCATCGCTGATGCGGCCATCCTGCTCCACCTCAAGGCAGAGCCATTCCCCGGCCCTATAGGCCCGAAGCACCAGCTCGCCCGTGGGGAGCTGTGATATGCCGTGTTCGATGGCGTTTTCCACGATGGGCTGTAAAATAAGCCTGGGCACCGGCGCATCGAGCAGCCCCTCGCCGATCCGCTTGATTACCCTGAGCCTCTCGCCAAAGCGCTGGGAGATGATATAAAGGTAGGCGTCCACATAGGTCAGCTCGTCGCGCAAGCTGACCATGGCTTTGCCATCCCGCGCTGTGGCCGCGGCCAGCATGGTGGAAAGCGCCTCGATCATGCTGGATACCTTGTCATCCTTAGCCATCCTGGCTTCCCAGTTGATGATCTCCAGAGTGTTATTCAAAAAATGCGGGTTGATCTGGGATTGCAGGGCTTTGATGCGCGCATCCTGCAGGGCGATCTGCTCCATACGGCTGTGGTCAAACATCCGCTTGAGCTTTTCCGACATGCTGTTAAAATGCTCGGTCACGTATAAAAACTCGCGGCTCCTGGGCATCGCTTCCACCGTATAGCCCAGCTCCCCGGCCTCCACCCGCTCCGAGGCCTCCACCAGCCGGTTTACCGGCAGGGAGACGTACCTGTAAAAGGCCCAGATCACAAAGGCCAGCAGCGGGATAACCAGAGCGAAAACCACCACGGCCATAGCCCGCAGGCTCGGGAAAGCCTCAAAAAGATCCTGCCCATCGCAGATCGCGCGCACGGTAAGCTGGTGCCCGCTTAGGCTGGGCGAGCGGCATACGATATAGCTGCCGGCCGCGGCGTCGTAATGTAAGCCCTCGGCGCCGGCCGCAACGCCCCCGCCCGTTAGCGGGAAGGCAAGGCCATCGATTTCCAGCGTAGCGGCCTGGAGCCAGACAATGTTGTATACGCTTTCGCAAAGGGATTTTACGCTGCAATCTAGGGCCAGCACCGCATAGGGCCGAAAGCTGCTATCCACGATGTTGCGCACTAGATAGAGCCTGCCGTTCACACGCAGGAAAGCGATGCCCGTGCCCAATCCCTCACAGAGCGCCCGCACCTTTGGCAAAGCGTCCCGTTCGAAGTCCTTGCGCACGCCCACCTCGGAATGGCTGCGGTTGTTAACGTAATACTGGATATCCGGCTGTTCTGTGAAATAAAGAAAGGCGGCCGTAAAGCTATCGTCAAAGGCGAACTTGGCGTAAAGGTATGCGTTCACATCGCTATAGAGCGCTACGCTGTCCTCTGTGGCGCAATAATCCAGGTATGCGCCGCGCACGGTTCCATCGTAGGATACGGCTCTGGATGCGGCCATAACGCTCTCGACCCTGCCGCGAACCGATTCCGCCGCTTTATCTACGCTGGTGAGCACGGCTTCTTCCAGGCGGGACTGGAAGTTGTTGGAGACAAAATAGGCGGACATGGTCAATATCGCCAGGATGGGCAGCACCCAGCAGAGGGTGACGATGGCCAAAAGGCCAAAGCGAAGGGAGATGCCTCTGTTTTTCATGCTGAAGCCCCCTTCGCTTTATACTCTTGGTATTATATCATTGCAAGGCGTTCCCACGCAACGCGGGCGGCTATCGCCCTGCGAGAAAGGCCCGCCAGGTTTCCACATATTCCCCGGCTTTTTCCTGTGAAGAACCCTCCGCGCAGATGCGTAGCAGGGGCTCGGTGCCGCTAAAGCGGCAGATCACCCATCCGCCGTTTTCAAAATACGCCTTGCAGCCATCCTGATAAGAGATACGCTCCACCTGCTCCGTAAATTTCGGCAGGGCCTTTTCCTTAAACAGAAGCGCCTGCAATTCCGCCTTCTTCTCTTCTGTCATGGCAATATCGGCATCCGCCGTGTATACCTCGCCGAAGCGGGCGGTGATCTCCTGATACAGCGCGGAGATTGGCTTGCCGGTAACGGCGGTCATTTCGCACAAGAGCGCGGCCGCGTAGATGCCGTCCTTGCCGCCGATATGCCCCCGTACCGTGAGCCCGCCCGAGGACTCGCCGCCGATGAGGGCGTTCGCCTCCTCCATCTTGGCGGAGATATGCTTAAAACCTACGGGCACTTCGTGGCAGACTTGGCCAAAGCCCGCGGCTACGCGGTCGATCAGGTGCGTGGTGGATGTGTTGCGCACGGCAGGCCCCCGCCAGCCCCGGTAGCACAGCAGGTAATAATAGAGGATCACCAGCAGCTTGTTGGGGTGCACGAAACGGCCGTTGTCGTCGATCACGCCGATACGGTCCGCGTCCCCGTCTGTCGCCAAGCCGATGTCCGCCTTCTGCTCCCGCACGGCCGTAGCCAAGCTGCCCAGGGTATCCACATTGGGCGCGGGCAGCCTGCCGCCAAAGAGGGTGTCGCGCCGCTCATGGATCACGGTCACATCGCAGCGGGCCGTCATCAATATGGTGCGCAGGCTGGTTTGGCTCACGCCGTACATCGGATCCAGCACGACCTTAAGCCGCGCCTTGCGGATGGCCTCTGTATCCACCAGGGCCAGGATGCTGTCGATATAGTCGTTGAAGGGATCCATTTCCCGGTAGAGGCCCTGCTTGGCCGCCTCCTGAAGGGATGAGCAGGGGATATCGCCCCGCAGGGCGGCGATATAACCCTCGAGCTTATCCGTGACAGCCTGAGACGCGTCCCGGCCGCCGGATACGAATACCTTAACGCCGTTATAAATGGCCGGGTTATGGCTGGCCGTCACCATTAAGCCATAGGGGAAGCCATATTCCCGCACGCCGAACATCACGAGCGGCGTAGGCGCTTCGCGCGGCAATATGGCCGCTGGCACGCCGGCCCCGGCCGCCACCTCGGCGGCCCACTCCGCGGCTTCGCGCGAGAGGAAGCGCCTGTCATAGCCGATCAAAAGGCCCTGCCCCGCCACGCCCTCGGCCTTCATCATATCGCACAGGCCGGCAGCCAAGCGCTGCACATTGGCCTTGGTAAAGCCATCCGCGATCACGGCCCGCCAGCCGCCCGTTCCGAATTTAATCATCAAGGTCTCCCTTCATCCCATCACAGCCCGGGCATGGCAGGTTTCACCCGGCTTAAGAATAGGAAGCTTCTCCACTTGTTTCCCATCCGCATAGAGGGCGGCGACGCCCTTTTGCACACCCTTTGGGTTTTCGATCTCGATCTCATAAACGCCGCCCCGCCAAACCCGCCGCAGGGCGAAGCGCTTCCATCCGGCAGGCACGCAGGGGTCTACCGTCAGCCCGTCAAAGCCCGGGCGCACGCCCAGCATATACTGGGTAGCCGCAAAATAGGCCCAGCCGGCAGTGCCCGTCATAAAGGGGTGGCGCGCCCGGCCAAAGGCGGTGTGCGCCTCGCCAACCACGAACTGGCAATAGCTATAAGGCTCGGCCTGGCGAATCTCGATTTTGTCGTTTTGGTTAAATGGACAAAGGGCGTCGTAAAACTCCATAGCCATTTCGCCCTCGCCCAGCACGCAGGCCGCCGCCCATGCCCAAGGGTTGGGATGGGAGAAGATGGCCCCGTTTTCCTTAAGGCCGGGATAGACCCTGGTCACAAAGCCGATGCTGTCATCCGGCTTGGTATAGGGGGGCGCGTTGAGCATCAGGCCATAGGGGGTGAAAAGGTATCTCTTAATGGCGGTCAGGGCCTTCTTGCCCCGCTCCGGGGCGGCTGCGCCCGAAAGCACGGCCCAGGTATTGCTCTCCATATGCACCCGGCCCTCGCGATCCGCCGCTGTGCCGATGGGGCGCCCATCCGCGGTAATGCCCCGGATGTACCATTCGCCATCCCAAAGCACGCGCTCGGCCGTATCCTTCACCTTGGCCGCCAATGCGCCGTATGTTTCCACATCCTCCTTGCGTCCTAAAAAGCCCGCCAGCTCCACGAACTGCGCCAGGGCCCAATAATGCAAAAAGCTAACCATAGCGCTTTCGCCGCCGCCCAGGTTGAGGCAATCGTTCCAGTCCGCCCGAAGGCCCTTGCAGACGCCGTTTACGCCTACCTGCCTGGCGGAAAAATCGAGGATGCGCTTCATGTGCTCGTATACGCTGCCCACGCCGCCATCCGCATAAGTCACCGCATCATCCACAAAGGCCAGCTCGCCCGTTTCTTTGAGGTAGTTGACAATAGCGCCGATCAGCCAGAGGGCGTCGTCCGCGCAGGCGTCCCCTATGCCGTGCACCAGGCTTTTTTGATCCGGCGTGGGCACTACTGTGGGCGATTGGAAGGGTTGGGCCTTCTGTTCCGGCTCGAACCAGCGGGGTTCGAACAGGTGCAGGCCATAGCCTTCCTTTGTGAGGGCGCGCAGCAATTCGACGATGCGCCGCCTGCATGTTTCCGGCTCCGCATGCGGGATGCACATGGCGTCCTGCGCGGTATCGCGGTAGCCAAGGCCCGTGCGGCCGCCTACCTCGATAAAGGAAGAAAAGCGGGAAAACAGCACGTTGATCTCGCTTTGGTAGAGATTCCAGCAATTCAAAAGGGCGTTCATGCCCGGGTTGGGGGTATCTACGCGAAGTTTGGACAGCTTTTCATCCCAGAAGGCGTGCAGCTTGGCGAATTGCGCATCCACCATCTCCGCCGTATATTTCTCCCGCATGGCCTTGCCAGCCTCAATCCCACCTTCGCCCAGAAGGAAGATGAGCCGCGCTTCTTCGCCCGGTTCAAGGCGCAGGCGCTTTTGCAGCGTGGCGCAATGGTTGCCGCCCTTTTCAAAGCTCCCCGCACATTCTCCGCGCTCCACGGCAATGGGGTTGCGCTCCGTGCGGTAGAGCCCGATAAAGGCATCCCGCAGGCAGTCGAAGCCATCCGGGTCAAAATCCGCCGTGAAGAACTGATAGCCATCCTCCTCATAATAAAGGTCGTGCTCGATCACCCCGCCCGCATACCTGGAGCCGGCCGCATAGAGGCTCATCTGAAAATTGCGGTTATCCATGTCGATATGGTGGAAGGAGAACTCCGCATAGCTGAACACGCTCAGTTCCCTCGGCTCCTCCCCCTCGTTGCGCAGCCGCACATCCCAGATCTCTACCGGGTCATCCATGGCCACGAAGAGGGTCTGCTCGGCGTGTATGCCTTTATAGTGCGCGCTATATTTGCTGTAGGAAAGGCCGTGGCGGCAGGCATAGCGGGCCGCATCGAGCGGCTTGCCCACAGGCTGCCAGCTGATGCTCCAAAAATCACCGTCGGCCTCATCCCGAAGGTAAACATAGTGGCCCGGCCCGTCCATAGGCACGCCGTTGGGCCGGAAGCGGGTGATGCGGTGGTATTCGGGCGAGCCGCAAAAGAGATAGCCGCCGGCCGTGTGGTTGAACACGCCGCACATCTCGCCAACGCCGATGTAATTCGTCCAGGAAACGGGCAGATCCACCCGATCGATCACATATTCGCGGGAATCATTGTCGAAATATCCGTACTGCATAAAGATGAGCCCTCCACGATCGCGTGCCGGCCCAAGCCGGGCATCATATGCTATATTAATTATACAAAATCACCAAAGAAGGCACTGCGCTTTGCCGTGCCTCTTTTTGTCTTTGCTTGTTGTGTTTAGCCGGGGATCAGGGCTTCATACGGTTGCGGTATTCGTTGGCGCTCATGCCTTCGAGGCGCTTGAACACCCTGGCAAAGTGCCCCGCGTCGCTATAGCCCACCACGTCGCCGATATCGCCGATCTTTAGCCCAGGGTCGCGCAACAGCTTCTTGGCCTCGGCAATGCGCGTTTCATTGAGGATATCATAAAAATTCTTGCCCGCGTGCTTGTTGAGCAGCCTGGAAAGGTGCCACTGGGAAACATAGCAATGCTCCGCCACATCCTGCAGGGTGAGCCGGCCGGCGCAGTTTTCCTCGATATATGCGATTGCATTGCGCACGATAAAGCTGCCCGCACCCTGCTCCTCCTCCGCGTCGGACGACGCATCGCCCTCCGCCTGCCTAAGGGCGCTGAGCCGTTCGAGGTTAGCGATCATAGCCCTTAAGCTTTCGTTAATCTCATCCATGCGGCTGGGCTTGAGCAAAAAGCGGGTCACGCCCAGGCGGATCGCCTGCTGGGCATATTCAAAATCCGCATAGCCCGTGAGCACAGCCACCTGCATATCGGGGAACTCGCTCTTGAGCGCAGCGATCATGGTCAGGCCGTCCATATCAGGCATGCGGATATCCGTAAAGAAGATATCCGGCTTGTGTTCGCGGATCATCGCCATGCCGCTGGCCGCGTCTCCGGCCGTGGCCACAACCTCACAGCCAAAACCCGCCCAGTCCACCACCTTCTTAAGCCCCTCCACGATGATGGCCTCATCATCAATAAGCACTACGCGATACATGCAAAACCCTCCGCCCAAACGGGCCCTTTTATGCCCCCAGTATAACAGTATGGGCACGAAAAGTAAAACTACGCCGCCGCGGGCAAAACGCTGAGCAGGGCATGGGGCGGCATTGCCCCTGCCGTGGCCCCAAAAGTGGGATTTGCCTGCACGATGTCGCCCCGCGCCTTTCGGCAACCCCGGTTAATGGGGAGCCCTCGGACTTTAGATATAATTTGAAAGGAAAGAACCACGGTTGACCAAAGTGGTGAATTGCCATACGCGGCATAATGAAAACCGGGCGCTCGTGGGAACCAACGCAATTCCGGCTTGTGATTCGCTTCTTTGAATGCTATGATTAATCAATACGTAATTCTGTATCCGGTGAACAACGGCCATAGCAGAAACGAAAAATGCGCAAGGTAGAAATCTGACAACGAACAGCTCACTAGAAATCAACATGGCATCTATACGCAAAGTTGTCATGGATAGAGGGAAGGTTACGTGTGTGCCATCGAAAAGAGCTGAACGTCAGAAGATCTTGCACAATGACAGGAGAAAAACATGAAGTATATTGAGATCGCACCGGGGATGCACTTCTCCAGAATCGTGCAGGGCTTCTGGCGTCTGCATAACTGGAATATGTCAAGCGGCGAGCTGGAGAAGTTTGTCTGCGGTTGTCTGGATCGCGGCGTCAACACCTTCGATACCGCCGAGATTTACGGATCCGGTCAAAGCGAGGAGCAGCTTGGCAAAGTGCTGCCCAAACGCAGGAGAGACGAGTACACGCTGGTTACCAAAACCGGTATTTCGGTGCGGAATGACGATCGGGGTTCCTTCACCTATTATGACACGACGTATGATAATATCATCAATGCCTGCAAGGGCAGCCTGAGGCGGCTAAAGTGCGATTATGTGGATCTTTATCTGATCCATCGCGAGGATCCTCTGATCGATCACCATGAAGTTGCTGCGGCGCTTAAGGAACTGATGAAGCAAGGGCTTATCAAAGAAGCGGGCGTATCCAATTTTGATCCGTTCAAGTTTGCCGCTCTGAATGAGCTGATGGACGGGCAGCTGCGGACGAATCAGATCGAATGGAATCCCTGCTGCTTTGAACATTTTAACTCCGGAATGATGGATGTTTTGACGCAGAAGCATATCCATCCTATGATTTGGTCTCCGCTGTGCGGCGGCCGGCTGCTCACGAGCGAGGAAGCGCCCTATGCGCAGGCGCGCAAAACGATCAAAAGGATCGCGGCTAAGAAGAATGTCAAACCGGAGACGCTGGTTTTTGCATGGATCCTCTATCATCCGGTGCAGGCAATCGCCCTTAGCGGCAGCAGCAGGCTGGAGCGTCTGGATGCGGCGCTCGCTGCGCTCGACGTGGAACTGGATCGTTCGGAGTGGTATGAGATTTATGTCGCCAGCAAGCAGCAGGTGATTCGATAAGCGCAACCCGCCTGCTTAAGACATATGGCAAAACAGCAAAAGGGCATCACAAGCGGGTGCGTTTTGTTCAAAGGTTCCGGCATAAAGACTGTTTGGCAAAGCTCTCCTTGGCTTCTTTTTCTGGAGCCTGCCATAAGTGGTATAAACAGAAAAGGCTGCCTCTTTAGCCCGGCAGCCTGATGATTTTTGACTGGCATATAGACCTAGGGAGTGGTATTGAGTGCGCCTTTCCTGACAAATCGGATGTTGCGCCTTATATGCTCCTCCATGGTGTTTCTTGCCGTTCTGCCGTCACGTTCGCTAATGGCTTTGATGATGGCTACGTGATCGTGGATTGTTTCCGTCACCAAGGCGTAATGGGTGTATTGCACCGTCATGGGCACCGTTTTGATAAGTACCGGGAATATAAGATCCACAACGCTGTTGTGCGAGCATTTTGCAACCTCGGTATGAAAGCTGATATCAAATTCGCTGTGATCCTGCTTTTTGTGATACGCTTCCTCAAGCTTGCCTTCAAAGAATTGCAGCCTGTCGATCTCTTCCGCCGTTGCGTTCTGTGCGGCCAGCTCGGCCAGCGACGGCTCTATGATTGCGCGAAGCTGTAACAGTTCCAAAAGAAGCTGCGATTTATTCTGCACGAATTGGAATCCTAGCGGATCATCGGATACGCCCGGTTTTTGGGATACAAAGGTTCCCCGCCCCCGCTCTATTCTGATTATATTGCGGGATATTAAAATCTTCGCGGCCTCTCTAACCGTGCTTCTGCCTACACCCAAGGCATTGCCAAGCTCGATTTCGTTTGGCAGCTGATCCCCGGGCTGGAGCTTTTCCGTGATTATATAATCTATAATCTGCTTTGCAGTATACTCGGAAAGCGACTCTCCGAAAAATGCGATTGGCTCCATACGCTCACCCTTTGATGTTTTCTATTCATTATAAACAAGCCGTGTTCCAATAACAAGTTTTTTGATTCCTCTCCTGCCTATGCGCGCATCGGCTTTGTTTACCGCAATACCCCCTAAGGCTATTTTCTCGTTCAGAATAAAGCGTATGAAATCGCCGCTATGAACTAAACGGTATAAGTTGACGCAGCGGTGCTTCCTCCACGCCCCGTCCAGTTAGTATGGAAAAATTGTCCCCGGGGCGCATCTAAGCGCTCATAGGTGTGGGCGCCAAAATAATCCCGCTGCGCTTGCAAAAGGTTGGCCGGAAGCCTTTCGGTGGTATAGCCGTCAAAATAGGCCAGAGCCGCGGAAAAAGCCGGCATGGGTATGCCGTGGGTCACCGCCTCGGCAACGATCCTGCGCCAGGCAGGGACAAGGCCCTTTACGACCTCGCCAAAATAAGGATCGAGGAGCAGGTTTTCCAGCCCCGGGTTCCGATCGTAGGCTTCCTTTATCTTGCTTAGGAACACGGACCGGATAATGCAGCCGCCGCGCCACATAAGGGCAATGCCACCGTAATTTAGATTCCAGCCATAGGTTTTTGCCGCCGCCCGCATGAGGGTATAGCCCTGCGCGTAAGAGATTATCTTCGAGGCATAAAGCGCCTTCCGGAGTTGCTCAATGCACTCCTCCCGGTTGTAATCTATCCTGCCCGCCTGCCCCGGAAAGGCTTTCGCCGCCGCTACTCTTTCCTCCTTCATGGCGGAAAGGCAGCGGGCAAACACCGCCTCCCCAATAAGCGTAAGGGGTACGCCTTCTTCAAGGGCGGCTATGCCCGTCCATTTGCCCGTTCCCTTCTGCCCGGCGGTATCCAATATCTTATCCACCATCGGTACGCCATCCGTATCCTTATACGCAAATATATCCCCGGTTATCTCGATAAGATAGCTGTCAAGCTCGGTTTCGTTCCAGTCTTTGAATACCTCATGCATCTCATCCGCCCGCATTTGCAGGCCATCCCGCATAAACTGATAGGCCTCGCAGATGAGCTGCATGTCACCGTATTCGATGCCGTTATGCACCATTTTTACAAAATGGCCCGCGCCGTTTTCCCCCACCCATTCACAGCAGGGAGAACCATCCTCCACCTTGGCGCAGATCGCTTGGAATATATCCTTAACATAAATCCAGGCCCCGGGAGAACCACCGGGCATCATAGAGGGGCCCCTTAGCGCCCCCTCCTCGCCGCCGGAAACGCCGGTTCCGATATACATAAACCCCTTGCTTTCAACATATGTGGTTCTGCGTATGGTATCCGTAAAGTGGCTATTGCCGCCGTCGATCAGGATATCTCCAGGTTCCAGATGGGGAAGCAGGGTTTCAATAAGCTCGTCTACCGCCGCCCCCGCCTTGACCATCATCATGATCCTGCGGGGCTTTTTAAGGCTGCCCACCAATTCGTCTATGGAATAGGCGCCTATAATATTTTTATCCCTAGCGCGCCCTTCAAGGAAGCTGTGCACCTTGGCGGTAGTCCTGTTGAATACTGCCGCCGTAAAGCCCTTGGACTCCATGTTCATCACCAAATTTTCGCCCATTACCGCAAGGCCGATCAGTCCGATATCCGCTTTCATTTCCCTTCTCCTTTTATTTGAAAAAATCCGCACGGTCAATCAGCGCATTACGCGGGCGTTGCCCTTCCAAATTGACCACACCTGCTCTTCATCCGCAGGCTGGGCATAGTCCTCGAGCAGCGTGGTAGCAAGTGCGCCCGTAGCCCAGCTGAAGTGCAGGCAATCTTCCGGGCTCCAGCCTCTCAGTATGCCGTAAAGCAAGCCGCCCACAAAACCGTCGCCGCCGCCTATGCGATCCAGCACCTGTATGTGCCGCGGCTCGGCAACGTGCCATTGCCCGTCTTTAAGCAATATAGCCCCCCATAGGTGCTCGTTGGCGTTTATCACCTCCCGCAGGGTAGTGGCAAATGTACTTACGTTGGGGTATTTCTCCTGGACCCCCATGATCATCTCCCGGAAGCCTTCGATTTTGCCCGCAATGTCCTTCCCGCCCGCGGCCGGCCCCTTTACGCCCAGGCAAAGCTGAAAATCCTCCTCATTGCCAGTCAAAATATCCGCGATAGAGGCTATCTCCCTGAATATTTCGGTAAGCTCCCCCTCCCGGTCCTTCCAGAACGAGGCCCTATGATTAAGGTCAAAGGATATTCTGGTTCCATAGGCCTTGGCCGCCCTGGCGAGCTGCAGGCAGAACTCGCCCGTATCCTGGGACATCGCCGCTATCAGGCCGGACATGTGGAGGATTTCAGCGCCTTCCGTTCCAAATATGCGTTCCAGGTCGAAATCCGCAACGTTTAGTATTTGGCCCACCTCTCCGGCGCGATCATTATATACCCTCGGCCCCCGCACGCCATAGCCGCAATCCGCTATGTTGAACTGATGACGGTATCCCCAGGGATCACCCTGCGGTATCTCCTTGCCCTCATATTCCAAATTGCGGCTCCTTAAATCCGCTTTAATAAAGGCGGCGATGGGCGAGCCCTCCACAAAATTGGTAAGAACCTTGACCGGCAGGCCCAGCGAGGCCGAAACCGTAGCCGCATTTGTTTCGGCGCTTGTTGCATGCATATAATACTCATGGCTTATATGCACCGGTTGGCGGCTTGTCGGCGTGATACGTACTCCCATGCTCGTTGGTACGATAAGTGCGTAGCGTTTCATCGTAATCGTCTCTCCCCCTAGGTATTTTCGTATATAATTCAGACCGGCGGCCGCTTCAGCCTGCCGTCGAAGTCACTGCCATATTCCGCGTTCAGGGGGAACTTGACCGGCCTTTTATCCCGGCTGGATCGATATATGCCCGTTATGAGTTCCACCGTTTTGCGCCCATCTTCCAAGGTTATCGATGGCTCCCGTCCTTTCACAATTGCGTCCAGAAAATCATGGAGCTGTTGCATATGGAAATACCAAATGTTATCCAGGCTATTAAAAAACTCGATATCCGCAGCCTTGTATTCCGCCAGTTGCTCCGCCTCCCCAGCGATGGTCCACAAATCGTTTACCGGCGGCTCCGCAATGCCGGATACGCCGGCAATAAACATTGCCCCGCCGTCCGTTTGCACGCCTATACTGGCGCCGTTAGCGCCATGTACGCGAACGTTTCCAAACAGGGCGGGGTTTTGAGAATTGCTGACCACAATATTGCCTATGGCTCCGTTTTTAAAGCGTATGATGGCAGCGGCCGTATCCTCCACCTCCAACGCCGGGTGATTGAGGGTATCCCAAACGCCATACAGTTCATCTATTTCACCCATATACCACAGCAGCAGGTCAAGCTGGTGCGGCGCCTGGTTTATGAGTACGCCACCGCCCTCCCCTTGCCATGTTCCCCGCCAAGGGTCGCTATGGTAATAGTCCATATCCCGCCAGCCCAGCATATTGACGGTGCCCAGGATGGGAACGCCTATCTTGCCATCCTCAATGGCCCGCTTCACCCGCATGGCGGGTGGATAGAACCTGCGCTGGCAGATGACGGTGCCTACAACGCCCGCCTCCTTTGCCGCAGCCAGGATAGCGTCGCAATCCTCCAAAGAAGCGGCCAGCGGTTTTTCTATGGCAATATGCAGCCCCAGTTTGCAGCATTGTACCGCTATCTGCGCATGGTTTGGATGGGGCGTGCAAATAGATACGGCCTGAACGCCGCTCTCCTTCACCATCGTTTCCAGGTCGGTGTATGCTCTGACGCCGTATTTTTTGGCAAAGGCCTCGGTTCTCTCCATATCTCTGTCAAGGCAGGCCACCAGCGCGCCCTTTTCGCAATGCATAAAGGCATCGGCATGGAAATGCCCCACCTTGCCGCAGCCTATGACAGCCGTTTTGATCTTTTGCATAGCCTATTCCTCGTCGCCGCAGCGGAACACCAGCTTAGAAAGCCCGTCTTCCCTGCGGTATAGCTTGTTCATCCAGTAATCGCCCTCAGCCAGGGGCACGACCTTGGAGATCATGCTGTCCACATCCACCTTGCCATCGGAAATGAGCCGGAGACAATCCGGATATTCCCCTGCGGAGGCACAGGAGCCAAAGAGGCTTATCTGGCGCGTAACCACATATTGCAAGGGAAACCCTACCTGCTGGGCAATATTGCCCACCAGCACCACCCGCCCGCCCAGCGCTACGGCGTGCACGCACAGGTCGAAGGTAGCGGGTATGCCGGTGGCGTCTATGGCTACATCCACGCCGCCTGCCGAACACTGTATCACCTGATCGCAAGCGCCCGCGTCCTTAGAGTTGATACAATAGTCGGCGCCGTTTACCCTTGCTATTTCCAGCCTTTCATCATCTATATCAAGGGCAATGATCCGCTTGGCGCCCAAGCTCCTCACTACCTGCAGGATAAGCATGCCGATGGTGCCGGCGCCCACAACGGCCACGGTATCGCTTTCACCGATCTTTGTGCGCGTAGCTGCGTGAAGGGCGATGGACAGCGGCTCAACCATAGCGGCCTGAACATACGTCACATTATCCGGCAGCTTATAAAGAATATACGAAGGTACGGTCACATACTCGGCAAAGCAGCCGTTCCGTCTGTAATCCTCGCAGGATACGCCCAGCACCTGCCGGTTGGCGCAAAGGTTTACATAGCCTCTTTTGCAAGCGTCGCACGCATTGCAGTATACGGTGGAATCGAAGGTCACCCGCTCGCCGATCCGATAGCCTTTTACATTCCGCCCGCAGGCGGATATGACGCCCGCGGCCTCATGGCCCATGATGATGGGGGGGCGGCGACGGCCCGAGCTTCCATCAAAACCGTGCACATCGCTTCCGCATACCGCGCAGGCTTGCAGGCGCACCTGCACCTCCTGGTCCCCTGGTTCCGGCGTGGGCGCCTCCTGATAGGTGAGCTTGTTGTATTCATGCATAACCAGCGCTTTCATAGCTGCGCCTCCTCGTTCGTATTATCATGATAATCCAGCAGTAGGTGACGGCGCTCCAATATGTCCAGACACCGCCGGCAAACGAATAAGACTGTGCCGCTGGGCAATATAATGGCCGCCGGGACCAGGCTGTACGGATATAAATTGTAGAGCAGGAAGGCAAGCGCCGTCAGCACGACCAGCATGCAAAGCGTATCCTTCCATTCCAGCACCAGCAGCAGCGCCGCGTTTTTGAGACATAGCCCAAGGGGCAGCTCCACGACGGCCGTTAGGACAAAAAAGTAGCACTGCGTCAATATCGATATTGTCATGGCGCTAAGGAACACAGGTTCCGTAACCCCGCTGCCGCCGCCCAGCATATATGTCCACAGCATAAGCGAAAAGGGAAGCAACATCAGCAGCAGCCAGCACCCAAGCTTGCCCAGGAAGCGGGTTTTGAACTCCTCGTAAAACTCCCTCCAGAAATAGCAGGAATCGCCCCTAATAATAGAGCATACGGCTCTGCATGCGCCGGTTATAGCCGCGGGTATTGTGATCACCGGCAGGCAGCATACCAACAGCAGCAGATTCAGCGCAAACAGCCGGAAAAAGTGCGTAAACAGCAGATAAAAGTATTTGCCGGCCCCACCTGGCGCGGCCTCCGCCGCCCTTGCGGCGGTATGGTTCATAGCAGCCATGTCCTACCTCCCCAAATAAAAGCCGCACAGCATGCGCGGCTTTTATTTGCATTTTCTTTGCCGCCTTATCCTTTTACCGCGCCGGCTGTAAGGCCGCTGATGATATACTTTTGCAGGCATAGCGACAAAATGACAATCGGCAACGTGATGATTGTGGAGCCTGCCATCAACCCGCCCCAGTCAACATAAGCGTAGGAAACAAAGTTGAATATGGCCACCGGCAACGTCAGGGTCTTGGAGCCGGCTAATATCAGCGAAAACATAAAGTTGTTCCAGGAGAATATGAACGCCAGAAGCGACGCCGTAAATATGCCCGGTATGGAAAGGCGCAGCACGATACGAATAAAAGCGCCATACTGATTGCAGCCGTCAATCCAGGCGGCCTCCTGCAACTCCATGGGAATGCTTTCAAAGTTGGGTATCATGATCCACACGATGAAGGGCAGCGCTACCAGCATATGGGTGAGCACCAGGGCGGCATAGGTATCACGCAGGCCCAACGCCGCAAATATGCTGAACCAGGGCAGCAGGAAGGATATGCCGGGGATCATGCGAACCAACAGCACGACCATGCTGGCCTTGCGTAGCTTATAGCGGGCAACCACATAGGCGCAGGGCAAACCAATTATCAGGGAGAATATGGTTGCAAGAATCGCTACCACGAAGCTGTTCCATGAATACTTTAGAAAATCATATTTGTGTATCACGTTGCGGTAGTTTTCCAGCGTTGGAACGAAGTCGAACAAGCCCTTGTTCGCGTTGATAATGGACTGATTCGGCTGAAAGGATGAAAGAAACATCCACAATATAGGGAACAGCGCCAGAAACAGAGCAAAGTATATTAAAAAGTGCTTGCCCGTGGAGTTGAGTATCTTCTTTGCCTTGATCGACATCAGTACTCTACCTCCAATTTAGATTTCAGCTTCAGAAAGCCGCTGCCGATGGTCATAACCACAATGAAAAACAGGACCGATATCGCCGCGGCCTTGCCGAATTCATAATAGGAGAACATATTCAAATAGCCATAAATGTTTATGTTCTCCGTGGCAAAATTGGGCCCGCCCTGCGTGGTAGCATAGATGATATCGAAGGTCTTTACTACATCGATAAGCCGCATGAGCACCGCGACAAGGATGGCTGAACTTGCGAGGGGCAGCGTTATCTTTGTAAGCACCTGCCAGCGATTGGCCCCATCCACCAAGGCGGATTCATATGGCTCCTGGGGAATTGTCATAAGGCCGGCGTAGGTCATGAGCATCATCATGGGCGTCCATTCCCAAACGTCAATAAGAATGAGCACCAGCATGGATTCGAAGCTGGTTGTAGCAAGGTATTTCATAGGGGCCATGCCGAAAAACTTTACCACCGCGTTGGCAAAGCCTACGGAAGGCTCAAGAATGAGCTTCCAGGCCATACCCAGGGCAACCGGCGTAGCCACGACGGGCAGCAGCATAAGTGCCTGCACGATGCGGCGGCCATGGAATTTCCTGTTTATTAAAATCGCCAAAGAAACGCCAATCAAGGTTTCTAGCCCAATGGCAAGCACCGCAAAGACCACCGTGCGCCACATGGCATTGATAAAGCGCTCTTCGCCAAAGACCTCCGTATAATTCTTAAAGCCAATAAACTCCGGTTTCTTTACGATAGACATGGACCAGTCCGTAAAGCTCATGGCAAAATTATACACCAGCGGCGCTATGATCATCACGATAATAAATATAAGGCACGGCAATACAAAAACCATTTTCAAGTGCGATTCAAACCATTTTCGCATAAGCATTCACTTTCTTGTCGTCAGGATTACAGTACGGGCGGCATTCCGTTTGCGGATTCTCCAAAATATCTTCCGGCGAGGCTTGAAGCGTGAACAATAGCTGTCGATTAAAAGTGGAATGGAGGCGGGGCGAAATTACACCTCGCCTCCGGACAGAAATTCGGGGTTAACCCGCAGCCGCGGCTAGATCCGCATCCAGGATGGCCTGGAATTCGGCGTTTGCCTTATCGGCGGCGGCCTGTACATTGCCGCCCTCGATCGCGGTGGTGATTATCGTACCGATCGCATCGCGGGCCTTGGATACGGAAGTGGTCAGCGGGCGGTCATAGGACTTGGTCGCAATCTCGTTGCCCTTCTGTATGGCTGCAAGCAACTCTGCAGGATAGTTGGCAGTACAGGCGGGATCGTTCCAGGCGGAGTTGCGGGCCGAGGAGATGCCGGAAGTCTGGATGTACTTGGTCATCTCTACGCCGGCAGCCCACTTCATGAACTCGGCGGCAGCTTCCTTGTTGGGGCTGCCAGAGGAGATGGCAAGGCCCCAGGAGCAGATGTTCCAAGTAGAGTTATTGGGGCTTACGGCAAAGCCGGCGTTCTCATATACGTCGGTTTCGGGCCCACAGAAGGACTGCCAGATGGAATCCGCATCGGTGCAGAACGCTGCGCCGCCGGTAGAGTATACGGCGGCAGCCTGCTGCCAGTGCATGTTCAGCGCGCCATCCGGGCCGCTTTTGCGAAGAAGATCGCCATAGTACGTGAAGGCTTTGACTGCCTCAGGGGTGTTAATGGTGGCGGTGTTGGTATTAAAATCGAAGAAATCGCCGCCGAAGCTATATAGATAGGCGGAGAACTGGGTTACGGCGGCGTTCGCAAGGCCACGGCCTACAAAGCCGACAACACCGTTTGCGGGATCATGCAGGGCCGCGGCAGCGGCAGCCAGCTCGTCTAGATTGGTGGGAACAGCTATGCTCTTTGCCGCCAGCAGATCCTTGCGATAATAAAGCACCTGGCGCTCGGTTACCAGAGGAACGCCATAGTACACGCCGTCGGTAGAACCGGAACGCAGATAGCTATCGGCCGCGGCCTGAATAAAGTCTTCCGCTTGGAACTCTGCGTCCGCCCGCACAGCGGTAACATCGGCCAGGTAGCCGTTCTGGATGAACTGCTGCACCTCCTGCAGGGGGCGGCACATGAATACGTCAATGTAAGCGCCGCCAGAGGCAAGCTCAACGTTTAGTTTGGTGCTAAGCTGATCCTCCGGATATACCTCAAACTCGATTTCAATACCGGTCTTCGTCGTGAACTCCTCAAGCTTGCTTTCTACCGCGTCGGTCCAGTCATGGCTGGCGAGGATAACGCGGATGGTCTGGCCTGCGTAGGGCTTATCCCCCGTCTCCTCGGCAGGAGCTGCGGCTTGTGCAACGGGTGCAGCGGCTTGTGCAGCGGGCGCGGTCTCCGCGGCGGGGGCAGCGCAGGCCGCCAGAGACAGCACCATCATCAGGCATAGAAACAGTGACAGAGCCTTTTTCATTTTTTTCCCTCCTTGATTTTTATACGTTAACCAGCTTCCTTATTCAGGCGCAGCATAACGATCATCAGTCAGGTATCCGGGATGTCTTTAAGAATTTAGCAAGAATGATTATAGCATAGCTATGATTTGACAAACATTTTTATAATCGACAACACATCATACGTCATACGTCGAATTTTATAAAACAAATATTTTATTATAAGGATTATATACCCAGCCGCCATTATTGTCAACTAAATAAATACACAAAATAACTCCACCATCATGGCCTCCATCATGCCTGCTGTTGTGGTTTTGCTGGAGGAGCAACCGTTGGCCGTTTCCGGCATGTTCTTCCATGCTGATTTTGCTCGGCTCCATTTCGCTGCTGCGCCGAACTTTGGTAAGTCTATCTTTTTGGAATGCGTCCCGCTTTTTCGGCGGATGGGCAGTAAGTTATCCCCTCCATTGGGCTCATGATAAATGTCGTAATTTGTGGCCGTTGTGGCTGCGGTAGGGCCTTATTTCACGAAGGCGCCGGAATTACCATTATCCTCTCGGGCGATTCGATGGCTTTGTCACGGTTAGGATCGCCCATGCATCGGTCACGGCAAAGAAATTTGTTATGGTGCGTTCTTTTTGCCGCAGTAGCGATTATCCGATGGGAACAACCATATAGCGGACCCTCATCGTGTTTAAGCCCGCCCTCGGCGATCTGCTCAGTTTGGGCCTACCGGGACTTAAGCCAGATAACATCACGCATAAAGACGCAACTTTTTGTTGTGTTGTAATTACTTTTACAATTAAGCACATACTATAGCCGAGGTGATATAAATGGCTAAAGCAGGTATGCGACGCCCCAACCCTAAAGAACCGCACGGAACCGAGAGTAACCGCAAAACCCATTTCCCTAAAAACGATGTTCCCCCCGTGCCGGAGTTACAGGGAAAGGCGAAACAATCTGGCAAAAAAGCAAATCCTACTTAGGGATACATTATGGTAAGGAGGAATCTATTTGCCTAAAGACAGCCAACTGGATCCTAAAGGGGTGCGCAAACTAAAATCCAAAGGCGGCCCCACGTTTGCCGAAAGCGCTCTTGATGGCGAAGGCCGTAACAACAAGAAGCAATCCGGCAATCGGCACAAACCCGGGGATGATAAGAAGTAGTTTGCCGTTTCGGCAAACTCCAACCTGTCAAAAAAGTCGCTCTTTGGGCGACTTTTTGGTATACTGGCATAGGGTGAATCAAGATAGTGGAAAAAAAGCATAAAGGCACAAAACAAAACAGCCCTAAACTTATGCCATGCCGCTTTGTGTCTATGGTATAATAGCATCACGAAATTTTAAACGGAGGGAACCTGCAATGAGACGGCTCATTATTTTCATGATTCTCCTAGCCATCTTCTCATTGACGACAGCTTGCGGCGGAGCAACAGTGGATGTTCAGCGCCCAGGAGCCTCACCCGCCCCGTCCACTACGCCCATATCATTGCTCCTCCCCGCAGAAAAGGAAACCGTCTCCCCCGAGGCCACGCCCGCGCCCCGGGTTTTCAGCGCCGAGGAGCTGCTTTCGGGAGAAGAAGCCGCAAGCTTCGTAGGTAAGCCGGTAGAGGCCTCTTTCGATCCTGTGGAAGTATCGGAAAGCGGCATGACGTCGGGTACCTATATCTATGATTTCCCGAAAGCGGACGGCGCTTATGCGAACACGATGGTTGCGATGATGTGCCTGGTACAGAACAGCATGATTTCTCCGTCCGAGCTCGAAAAAGGGCATGATGCCAAATGGGCATTTGAAGAATTTCGAACAATTCTATCCGACAAAATCGTTGATTGCACCATTAGGGGCGCCGAAGCCTTTTATGTGGCAGATAATAGCGATGTTCACGTCATATTTGGGGATTATTATATCCTCGTTGCACTTCGGAAAGATGAATACGACTTAGAGACAAACATTGCACTTAATAAAGAAGTCGCCGAATTCATTATCGACAAGATTTCATCGGCCGATGTTTCTCTGGTGCCGGCCGGCTAGGCGAGGCGTATTGCACAGCGAAGCGCCTTTCATTTGCCCGGTAGAGAAAATTCTACGAAAAAAGCAGGTTGATGATCCGCTTCTCTCTTAATGATTCCAGGTGTAAATGCAAAGAAGCAGGCATCCATGGGATGCCTGCTTTCTTTGGAGCAATACTGCGGAAAAAATTTTTGTTGTAAATACATTTCAATGATAAGTTTTAAATTATCATAATAAAGCTCTCTTCAAATCCGAAATATACTGCGCCTGTTGTTTTTTCAAATATAATTTTACGAATGGCTTCATAAAAAGTCTTTTCGCTATAACCTCTTCCGTAAAATCAATTTCTGTTTGCTCGTCTTTTTGAGTAAATATACCAATCCAATGACCTTTCATATTGTCATTTTCCATGTCAAACTCCCAACGTTTGTATGGCTCATTAACGGTAATTGTAAAAGTTGTTGCGTATCCCTCTTTTGTATATTCAACAAATTGTTTGCCATTAAGTATCTCGATTTTACCTAAGTCGCTACGCCACTCACATTTCTCAAGAGACGTAACTGTTTCCCATACCTTTTGAATATTGCTTTGAAAATTAGCTTTTATATTAGAAACTGCCATGCATAAATCCTCCTTCTCACCAATCCCTGTTAATCCGCATGATTATATCTAAGTCTGTCTCTATCATCTCAGACAAATATGCATAAAAAAAGACATAACCTCTTCTTGGCGGAGAAACTATGCCTTTTTGGTAGCGGCGGTCGGACTCGAACCAACGACACTCCGGGTATGAACCGAATGCTCTAGCCAACTGAGCTACGCCGCCATATGGGTGTGATCACCTTGCGGTGATCACGTTTGGTTGCGGGGGAGGGACTTGAACCCCCGACCTCCGGGTTATGAGCCCGACGAGCTACCAACTGCTCTACCCCGCGGCATTATGCCGTTTTGCACGGCACGTATTATCATAGCACAAGCGTATAGAGCAAGTCAAGGGTCTGGATAAAGTTTATTGCGTGGCTTTCGCCGCCTTTTCCTACCAATGGAGACGGCTCATCCGCTATAACAAAAGCATATAGTCCGGCAGGAGACGCTACGAAACGGCTATATCTCCTTTTTGCAATTCTATCGTGCTAATCTTGCAAAATTGCATATTCTAAGATAAAATGATATTTGGTCGACTTTACGATCCTCATCAAATATGAGGCGTTTACAAATGCTATTTTGAAAGGAGCATCTACTACATGAAGGATTATGTTGAATCCCTGGGTATCATCAGCCCCAAGGCGGTCTATCGCAACCTCAACCCCGCCCAGCTCACCGAGCGCGCTCTGGAGCGCGGCGAGGGTACGCTCTCCAATACCGGCGCGCTGGTCGTAACGACCGGCAAGTATACCGGCCGCTCCCCTGAGGACCGTTTCGTGGTGGATACCCCCGCCATCCATGACGATATCGATTGGGGCAAGGTTAACGTGCCCATCTCCCCCGCCGCTTTCGAAGGCATTTACAACCGGATGACCGCCTATCTGCAGGGCCGCGAGATCTTCATTTTCGACGGCATGGCGGGCGCGGATCCCCAGTTTTCCCTCAATGTACGCGTGGTGAACGAGCTGGCCAGCCAGAACCTCTTCATGCACCAGCTGCTGCTTCGGCCCACGGCGGAACAGCTCGCGGACTTCGTACCGGGCTTCACCATCATCGCCGCGCCCGGGTTCAAGTGCATCCCTGCGGTGGACGGCGTACACAGCGAGGCCGCCATTATCGTTAACTTTGAGAATAAGATGGTCATCATCGCAGGCAGCCAGTACGCGGGCGAAATGAAAAAGAGCGTCTTCTCCGTAATGAATTACCTCCTGCCCAAGGCGGGCGTGCTCAGCATGCACTGCTCTGCCAACGTAGGACAAGATGGCGCTTCCGCCCTCTTCTTCGGCCTTTCCGGCACGGGCAAGACCACCCTCTCCGCAGACCCCCTGCGCAAGCTCATCGGCGACGACGAGCACGGCTGGAGCGACAACGGCATTTTTAACATCGAGGGCGGCTGCTACGCTAAGTGCATCAACCTCTCCCAGGAGAACGAGCCCCAGATTTGGGACGCCATCAAATTCGGCGCGTTGGTTGAGAACGTCGTGATGGACCCCGAAACCCGCGAGTTCGATTTCAACGACGGCAGCCTCACAGAGAACACCCGCGTGGGCTATCCTGTGGAATATATCCCCAACTGCGTGATCCCCGGCGTTGCGGGCCATCCCAACACCGTGATCTTCCTCACGGCGGATGCCTTCGGCGTGATCCCGCCCGTTTCCAAGCTGGATAAGAACCAGGCCATGTATCACTTCGTTTCCGGTTATACCTCTAAGCTGGCCGGCACGGAGCGCGGCATCGTCGAACCGCAGACCACCTTCTCCACCTGCTTCGGCGCGCCCTTCCTGCCCCTGCACCCCTCCGTATACGCCGAAATGCTGGGCAAGAAGATCGAGGAGCACGACTCCCACGTTTACCTGGTGAACACGGGCTGGGCCGGCGGCAAGTACGGCGTTGGCAGCCGCATGAAGATCAAGTACACCCGGGCTATGGTTACCGCCGCCCTCAACGGCGATTTGGAGAAGGCCGGCTACGAGCTTGACCCCATCTTCAATGTGCTGGTGCCCAAGTCCTGCCCCAATGTGCCGGATGAGTTCCTCAACCAGCGCGCCCTGTGGAAGGACGATGCGGCCTATGAAGCCACCGCTAAGGATCTGGCCGCCCGCTTTGTGAAGAACTTCCAGAAGTACAGCGACATGCCGGCCCATATCGTGAACGCAGGCCCCAAGGGTTAAGCTTTCCCAATCCGGCCGCATAGACCGACCCTCCTCCCCCGGCTTCCCTTTGGAGCCGGGGGTTTTTTCGGCAGGTTCTTCCCCCGGCTCCCGGATGGCTGTATAATATTAGAAGAAACGTGACGCGATCCTCCTAAGCAATATAAGCGATAATAGAAAGATATAGGTTCCTTTATGCAAAAACCGGCGCTCAAGGGCGCGCTTGCGCCCGCCTCCGCCCTATTCCTGTTTTTCATGGGTCTGGAAACCGGCGGCTTTCAATATTCCCTGCTCAAGCTAGCAGGGGAGCTTTCCCTCGGCAGCGCGGCCATGGGCATGCTGCCCGCGGCCCAGTATGCGGCGCTGACCCTAGCCCCGCTCGTCATAGGCCGTTTTTCCGACCGAATCGATAAAAAACTGCTCTTTCTCCTGGGCGTCCTCAGCGCCGCCTTGGGCTGCCTGCTGGCGACCCGGGCCGCTTCGGCCCCCTTCCTGGGGCTGTGCGTGTTCCTGGTAGGCTGGGGCCAGGGCCTGGGCGGCTTTGCCAATGCCGCCCTGCTGGCGCAGGTCTATGATGCCCGTTCCGGGGCCTTGATGAATCTTACCCAGAGCTTTTTCAGCCTGGGCGCTGTGGTCAGCCCCTTGCTAACAGGCTATTTTACGGAGCATCTCGGCACCACCTGGCAGCTGCCCTTCCTGCTGGCTGGGCTCGGTTTTCTGCTGGCCCTGGGCTTGCTTTCTCTAGCGGATTGTTCCCCCCGCCCCGGCGCCCCGGCTTGCCGGGATTCCGCGCACGCTCCCGCGGAGGAGCGTGAAGCTTTTTCTCCCTTCCGTTCCCCCTCCATGCTGCTCCTGATGGCTGCCGTCCTCCTGTATGTATCCATTGAGAATAGCGCCACCTATTTTTTCGACCCCCTTTTCTCCCTGGAATTCGCTGCCGCAAGCTATAGCGCCTATGCCATATCCGCCTTCTGGCTGGCCATGTTCCTTTCCCGCCTGCTCTTTGGCGTGCTGCGTTTAAATGTTCGCAAGCTGGTGCTGGCCTGCCTGGCGGGCCTGGCCCTCTGCCTACTGCCATTGGGCTTTGCTCAAAACGGCCTCTTTGCGCTGGCTGCCTGCATGGGCGCGGGCTTCCTTTGCGGCCCCGTCTGGCCCTTGCTGATTAACGAGGCCGCCCGCGTCCAGCCAGCCTATGCCGGCGCGGCTTCTGCCGCGTCGCTGGCCATCACCGGCCTAGGCGCCACGATCTCCCCCGCCCTCATGGGTCTATTGGGCAGCCTCTCCGATTACCGGCAGGTCTTTGTGGTTCTCTTTGCCATGTGCGGCGTCGCCATAGCCCTATGGGTCGTGTATATGCGTAAGTGGCGATAGTCATTTCATCCGGGGCATCTATCCGATTCCGTTTTCCCTTGCCCCACGGATAGGATAATGACCCTTACTTTTTTCAAAAAGGGGAAGCACACCACCCTACGCAACAAACGGCCTTCTCCCCTAACAGCCACAACAAAGGCCAGGCCCCGATCTCGCCGCCCGTGTAGGGCCGCCGTCTGCGCAGGGCCGCTGTCTGCGCAAGACACCCGTCAGCGTAAAATAAAGCAGCGGGGCGCTCATTCCAAGAGCGCCCCGCTTTGCTATATGCTATGATGCTATTCAGCCCAGGCCGAATGCTGCCATCACCTCGGTGATGGGCCGTAGGGGCGCGGGCGGAATTTCATGGCTGCCAAGAAATTTTTGGAGCCAGACACTATCCCACCATTGGCCCAGCTTATAGCCACAGCGGGAAAGATGGGCTACGCGTTGAAAGCCCAGCGCCTGATGGAAGGCGATGCTGGATTCATTGGGCCAGGTGACGCAGGCATAGACATTTTGTACGCCCTGGTGCATGAGGATGTTCAGCAGCGTCTCGTAAAGCAGGCGCCCTGCACCCGCGCACCGGGCAGTTTCGGCCACGTAGACCGTAGTCTCGGCGGCCCAGCCATAGGCGGGCCTGGATTTAAAGGGACCCGCGTAGGCATAGCCCAGCACGCCTTCATCCCCTTCCACCACCAGATAGGGATAGGCCGAGAGCGTTTTGCGGATACGGTTGCGGAACTCCTCCAGCGCAGGCGGCTCGTATTCAAAGGTAATGGCCATATCCCGCACATAGGGGGCATAGATGGCCAGGAGGGGCTCGGCGTCCGCGCAGGTGGCGGCGCGCAGTTTGGAGCCGCTCATTGCCCTAGATCGCGAGGGCGGCGATGTATCTGCGTATCCCCAAGATCCGCGCCGGGCTTGGCGGGAGCGGAAGCGATGTGCCGGTTCGCGATGGTATTCGCCGCATCGGCCTGCTGCTGTCGCAGCTGTTCGCGGCGCTGCCTTTCACGGCGGGCGCGGCGGCGGGCCGCTTCCCGCTTCTGCTTACGCTCCAGCTGGCTCAATATCACCAGGGCGATCACGGCCAGCACGATCAGCACAGCCAGCACCACCAACGCCACGCTCAGGGTGCGGCTGATGCCTGTGCCGATCCGTTCGCCCAAGCCCTCGATCACTTCCTGTTGCACCGCCTCGGCGCCCGAGCCGTCGTATACGCCTACGCTATCCGCCGTGATATAGGCGGTATAGGTATAGACGTTGCCGGCCGGATCGTTGAGGGTCACGACGAAGGTCAGCTCGCGCGGCTCGCCCACGTATACGGCCTGCTCGGTTTCAAACAGGCCGGGGGCCACGGACTCCTGGCGGGTGATCTCGGTGAGGGTTTCTACAGGCTGCTCCTCACCCTCTTTTTGCTCCAGCTTCTTTTCGGAAATGATCAGGTTTGACATTTCCAGCGAGCCTGTGTTGTTCACGCTGAAACGCACCTTGATGCTGCCGGCGGCGTTGAGCGTTTCCACCACGGCTGCGTTGAACTCGATGCCGAGCAGCGCCGGATCGATGTATTTGCGCACCACATAGCTCTTGGTGGTGTTCTCATAGGCTTCGCCGGATGCGGATTTGCCCGTAACGGTGAAAACGACATAGCGCTCCGCATCGGAGAGCACCGTGTAGCTGAGCTGGCGGCTCTCGCCTATGGCTAAGGCGAATTCCGCCCCGTTGACCTTGTTGCCCAGCTCATCCTTGACCTGGATACCGCTGATCTTCTGGTTGCCGTTGTTTGTAAGGAGCAGGGAGAAAGGCACCCCGTTAACGCTGGACTCACCCTGGGTAACCACCACGGAGAGCTTGCTCATCACCATGCCCAGGGTGGTCTCTTTTAAGGTAAGGGTTTGGGTCGCACCCGTGCTGTCGACATACGTAATGACAGGCACGCTCGTCACGGTAGCGGAGCCCATGGTGTATTCGAAAGGGATAACCAGGGGTGAGCCGGGCGCCACCGTCACCTTTTCGGCAATGGGTTTGCTGCTTACGCCCTTATCCACCACCGAGGTGACCGTTATGGGCACGGATCCGGCGTTGGTGAGGGTATAGGTCAGCGTAACCACCTCGCCTTGGGAGGCCTGGGTCTTGCTGGCGGAAAAGCTGGCCGTAAGGGAACTGCTTGCCTGCTTTTGCACGGTTACGCTGGCCGTGCCGGATTTGGCCTCGCCGTTTTCCGTCCAGGATACGTCGAAGGCGAGGGCTTGGCCCAAGGCCGCTTCGCTTAGGCTCACCGTAACGGAAAAGGGCTGAGAGGAACCCGGCTCGATGGATACGCCCTGGGTGTTGAACTCGATGCCCGAATAGGGGCTGCTGATGCGCAGGTTCTCCATGGCGAATCCACCGTCGTTGTGCACGTTGACGGTCAACGTGACCTCGCCGGCCGCAGCCAGCGCGGAGGGGCTGGCCTCAGCGCTCAGCTTGGCGGCCAGGGCCGGCTGCGTCAGGCCCAGGCAAAGGAGCAGGGCCAAAAGGCCCGCTATGCGCGATTTGGAACGTTTGCTCATGCGTGACTTCCTTTTTTTGCAAAAATACCAACGAATTGATCTCGGCTCATACATCCCTGCGGATTCTGCCCTCGCCTTGTGGCGCGGGGCGGCAGCGGCCGTCGCTGCGCTCGATTACGGCTTTACAAAAGGCCTCGGCCCTTTCCGCCTCCACCAGGGCAAGGATGCGCACATCCGCCCCGAATTGGGTATCCTCCACCTGCGCGGCCTCTCGCACGAAGCCCTCTAAGGCCCCGTAGCGGCCATAATCGATGGATAGGCTATAGCGCAGGGCGGACAGCACATCCACGAGCCCGGCTGCGGCCGACGCCTCGGACGCGGCCCGGGAATAGGCCCGCACCAGACCCCCGGCGCCCAGCAATACGCCGCCGAAATAGCGTGTGACCACGGCCAGCGTATCCGTGAGGCCACGGCTTTTGAGGGCCTCCATCATGGGCAGGCCGGCCGTGCCGCCCGGCTCGCCATCGTCGCTGTAGCGGGCGCAATCCGCCCGCTCGCCGATGCGGTAAGCAAAGCAATTATGCGAGGCGTCCCAATGCTTTTTGCGGATATCCGCCAGGATGGCCAGGGCCTCGGCCTCGCTCCCTGCGGGAAAGCAGCGGCCAATGAAGCGGGATTTCTGGATGATGATCTCCACCTCGGCCTGGGCTTTGACCGTTCGGTAAGCGGCCATGCTCATCCCTTCAGGATGCGCACGAAGCCCTTCTTGCCCTTTTTGAGGATGGCCCCGGATTCGAGCTTTTCGGCCGGGATGGCGGCGTATACATCCGCCACCTTTTCGTCATCCAGCAGCACAGCGCCGCTTTCGATCAGGCGGCGCGCGTCGGACTTGCTCTTGGAGAGGTTGCCCAGCACCAACAGGTCGGTCACGCGCAGGCCGGTGGCTTCGATATCGGCAGCCGAAAGCGCCACCGTGGGCATATGCGAAAGGTCGCCGCCGCCGCCGAAAAGGGCCTCGGCGGCCTGCTGGGCCTTTAGGGCCTCCTCTGTGCCGTGCACCTGCTCCGTGAGCGTAAAGGCCAATGTGCGCTTGGCCGCGTTGAGGGCCGCGCCGCCCTCTGCGCACATGGAGCGGATATCCGCCATGGGCAGGAAGGTAAGCAGGCCCAGGCACTTTTCCACATCCGCGTCATCGATATTGCGCCAGTATTGGTAAAAATCGTACACGCTGCACTTGTTGGGATCAAGCCAGAGCGCGCCCTTTTCGGTTTTGCCCATCTTCTTGCCCTCACTAGTGGTTAAAAGGGCGGTTGTGAGGGCAAAGGCGGGCTTTTGCTCTTTGCGGCGGATCAGATCCGCGCCGCCTAGAATGTTGCTCCACTGGTCGTCCCCGCCCATTTGGAGCACGCAGCCATATTTCTGGTTGAGCACGAGGAAATCATAGCTCTGCATGAGCATATAGCCCAGCTCAAAAAAGGTGAGTCCCCGCTCCATGCGCTGCTTGTAGCACTCGGCTGTTAGCATGCGGTTCACGGAGAACAGCACGCCGATATCGCGCATGAAATCCAAAAAGTTGAGGGAGCGCAGCCACTCGGCATTGTTGACCACAACGGCCTTGCCCTCGGAAAAATCCAGCAGGCGGCCCATCTGCTTCTGGAACCGGGCGGCGTTATGGTCGATCTCCTCATTTGTCATCATGCGGCGCATATCGCTCTTGCCAGAAGGATCGCCAACCATGGTGGTGCCGCCCCCCAGCAGAACGATGGGCCTGTGCCCGGCCCGCTGCATGTGGGCCATGGCCATGAGCTGCACATAATGGCCGATGTGCAGGCTATCCGCCGTGGGATCATAGCCTATATAAAAGGTGACCTTTTCGCGCCCCAAAAGCTCCCTAAGCTCCTCCGGATGAGAGCATTGCTTGAGGAAGCCGCGCTCGGTCAGGGTATCGTATACGTTTTGCATGGCAGCATTCTCCTTTGGACATACTTGTACAAGCTACCCCATAACAATAGCATATTTCCAACCTTTGTGCAATCCAAGCGGCCCGGCTTTTCCCATTGCCCGGCGCCTGAATATGGCAATAGATTCGCGGGATAACCGTGTATCCGGCGCGAAGCAAAACGCAGGCGGCCCCGTAGGTTCGTCGAGGTTTTGCGACAAAGCCGGGCTAAATCGGCCGCTAAGATTTGCTGTATTGGGGCGACGGAGTAATACATACTTCGCCAGCTTCCCGGCCGCCCTTGCGACGCTTTTTGCGCCGTGGCCGCCTTACCATGGAGGGTAGACGACTTTGGAGGGGGGTGGGCGCGTGCAGTTGCCGATGCTGCGGTCGCTCTGGCGGGGGGCTGTCGAAAAGGCCGCGCTCCTTCGCGGGGATCCCATGGCCCTTGGCGGTTTCTTCTGCGGTCTTTTGCTGGCCCTTGCGGGGGATGGGCGGCTTTCCCCTTTTTGCGCCTCCACTGCGGCCGGGCTTTGGCTGGCGGGCTACGCCCCCTGGCCCGCCCTGCTGGGCGGCATGGCGGGGAGCCTCTTTTCCAGCCAATATGGGGCCTTTGCCGTAGCCGCAGCCTATGTGCTTTTGAGCGTGCTCTGGCTCCTGTGGCGGGCGGGCGCGGAGCGGGCGGACAAGCTGCTGCTCCTGGCCTGTGCCCACCTTGTGATGCTGCCTTTCTTCTATTTTAATACCCTGGAGGATTGTATGGCCGGCCTTTCGCAGGCCGCTCTTTCCCTGCTTTGCGCGCCGCTTTTACAGCGCGCGGCCGAGGCGCTCTTGCGCCTTAGCCGCCGCCGCGCCCTTACGGATGAAGCTTTTGCCAGTCTGTGCGCCCTCCTGGCTATGCTGGCCATGGGCGGTATGGCCGCGGGCTATAAAGAGCTGCGCCTCGGCTATGCCATAGCCGCCTTCGGCTCCCTTTGCGCGGCCGGGGCGGCCGGCCTGGCCGGTGTGGCAACAGCCGCCCTGCTGGGTGCGGGCGCGCTTTTGGGGGGCGCTTCCCTGCCTTTTGTGGGCTGCTTGGTGCTTTGCGGCCTGTGCGCCGCCCTGCTCAACCGCCATACCTGGGCCATGCTGGCCGCCTATGTGGCGGCGGCCGCCCTTTGTTCCTTTTACATCCCGGGGGGGGGATATATGCTGCTTTACGCAGCTTTGGGCGCCGGGGGCTATCTGCTTTTGCCCAGGCCCATCCCCCGCCTCCTCTGCCGCGGCGGCTGGGGCGGCCGCAAGCAGGCGGGCGCGGAGCGCCGCCTCGCCCAGCTGCGCCGCCAGGTAGAGGACGCCGCCCAAGTAATGGAGCGGGTTTCGGAAGTGCTGGAGGTAAGCGGCCAGAGCGAGGCCGAGCGCTTTGCCGGGCGGCAGCTAAGGGGCATTGCCGATGCGCTCGCATCGATCACCCAGCCTATCGAGGGCAAGCCGCCCCGCAACTTTACCCTGGCGCTGGGCGCGGCCGCCTGCCCAAAGGAGGGCAGCCCCGAAACCGGGGACAGCATGGCCCTGCGCCAGTTCGCCGGGCGGCATTTGCTGCTGCTATCGGACGGCATGGGCAGCGGGGCCATCGCGCACAGGGAGAGCGCGGCCGCCGTGGCCCTGCTGGGCGACCTCTTGCGCATCGGCGTAGAGGAGGCTACCGCCCTCGAGTGCGTGAACCGGCTGCTGATGCTCAAAAACCAGGAGGAGATGTACGCCACGCTGGATCTGCTGCTATTCGACCCTGCCACGGCCAGGGCCCGCTTCTTCAAGCAGGGCGCGCCCCCCAGCTATGTGCTGCGGGGGGGGCGGGTGCATACCATCCACGCGGAAACCCTGCCCATAGGCATCCTTACCGAGGCCGCGCCCGTGGCCCCCAAGGAGGCCGCGCTCCTTCGAGGCGACGCCGTGGTGATGATGACGGACGGCCTTTTCGATAGCCTGGGTCAAGAGCTTTTCGCAGCCATCATCGAGCGGGTGGGCGGGGCCAACACAGCCCAGAGCGCCGCGGAAAGCCTGCTCGCGTACGCGGGCGAGCGGGGCCGCTGGGATGATATGAGCGTGATCGTAGCCCGGGTGAGTTGAATTTTTGCACGCGTGCGAAAATGGCGCAGGGAATTCACAAATTTCTGGTTTTTTCTTCACCGCAAGGATGATATACTTAGGGCGAAACAAAGCTGGGGGGTATGCTTGCGTGCGGCATGCATGTGTTTTTGGCGCGTCCTGCTCCAAGGTAGCCAAGGCGTATTTTGAGGCCGCTTATGAGGCGGGCGCGTTGCTGGCCGAAGCCGGCGTGGGTATGGTCTTTGGCGGTGGGGATACGGGTCTGATGGGCGCCGCCGCCCGCGGCGTGAAAAGCAAAGGCGGCGAAGTTATTGGCGTGATCCCCGAAAAGCTTAACCAGCCCGGCATCGCCTACCCGGATTGCGACGCGCTGATCGTAACGCCGGATATGCACGCCCGCAAAGCCAAAATGGAGTCCCTGAGCTTCGGCTTTCTGGCCCTGCCCGGCGGCTTTGGCACGCTGGAAGAGCTGCTTGAGGTCATTACCCTCAACCAGTTGGGCTACCTGAGCGCGCCCGTGGCCATTCTTAACACCCAAGGCTACTATGACGCCCTGCTTTCCCAGCTCGAAACCTGCATCGCGCAGGATTTTACGGATCCGGCCTGCCGGGCCATCTACCACGCGGCGGATACGCCCCAAGATGCGGTCGCCTGGCTGCTCGCGGCCGGCCCCGCAGACCTTCCTAATAAGATAAAGGATGCCATCGAAGATGATAAGCGAATACGAGCACAGCAAACGGCAAACTAACATCATGGTCTGCGTGACCAACCAAAAAAGCTGCGACCGGCTGATTGCCAGGGGTGTGGAGCGGGGCGGCGGCGCCGAGGAAGCACAGCTGCACGTGGTGCATTGCGTGCATACCAGCCGCAATTTCATGGGTTCCCCCTTTGAAGGGGACGCCATTGAATACCTCTTCACGGCGGCCCAGCTGGCCGGAGCGGAGCTTACCCTGCTGCGCGCGCCGGATGTGGAGGACGCGCTGATAGATTATGCGCAAAAGCATGCGATTACCATAATGATCCTGGGCGCAAGCGGCCCCGCGGCAGACCCGGATAACATCATCGCCCGCCTGCAGCGCAGGCTGCCGGAAGTAGAATTTGATATAGTCGGGTGATAAATCGGTAAAATATAAATTTGCAGGCTGTTTTGTCAAAAACGGTTGACAAAGCCGTTTGTATGCATTATGATGCAGTCAATTGAATGACCGACTGGGTAGAGGCGCAGCCGACAAGAGTATTTTCGCGGAGCCAGGCTAGGGCGACGAAGCGAAGAGAAAGGGGAGGCTGCCGAAGCGAGAAGGGCTTTGCCAGCCACATCGCTGGGCGGTAGGTAAACATCCTGCCGACTGTCACAGACATTTCTGTGGAGTGCTATCATTCATGCCAAGGCTGATATCGTTTATCATGGCGGCTGGAGTGATGCTCCGGCCGCCATTTGATGTTTCGGGGCCCAGCCCCAACAAAATTTTACTGTTATGGAGGAACCAACCATGCGCAGAACCCTTTGCATCCTGTTCGCCCTCGCCCTTGCCCTTTCCCTCGCGGCCTGCTCGTCCAGCCCCGCCGCCCAACCCGCTGCCCAACCCGCTACCCCCGCGGCCGCGGCCGCTTCCTCCAGCCTGGCGGACGGCGTGCTCACCGTGGCCATGGAGTGCGCTTACGCCCCCTATAACTGGACCCAGCCGGATGACAGCAACGGCGCCACCCCCATCAAGGACAGCCCGGATTATGCTTACGGCTACGACGTGATGATGGCCCAGCGCATCGCGGAAGCGCTTAATGTAAAGCTGGAGATCGTCAAACTCGATTGGGATTCGCTGGTGCCCGCCGTGCAGAGCGGCACTGTGGATTGTGTGATCGCCGGCCAGTCCATCACCAGCGACAGGCTGCAGATGGTGGATTTCACCAGCCCCTATTACTACGCCTCCATCGTGGCCCTGGTCAATTCAGATGGGCAGTATGCTTCCGCCACCGGCGTTTCCGGCCTCACGGGCGCAACCTGCACCAGCCAGATCAACACCGTATGGTATGATGTGTGCCTGCCCCAGGTGCCCAGTGCGAACATCCTCCCCGCCCAGGAGAGCGCGCCCGCCATGTTGGTGGCCCTCAGCAGCGGCCGCTGTGACCTGGTGGTTACGGATATGCCCACGGCCATGGCCGCGTGCGTCGCTTACCCCAGCTTCACGCTGCTGGATTTCACAGGCTCCGGGGATGATTTCAAGGTATCCGATGAGGAGATCAACATCGGCGTATCCCTTCAAAAAGGCAATACCGAACTCCTCGAGGCCATCAATGGCGTGCTGGCCACCATGACTGTGGATGATTTCACGACCATGATGGATCAGGCTATCGCCGTGCAGCCCCTGAGCGAATAAGATCTCTGGGAGCAATTTCCCAGGAAATAGCAGCAATTGTTATTGCAGGGCGGGCCGCACGCCCGCCCTGGACGCCCGTATATAGTCCGAGCCCGGTCTCCGCCCGCAGACCGCCGCCGCATGATTTGAGGCGGCTTTTAAGGCGAAGGCGGGCGGCATAGCGGCGCCTATTCCGACTGACGACAACACAGAAAACGCCTAAAGCATGCCGCCGCCGCAGGTTCGGTTTACATGTGGGTGGCTAATAAGGAGAAGGAAACGCCATGCAATTATCCGCCATGTCCTTTTGGGAGCGGGTGCTCTACCTGCTCGGGCGCTACGGCGCGAGCTTTGCCCGGGGCGCCTGGGTCACCATGGCCATCGCGGTGGTCTCCACGGCCATCGGCTGCCTGATCGGCTTTGGCGTGGGCATCGTGCAAACCATCCCCACGGATCGGAAAAACCGGCCCGTGCATTGGTTTTTCATGGGAATCGTGCGCGCCGTGCTGGAGGCCTACGTAGAGGTCTTCCGCGGCACGCCGATGATGGTGCAGGCCATGTTCATCTACTTTGGCTCGATGCAGCTCTTCAACATCAATATGGGCATGTGGACGGCCGCCTTCTTCATCGTTTCTATCAACACCGGCGCGTATATGGCGGAGACCGTGCGCGGCGGCATCCTTTCCATCGATCCGGGCCAGACCGAGGGCGCGCACGCCATCGGCATGACGCACTGGCAAACCATGACCAGCGTGATCCTGCCCCAGGCCCTGCGCAACATCATGCCCCAGATCGGCAACAACCTCATCATCAACATCAAGGATACCTGCGTGCTGAGCGCCATCGGCGTGGTAGAACTTTTCTTCAGCACCAAGGGCGTGGCCGGGGCTATGTATACCTATTTCGAAGCCTTCACCATCACCATGGTGATCTACTTCATCCTCACCTTTAGCTGCTCGCGGCTGCTGCGCTGGTGGGAGGGCAAGATGGACGGACCGGACAGCTACGAGCTCTATGACCTTTCCACCCGGGATACCCTGGCGCATACCACGGGCCTGCACAGCTACCCGAAAAAACGCAAAGAGGGCACCCAGAACCTGGATATTCGAAAAGGGAAGAGGCACTGATATGGCGGAGCAGATTTTACAAATACGGCACCTTAGCAAGAGCTTTGGCAACAATCTGGTGCTTAAAGATGTGAATTTTGATGTCAACGTCGGGGATGTGACCTGCATCATCGGCGCTTCGGGCAGCGGCAAGAGCACGTTGCTTCGCTGCATCAACCTGCTTGAGCATCCTTCCGGCGGCGAGGTGCTTTTCCATGGCGAGAATATCCTCGCCGGCAAGGTGGATCAATCCGCCTACCGGGCCAAGGTGGGCATGGTGTTCCAGTCCTTCAACCTGTTCAATAACCTCACGGTGCTTGAAAATTGCATGGTGGGCCAGACCAAGGTGTTGGGCCGCCACAAAGACGAGGCCCTTGCCATCGCCATGGAATACCTCGAAAAGGTGGATATGGGGCCCTACATCAACGCCAAGCCCAGGCAGATCTCCGGCGGGCAGAAGCAGCGTGTGGCCATTGCCAGGGCCTTGGCCATGGGGCCGGAGGTTCTGCTTTTCGACGAGCCGACCAGCGCCCTCGATCCGGAGATGGTGGGCGAGGTTCTCGCCGTGATGCGCGGCCTCGCGGCCAGCGGCCTCACCATGTTGGTGGTCACCCACGAAATGGGCTTTGCCCGGGATGTCTCCAAGCAGGTGGTCTTTATGGACGAGGGCGTAATCGCCGAGCAGGGACCGCCCGAGCTGATCTTCCACAACCCCAGGCAGGCCCGCACGCAGGAGTTCCTCTCGCGGTATCTGAAAGGATAATAAAACACAGCTTGCTAACCACAGCGGCCCGGCGCATCATGCGCCGGGCCTTAAAAACAGGATGGAAGAGGCGGGGCCTTTGTGGGTTGGGTACGGGACGCGGATGATGATGGCCGCCTACCCCAGCGCCAAATCCGCCAGCGCGGCCTGGGCTGTGCAGAGATAGCGGCCCTCGCCGAGCCTTTGCATATCGCCGCCTGTGAATAGGGGCGCGCGTGCGGACTCGATCAGCAATCGCCAATCCGCCAGCGGCGCGTAATCTATCCGGCTGGGGTCGGCCGTGGCCTCGGTGACCCAGCCGTTTTCATAAACCGCAGCCGTGGGGAAAACGCACAGCAGCGGCAGGGCGTCGCTGCCAGCCAGGGCCAAGCCAAAGCCATATTTGGGGATCTGCACCGCAAAGCGCAGGAACAGGCGGGCTGCTTCCCCACTGCGCAGCTCCGTTACCAGCGGCACACACAGGCGCGTCCCCTCCCCCTCCAGCGTATAGTAGGCCCGTATGCCATCGAGCGATACGGCCTGGATCGTCAGGCTGCCCGGCGCTTGGGTATTGGGATATAGGTGCAGGTAAAGGCTGTAAAGGGTTTCTGTGCCGTTGTTCACATAGGTGAGGGAAAGCTCGCCCTCGGCCTGATCGCCCGTGATGGAGAGTCTGCCCTGGTAAAGGCTGCGCGGCAGTTGGCTTCGGCGCAGGGGCAGGGTGGGCTGGGGCGTATGCGTTGCCTTGGGCGCGGGGGATGGCGCAGCCGTCGGCGCGGCTGTGGGCGTGGCCGTTTGCGGCTCTGCGGCGGGGCTGGGCGTGTGCTCACCCGCAGGTGTTGGCGCAGCCGCAGGCGCGGGAGATTCGGCTGCGGCCGCGGAGACAGGTTGTATGCTCCGGCGCGCGAACCAAAATACTACAGCCAAAATAGCGCAGGCAAGCGTGATCCCTGCGATCCAATAACCGCGTATCCGTTTCCTTCTTCTGCGGGGCGAAACGACCATATCTTACCTCTCCGGCCATTATAGCACAAATCCTCCCTGCTGTTTTTGAACTTTTGCCCTTTAGTGGGGCGTATGATATAATTTCTATGATTCATACTTGGAGGATGGCCTTTATGCCCCAATGCAGCTTTTCCCGCGCCACGGCCATGGCCGGCGTGACCCCGGTGCAGAACATTTTTATCGCCGAATATATGCAAAAGGCCCCGGAAGGCTATGTCAAGGCCTATCTTTATGGTCTGATGCAGTGCTATAACCCCGCCCTGGCCGAGGAGGAGATGGTCTTTGCCCTCGAGATGAGCGAGCAGGCGCTGGCCGAGGCCTTTTTGTATTGGCAGGCCCAGGGCCTGGTAAACATCCTCGCGGACGACCCTTTGCGCGTGGAATATAAGCACCCCACGGCTGTAGCGCCTCTCTCGGGCGGCGGCGCGCGGCGCTATGCGGCCTTTAACGCCGCCTTGCAGGATGCTTTGCGGGGCGCTTTGGCCGCGAGCGGCAAGAGCCGGGTGTTCTTCCCGAATGAGATGCAAAAGATCTATGATTGGATCGAGGTATTCGGCCTGGAAGAGGCCGCCGTCATCCTGTTGGTGCGCCATTGCCTCAGCGAAAAGGGGCCCCGGGTGGGGCTCAAATATATGGATGAGAAAGCCCGCCGCTGGGCGGACGCGGGCGTGCTGACCGCCGATGATGCGCAGCGCCGCGTGCAGTTCGAGTTGGAGATGCAAAGCGGCGCGCAGGCCATCCTGCGGCGCTGGCGCAAGAGCCGCCAGGCCACGGAGGACGAGTTGGCCCTCTATCAAAAATGGACGAAGGAGTGGGGTATGGCCGAGGAGGAGATTTTGGCCGCCTGCGCGGCCCTCACCGCAGCGGAAAAGCCCACCTTTGCCTATTTGGACGCAGTGCTGCAAAACGCGCGGCTGGCCGGCGGCTCCGCCGAATACGCCCGCCGCCAGGCCGCCGTGGAAGACCTCGCGGCCAACGCCCTGCGCCGAGCCGGAATCCCTCGCAGGGCCACGGCCAGCCAGCGCATGCAGGTAGAGACCTGGATATATTCCTGGCACATGAGCCCCGAACTGGTGCTGCTGGCGGCGGAATACGCGGCCGAAGAGAGCCGCCCCTTCTACGCGATGGAGCGCATCGTCAAGGGCTGGCACGAGGAGGGCATAGAAACCATAGCCGCGGCCAGGGCCTCGCGGGAGCAGGCGCAGGCCAAGCCTGCTGCGCCTGCGGCCAAGGCGGCCCCCGTATCCCGTGCCCTGCGGCCCCCCCAGCGCACCTATTCCGCCGAAGATTTAAAGCATATCGGCGTAAAGCTTTTGGACGACGAGGACGAATAGCATGAAGCCATCATCCGCCTTGATCTATGAATATCGGCAGGCCCGCAGCCTGGCCCTGGCAGAATGCGAGGAGCGGCGGCGCGCTGTTTTCGCCCAGCTGCCCCGCCTGCAGGCGATTGCGGATGAGCGCAAGGCGCGTACCTACGCCCTGGGCCAAAGCCTGCTGGGCGCGGCGGATAAAACGGCCGTGCGGCGCGCCTATGCCCTGGCCATGAAGGAACTCATGCAAGAGGAAGCGGCTATTTTAAAGGATAATTGCATCCCCCCCGCCTTTTTGCAACCAGTCTGGCGCTGCGCCTTTTGCGAGGATACGGGCTACGTAACAGGGCCGGATGGTGCGAAAGCCATGTGCGCATGCCTTGCCCAGCGGACGCTTAGCGAGCGCTTTGCCCAAAGCAGCCTTTCCACAAACGAGCGCTTTGAGACCTTCCGCGAGGACGTATACCCCACGGAGCGGCAGCGCAAGGCCACCTGCCGCGCCCGGGATATATGCAGGGCCTATGCCGAGGGCTTCCCGGATAATGAGCCCAAGAGCCTCTTGCTGCTGGGCCAGGGGGGGCTGGGCAAAACCTTTTTGCTCAATGCCGTGGCCGCCCGCGTGCTAGAGCGTGGCCACAGCGTTCTGAACCTGCCCGCCTATACCTTCCTCCAAATCGTGCTCGCCTGCCTGGGCGAGCGCGAACCCCTGCCGGATTTCACCCTGCCGGAGCTGCTGATCCTAGACGACCTTGGCGCGGAGCCTATGCTCAACAACATCACCCGCGAGCATCTTTCGAACCTGCTGGACGCGCGCCAGCGCAAGGGCCTCGCCACGGCCTTTTCCAGCAACTTCACACGCGAGCAGATCATTGAGGAGTATGGCGAGCGCTTCGCCTTCCGCCTCCTCTCCCCCCGCAGTACGCTCACCTTGGAGTTGATCGGGGATAATCTGCGCACAAGGCTATAAGCATAAGCAATAAAAAGCAGGGCGGGATGTAGGCATCCCGCCCTGCGGCGCATATGCAGACGTACAATAAACGGCCAAGGCCCTGATATTTGCAGGAAGGCCGGGCCTCGTGCCCGCCGCCCGCGCAGGGCACTATCGCAGCGCCCGATATTCCAGCACGCCCAAGGTATCCCCGTAATCGATGGAGAGGGAATCCCCGGCCAGGGTATAGGGCAGGCGGGCAAGGAGCAGGCCCAGGTCGTCATAAAGGAGGATGGCGTCCTCCTCCACGGCGATGCGGTTGGTGCGCTTGATGCCGGCGGGGTCGTTGCGCTCGATCATCCTGGCGCCCGTTTTATCAAAGGTGAGGATGAACGCGCCATCGTAGATATCCACCCACTCGCAGGCGCAAAGCCGGTCCAGCGGGGTGACATCGGGCTCCGCCTGTACGGCGGGTGCTGCCGAGGGGATGGGCGAAGGGCCCGCCGCGGCCGACGATGGAAGCTGGGCCAGCGTAGGCTGGGCCTTGGGCGCGCAGGCGCACAGGCACCCGGCGGCAATAGCCCCCAGAAGAAGCGCCCGGATTATGCCTTTGCCTGCCCCGGGCCTGCACATGTCACTTGGAGATGGCGCTTTGCCCCATATAGGGGAGCAGAGCCTCGGGGATCAGCACGGAGCCATCCGCCTGCTGGTAGTTTTCCAAAATGGCGGCCACGGTGCGGCCCACAGCCACGCCGCTGCCGTTGAGGGTGTGCACCAGCTCGGGCTTGGCCCCCTTCTCTCTGCGGAAGCGGATCTGCGCCCGGCGGGCCTGGAAGTCCTCAAAGTTGGAGCAGGAGCTAATCTCCACATAGCGGCCGTAGCTGGGCATCCATACCTCGATATCATAGCACTTGGCGGCGCTGAACCCAAGATCGCCCGTAGAAAGGGCCACCACCCGGTAAGGCAGGCCCAGACCCTGGAGCACGCGCTCGGCGTCTTTCGTGAGGCTTTCAAGCTCCGCGTAGGAATCCTCGGGCCTGACAAATTTTACTAGCTCTACCTTATTGAATTGGTGCTGGCGGATCAGGCCCCGGGTATCGCGGCCCGCGCTGCCAGCCTCGCTGCGGAAGCACGCGCTGTAGGCGCAGTATTTAACGGGCAGGCGTTCGCCATCCAAAATCTCATCGCGGTGCAGATTTGTAACGGGCACCTCGGCCGTGGGGATGAGGAAATAATCCGTATTCGCCACCTTGAAGGCGTCCTCCTCAAACTTGGGCAGCTGGCCCGTGCCGGTCCTGGAGGCGCGGTTCACCATATAGGGCGGGAAGATCTCCGTATAGCCGTTCTTGGTATGCGTATCGAGGTAGTAGTTAACGACGGCCCGCTCCAGCCTGGCTCCCAGGCCCCGGTATACGGTGAAGCGCGCGCCGGTGATCTTGCCTGCCGCGGCAAAATCCAGAATGCCCAGATCCTCGCCGATGTCCCAATGGGCCTTAGGCTCGAAGGTGAAGGCGGTCGGTTCGCCCCAGCGGCGGATCTCCGCATTGGCGGTATCGTCCGTGCCCTCGGGCACGCTTTCGTGTGGGATGTTGGGCACGCGCATGAGCATGGCTTCCAGCGCCTCGTCCATTTCGGAAAGCTGCGCATCCAGTCCCTTGATGGCCTCCGCCACCTGCTTCATCTCGGCCATAATGGCCGTGGTATCCTCCCCTGCCTTTTTCATTTTCGGCACCCGGGCGGATGCCTCGTTGCGGCGGGCCTTCAGAAGCTCCGCCTCTTGCATGAGCGCGCGGCGTTTTTCATCAAGGGCCAAGAGCTCGCTCACGTCCGCCCCCTTGTTGCGGCGCTTGGCCATGGCCTCCACAAGGGCTTCGGGGTTGTTGCGGATGCGCTTGATATCCAGCATGGTTCTTTCCTCCCTATAAAAATTGCATAGCCATATCAGAAGATCCCTGGGTTCGGGGGCCTCGGCTCCTGCCTGGCTGCTAAATGCCGGCTGCGGCGTGTGCGCCGAACCGGGTAAAGCCGCAGGTTTTTATCCCCCGCACGCTTTGCCGCGCGGAAATGCGCTGCATTTCAGACAAAGCGCGTAGCTCACACAAATGGAGCAAGCCGTTTGCGCGAAGGGCGAAGCCTCACATGCGTTCCGGCGCTTGCAGGCCCACCAGATACAGGCCGGTCTTGAGCACGGAGCGGGACGCTTCCGTGAGGGCCAATCGGGCCGCGCGCAGAGCAGGCTCGTCGGCCATGATCCTGTTTTCATAATAGAATTTGTTATAAGCCGCGGCGATATCCATGGTGGCGCGGGCTACGAGGTAAGGCTCGTTCTTTTCGGCGGCGGCCAGAATGGCTTCAGGGAATGCATCCAGCGCCTTCAAAAGGGCCATGGAAGCGCTGTCTGTAAGCAGGGCCGCATCTATCGCGCCTGCCTCAAACCCGGAACCCGCTTCTTTGGCCTTGCGCAGCACGGAGCAGCAGCGGGCGTGGGTATATTGCACGTAAGGCCCGGTTTCCCCGTCGAAATTGAGCACCTTATCCCAGGCGAAAGCGGTGTCCTTAATGCGGCTGGTGTATAACACGCCCCAAACCACCGCGCCCACGCCCACGGCTTCGGCAGCGGCACGCTTATCGATGAGGTCGGGGCTCTTTTCCTCCATAATTTCGTAAGTTTTTTGCACGGCGGCGTCCAGCACGTCGTCCAGATATACCACGTTGCCGTGGCGGGTGGAGAGGGTGCCCTCGGCCATGGAGACCATGCCGAACTGCACGTGCTCGCAATCCTCAACCCACTCGTAGCCCAAAAGCTCGAGAACCTTGAAGAGCTGGCGGAAGTGCAGCGCCTGCTGGTAGGCTACGATATAGAGGGATTTTACAAAACTATAAGTCTCCTTGCGGTAAACGGCCGTTGCCAGATCCCGCGTGGCGTAGAGGGTGGCCCCATCGCTCCTTAGGATGATGCAGGGCGGCATATCGTAAGCCGACAGATCGACGATGCTGGCCCCGTCATCGAGCTTCAAAAGGCCCTTGGCCTTGAGGTCGTCGATAATGGGCTGCATCTTATCTTCATAAAAGCTTTCGCCGGCAAAGCTATCGAACCTTACGCCCAGGCGTTCGTACACCCGGCCCACCTCGGCCAAGGTCAGCTCTTTGAATTGCTTCCAAAGGCCTACGGCCTCCTCTTCACCGGACTCGATCTTCTTGAACCAGGCGCGGGCCTCGTCGTTCATCCCGGGGTTTTTCTCCGCCTCGTCGTGGAAGCGGACGTAGAGCGCCACCAACTCGCGCACGGTGCATTCGGGCACGGGCTTTGAGCCCCAAAGCTTGTAAGCCACGATCATCTTGCCGAACTGGGTGCCCCAGTCGCCCAGGTGGTTGATACCCACGGAGCGGTAGCCCAGATGGTTATAGATGCGGTAGAGGGAGTTGCCGATGGCTGTGCTGGGCAGGTGGCCGATGTGGAAGGGCTTGGCGATGTTGATGGAGGAATAATCCATGCAAACGCTCCTGCCGCCCCCTATTTCGCTGCTGCCGTAGCGTTCGCCCTCGCGCAGCACGCGGCTGAGCACGTGGGATGCAAAAGCGCCCGTGTCGGCAAAAAAATTCACATAGCCGCCCGCGGCCTCGCAGCGGGCGATACCCTGGGGCAGCGGCAATGCGGCGGCCAGCTCCGCCGCGATGGCGGCCGGGGCCTTGCGCAGGGCCTTTGCCAGGCGGAAGCAGGGGAAAGCATAATCCCCCAGGGCCGGGTCCGGCGGGGTTTCAATCCATTGGGCCAGCTCGGCGGCCTCGAGGCCGGTTTTTACGGCCAGGGCGGCGGCCAAAGCGGTCTTATTGTCCATATCATTACGCTCCATCGGTTATTGTGGCATAGGTGCCCGCGATTTTTCCAATTATATCACATCACTGCGAAATTGTTAACGGATATCGCCTTGTTTCGGCTGGGGGCGGATGATATAATCCCCCTATGGAAAACGAACGTATGGATAATAATATGAATGAGCAACAGCAGGCCGCGCAAAAGAGCGCCAAAGCCCGCAAAAGCCTTCTGCTCAACAGGCTCTTGCTGGCGGCCAGCGTCGTGCTGTTCGCTGCCGGCGTTTGGCTGCTGGTACGCCAGTATGTGTTCATCCCGGACGCCTATGTAGCCCCGCCGACGCCTACGGTTGCGCCGGCCTCCCCCGGCCCCACGGCGGCCGCCGCTGTAACCACGCCCTCGCCCACGCCCTATGTGAAAAAGATCCCCGTGACGCTGCACTTCACGGAGCGGGCGATCTCCTGCCCCATCGAGCCGGTGGGCATCGTGAATGATGTGGACAAAAAGGGCAATCCTATCCTGGATGAAAATGGGGAGCCTGTCAAGATCATGGGCACCATCGATTCCGAAAAGGTGGCGGCTTGGCTGGAGGAAGGCCCCTCGCCGGGCGAGCCGGGCAATGCCATCATCAACGGCCACATCCGTTGGAAAAAGGTGGCGGGCGTGTTCTCCGTGCTCAGCGATATGGCCCCGGGCGAAAAGATGGCCGTCACCTATGACGACGGCAGCGTTACGTATTTCGCCGTGGCGAGCGTGGATGTTTTTACCATCGACGATTGGCCCGCCTGGGTGATGGAGCAAAGCGGCGACACCCGCATGACCCTCATCACCTGCCACGGTGAGTGGAATAGCTCTCAAGGCACCAGCAACGAGCGGGTGATCGTGGTGGCCAAACCCGTGGATGAGCAGAGCGTATCATAAAAGGAGAAGACTATGTTCGGTTACGGTTATGGCTACGGTTATGGTTCAGACCCGCTTATATTCGCGGTGCTGGCCGTTTTTGTGCTGGGGCTGATCGCCCAGGCGCGGGTCAAGAGCACCTTCAATCAATATGCCAAGATACCCGCCGCCGCCCGCCTAACAGCCTATGAGGCTGCAGCCCGCCTGCTTTCGCGCGCGGGCAGCAACGTTAGGGTAACGCAGGTATCCGGCAGCCTTACGGATCATTTCGATCCCCGCAACAACACCGTGGGGCTCTCAGAGAGCGTATATGGCCAAAGTTCTATTGCCGCCCTGGCCGTGGCCGCACACGAGATCGGCCATGTAATGCAGCATGAGGAGGGCTATTTGCCCATTAAGCTTCGCAACGCCGTGCTGCCTGTGGCCTCCTTTGGCTCTGGCGCAGCCCCCTGGATCACCCTCATCGGCGTGATGATGGGCTCCTTCAATCTGGCGATGTTGGGCGTATGGCTGTTCCTGGGCATCCTGCTTTTCCAGTTCATCACCCTGCCCGTGGAGCTCAACGCCTCCCGCCGCGCCCTCGTGATGCTGGAGGAAGGCGGTTATCTGGCCTACGACGAAGTGCCCGGCGCCCGCAAGGTGCTGCGCGCCGCGGCCATGACCTATGTGGTGGCTGCCCTGAGCGCCCTCGTAAGCTTCCTGCGGCTATTCCTCATGGCCCGCGGCACCCGCCGCAATAGACGATAGTCCTCACCGGCGGGTAGCCCGGCGCATGGATCACGCCTTGACATTTGGCGGCCATATTGCTATAATATCCACGCACGATAGACAGGGAGAGATGTCTGAGTGGTTTAAGGAGCCGGTCTTGAAAACCGGTGATGCCGTAAGGCACCGGGGGTTCGAATCCCTCTCTCTCCGCCAGCTAGCGGCGAAGGGCGGCCCAACCGAATACGGTGTGGAGAAGTACCCAAGAGGCTGTAAGGGGCTCCCCTGCTAAGGGAGTAGGCTGGGGTGACTGGCGCGAGGGTTCGAATCCCTCCTTCTCCGCCAAAAACAAACGTCAATATTGATACAATGTTGACTGACGGAAAAGTCCAGTATTACTGGGCTTTTCCGCATTTTAAGGGCAAAAACATGCCGCCTATCGAGGCGGCTTTTTTGCTTTTTTGAACCTATATCGTGAAAAGATGCACCCGCCGGTGCTTCACTTCCCTACCTTTCGTGAAAAGGTAAAGGAAACGTGAAAAGGTTTAGGGGTTCGTGAAAAGGTTCGGAGGTATCGTGAAAAGGTGCACACCCACACTGTACGAAAAATTCTTTTAAGTTTTTTTCAAAAGGCTTTGTGGAAAAAGCCGTTGCAGAATAGCCTTCGATGAAAGCAGAATTTGATAATGGATGAGAAACCCGCAGGATGGCGCTTTAAAAGCTCATCTTGCGGGTTTTTTATTATATGGGAGTATTGAGGGCTTCGACCCTTCACGGCTCTGGATTGGATTTTGTATGGCGCTCAAATATTCAATTTCTTTTATTTCGCGGCTTTAGGGCACACTGAGGGCACAAACTAATTATATAATGACCTCATAAAAAATAAAAGGAGGTCTTGATATGAAGTACACTACTCCACCTAAAGGTTTGCCCCAAAAATGTTTAAACCGTAAATCTCCTTACATGGCTGGAACCCGGATATGGTGCTCATTTTGCAAATATACAGGCGGTAATATATGTTCACCGGTATGTAAGCTTATTGGCAATAAAGATACGTAGAGTAGAAACATTGGAATATAATAGCCGTCTGCACACAGTTTACTATATTCCTTGTTTTTTTGGCATAATGCGTTCGGGTCTCTCAAGCGTATTATGTTATAGATTGACATTCATTGCAAAAAGTTTTACTGTCCGAATTTTCTTGCACTTAATAAGTGCCCCATTCGGCTAATTGAAGCAGGATAGGCACAATGATGCTACTCCCTTTCATCGTTAAAGTATACACCACTATATTGTTCACGATGCACAATTCCGGCTGCTGAATAGTCCCGCCTCCTTTGCGATTGGACATTTCGGCAGCCGGTCTTTTTATTTCCGTACTTTTCATGGGTTGCCTTAAATTAAAAAATTTAAGAATAGGTGACCATTATGATCTGCGCTATTTCCGTGGTGGACTGGTTCAACCCGTTTTTCAACCAGTGTTGTATGAGGCCGACGCTTCCATTTACAGCAAATATAAAATAAAACTCTTTTATATCGGCGTCCCCATTCTACTCGACTGATGGCTGTACCCCACATGGCTGGCATAAGGCTCGACGGGAACAATCAATGATTTATTGCCCTTTCTGAATTGCACCCCTACAAATGGGAAAGGCGTACTATATAGAAGCATCCGCAGTTGACTACTTAGCTATCACTGCGGATGTTTTTGTAAGCAATGAATCCGATGGGGTTGACAAAGGCAGCAAGTTCTGTTATAGTTTAGTACGTACGTACGAACTAAAAAATGCGGAGGTGCATCATGCAGCGAAAGACCGACAAAACAGGGCCATCCGAAAAAATTTTAAATACGGCATTCGAATGCCTTTCCACAAGGGGTTATGCCGCTGTGACAATGCGGAACATAGCTGATGAAGCCGGGGTCGCGCTGGGCCAGGTAACCTACTACTACAAAAGCAAAGAAAATCTGTTTCTTGAGGTCATCAATATGATGATTTACCAGTATTTAAGTGAAATTGAGCGGAAGCTGGAATCAGCTACGGGTAGGAAGCAAAAATTCGCTGCGCTTATGGCTTTTTTCAAAGAATTACTCAAAGACAATCCCAATCTATTCAAGCTGTTTATCGATTTTACTGCACAGGCGCTATGGGTACCGTCCTTCCGAGAAAAAGTAAACAGCCTGTTTGAGAGGCTGGCGGAGATTATTGAGAAAAACCTGACCTTGAATACGGATAATGACAATCGGAAGTCGGATTATTCTCCTCGAAACGTTGCGAAGCTGATCCTTGGTGCTTTTTATGGAACTTCAATTCAACTCATGCTGAGCTCCGACAATGATGTTTCCTTCGAATCCTTAAATCTGGCGGAAAGCTTAATAAATTAAAAAGGAGTGTGTATCATGTCAAACGCATTTGAAAAGTCAATCAACCTGGGGCTGGGACTTCTGCTGTATTCACGGGAAAAAGTAGAAGAGTTTGTGGAGGAACTGGTCGGCAAAGGCGAGGTATCGAAAAAAGACGCCCGTCAATTTGCGTCCGAACTTGTACAGCGAGGCGAAGAGCAACGGGAGGAATTGAAAAAGTTGATCCAAAACGAGGTCGCAAAGGCTTTGGACTTTGCGAATGTAGCAAAAAAGGAAGATATTGTGACAAAGGATGAAATCGCGGAAATCGTAAGGGAACAGGTTCAGCAGACCCTCCGGGAACATGGATATCTTAAAAACGAGGATACAGAGTAAGCGATTATATTGCCGCAAAACCCACAGGCTTGAGAAAGGATGCGGATCAATGAAAGGCGCTTTAACTATATGATGCGATGTTCTTGACGCATCCTTCTCCCTCTGGGGTTGACCAAAAAGGTCCTGCTTCATCCATTCCTACGGATTAAACAGATGGTTTGGCGATGTTGCAGGATTGCAGGATAGGATTGATAGGATGGATTACAAGCATAATCGTGTCAGAAGATACAGGGAGATCATTACCGTTTTTGCAAAGTACGGTTTTGGCCTGTTGCTGGGGCAGCTTGGGCTTCGTTATACTTTGCGGCGAAAAGATAAGATTTCGGATGCAGATACCGCGCCTGACAATGCTCGCGGTTCAACAGGAAAACGGCTGAGACTGACTTTTGAAGAATTGGGACCGACATTTGTTAAACTGGGACAGCTATTAAGTATAAGACAGGACATGTTGCCGCCAGATGTAATTGAAGAGCTTAAAAAACTGCAGGATTCGGTGCAGCCCTTCCCCTTTGCCGACGTAAAGGCGCTCATTGAAGTTGAATTCAATGACAGTCTGGAAAATATCTATCAAGAATTTGACGAAGAACCTTTGGCCGCGGCGTCCATAGCCCAAGTCCATCATGCAAGACTGATCTCGGGGAAAGAAGTCGCCGTAAAAGTCCAAAGGCCAGGTATTGAAAAAGTCATTGGTCTGGATCTCGATATTCTAAGTGAGATGGCACATTTTTTCGACCATCACACAAAATACGGGGAACTCTATGATTTTAGCGGCATGGTGGATGATTTTCAAAAGACGATCCAAAATGAAATGGATTTTATGAAAGAGGGAGAAAACGCGGATACCTTCTTGCGCAATTTCCGCGAAGACGAAGGCGTCACGGTCCCAAAGATAAAATGGATTTACACGACAAAACGCGTTCTTACCATGGAGTATTTTAAAGGCATTAAGATCAGCGATTTGGAAGCCTTGGATCTGGCGGGTATTGACCGAAGAAAGGCCGCTGAAAGGCTTGCTACGTCCATATGCAATCAGGTGCTCCGAGACGGTTTTTTTCATGCGGATCCGCATCCGGGCAATATTCAGGTTCTGCCAGACGGCACGATCCTGTTTCTTGATTTTGGGATGGTAGGATACTTGAACGAATCCCGTAAAAATATGATCTCTGATTTTTTTATAGGGGTTGCCACCAAAGACAGCGGCATGGTGGTCAGTTCCATTCTTGACATGGACGCCATGGCTCCCCGGGGTAATGTTAAAAGATTTGAAAAAGATATAGATGTAATCATCGAAAAATACCTGACCATGCCTATGAACGAGATAAAGCTTGACGAATTGCTTCATGAGACACTTCATACCGCATATTTGAACCATGTGAGAATACCCCGTGAATTCACTTTGTTAGCCAAAACGCTGGGAACTCTCCAATCGCTATTGGAAAAACTGGCACCGGAGTTAAACGCTCTTGTCGTCGCGGAGCCAATCGCTAAAAAGCTGATTTATCAGTCGTTTTCGATTGACAAGGCCCGGCACCGGATAAAAAAGAGCCTGTTAAATTACCGGGAGCTGCTCACTGAATTCCCATCCGCCATGCGTAATCTTTTACGCAATGCGGAAGATGAGGACTTTGCCGTTAAATTTGAAATGAAAGAACTGGACACATTTCAAAAACGATTGGAACGGATTTTCAACAGGATGTCTTTCAGCGTGATATTGCTTGCCGTAAGCATTATCGTCGCCGGAGTCCTGATAAGTTCTGGCCTTAGCGCGGATACAAGCGGTGAGATGTACCTTTTTAATATTGTCGTATTGAAAGTGGGCTTGGCATTGGCCGTCGTGATTGTTCTGGGGCTTATACTCTCCATGTTTCGGTCGCGCCACTAAAAATACAGGGAACGAGGTAAGAACTATGATTGATAGAATCAACTCCATGCTAAGACGACAGCCGGACTCCTCCGCTGACATAGACTTTCTGGATAGCATAAGCGATCTGATAAATCACCCATCGGTCAGATCCATGAAAAACTATATTCAACACTGCGACGTTGATTGTCTGGAACACAGCCTTTATGTGTCGTACTGCAGTTATTTGGTTTGCAAACAGATAAACCTTAATTATCGTTGTGCGGCCAGAGGCGGGCTTCTTCACGATTTTTTCCTGTATGACTGGCACATAAAAGGATCACATAAAGGCCTACACGGGCTAAATCATCCACGCAGCGCTCTACAAAACGCGAAGAAGGCATTTTGCCTAAATGCGTTGGAGCGGGATATCATTTTGAAACATATGTGGCCGCTAACAATTACGTTGCCTAAGTATAAAGAGGCTTACATTGTAGCGGTTATAGATAAGTATTGCGCTTTTATAGAAATCTGTCGTTTGGGAGAAAGAAAAAGCGTGCGCAGGCTTCAAAGTCTATTGTGCTTTTAATATACCCTTTTGAGGGAGGATTGTAAGAATATGCTTGATTTCATCGCTATCCCCATGGGAGCCGTCTTGAAATTTATATATGACAACATCGCGTTTCAAAACTATGGGATCGCAATCATTCTTTTTACAGTGGGAATGAAGACTCTGCTGCTTCCTCTGACTATAAAACAGGCACAATCGACCTCAAAAATGAGCGATCTTCAGCCTCGGATGCAGGAAATCCAGAAAAAATATAAAGACGACAAGGAAAAGCAAAGTGCGGAGATCATGAAGTTCTATCAGGAAAACAAGGTAAATCCGACCGGCGGCTGCCTTCCCCTATTGGTACAGATGCCGATTTTATTTTCACTATACTATGCTATTTCTCAACCTTTGAAATACATGGTTGGGAAATCCACCGAAGTTATCACTCAGCTTTATACTTTGATACCAGAGGGAACTGAAAAGCTTGCGAATATGAAAGACCTGAGTATTATTACCTATTTTAGCAACCATTCAGAACAGCTTCAGGCAGTATCTGATTTACTAAAACCGGCGGATTTGCTAAATATGAATTTTTTGGGAATCAATCTTGGAACAGTGCCTACATGGAACCCCAGTCATTATCTCAATGGTGGTGCGGACGTAAGTACATATCTTCTGCTATTGATTCCTGTGCTTTCTGCACTTACCTCTTACTTTTCAGTAAGATATTCCATGAAAGGCGCATCAAAAACAGATGAAACCCAAGCTCAGGCATCCATGCAAAACAACATGGCCATGATTTCACCCATCATGAGCGGAGTCATTGCTTTCACGGTTCCCGCCGGATTGGGTCTTTACTGGATTATCGGGAATGTTTATCAAATCGCGCAGCAGATGTTTATTAACATCTTTGTTTTGAAAAAACAAAAACTAAAAGTCGCCGCCGCGGATCATCCCGAAACGATATTATAGATTCAATCTACGACCATGTTGGGATAGGGTGTTGACGGGAGCAACAGCTCCGCTTCATGAAAAATAAGCAGTGGAAGGAGGTCGATGTCGGGTGTTGGTAGGTCAGTTTACTGATACTTTGTTGCCGGTGGTGGATGGCGTCGGGCGAGTGGTTAGCAACTATGCTCAGGCAATGGGACAATTATGTGATGCGTGTTATGTGATTACACCGCAGCAGACCGGCTTATACCGGGGCGGGCTGCCCTACGAAATTATAGACTTCGGCGGCAGACCGTTACCGGCATCACCGCAATACAACATAGGCATGCCTGTGCTGGACAGTCATTACCTGCGCCGCATGGCCAATGTTAAGCTGGACATCGCGCATATGCATAGCCCATTTATTACTGGGCGTGAAGCGTATCGCATATCACGGCATCAAGATATACCGTTAGTAGGTACATTTCATTCGAAATACTACGATGATTTTTATCAGGTTACACGCAGTCACGCGCTATCTAAAATCGGAAACCGGTTTGTAATCGATTCCTTGACAAAATGTGATCAAGTGTGGGCGGTCAGCAATTCAACCGCCGAAGTTCTGCGAGGGTATGGTTTCAAGGGAATTGTAGAAGTCGTTGAGAACGGCACCGATCGTAAAGAGCCGGATATTCAGGCAGCACAGATGGTGGAAGACCGCTTTGGCCTCGGCCAGAAACCGCTCTTGCTTTATGTCGGCCAGATGAACTGGAAAAAGAACGTGCGCCGGATACTGGACACTGTCAAAACACTTGTCCTTCAAAATAGGGATATCCGATTGATTATGGCGGGACAGGGTCCACATGAGGCGGAGATACTTGCGCTTTCGACATCAATGGGGTTGGATGGCGTCATAACCTACACTGGACATATAGACGACACAAGATTATTGGATGGTCTATATACGCGTGCAGACCTTTTTGTTTTTCCATCGCTATATGACAACGCGCCGATGGTAGTACGCGAAGCGGCGGCGTTGGGAACCCCTTCCCTGCTGGTGCGCGGTTCCAGTGCCGCCGAAGTGGTGCGGGATGGTGAGAACGGCCTTCTGGCTGACGATACCACCTTTGATCTGGCGGCGCGGATCGCCTGGGCACTGGATCATCCTGAGAGACTTAGTGAGATCGGCATGGCAGCGCGGGCAACAATACCAAAACCTTGGGAGGAGGTCATCGCTGAGGTGTTGGCACGATATGAAGACTTGATACACACCAAGCAGCGTATCAGGAATTGTGGAACACACCTCCGATTATCACCCTGACAAATTATATAGGAAGGGTATACATTTTGAAAAGGAGGGGATATCATGCCGGATTCGAATATTACGAAACAAGCGTTGGCCGATTGCCTAAAAAAGCTGATGGTGGAAAAGGCCTTCAATAAAATCCGGGTAGATGATATTGTGAGCGGTTGCGGATTGACAAGGCAATCCTTTTACTACCATTTTAAGGACAAGTATGACCTGATGAATTGGGTTTATTATACAGAAACCGCTCGGTTCATGGCTCCTTATGAAACACTAGAACACTGGACAGACGGATTAATAGATTTGTGCTATTATATGCGGCAGAATAAAGCGTTCTATAAAAACGCGCTCAACACGGCAGGACAGAATTCCTTTCCCGAATATCTCAACCACTATATCAGCGCGGTTACGATATCGGTCATTGAAAACATGCTTGATGCGGAATACGATCAGGAGAAGTGGGATTTTATTGTTTCCTTTTTTGCCACAGCTTTCGTCGCATTTATTGTCCGCTGGTCAAATAATGGCATGAAGGAGGATCCCGCTGAGTATATCGCGAGAATCCGCGGCTTATTTGACGGAAGTGTGCTTAGCGAACTGGAAAGCCACGGTCGAGAAAAAGACGAGCCTACAAAATGAACTTGAATAAAGTGCATAGATAACTCGTTACAGAAGGCAGGGCATAACGATGAAGAATATGATTGATTATGTTATGGATGAAGAGCGTTCCTTTAAAACTAGGAAATTCGGTCCGGTGGATAGTCTGGTGTTATCCCAATTGGCGTACTTAAAATATGATGGCATCGTACCAAGTCTATCGGATACGACGTCGGCGACGCCCATCCGGGAGATTGCCGCGATGGAGAGTCTGGATATGCTATTTCAGGATGTTCGTGAAAGTAAAAGCAATCAGCAGTTGTTTTTTGCGTTTGTAAATAGCCCAAGATTTTGCGACGTAAAGCTGGCTTTTTATATAAATCAGTTGGATGACAAGACGGAGAAGCAGTTTTCCGCCATTACGTTTTTGCTAAATGATGATACCGCATACATCGCTTTTCGTGGGACTGATTCAACCTTTATCGGGTGGAAAGAGGATTTCAACATGGCGTTTATCAGCCCGGTTCCATCGCAAAAAGAAGGCGTCGATTACTTGAACACCGTTGCCAAAAGAGTTTCTGGGAGGTTAAGAGTTGGAGGGCATTCCAAGGGAGGAAATATTGCGGTTTATTCTTCGATTCATTGCCAGTTATCCGTTCAACACAGAATTGAGCGGATATACAGCCATGATGGCCCCGGGTTCAGAGACGAAGTTTTTCAAAGCAATGACTATTTGATGATAAAAGATTTGATCGAAAAAACACTGCCGCAGTCATCAATAATCGGAATGCTTTTACACCACCAAGAACAGTATTCCGTGGTGAGAAGCAACCGTATCTGGTTTATGCAACATGATCCTTTCTCATGGTTGCTTGACGGTGGTGATTTTCAGTATTTGCCATCCATTACAAAAAGCGCAACATATATGAACGGTACCCTGAATCAGTGGGTGAATCTGTATGATGACCCCAAAAGGGAATTGTTCATAAACACCCTTTTTCATGTTCTTCAGGCGACCGAGGCGACCACATTTTATGATCTAACCGGAGATTGGCCGAAAAGGGCTGTCGCCGCGCTTGGTGCGATACGGGGAATTGATGATGAAACGAGAGCTTTTTTACTTCGGACCATTCGGTCGCTCTTTGTCTTGGCAATAAAAAACATGCGTGAAATTAATCTGGGAAAATGAAAAGAAAGTATTGTTTATCTTTCCATGCTTTTTTGTTCCGAAGTGCGTTCTATCTATAAAATAAAGAACGCCTTACTCCTTTTTATCCCATAGCAGTTCTTTTATAAAGAACATTGCCGCACCAATGGCCAAGATAATTAGAGAGATAAACTGGGATGTTGACAAGACCCCGACATTGCCTCTGTAATCGCTCCTGAAGAATTCTATGATGAATCTCCCCATGCTATAAAAAACGAGATATAAAGCGCCGACCTTACCCGTTTTTGGGTCTTTCCGCGCATATAATAGCAACACGATAGCAATTAAGAAATCCCCCGCGCTTGAGAACAATTGAGTGGGGATAAGCTTTACTCCATTGGGCGCAATAGATGAATTGTGAAACATAACGCCAATGGCCGAATCTGTCTCTCGTCCATAACAGCAGCCAGCAAGAAAGCACCCAATTCGCCCAAACCCCTGTGCGAGTGCTACGGAAGGCGCAGCCAAATCAAAATATGCAAAAAAGTCAACTTTTTTATGTTTGCAATATATCATTGCCGTCAATATACCGCCAATTATACCACCGTATAGCACAAAACCACTTCCGGACAGAACACGCATCGGCTCGTTAAGAAAAGGCTCTATCTCCACTATACAATATAATAATTTTGCGCCAATAAATCCGAACACAAGCGTTACAAGTCCTAGACCATACACGAAATCTGTATCTAGGCCACTTTTTTTTGCTCGTTTAGCTGCTACTACTAAGGCTACTATGACTCCTATCCCGATCATTAACCCATAGCCGTGTATTGATAAGGAACCGATTTTCAATATATCATTATACATATAGCTATAACCTCCTTGAAGCACCTATTGCCTGAAAAAATGTATTTTATCGTTATCGTATAGATACTTCATGATTGCTGCAATGATAGGCAAGATAAAGAGGCCGATAAACCCAAAGACTTTTACTCCAACATACATGCAAATTAGCATGATCAGCGGGTGCAATCCAATTTGTTTTCCCACCAGTTTTGGCTCCAATATATTGTGGACAACAGTTATGATAATATAGAGTATCGCAAGCCCAATGGCAAACAGCGTATTCCCTTTTACAAGTTCAATGATGCTCCAAGGAATGACAACAGTACCTGTACCGAACACAGGCATTATATCTATAACGGCAATCAGGGCAGCAATGTGGATGGCCTTGTCCACTCTTAAAATTGAAAGGCCAACGGCAAGCTCAATAAATGTGACGAGAATCAAGGTGGCATAAGCCTTTATATACTTAAAACCGATGCCCGTGGAAAAACCTTTGATCTCAATCAGGAGATTCCTTACTTTGGGCGGAAATAAACTTAAAACAGCGCTGGTAATCCAGTTATAGTCCAGAGCAATAAACACCGATGATATGATCGTTAAGATGATCGAAAGGATTAGTCCGGGCACAAAGGAAACCGCGGATGTTATAACCCCGATCACATTCGAGGAAATGCCAGAAATAACTGAGCTCAAAGATTGGGTTAAGGAAGCGGACATCTTTTCAATGGGCTCAACCAATAAGGGATCAAATCCAGCGATGACTCCCTGTATATTATCAAAGAGTCTAATGATTATGGGTTCAATATCGGTCGAATACATTTGGGGAAGCTTGACGACCATATCCTTTAGCTCGGTAAAAACCCTAGCCCCAAAATAAGATAACAAAAGCCCGGCCGCAGTATAAAACAACACAACAAAGAAAACTGCAACGACTTTCCTGGGTACGCGCAGTTTTACAGAGATGAAATTGATGATCCCCTTTAACAGAAAAGCCACGAAAAACCCGATTAAAAACGGTGCTATCAAGCCGAGCGCGTATTTTATAACGACATAGACCATGGCAAATATCAGCACGAAAAAGATACTATTAACTATAAATTTCTTTTTGTTTTCTATTTCCATGATTCCTCTCTTCCCATTACAAACCGCCTGCCCATTGAAGAACGGCCAACCACAACCAACAGAATATTATTCCCTCAAAAATTCGAGGATTGCAAACGGAGTATCCTGCGTATCGAGTAAAAGAATGTACCAATATGTTGGAGATACTTCAATAATTTGAGGATACAGCAGGTCTCCCAACTTTGCGGACTTCTTATATTCGATTCTTAATCTTTTAATGTCAAAGCCTTCTGGCAAAAGATTCAGAGCAGTTTCGATATATTTCACATTGTTCATATGGAGATATAGATCAATATCGCTACGTTTGACCTCAACAACCCCTGCGCGGCGACCTATGATATCTGGAACAATGATCTTTTTATCTAGATACTCCATCTCAACTCTTTGATCTATATTGACTTTGTCAATTTCGCTCTGAGGCATCCGCATTATTTTTTTTGTAGCCATGTTGACAAAAGTGCCAAGCCCCCATGTTAGCAGGCAAGGTAAGCCGTCTTCACCATACAAAGCAGTGTTCCGGTATCCAAAAAAACTATTACAATCAAAGATGCTTGTCTGCACGGTTATTTCTTCGCCATATATAGGCAACCGCACAATATTCACCTGCCTTGACAATATAACCATCCCAAGATTATTGTTGGCAAAATAATCGCGTAATGAAGACTCCGTCTCTAACCATAACAGTGAGCAGTCCTGAATAATATCCAAAGCTCCTGTCACTTTCATTTTCCCGTTACTTGCTGTTTGGCTTGCGCAAACACGGTTCTTGATTTCATACAACACAACTCACTCCCCGGCTTGTCAATCGTTCATCAATCGGACCTGATGAGCTCCTCATTTATGGTTATAGGTAATTCTGTAAAGTCCCTACAGCGTCGAGAGCTTCCCAAGGGAGATTGAGCTCCGATCTCCCGAAATGTCCGTATACCGAAACAGGGGCATAGATCGGCCTTAACAGATTCAGCTTTTCGATCATCGCACCTACCCGCAGATCAAAATGACTTAACAGGATTTTCACCAGCTTTTCGTCATCCAACGCTCCCGTACCAAATGTATCCACGGACACGGAAACCGGATGCGCAACACCAATCACATAAGCAAGGCTGATCTCACATTTCCTCGCAAGCCCCGCAGCCACGATATTCTTGGCCATATACCGGGCCATATAAGCCGCTGTGCGGTCCACCTTTGTGGGGTCCTTCCCGGAAAATGCTCCGCCGCCATGACGGGCACATCCCCCGTATGTATCCACTATGATTTTTCGGCCGGTTAAGCCCGTATCAGCAACGGGGCCGCCTAAAACAAACCGCCCGGTGGGGTTGATATACACTCTCGTTTCTTGATCCATCCATTCCAAGGGAAGGCTCTCACGAATCACTAGTTTTTTTACCTGATCACGAAGTTCTTTTATCGAGAGCTCCTCATCGTGTTGTGCGCTGACAACCACGGAATCAATCCGTTTAGGGTGTCCGTCCTGATACTCCATGGTAACCTGCGCCTTCCCATCGGGTCTCAAACCGGGGAGCCCTCCGTTCTTCCGCAGTTCGGTTAGACGCTTAGTAAGTATATGAGCCATCATAATCGGCGCAGGCATCAGTTCCGGCGTTTCATCGCAAGCATATCCAAACATAAGCCCCTGATCTCCCGCGCCAAGCTCATTAGAGGACAGGCCTTCTTCCCCGCACTGGCTAACACCCATCGCAATATCCGGGGATTGTTGGTGAACCGCGCATTGAATGTTGCAACTTGCAGCATCAAAGCCAAATTTCGTATTATTATACCCGATGTCTTCAATACACGAACGCGCAATTGTATTGTAATCAACAACAACCTTGCTTGTTATTTCGCCCATAATCTGGACGCCAGCAGGCTGTACGGTAACTTCACAGGCACAACGTGCATGAGCATCCTGCGCTAGCAACGCATCCAAAATTGAGTCGGCAATTTGATCGCATATCTTATCCGGATGCCCCTGTGCAACTGATTCTGAAGTGAATTTTTTCATTTTAACATGTTCCCCCTAAATTATGATCTGTAGAGCACATTCTGCGGTTATGTTTCTTGGTATTTTATCGTTTTGTCCTTCTTTATCTTAGCAATACCGCCAATATAAAAAATTAGCGCAGCCAACGTTACGATTACAGCAATCCAGAGCAGTATCGCATCCAAAGGTATAATCCAATTTTCGAATGAATTATGGAAGAAACCCAGGCTTATCGCAATAATCATTAGCCACTGGGCAATCTTGCCAATCATCTGACTTTGAAGCACAACTCCCCTTTTTATTAACCCGGTGCTACCTATCATTAATAAGACTTCCTTTATAGTAATAAAGGTAACAGGCAGCCAATTTGCATTTCCCGACGACGCGAGACAGGCAAGTGCCGATATACAAAGAAGTTTATCTGCAAGAGGGTCCATTATTATCCCAAACTTGGTAATCGTATTATGTTTTCTCGCAATTCGTCCATCCAGCCAGTCTGTCAGGCTGGCTATAAGAAATACCGCAAGGGCGACTATGTAATATCCGCTCTTATAGACCATGACAAATACAGGGACTAATGCAACCCGAAAAAGCGTTAGAATATTTGCCATGTTCCAAATATTTTCAGTGGGTTTTCCACACGTATTCTGATCCTTCAAAACATCCTTTGTTTTCAACATTTTGCGAAACTCCCTTTTCAAAGTTGGGTGCTCGTACAGGGCCGTAAACGCTCCAGCGCTTTCAATGTTTCCAGAAGTGAATTTGTGAGTGCATCTTTTGCTTTTTTATATTCGTCATAAGCAATTTCAGTTAAATTAACCTTCAGGTATCCATCACCGGTTAAGATTTTTTCACTGATATATCGCATATCACGCAACCATTCAAACGCAATAAGAGGTTGTCCATTTGTTCCCCGCACATCACACGCGAATTGATACACTTTTTCCTTGCATCTATCGGAAACACCATCTTCAGGGAGGTAAATGCCAAATATGTTTCCATGACGAATTGCGGTGCGGATATAGTCCAATGTGGTTACTTGCTCCATATTCGCGTCATTGTACCCAGTATGGAAACCGAAAAGACAGCGGTTTTGCTTTAACAGAAGAAAGGCTTTCTCGTTGTTTTTGCTGTATAAATTTGAACCAGACACCTTTACAGAAACCATCATATTGTGTGTATCGCCAATAACCTCGGCAGAGTGCTCTGAGATTAACTCTGAGGATGCAGCCAGTACAAACAGGCACTCGTCAAAACATTTTGCGATCTCACATATTGTGATGATATCTTTTATTTTGTGTGGGCACACGATGTAGCTATAAATGCCCAATTCCCTTCCTTCTGCTATGAAACGGCGCATCTGGTTAGAAGACTCGGCACTGAAATCGGAGATATCGAAGATCAGAAGCCATGGAAGAAGATCATCGAATAATTCTTGCCGTTTCCGCAATTTATTCGCTCCGTAAATGAGTGAACTGTATCCCAAATTTAATCCGACTTTTTTGATGGTATCGTTATTCACATCAGCGATTACCCTAGCGGTCAAAGAATGATAGGCGTTCTTTGGATTGGAGATCACCTCTTGGGCAATACCAAAAAACTGCTTTTGATTTTCACTTTTTGAAAAAAGCAGACCCAAGTCAATTAAATTCCTAATGCTGCGCTTTGCGTCGCTTTTCATATCATCCATCGCTTTGCTGACAGCAATATTGATGGCTTGCCTGACCAATCGATGCTGTAAGTCCACGGCCATTCAACTCCTTACTCAGAATTCGTTAGGTGTTGTCTATTCTTTTTCATATTTTACCTCGAAATAAAAAGACCCTCTATTGACAAAAACGGCGTTTGTCAAAAAACCTGACAAACGCCGTTTTTGTCTAATTACTGTATGCAAGCCATATGGTAAACTCCATGATAGAAAAAAATAATGGAGGTTATGGCTTTATGAACACAATGATTGGGTCCGCAGGTTTGAAATTGGCATACGCATACTTGAATTCCAGTCCTGAAAAAAATATTCCGAAACTCATGGATTGGATGGATCGGCTCGACAGGAAAAAAACAATGGAAGGTCAACTCAAAGCCGTCCGCAAGGTCATCGAGGAAAAAGATAACAATTGGTATAAATTGATCATGAGCATGTGGTCGGATATCGATCCAGGGGTACGAAAGGCTTTTTTCAATAATTTTATACTGAACGAAAACTTTGTCGGGTGGCCGGTGCAGGAGGCTAACAGGGAAAAGTGTGATTGCAATATTCCATGGGCCATTTTGATGGATCCCACCTCCGCCTGTAACCTGAAATGCACGGGCTGCTGGGCGGCGGACTATGGAAAACAGTTGTCCATGAGTTATGAAGAGCTGGACGGCATCATTGAGCAGGGCAAAAAGATGGGGATATATTTTTACCTGTATTCTGGAGGCGAACCCCTTGTCCGAAAAAAGGATATCATCCGGCTTTGCGAAAAACACAGCGACTGTATGTTCAGCGCGTTCACCAACGGCACCTTGATCGATGAAGCGTTTGCCGACGAGATGCTGCGTGTCAAGAACTTCGCACCTGCCATCAGCATAGAGGGCTTCGAGGAAGCTACAGACTCGCGCCGCGGCAAAGGTACATATCAGGCTGTCATCCGCGCCATGAAAATTCTCAAGCGTAAAAAACTCATCTTTGGCGCGTCTCTTTGCTATACGCGATATAACACCGAAGTGATTGGTAGTGAGGAATTCATCGACTTTTTAATCGACCAAGGAGCAAAATTCGCATGGCTTTTCACATACATGCCCGTTGGCGCGGATTCTCCGACTGATTTACTCGCTACCGCTGAACAACGCGAATTTATGTATCGCCAGATCCGCGGGTTCCGCCAGACCAAACCGCTGTTTACCATGGATTTTTGGAATGACGGCGAGTATGCTGGTGGTTGCATCGCAGGGGGACGCAGATATTTGCATATCAATGCAAAGGGAGATATTGAACCGTGCGCGTTCATCCATTACTCAGACTCCAATATCCGTGAGAAAACCCTTCTCGAGGCGTTGCAATCTCCCTTGTTCATGCAGTATCACAAAAACCAGCCGTTTAATGAAAATATGCTTAGGCCATGCCCCTTGCTTGACAACCCTGACAGGCTGACAGATATTGTTAATAAATCCGGTGCGACTTCAACGGATTATGCTGAGCCGGAGGATGTAGAAAACCTGTGTGCAAAATGCGTGACCACGGCAGAAAAATGGGCGCAGACCGCAGACCGCCTTTGGAGTGAAACGCACGGTTGCGCCACCTGTTCGGGGTGTGCCGTCGTACAGGAGGAAGCAAACAATATGGTTGCTTCCGTAGCGAAATGATCCCCTTCTCTAGACAACCGGAGGTACTGGACAAGTATCCCCGGTTGTCCATTAAAGTTCGAAAAGGGATATGGATATGATAGTGGTTTTTCAATGGTTTTTATGGTTTATGGCATACAGCTTTATGGGGTGGGTATATGAGTCTGCCATCTGCTCCGTAACCCAGAAGAGGTTTATAAACCGCGGCTTTCTCAAAGGCCCCATTTGCCCCGTATATGGATTTGGCGCTTTGGCATGTATCTTTTTGCTATATCAGAGGACTGAGAACGTTGTTGTTTTGTTTCTTGCGGGGATGTTTTTAACCTGCGCAGTGGAATACATTACTGCCGTTCTGCTCGAAAAGCTGTTTGATGCAAAATGGTGGGATTATTCAAATCGTCGCTTCAATCTCAACGGACGCATTTGCCTTTTAGGGGCGGTAGTTTTCGGTATCCTATCGGTTATATTGATTAAGATTTTTCATCCGAAAGTTGTGGTGTTGACTGCGCAAGCTCCCGAATGGTTGCAAATTGTATTGGCGGGGATTCTATTTAGCTTAATACTTTGGGATTTATATACCACTGTACGTCACCTTCTGCGGCTGAATAGCCGACTAAAAGATATACAAGTGGCAATTAATGAATTTTTAAGTAAAAACGTAAAACGCGCTGGTGAAGTAAAAGATGCGATATTAGACCGTTTCGAAGAAAGCGAGTTCTATAACGAGCGAATTAAGAATCTGTTCTCCTTAAATCGAATCCAGAACATGAGGATTTTTCATGCCTTTCCGAATTTGCGGTCTTTGAAATATCATGAAGCATTACAAAAACTCAAAAAATTTGTACTAGGAGAGAAGTATTCATAAGCAAATTTGTGACAAACACCTGAAAGGTTGCACTGCAATAATGAAAATCGTTCTGGTAATAGATCAGTTTGATAAACTAAATAATGGCACAACTGCAACCGCTCAAAGATATGCGGAGGCGCTACGAATACGGGGACATACCGTTACAGTTTTGGCAAGTGGCATAGTGGAGAAAGATAAGATTTCAGTCGCAGAGATGCGGATTCCTATTTTTCAACCGTTGATTGAAAAACAGGGGTTTTGTTTTGCGCGTCCGAACGATGAGGCGTATTTTCAAGCTTTCAGCAGCGCGGATATCATTCACTTTTATTTGCCTACGCAGTTCTGTCGCAGGGGTGAGGAGATTGCGCGGCAGATGCGGATTCCAACAGTGGCGTCATTTCATCTACAGCCCGAAAATATCACTTACAGCCTCGGACTTGGGAAAAGTAGACGAGCCAATGATGCGTTCTATCGATATTTCTACCACAGTTTTTATAGCCGTTTCCGCTATATCCACTGCCCCAGTGAAATGATTGCCGGGCAGTTGCACCGCCACGGATATGATGCGCAGTGCCGCGTGATATCCAACGGTGTAAGCGAACAATTCAGGCCTCAAGCCGTCTCGCGTCCTCTACCTCTTCAGAATAAATTCATCGTGCTTGTGATAGGCCGCCTATCTGCGGAAAAAAGACAGGACATCGTCATCAAGGCGGTCCGCAGCAGTAAGTATGCCGACAGGATCCAACTTGTTTTTGCGGGCCGCGGGCCAAAGGAAAGGAAGTATAAACGTCTGGGCAAAGGCCTGCCGAATGCGCCTCTGTTTGGATTTTATTCGCAGGAGGAGTTGCTCGGGCTGATCAACGCCTGTGACTTGTATATCCATGCTTCCGATGCGGAAATCGAGGGAATCTCCTGCATGGAGGCCATGGCCTGCGGCTTGGTGCCGGTCATATCCGATTCGGAACTTTCCGCAACGAAGTTGTTTGCATTGCATCCAAACAGCCTATTTTGTGCCGGTGATGCGCGGTCGCTGGCGGAAAGGATCGATTACTGGATCGAGCATCCGCAGGAAAGACAGGAAACGGGCTGGCTCTATGCGCAGCGGGCGAATCAAATGCGGGTCAGTCGCTGTGCCGCCGAAATGGAGGTGCTGTATAAGGATGTCATTGCAGACTATTGGTCCAATGGTTACAAAAAGCCGGAAGAGTCGTCGTTGCGCCGGATGACCCATCCCGACTCGGCGAAGGTCTCTGTTGCGTACTCACAAATTACGCCGATCAAGCAAACGCTGTTTTCAGCTTTCACAAATTTACTGGCATTGCTTCTATACATCATCGACACGGTTTGTTTCGGCCTCAAAGTACGGGGAAAAGAGGCTTTCAAAAAAGTCAAGGGTGGAGCGGTGACGGTCATGAACCATATACATCCGATGGATTGTACCATGGTCAAGCTGGCGGTTTTCCCCCGACGCATCTATTTTACCAGCCTGCGTCGGAATCTGGAGCTTCCGTTTGTCGGCTGGCTTATAAAGCTGTGCGGCGCGTTGCCCCTACCCTTGGATATGAAGGAAATGGTGTGGTTTCAGAAACAGCTCAAGCATGGCATTCACCGGGGAGATTTGGTGCACTACTATCCGGAAGGGTTGCTAATCCGCCATCATGAAGAGTTGCGCGATTTTCATACGGGAGCTTTCTTTACAGCGGTATACAGCGGATGTCCCGTGATTCCCATGGTGATTACTTACCTGTACCCCCGAGGACTTTGGCGTTTGGCAGGAGGGAAACGGAGGATGCTCCTGTCCATAGGCGATCCGCAATACCCAAACGGTGCGCTTTCCCACAAGGAAGCAGTGCAGGAGTTGTCTGAACGCACACGCGAGGCTATGCGGCAGATGAAAGAAGAACCGGCATCGGCAGAAGAACTAAGCTTGTCCCTAGTTGTCCGTGCGGCTTGCGTTTTGTTTCTAGCTGTGCAGGTGCTTCAAATTCTTGGAGTAAGCTGAAAGCAAACGCCACGAGGACTGACAATCAAAGATAATACAATGAGGTGAGAACATGATCAAAATAACCGCAGACAGTACGTGCGATCTATCTACTGAAATATTAGGCGACCTGAATATCACACTGATGCCTCTCCTTGTGCTTATAGGTGACAAGGAATTTCATGATGGCGTGGACATTACCCCTGCGGAAATATTTAGGTATGTGGAGGTGGAGGGCAAAACCTGCAAAACCGCCGCTGTAAATACATATGAATATGAATGCTTTTTTGACGGGCTTTCGCCGAAATATGAGGCGGTAATTCATATATGCATTGGCTCGAGCTTTTCATCCTGTTATCAAAATGCGACCTTAGCTGCGGATAGTTTCAAAAATATATATGTGATCGACTCTCAAAACCTCTCTTCTGGGAGCGGTCATATAGTTTATGAAGCCGCCTGCATGGCAAAAGCTGGAGCCAGCGTTGAGGATATCTGCCATAGCCTTTCGGAGCTTATCCCTAGAGTAGATGCAAGTTTTGTTATCGACCGTATGGATTACTTGTACAAGGGAGGTCGTTGCTCAGGACTTGAAATGCTTGGCGCAAAAATACTTAATATAAAGCCTTGCATTGAAGTTACCAACGGAAAAATGACTGTCGGTAAGAAATACAAGGGGAGCTTTGATCATTGCCTTGAACAGTACATAAGAGATAGATTGTATGTCAAACAAAATATTGATTATAGCAGGGTGTTTATAACGCATCCCATGTGCTCAGCTCAGACCATTGAAAGGGTAAAAGATACGATTCTTCGATATGCTCATTTTGATGAAATTATTGAAACGCCTGCGGGATGCACGGTATCCAGTCATTGTGGACCCAATACTCTCGGGATTCTTTTTAAACGCAGAAAAAGAATAGGCCGCATTGGTTGAATTATCAAACCCAAACGGTACTGGAAGAAACATGCTTACTACTGCTTCGGCGAGTAATGGATGATAATATGAAAAACTATCGACTGCTTCGAAACATTGTCTTGATTCTTTTGATCTTGGCTTTAAACGTTGCCATTTATGTTGGATATCGAGGGAGATATTCCTGGGAGGGCATTTGGAATTTTGTATCAGGATCCACGATTACTGTAATTATTGTGATAATAGGACTCTACTGCCTAAAAACAGTCGTATGGATCATTCCGATTTACGTCCTATACATTGGCGCGGGCTTTCTGCTCCCTGTCTGGCCTGCGATTGCGGTTACCTATATAGGACTGATACTTGACTTAACCTTAAGTTTTTATTTGGGTAAATACATGGGGAAATTCCGCGTCATGGACGAAATCAAAAAAAGAAAGGCTGGAAAATGGGTACTGGATGCGGCAGATAAAAACAGCAACTTTGCCTGTTTTATCATGCGCCTGCTTCCAGGCCCGCCTACCGAAGTAACCAACATGTTTTTCGGCGCGTTGAACATGCAGTACGGCAAATTCTTGATTTTATCCATTATCGGATTGACGCCAGGTATGCTCCCCGTCATTTTCATGGGAAAAGCCGCTATGAATCCGCTGTCAAAAGAGTTTATTTTACCCCTGTTCATATCATTGATGATTGCTGTCGGTTCTATACTCATATACTTCTTGTTACTGAAAAAGCGCGATAACCGCAATAAAGTGATATGAACCGCACGGTTTGACCATTTCAGAAGCAAGGTTGTTCCTTGACTCGAAAGATCGCGCCCTATAGGCACAGGCAGGCATGGAGGATGATAAACTTGATAGTGATTGTATTCGTTGTAGCGGGATTAGCAGCCTATTTGCTCGGGGGAGTTAACGGTTCAATCATTGTCTCAAAATGTATATACCGAAAAGATATCCGCGATTTTGGTAGCGGCAATCCGGGCCTTACAAATTTTTACCGTGTATTCGGGAAAGTCGGTGTCCCGCTGGTTGTTCTGATTGACATCTCGAAAAATGCAGTTCCTGTCCTCATCGGCGGTTATTTAATTGGGTATGTCAGCGATTATGCAATTTTGGGCCGCGAATTTGCTGGCCTATGCGTGATGATCGGCAATGCTTTTCCGATCAACCATGGATTCCGAGGCGGAAAATGTGTTATGGCAATGGGAACTATCCTATTTTTCATCGATTGGCGCATTGCGTTGGCCGCATGGGGAATGTTCCTCATTCTCTTGCTTCTAACAAAGTATGTTTCGCTTAGTGCTATTATTGGCGTTTTTTCTTATCCGCTCTTGGTCGGCCTACTCGGCCTTGGTGGGATATGGGAGCTTTTAATAGCCATCACAAGCGCAGTTTTTTTGGTCGTCCGGCATCGTGAAAACATAAAGCGGCTTCTCAATGGTATGGAAACGAAATTTTCCATACACCGGCAAAAAGGTTCATGATTGTTAGAACTGTTATTCCCGTAAATACACGGATACGCGATTTGCAATACTCCATGTGTAAAAGCCATTCTATGGCCGAAGGCGGCTTGGACACAGAAATTTCGTTTCTGCTGTCTGTCCATATAATAATTTACTGGCGGCAGCTTAAAAATTCAGGCTGCCGCCTTACTTTGTCAAGATATATCGGACTATGCATTCTCAAATTTATCACCGATACCTTTCCGATTTGGGATATCGAAATGTGTTCTAGTAGATAAGGAGGTAAAGCAAAAACCGGTCTTTCTCAAAACCGCATAAAGGAGGGGAATTCACATGCCGGATCCCTCCGATAAGGCGGAAAGGCTCTGCGCAATGTTCGATTCATATTGCAAAACCGTGCTCCGCAATGCCAGCAGGAACGAAAAGCGGGCACTTGCAAACCGAATGAAGCGTGAGGCTGTCGTAAATGAGAGCATGCAATATTTATTTGACACAGAGAGCCACGAGGATACATATCCGTCCGAGCAGCTTGTGATTCGGGCGGACAAGTTCTCCTGTGTGATATTCAACGACCTGCTATACCAAGCGCTATTATCGCTGCCAGAGAATCAGCGTATGGTGCTCATGCTGGACTTTTGGTACCACTGGACAGACGAAAAAATCGCGACACATCTCGGAGCTACCCCTCGAACGGTATATAACTTGCGGCAGCGTGCTTTTAAGGCTATCCGAGATACTTTCGAGAAAGGAAATAGTTCATGAAATTAGATTACGACCTAATTTGTAAAGCAACTCAAGGCAATCATCAAGCGTTAAACGATGTTCTGCGTTACTATGATCATTACATAGATGCTTTATGTGCTTATGAAATCAAAGATGAAAACGGTATCGTCCGGAGAGAGATCGACTTAGACATGAAAATAAAACTCCAACTAAAACTTGCTGACGAAATCAAGAAATGGAAGGAGTTGATATAATCATTCGAATTTTTTATTGTTTTTTCGACAGCCTCAGTTTTCCGGTTTGAGGCATTGAGATGTGTTCTAGTAAACAAAAAGAGAAAGTTCAAATATTGGATTTTTAGAGATTGACTTGACAAATTGTAAAAACGTGCGCCTACTTGTCCCTACACGTAAGATGCGTTTGCAGAACATTCCTTACATGTCGACTTTTTGAAAGGAGCACGATCACAATTGAATACTAGACAAGCCGTAATGAGTCTCAACAACAAGCAAAAGGAGGAAACGCTAATGATGCTGATACCAGACCTGTTTTCGTTTGCTTACGTCCCAAGCTGGTATGCACAACTCGACGCATTAGCAGCGTTAGCACTGCCGGAGCCGTGGCGCTTTCGGAATCCCAACTACTTAACCAAGAATCCAGACACCCCTATTTTAGAGCGATACATTCACACGGTTTTCCGAAAACAAGCCATCGATTTTAACAACGAACCTGCCCCAAGTCGGCGAGATCAATTCTTTTATATGCGCAACGAGTATTCTTGCTTTCACACCGGATTATTCACGCGACATTATAAAGCCATTTATGCCTGTTTTGATCGCAATAAGAAAAAGGACACTTTACTCGACTGGTATTTTCGGGGATTCTTCGATGAAGTATCACCTTGTATGAAGTACATCGAACCGCTTCCCCAAAAAACTACATACTATATGGCGCAATATGGCGTCAACTACAATCCCGAATGGTCTATCCGAGTTAACGTGGACCACATTTTGGGTGATCCGGAGAATCTGGAACGCATTCCCGACGAGCTTCGCGCAGCTAAAAACCTACCGTTATTGCTGGAAACGGCTGTTGAGCTTGCGCGAAGGAGGGCGGTTGTCGAACCGAGCATCGTATCCCCACAGGGGTATCAGGGCAAGGTGCAGTATTTGTTGCCCATCTGTCTGACGGATATGCAGCAGCCCGACCTTGCCATGACATTGACGATCATGGACGGGTACTACCTGGGCAACACATGCTTGACGCTCGAAATGGCCTACTTAAACGCGCGGTTGCTGGCCAAGCCTGTTTCACAATGGCTGACAGCGTTGACTCAATAACGAAGAAGAGACAGGAGGCGGCAAAATTGCGTTACATTGCTTTTTGCAGTAAAATGCCGCCTTTCCCTGTAACCGTGTTTGAGTAGAAATATATACTACCCAAATATCATTACAGAAAACGACGGCTTTAAAGTCAAAAAAGCCGCCATTTTCTTTTTTCAAAAATAGGCAAACGGTGGGTGTATTCCGTGCGCCCTTTTAACGGCGGTACCCAGGAGGTAGCGCCGTGGATTGCCTTTTTGTTCGACAAAAAATATATCGAAGTCGCAAAATAAACCAGCAAGCGCGGGGTTTGGCTGTTCAGCCATGCCCCGCGCTTTTTTTGTTGCGAAAATGGTCAGTCATTGCCGGATTTAGGCGGCAGCGCTCTCGCGCTCCTCCCCACCTTCCTTTCCCCGAGCTTTCGCGGAAGGAGGTGAGACTGGATGAGCAAGGAGTATTATATCACGCTGAACGGGAAACGGATCCCGGTCACTGAGGAAGTATACTACGCTTTCAAGCGCCCGGCATGGCGGGAGCGTAAACGCAGACAGGTTCGCGCTGAAAACGAGCTGTCGCTGGACGCGCTCGCGGACGATGGATTCGAGCTGCCCGACGAAGCGTCGCTGGTAGATGAGATCGTTGCGGACAAGCTGCTGCTGGACATGCTGCTGGAGGCGCTTTCGGACCTGACCGACGATGAGCGGTTCCTGATTGACGCGCTTTTCTATCAGGAAAAATCCGAACGTATGGTCGCCAAAGAAATCGGCCTGTCAAAGACAGGCATCCACAAGCAAAAAGAAAAAATTCTGTCCAAGCTGCGGGATTTACTAAAAATCCGGTGACCACTCGCCCCCTCACTTTCCTTTGGATTGTGAGGGGGTCTTTTTGTTTTCCCCGGATCGGAGGTGAAACCCATGAAGAAAAACGCGCATGCCGCCTTGGCACAAAGCGAGGAAACGACGGAGGAATTGATCGGCGTCCTGACCGCCATCAGCGTGGTGTCAAGGCGGCTGGCAAGAAAGCTGGCGCTGCTTGGCAAATCGCCGCCAGCGGAAAGGAGGAACAGTCAGGATGGAGCAGCCAGCGCCGAAGCTACCCATGCCGATCAGAGCCACGCCGTATAAACATCAGATCGAGGCGTTCAACTTCGTGTGCGGCAAGTTCGGCTTAGTTCCGGCGAGTGGGATGGCCTCCTCCGGCGCGGCGCTGCTCATGGAAATGGGAACCGGCAAAACAATCACCAGCATCGCGGTCACGGGCGCCCTTTATCAGGCGGGCAGGCTCTGCAGGGTTCTGGTGGTGGCTCCGCTTTCCATACTGGGCGTCTGGGATGAGGAATTCGCCAAGTTCGCGGCTTTCGATTACACGCTGGCGGTGTTGACCGGCGCAGGCGCGAAGAAGGCCGACATCCTGCGGCATATGCGGGGCACGTCGCTGCAGGTGGCGGTTATCAACTATGAGAGCGCATGGCGGCTGGAAAAGGAACTGCAGGCATGGAATCCCGACCTCATCATCGCGGACGAGGGTCACAAGATCAAGACACACAACATCGCGGCGTCCAAGGCCCTGCATCGGCTGGGTGCAAGGGCGCGGTACAAGTTGCTGCTCACAGGGACCGTCATCACGAACAAGGCCATCGACGTTTATAGCCAGTACAAATTCCTCAATCCGATGGTTTTCGGCCAGAGCTTCTATGTGTTCCGAAATCGGTACTTCGATATGGTCGGCTACGGCAATCACACGCCGGTGCTCAAGCGGTCGATGGAACAGGACCTGATGCGTCGCCTCCACAGCATCGCCTTTCGGGCGACGAAAGCCGAATGCCTCGATTTGCCGGAAATCACGGACATCGTGCGCAAGGTCGAGCTGGAACCCGCCGCCATGAAGATTTACAAGGATTTAGTCAAGGACAGCTATGCGGAACTCGGCCAGAGCGAAGTTACCGTCACGAATATTCTCACCCGGCTCCTTCGGCTGTCCCAGCTTACGGGTGGCTTTCTCGGTGATGATGCGGGCAACGCACCCCAGCGGATCAGCACCGCCAAGCAGGCGGCATTGGAGGATATCGTCGATGACGTGTTGCAGGAAGGCAAAAAGCTGGTGATTATGGCGCGGTTCATACCGGAGATCAACGCCATCTGCCGGATGCTCGAAAAGAAAGAAATCCGGTATTCGCTGATCATGGGCGGCGTGAAAGATCGGGATTTGCAGGTATCGGCGTTCCAGAACGACCCGCAGGTGCAGGTCTTTTTGGGGCAGATTGCGACCGCTGGGTTAGGCGTGACCCTCACCGCCGCCAGCACGATGGTTTTTTACAGCCTGGACTATTCCATGTCCAATTTTGAGCAAGCCAAAGCCCGCATCCACAGGGTCGGCCAGAAAGAGAACTGCACTTACATCTACTTAGCCGCCCAAGGAACGGTGGATGTACGGGTCATCCGGGCGCTGCGGGATAAGGCCGACTTGGCTCGGATGCTGGTGGACGATTACAGAAATGGGTTCAATCCCTTTTCTGATGGGAGGTGAAGAAGCAGTGCGACCACAGGATTACGAAAAAAGCGGAAAGCCCGATAACGTGATGCCGGATGGCGAGAAGATGTTTGAATTGGCCGAGCAGCTCAGGATGCTGCGAGAACAAAAGGAAGCCGCCGAGCGGCAGCTTCAGGAGATCAACGCCAAGATCGACGAGACAGATTATCGGCTATCGGAGCTGATGGCCGAATCCGAAACGCAGAATTTCACGCGCGGCGGTGTGATGTTCTATCTGGTTACGAAAACGAGGGCGTCCGCTGTTGCGGGCTGCAAGGAGGAGCTGTTCGCGGCGCTTCGCCGCGAGGGCTACGGCGAGCTGGTGACGGAAACCGTCAACGCCAACTCCCTGTCATCCTTCGTGAAAGAACAGATCGAAGAGAACGAAGATATTTTGCCCGACTGGCTTTCAGGGCTTGTAAACGTCTTTGAAAAGACATCGGTTGCGGTTCGTAAGGCTTCAAAAAAACAACTTTAAGGGAGGATTTCAAAATGGCAAACAAAAAAGAAACGGCGCTCACAGAGCGGCAAAGCGGCGGCTTTCTTCAATTGGCGGACGTAAACATGGCCGCGATGATGGCCGAGGAGCTGGACGGGTTGGACACCAGCTTTGAGAGGATCAAGATTCCCTCCGCTGGCAGCACGGTGTTCGAGATTCCCGGCGAAAACCCCGGCGAGCCGGATACCGTCAAAGAGTTTTCCGGCGTCATCCTGTACCATCACACCCTGCACGCTTACTACAAAACGAAATACAGCGGCGGCAACAACCCGCCCGACTGCGGCAGCTTCGACGGGATCACCGGCGAGGGCGACCCGGGCGGCAACTGCAAAACCTGCCCGTACAACAAATTCGGTTCCGGGGAGAACAACTCCAAGGCGTGTAAAAACCGCCGCCGTATCTTTGTGCTGCGGGAAGGCGAGATTTTTCCGTTGCTGCTTTCCCTCCCCACCGGCAGCCTGAAGGAGTTCACAAAGTACATCAAACGTCTACTGGGCAAGGGTAGAAAATCCAACAGTGTGGTTACGCGCTTTTCGCTGCGCAAGGCCACGAACAGCGGTGGTATCGCCTACTCGCAGGCGCAGTTTGCCATCGACCGCATCCTTACGCCGCAGGAGCACGCACTGCTCGACAAGCTGTCCGAGCAGGTCAAAGCCTACAGCAGACAATTGGCGTTCGACTTTGACAACACGATGGATTCGGAAGATGGAACGGACTTCTCCGAAATTGATCCGGCCACCGGCGAGATTATCGAACCGCTGAAGTAATGCTCGGCCTGTGCGGGAGCGCGGCGCAGGCCGCCTCCCCGTCACGGGCGGCAAGGAGGAAATTATGGACTATGTATACATAAAAACGCTTGCCGAAATCAAGGCATATCTCAGCGGCGCAGCCCTCGTGGCCTTTGACTTTGAAACCTCGCCCGACGATGCCTTTCGCGGCGAGGAAAAGGCGGCGCTGGATGCGCACAAGGCGCACATCGTCGGCGTCAGCTTCTCCGTGGCCGAAGGCTCGGCGGTATATTTGCCGCTGGCACACCGCGCCGGGGAAAACGCCGCCGATCAGGATGCGCTGTGGCAATGGCTGACCGGATCGTTTTTTCAAAACACCGGAATCATCAAGATCGCGCACAATCTGAGCTTCGAGGCGATGTTCCTTTATGCCCGGGGCACTGTCCTGCAGCTGCCATGCTACGACACAATCGCTGCCGCGCAATTGACGCTTAAAAGCCACACACAGTTTCGGTCGCTTTCTGACAGCGGCTTGAAAACGCTGGTGCCGGAGCTACTCGGCGCGGAGCTGCCTGGCTTCGAGGAGGTCACCGCAGGCCGGTATTTTGATGAATTGGATCCACAGGATGCGGAAACCGTCCGGTACGCCTGCGCGGACTCGGACTATACACTGCGGCTGTATCAACTTTTCAACGGCTGGTTTGACCGGTATCTACCCAAGCATCGCTTCGTTGTGGAGCAGATCGAATCGCCCACGGCGGTTTATTGCGGGTTGATGAAATACAACGGCCTGCCGGTGGATCGAGAGCTGATGACCGCAAAGCAGGAAGAGGCCGAGACGAAGCTCCGGCAGCTCCGGGAGGAAATCGCATTCATGACCGGTGACGTAAGCATCGGTGCGAATGCCGCGACTTCGGCTTTCAAGAAGTATCTGTATGAAGATTTGAGGCTGCCGGTGTTCAAAACCACGGCCAAGTTTCAAGAGGCTATGGATGATGAGGCGCTGGTGCTGCTGGCGGAGTGGTGCGGGGAGAAGCGCCCGGATTTGGTGCCGCTGTTCAAGCTGGTTCAAGAATATCGTAAATGGGGCAAGCTCAAGTCCACCTACATCGACGGCTATATGGCGCATATCAACAACTCCACCGGCAGAATCCATCCTGATTTATTTCCGCTGGCTACCGAGACGGGGCGCTTCGCGGCGCGTAAACCCAATCTTCAGAACATGCCAAGAGCTGACAGCGACGAAATCGGCGTGCGTAATTTCATCATCGCTCCCGAGGACAAGACGCTGCTTTCGCTGGATTTTTCGCAGATTGAATTGAGGATCGGCGCATTTTACTGTCGTGATGAACGGATGCTGGAAGCCTACCGCACAGGTGGCGACATCCATGCCCAGACCACCTCGGTTATTTACCACATTCCCTTTGAGGAGGCGGCGGACAAAACCGCCGCACATTACAAGGAGCACCGCGCCATTGCCAAGGCGTGCAATTTCGGTGTGTTCTTCGGGCTGTTCCCGAAAGGGCTGCACCGCAACCTGAAATTCAAGGCTGGGCTTCATACGTCCCTGTCGGAATGCGAGCGGATCATCGACAACCTGAAAGCCGGGTACCCCCGCCTCACGCAATGGCAGGAGGAAGTTAAAAAGCGGGCGGCATTTCGCAAATATACGGAAACGTGGCTGGGCAGGCGGCGTTACCTGCCGGGCATCACTTCGCAGGATTGGGGCAAAAAGTCCTTCGCTGAGCGGTGCGCGCTGAACACACCTATTCAGGGTACGGCGGCGGACATCCTCAAGCTGGCAATTGGCCGCATCGTCGCCGGATTGCCGGAACGCATGTGGCTGCGGCCCCTGCTGCAAATCCACGACGAGCTGGTATTCGAGCTGCCCCACGACAAGGTGCCGGAGGCGGCGATCTTTATCAAGGCTTGCATGGAAAAGCAGCCTTTCAAGGAATGCGACGTTCCGATTGTGGCTGAAGCTGCGGTCGGCGTGCGCTTCGGCGAACTAAAAGAATTGGAGGTATAAGAATATGAAAACAGGCAGAAATTTGCAGGATTTGGCTCGGGAGCTTGACCGACAGCGCGAGGCCAAGCGCGATTTTATCGTAACCTCGGATGCCATGATGCTGGAGGACAGCGCGGAGCTGTTCAGCCTCCACCGCCCGCTTCCAAGCGGAATGCGCGAGGTTACACCGTACAGCATGACGGAGCTGTTTCACAGGCAGCTCGGCGCTTCGCTGGGCATCCCCGCCAAGTATTACGACAAGATGCGTGGCGAGTATCCGGAGCTTCTTGCACAGAATGTCAACGGCTGGTTCAGGCAAGCGCCGTCGAAACATACGATTCGGACTCTGGACGGGACGGCCAGAGCGTTTTTGAGCGATCGGTACCGTAGGATCGACAATTACGCAATCGCCAAGGCGACACTGCCGGTCATCGGCGAGATGCCCGACGCGCAGGTCATCAGTTGCGAGATCACGGAAACGAGGATGTACATCAAGGTAGTCAATCCCCGGCTTGAGGCCGAGGTGCAAACGGGCGATATCGTACAGGCCGGGATCATCATATCCAACTCGGAGGTCGGGCGTGGCAGCGTATCCGTCATGCCACTGGCTTACCGACTGGTGTGCCTGAATGGCATGATCGTAAATGATCTCGGGCAGCGGAAATATCACGCTGGCCGTGAGCTGGAAGAATCATGGGAGCTGTACAGCGATGAAACGCTGCAGGCCGAAGATAACGCCTTCATGTTGAAATTGGCCGATATCGTGCGAGCCGCCGTCGATGAGGCGCGGTTTACGTCGGTGGTCGATAAGCTGCGGGAGGCCGTCGATATCAGGATCACCGCGTCGGTACCGCAGGTGGTGGAGCTGACCGCCAAACAGTACGGCCTGACTCAGTCCGAGGGAAACGACGTGCTGCAGCATCTGATCAGCGGCGGCGACCTGTCGCGCTACGGCTTATCCAACGCTGTTACCCGCGCGTCGCAGGACGTGCAGGATTATGACCGCGCCACGGCTCTCGAAGGCGTAGGCTGGCAGATCGCCGTCATGCCCCGGGAGGTCTGGGCGGTCATCAACGAGGCGTGAGGCTATGAGCGTAAGCAAATACAATCACGAGCGATATTATGATCCCACGCCTTATGCGGCGCTGATGGCCATTGAACGGGAAGAAAAAGAAAACAGGCGCAGACCGCTGGTGTTCATCTGCTCCCCATTTGCGGGGGACGTGGAACGGAACCTGCAAAACGCCCGGTTGTATTGCAAGTATGCGGTGGAGCAAGGCGCGATCCCCCTCGCGCCCCACTTGCTCTATCCTCAGTTTTTAGACGACCGGGACAAGGCGCAGCGCAGCCTCGGGATTTCCTTCGGACTGGTGCTTTTGGGGAAATGCGATGAACTTTGGGTGTTCGGTAGCACGATCACCAAAGGTATGAGGGTGGAAATTGAACGGGCGCAGGCGCGAGGGATCAAAATTCGATTCTTTATCAATCAAGGCAAGGAGGCGGTGACGTGAAAGCATTGGATATACCGCTTGAAGAGTTTCTGCGCCCCTTTTTCGACGCAGGCGAAACGGTATGCCTACGCATTTTTGATGACCGAAAGACCAGCTCGTTTCGTGGCTCGAAGCTGGAATGCGAGGCCGGAAAGATCGCCGCGATGGCAGATATTCTCCAAAAGCACAACCAACAGAATCGCGGCATTTATTTCGTGGTCAACTATGGCGGCCATGAAGATGCCGATATCACCCGCATCAATGCACAATTTGTGGAGTGCGACGAGCTGTCCATCGAGGAGCAGGTGGCGCAGGTTGAGGCGTTTTCCATCGAACCATCGCTGATTGTAAAAACAAAAAAATCCCTTCACGTTTACTGGTTGATGAAGGATGCGAAGGTCGCGGATTTTCGCAGAGTACAAAAACGGTTGATCGCCCGATTCCAAGGCGACCCGGCCTGCATCAACGAAAGTCGCGTGTTCCGGCTACCCGGGTTTTATCACTGCAAGGGCGATCCGGTTATGGTGGAGTGCATCAAATTCAATCCTGAGTTGCGCTACACACAGGCCGAATTGGAAGCAGTGTTGCCCGAGGTGCCGGACGATCCGGTGATCAAAACACCCGCACCTAAGGGCACTCGCAAGGGACTGGCTCTGGTGATCAAGCGGTGTCTTTTTGCGCAGCACTGTAAGGACAATGCCAAGTCCCTCTCCGAGCACGACTGGTATGCGATGATCACGAATCTTGCGGTGTTCGAAGGAGGCAATCGCGTCATTCATGCACTATCCAAGGCGTATCCGGGTTATGACCGCAAAGAAACGCAGGATAAAATCCAGCACTTTCTGGAGAGTGGGACGAAGCCCATCACCTGCCGGACGATTGCCGAGAAGGGCTTCGTCTGCCCGAAGATGGAGGACGGAAGTTGCGGTTGTAAGGCTCCCGCCGCCCTCTGCTATAAACCCCTTGCCGTTGAGGATCTGCGTGTGTTTCTTTCGGAGCTTGAGGTCAGGAAGTCTGCAGTGGACGATATGCAGACCGCGCAGGAATTTGTCCGTGATTTCCTATACAACGTGGATTCGGTTGTTGCGGGGACATTCATCGAATACGAGTTGAAGGAGCATTTCGGCCTGAAAACCAGCGCGGTCAAGCCACTGGTGGCGCAGCAGAAGGAGCTATACAAGGCATACCGCGACAGCAAGGATACGAAGCGCGAAACCTCCGGCGAGGAACTGCCTGACTGGTATGAGGTGACGGACCGGGGTCTGCGGTTCGTTTCTGGCCTACTGGCCAATCACATGGCCAAAAACGTGGACGCCTTTTACGGTGCGGAGAGCTATTACCTCTATGAGGGCGGAGTGTATAAAGCCGCGTCGGATTTGCAGGCTGCAGCCAAAGTGCGCGAGCATCTGATCGACCGATACGCGACCATGTCGGGCATCAACGACACCGAGGGTCAGTGGCGCATGCTCATCTATAAGCCGATCCGAGAGATTAACTGCAATCCGTTTATCATCAATACGGCAAACGGCCTGTACAACGTCCTTGACGGCAGCTTCAAACCGCACACATCGGAGTATTACTCAACGGTGCAGCTCAAAGCGGCGTACAGGGAGAACGCTGGATGCCCGCGGTTCATGAAATTTATAAGAAGTGTACTGGAGGAACCGGAAATTTACCTGCTGCAGGAGATATTCGGGTATTTTCTGATTCCAATCAACAAGGCGCAGAAGAGCTTCATGCTGGTGGGAGCGCCCAACGCGGGCAAATCGACGCTGCTGTCCATCGTTCAGGAGATCCTCCTGGGCAGCGAAAACGTGAGTAATGTCCCGTGGCAATCGCTCTCCGACCGGTTCAAAACCGCAGAGCTATTCGGTCGGTTGGCAAACATTTTTGCCGACCTGCCTTCAAAGAGTGTGGATGACAACGGAATCTTTAAGGCGCTCACCGGCGAGGACTACATCACCGCCGAACGTAAAAACAAGAATCCTTTCAGCTTCAAGCCTTATGCCCGGTTGCTGTTTTCCTGTAACGAGATACCCCGCAATTATGGCGACCGCAGCGAGGGATTTTACCGCAGACTTATCATCATCCGCTTTGCGAATGCGGTGCCGCCTGAGAAGCGCGATCCCAACCTGCTGGATAAGCTGACCGTGGAGCGAGACGGGATTTTCATGTGGGCACTGACGGGGTTAAAAAGGCTCATGGCCAACAGCTACCTGTTTTCCGAAACCGACGCGACCCGCGCCGAACTGCAGCGATACAAGGTGGAAAGCAACAGTGCACTTTCCTTCATTGAGGAATGCTGCGTGCTCGACGCAAAAGCGGAATGCGTCCGCGAGGAGCTGTTCCAGCAATATCGGGAATATTGCCACAAAAACGGCCTGAAGCCCCTGTCGCAGGCCAACTTCAACAAGGACGTGGAAGCCATCGGCAACACCATCGAAAAAGCGGTCGACAAGCTGGGCAAACGCCGCATATGGCGGGGATTGCGATTCCATGAGTAGTTTTTTGACGGTTTTGACAGGCATTTGACAGGTTCGGCGAGGCGAAAACCCCTACTACATAAGGCATTTGACAGGTTTGACGGGTTTTTTATATTTCTTACGTTAAAGACCAGAATGCTATATGTAGTAAGAATTTTATAATACATTATAAAAGCTGAGGATTTCCTGTCAAACCTGTCAAAAACGCGAGGTGCGTTATGGCAGAAAAGGACATCACAAACGCGATTCTGCGTTATCTAAAGACTGTGCCTTGCTGTTTTGCTTGGAAAGAGCACGGCGGCATGTATGGCACAGCCGGTTTGCCGGACATCATCTGCTGCATCAAAGGTCGGTTCGTCGCCTTTGAGGTAAAAACACCGTCCGGCAAGCTGACAAAGCTGCAAGAAGCCACGATTCGGAAAATCAGAGCTGCCAAGGGCGAAGCCTTCAAAGTGACAAGTGTCGAGGATGCCAAATCCATTCTTGATACCTTGGAGGTGCCAGCTCATGACGATAGCTTGGATATATTTAGATAAAAAGGCGGCAGCCATCGACGCCTTGAAGGATTACTCTACCATGGAGTACATTCTTCAGAACCACTCCGATATTTTGGAGGAGATGACGGAAAAACTGACGGCAGTGCGATCTTCCGCTCCCACAGGTATGCCGAGGATAAAAAATCCAAAGGCAGGTGAAGCGCGTTTGGCAGCTACGCTGGATGAGATCGACGTCCTTAAGGAGCGATATCGTAGGGCACTAGAGTACATGGAGTGGTTCCAGCCCGCATGGGAGGCTTTGAGCGAGGACGAGCGGTTCGTCTTATCGGAGTTTTATCACAACGATGATTCTCGGCAGACCGATGCGATTGGAAGTGTATGCGAGCGGTTCAGCATTGAGCGCTCATCTGCTTATAACAAAAAGAACCGGGCGCTGGCCCGATTGGCCCTTCTGCTGTACGGAAAGTGAGTAATTTCGTGGACGACTTTTGCGTTTTGATGTGCTATACTGATACCATCAAAATTTGCAAACAAAAGCCTTCGGAGCACAAGCGCTCTGAGGGCTTTTTTGTTGGCACACTTTGCACCAAACGCTCGCCTACACTTTGGGGGAATTGCCTCCGCAGAAATGTCTTGCCTTTAAGCGGTTATCGAGCGATCATGTGTCTGCAAGGAAGGAGGCGTTTTTATGGGGGGAAAATTCTACTGCCCCACGCAGATATGCCTGTTTGAAACACTTGTGGACATAAAGGATTGTTTTCAAAATGGCGAGGATTTGGAAGATTTATTTTGCGAGCATCAACTGAGCGGTGCTGAAGAGGCGGGATATTTTCAAGCAATTATCCGCGAATGGAACCGCAGGCACGATTCGGCTGCATATCGGCTGGACATTTCCGAAGATACCCAACTGGATGGGATTCGGGAAGGTGTGTGCTCCATGGTGCTGCGTGACAATGGTCTGATCGAGTATGAGCTGGATTGCGAGGTATCCTGCTCGAACGAAGAAGCCTGTGAACAATTGGCGGCTGTTATAGGCGAAAACGCGGACCCGTTCATTCTGGACTTCATTTTGGATGACGGCAGGCAGTTATATATTGCCCCCACCACCCATCATTGGTGCGGCGGGTTTACCTTAGTCCGGGATTACTGACCTTCTCGAAAGTGAGTAAAATCGTGGACGACTTTTGCGTTTCGGCGTGCTATACTGATATCATCAAAATTGCATAACAACAAAGAAGCCTTCGGAACAACCGTTCTGAGGGCTTTTGTTTTGCCCGGGAGGTGGCCGTGTGCCAAGGAAACCCAAACGGCCATGCAGCTATCCGGGCTGCCCGGAGCTGACGGATGGCCGGTATTGTGAAAAGCATCAGAAGAAAATCGACGCGCGATATAACCGGTATGAACGCGACACGGCCACTCGCAAGCGGTATGGCCGGACGTGGCGGCGAATCCGTGACCGATATATTGCGGCGCACCCGTTATGTGAGCGGTGCCGCAAGGCCGGTAAGTTGACGCCCGCCGAAGAGGTTCACCATATCATCCCTTTATCCAAGGGCGGCACCCATGACGAAAGCAACCTCATGAGTTTGTGTACGTCGTGCCACTCCGAAATCACCGCGCGCGAAGGTGGCCGCTGGGGTTAAGGAAAAGGCGAACCCGAAGGTTATCTACCTTCGGGTTGCAGCAGTTCGTATGTGCCATCCGGCAGTTCGCCCGCATATAAGCAATCCGGCCAGCGGAACAGCCATTCTTTGGGTGTGGGCTGTTCGTACCACAAAGACCCACCGTCGCACATGCTTTGGATAATTCTTTCCTTTGCATCTTCATCGTCATCGTCAATGGCGACCGACTGGAAGAAGCGGACATAACGGGATAGATCATTCGACATAACGTTTGCCTCCTTTCGCTTGATGCTAATGGCCTGTAGTATATATCTGGTTTCACCACATAGCAAGGGTGTAAATACCACAATCACCCGGGCTTTTCTTCTGCGTTTGTGTGTTGGCCGCCGGGGTTGACGATTGCTGTAAATAACTCAAATTGGCCGGTCCTTCTTTGGTGGGTAATCGTATTGCTAATTGCGGCGACCAGAGGTATCATGTCCCCCACAATAATGAAAGGGGTTATTGACACATGAAAACAAAACAAATATGGGAGCGCGCAAATGAGCATCGGAAGTTGATCCGCTCGCTTTATCGTGCGCTCTGTGAGGGTGAGGACATCAACGGGATGATGAATCAACTGAAACAATTGATTCCCTGCCTGTTCGGTGTCGATGCTGACCGGCGCGCTTTGGTGTTTCGTTCGATTGACGATGGCTTGGTTGCCTTGCTTGTGAAGGAAGAAGGCGACACGCTGGTGCTGGCACTGGCGACGACAGATATTGAGTTGAACTAAGTCTATCGGCGAACACAAGAAAAAGGACGCGAGAGATTGTCTCGTGTCTTTTTTTTTATCTCGGGGAGGGGCGGTCTGAATCTCCACAACCTTTTCACGGTGCAACGGGCGTGGGGTCACGCGCGAAAAATCGCGGTTTCAAACAGGGTATATACCCCCTGCATTTTTACAGGAAGCGAGGTAAAATCATGGATTTAACAAGAAACCTTCGGTATCCCAAACCGAAAGCAGACATGGCAAAAGGCAGCTATATGTCAGGAGCAGATGTGACAGAAGTTCAGAAACTTCTTGTAAGCGCTGGATATAGCGTCGGGAAATCCGGTGTTGATGGCTGTTACGGCCCGGACACAAAAGCCGCTGTTATTGCTTTTCAGCAGGGGCATAAGGACGAGAACGGAAGGCCGCTGGAAGTAGATGGTGTCGTAGGGTCGCATACCTGGTGGTCTTTACATCATATCGTGCCCTCACAGCCCGCAGGCCCAAAGGCAACCGCTTTTTGCGCCCATGCTGCTTCGAAAGTCGGATGTCTTTATGTTTCGGGTGGTCAGGGGCAGCAAGGAACGCCCGAGCTTATTAGAAAACTTGAAAAAGACAATGGAAATTATCAGCGGGCCTTGGCTCAGTATAATCTCCATGTTCAAAAAGGGTTACCTCTTACAATCTATGATTGCAGTGGTCTGGTAATGGAATATCTCCAGAACGAGCAGCATCTTGTCGCTACCGATAAGACCGCGAACGGGATATACTTCGACCTCTGTACTCCCATTGATCGTCAAGGCCTGCGGGCAGGTGATCTGGTCTTTATCAAAGATACGAAGGGGCCGCTGCATCTTCATCATGTCGGGATTTGTATGGGTGACGGGACGGTGGTGCAGGCAAAAGGCCGAGATTATGGGGTTGTCCGCACGCCAATTGGCACGGATGGGTGGACAAACTATGGCCGACTGAAGTGCTTGGAATAGACCCTGCTTTCGGGAAAGTGAGGTGATGTGCATGGCCAAGGACGGTACCAACCGGGGCGGGGCGCGCATCGGTTCTGGGCAAAAGAAAAAGCCGCTGGCGGATAAAATTCTGGAGGGCAATCCGGGCAGACGTCCGTTGACGGTCATTGAGTTCAAGGACACGGCGGATTTGGAAGGCCAGACTATGCCGCCGCCCCGCGAATATCTTGGCGCGAAACAGAAAAGCGGAAAAACCACGCTGGCGGTGGAGATATATGAAAAGACATGGCAATGGCTGTATGAACGCCGGTGTGCCCATTTAATCCCCGCGCAGCTTCTGGAGCAATACGCCATGAGCGTATCGCGGTGGATCCAGTGTGAGGAATGCGTCACCGAGTTCGGGTTCCTCGCCAAGCATCCGACCACCGGCAACGCGATTCCGTCGCCCTATGTGGCCATGTCGCAGTCGTTTATGAAGCAAGCCAACGGCTTATGGTTTCAGATTTATCAGGTCGTGAAGGAAAACAACGCGGCGGATTATAAAGGCGCGACGCCCCACGACGATGCGATGGAACGCCTGCTCACGGCGCGGAGGGGTGGCTGATGGAACTTTGGCAATTGCATCAGTTTCAAAGCCTGCCGCTAGAAGCCAAGATTGCAAAGAGCAAGCTGCGCATCCGTGAGTGGATGGATCATTTTGGTGGCGATGTGTACGTCAGCTTTTCAGGCGGCAAGGACTCGACGGTACTGCTCGACTTGGTGCGTTCGGAGTATCCGGGCGTGCCCGCTGTCTTTTCAGATACCGGCTTGGAGTTTCCCGAGATCAGAGAATTTGTTAAAACCGTTCCCGATATGACGTGGGTCAAACCGGACATGACGTTTCGGCAGGTTATTGAAAAGCACGGGTATCCGGTGATCAGCAAAGAACAGAGCGATTGGATATATCGTGTTCGCTGCGGTAATCCGCAGGTGTACCAGAAGAACGTCCTCGGGATCAGGCCGGACGGCAGAGAGACGCGCTTTCACATTTCGGAAAAGTGGCGGTATCTGCTGGATGCGCCCTTTCAGATCGGCGCAGGCTGCTGTGCGGAAATGAAAAAGAAGCCGTTAGACCGCTATGCCAAAGAAACCGGGCGTGTTCCCATCCTCGGCACGATGGCCTGCGAAAGCGCCCTCCGGCTTCAAAAGTGGCTGCTCCACGGCTGCAACGCCTTTGACAATAAAAAGCCTGTTTCCATGCCGCTCTCGTTCTGGCTGGAGGAGGACATCTGGGAATACATCCACCGGTTCAACGTCCCATATTGCAAGATTTACGATATGGGATATGTCCGGACGGGATGTATTTTTTGTATGTATGGCGTCCATTTGGAGCCGGAGCCGAATCGGTTCCAGCGCCTTCAAAAGACGCATCCGAAGCTGTGGCGGTATTGCATGAAAGAATGGGACGCCGGGGGCTTGGGGTTGCGGTCGGTGCTGGAGTATATCGGAGTGCCCTACGAGAACTTTTTGCTGTGAGGTAACGCATATGAACATACAGAAAATTAAAGCCGAGCTGTTGAATCCCTCGGCGTACAACCCCCGTAAGGATTTAAAGCCCGGGGATAAAGAATATCAGAAGCTCAAGCGTTCCATTGAGGAGTTTGGGTATGTCGAGCCTGTCATTTGGAATAAGACCACAGGCAATGTGGTCGGCGGTCATCAGCGGCTCAAGGTCCTTTTAGACTTGGGACATGCAGAAATCGACTGCGTGGTGGTTGAGCTTGACCTGCAGCGGGAAAAGGCGCTCAATATTGCCCTCAACAAAATTCAGGGCGAATGGGATGAAACCAAGTTGGCCGAATTGATGGCCGACCTCGACGCAGGCGCATTCGACGTATCCCTCACCGGCTTTGACGCTTCGGAGATCGACGAACTGCTCAACCGCTTTTATTCCAAGGAAGCGGTGCAGGACGATTTCGATGTGGACAAGGAAAAGGAGCGCATCGAGAGCGAAGGCGCAGTTACCCAGCCAGGGGATATCTGGCTGTTGGGGAAGCACCGCCTTATGTGCGGGGATTCTACCAACGAGGTTGATTTTGAAAAGCTGATGGACGGCGGCCATGCGCAATGCGCCGTTACTTCGCCACCCTATGGCGTGGGCAAGGAGTATGAAAAGGCAGGCATCGAGCCGTGGTTTGAAACCATCAAACCAGTGATAAAAAATCTGTGCAGGCACGCGGATATCGTCTGCTGGAACCTGGGCGACCTTTACGCCACCGGTTCTCAGTTCATCGAGCCGACCAGCGTGTACAGCGTGAATATGTTTGCCGACAACGGGTACCGCCCCATCTGGATTCGGATATGGAAAAAGCAAGGGATGAATTTCGGCGTCGGCCCCTATCATCTTGTTTCTAATAAGCCAGTGCAGCAATACGAGTATATTTCGGCCTTCAGCAAGAACGGCGAGGCTGAGGAATACAACGATCAGGAGTATGTGTGGCTCTCGGCGTTCGCCGGACACGGCTATAAATTCGTGAAACGGTTGACCAAGGAAGAACGGAAAAAGTGGGGTTATGCGGGCATCTGGGAAATGACGACGGTGCGTGCCAACAAGGAACACCCCGCCATGTTTCCCGTTGAGCTGCCGTGGCGCTGCCTGAAAATGCACAGCGACCGGGGCGGCATCGCTTTGGAGCCGTTTTCGGGAAGCGGCACCACCATCATCGCGGCGGAGCAGACCGAGCGCCGTTGCTACGCAATGGAGATTTCCCCCGTCTACTGCGATTTAGCGGTCAAGCGCTGGGAAGATTTCACGGGCGAAAAAGCGGTCAGACTGGAGGGATAAGACTTGGATATACAAAAAATCTCCGTTTCAAAAATGAAAGGGGCAAAATATAATCCCCGCAAAGACTTAAAGCCTGGGGACGCTGAATATGAAAAACTGCGCCGTTCCATTGAGGAATTCGGATATGTAGAACCTCTTGTCTGGAACAAGCGCACGGGCAACATCGTGGGCGGCCACCAGCGGTTCAAGGTGCTGAAAGCGATGGGCTATCAGGAAATCGACTGTGTGGTGCTGGATATTGACGAGCAGCGGGAAAAGGCGCTGAATGTGGCGCTCAACAAAATCAGCGGCGAGTTCGATATCCCCCTCTTAACCGACCTGCTGCGTGATTTGGGTGATGACGGGTTCGACGTGTCCCTCACTGGTTTTGATGCCGCTGAGATAGATGAGCTTTTTAAGGACAAAACGGCGGGCAAGGTCAAGGAAGATAATTTTGACGCCAATAAGGCGCTTGATGAAATCGAAACGCCGATCACGCGGCGCGGCGATATTTGGCTGCTTGGCAAGCACCGGCTGATGTGCGGCGACAGCACCTCTCTTTCGGAGGTGCGACAGCTAATGGACGGAAAAAAGGTGCGGTTTATCTTTACGGACCCGCCGTGGAATGTGGACTACGGCTCCGATGCCAAGCATCCAAGCTGGAAGCCGAGGCAAATCCTCAATGACAAAATGAGCACCGAGCAATTCGGTGCTTTTTTGTTGGCCGCGTTTCAGTGCATGGCTTCCGTTTCCGAGCCGGGCTGCATGGCCTATGTGGTGATGAGCGCGCAGGAATGGGGCAACATCATGCCCGCCATGCGGCAGGCTGGTTACCATTGGTCGAGCACCATCATCTGGGCAAAGGACAGTCTCGTTTTATCCCGCAAGGATTATCATACGCAATACGAGCCGATTTGGTACGGCTGGCTGGAGGGCACGCGCCTTTGTCCCCTGAAAGACCGTAAACAATCGGATTTGTGGGATATCCCCCGCCCGAAGGTGTCAATCGAACACCCTACCATGAAGCCGGTGGCGCTGGTTGCCAAGGCAATACTCAACAGCTCTCGCTCCGGCGATGTGGCGCTGGACTTATTCGGCGGATCTGGTACGACGCTCATCGCCGCTGAACAGACAGAGCGCGTGTGTTTCATGATGGAGTTGGACGCGAAATACTGCGACGTGATCGTGAAACGGTATACCGAACAGGCTGGCGGTGTGGATCGGGTGTTTCTTCTGCGCGACGGTGCGGAAACGGCGTATGCGGATGTATCCGATATTGTGGGTTTACCACAGTCTGAAGGATGACATTTTTCCGCTTTTCTTTGAAGAAACAGCTTGCAATCCCACAGGTTTAGAGTGATGAATGTAAGCACCAGATAAGCAAAGGAGGCTTACAAAAATGAGGATCAATTACAATGTGACCGGCGATAAACGAAAAGCGCTGGTAGGAGCAATCAGCCAAGAACTGAACGCGCAAACCAAATATCTCGGCGCGCCGACATTCGCCTACGAGGTAGGCGGATACCGCATCGATAAGACGGGTGTGGTTGAAGGCGAGGATAACTACGAATTGGTCGCCGACCTTTGCGGTCTGCACGATTTCAAGGCTGAAACAGAGGAATATGATACGCCGCTCCCGGCAGCGGGGCCTGTCCCTGAAAATGCGCAGATTCCCTATGAAGCTGCCCTCGGCGGTAGAGTCAGCCCCTACCGCGATGAGGAAGAACCGCCCGCATACGGACAGCCCGAAAGCGACGGCCCCGACCGCTTGATCATCGAAATACCGCTGGAGGGCTTTACCGACACGGCGCTTGAAAACCTTGACCGGCTCGTTTCCAGCAAGGCGGCGCTCATCAAAAAGGCTGTCGGCGCGGATACACTCCCCATCGAGCGGACGGAAACGCTGCTGAAATTCCCGTGGTTCCGCTTTGATGCGACCAGCGACGAGATCGACGCCTATTCCCGGCTCGTCTGCGCCCTTTGCTCGGCGGCCAAGGAGCAGAAACGTGTCAACGCAAAAGAAAAACCCGTGGAGAACGAAAAGTTCTCCTTCCGGGTCTTCCTCATGCGGCTGGGTTTCATGGGCGACGAATATAAAAGCGCCCGAAAAATCCTATTAAAAAACCTTTCGGGCAACAGCGCCTTCAAGAACGGCACGCCGCCAAAAGCAGAGAGCGGCCAGCGCACAGAAAACGAAACGGATGCGGAATAAGCGATATTCCGGATAGACGAACGGCTGCGATACAATAACCTTGCTGCGACGTGGCAAGGTTATTTATTTTCTGGCGGCATTTTGATTTCGCCGTTCTTTGCCTCATACTCCGCAATGTTTTTGCGGATTAGGTACAGGATATGGCCATTTGCGGTGCGGCCTTCATACTTGGCAATAAAATGGAGCTTGTAGTGTAGCTCCTCATCGTCATGGCGTATTCCGATATGGTGTTTCTTGTTTTTCATCATTAATCGCCCTCTCTCTACTCCCTTTGTACTTAAAATGTCAAACTATGTATTCATTTTAAGTACAAATCGTGGTATGATGTTGTAGATGTACTCTTGGAGAGTACACTATATTCTGCGAGAAGGTGTTAATATGAGAGTAGCCATTGTGGGATCAAGGAACCTGATGGTGGATATTGCAAAGTACATACCCGCAAATACAACCGAAATTGTATCGGGCGGTGCAAGGGGAGTCGACACACTCGCGGAGCACTGGGCGGATCAGAACAACATTCCGAAGGTGATTTTTAAGCCGGATTACAAAAGGCATGGCCGGGCGGCTCCGATTAAGCGGAACGTGCTCATTGTGGAAGCGGCGGATCTGGTGGTGGCTATATGGGACGGCGAATCGAGGGGTACAAAATTCACCATCGACTATGCCAAGCAGGTCGGAAAGCCGGTACAAATTGTTTTGATAGAAAGACACAAACGCCGAGAAAAGCCTTGCAATCCCTCCAAAACAGAGCGTTAATGTACCCCACCAAAAAGAAAGGTGGGGTATTTTTATGGTTGGCGCGCTATTTGATGAGGCGTTCGAGGATTTCGTCACCCAGCGCATGGATGATTTGGGATCAAACGCACCGGACGCGGTATCCGAGGTGATTGGACAGCTTGAATCCTGTTTGGAGTTGCTTGTTCCAACGCTTACGGAAGAACAGAAGCCGCTGTGGATGGATATGGACAACGCCCTATCCGCACAGATCGGCGAAGAAACCCGGTATTATTACCGTGCCGGTTTTGCGGACGCCCTTCAGTTCATTTTCAAGGGCATGAACATCGAAGTTCCGGAAATATTCTGGAGCGGGTCTGTAAAGCGGCAAGACGGCGAGGCGGCGGACGGGTATGCAGAATGATTTACAGAACACCGCCTTTTTCGTGAGGCAACCCTTCCGGATGGAGGATTTGATCCGCCCTCATCGGCTGGATCAACGGCACCCGTTTGTAATTGAAAAAATCATTGACCTCGCACGAATCGACTTTGAGAACCTTGTTACCGATCTATGCGTCGACCGCTGGTTCATTGAGGAAAACAAATGGATCTGCCGTGTCGATAAGGATGGCGTGTGGCATTGCCTTTTGGTTCGGCAGCGAGGCAAAACGGATGGTGTGTTGATCATGCCGGACGGCACGGATTATCCAAAATTCGCCGCCTACTATCCGGGAAAGGAGCTTAGGAATGAATAACAGCTTTCCTCATAAAGAGATCGTCCTTCGGCTGCGGGAGCAATACCCATCAGGGGCACGCGTCGAGCTTGTCCGCATGAACGATCCCTACAGTAAACTAAAGCCCGGCGATCAAGGAACCGTCGCGTCTGTGGATGATATTGGCACCGTCTTTGTGAATTGGGATTGCGGTTCGTCGCTCGGCGCGGCCTATGGAGAGGACGTGATCAGGCGGCTGTAAACCGCCCAAATGTACACAAATCCCTCCGCAAAAGCTTGTTGAAAAATCAGCGGTAATCCCCACACAATTGCCTTGCTATCCTGTGCATTCAGAGTGATTAATGTACCTGCGAAAAGCAAAACACACTTTGAAAGGCAGGTAGCAAGCATGTTTACAGAGAGATTCGGGATCGAGGTTGAGTTCACCGGCATCACCAAAACTCAGGCGGCAAAGGTTGCTGCGGAGTTTCTAGGTGGCAGGATTGGCACAGGGCAGGATGTCATCGGGCCGGACGGGCGCACATGGAAGTTCGTTAACGACGGCAGCATCACGACGCAAAAAAAGGAACGCGGGCGGATCGTCAACGCAGGCAGCGAGTACAGTGTCGAGCTGGTAAGCCCCATCCTCACCTACCGCGAGGATATCGACACCTTGCAGGAGTTGATTCGCAGGCTTCGCAAGGCGGGCGGTTTCGCCAACACCTCCTGCGGCATCCACATCCACTTGGACGGCGCGCACCACACGCCGCGCAGCATCCGCAACTTCATGAACATCATCGCCAGCAAAAATGACCTTTTCTACAAAGCGTTGCAGATTGCGCCGGACAGGATGCGGTATTGTAAAAAGATGGACGCGGCGCTGGTTGAGCGGATGAACCGCAGGAAACCCAAGACCATGGCGGCCATCGAGAGCGTTTGGTACGAAGGATACAACGGCGGCAGGAGCACCCACTACCACAGCAGCCGGTATCATTTTTTGAACCTGCACAGCTTTTTTAACGGGAATCATACGGTGGAACTTCGGGGTTTCAACAGTGAGCTTCACGCGGGTAAAATACGCAGTTACATTGTCCTTGCCTTGGCGCTTAACCATCAGGCGCTGACGCAAAAATGCGCCAGCAGCAAGAAACCGCAGGTTGAAAACGAGAAATTCGCGCTGCGCACCTACCTCAACCGCATCGGGCTGATCGGAGAGGAATTTGCAAACTGCCGTGAGCACCTTTGCAAGCACCTCGACGGAAATGCAGCGTGGCGATTTCGGATGGCGGCATAGATAAAGCGGGCTAACGGGGGCGGGCAACCGCCCCCTGCGGCGGCATGCCGGTCGGTCGGATGGTTTATTGGCTTTTATGAATAAGGCGCGCCCCGGGGCACCCTGCGGGCGGTCAGCGCAAGGAAGGAAGGTTTCTATGAATAAGGAAAATGGCACGATTTATTTGGCATATGGAAGCAATCTCAATATGAAACAAATGGCGCAGCGTTGCCCCACCGCAAAGGTGCTGGGCGGCGCGAAACTCACCGGCTATCAGCTTTTGTTCCGGGGCGGGGGCGGCGGCGCGGTAGCAACCGTCGAGAAAGAAAAGAACGGCAGCGTTCCGGTGCTGCTTTGGGAAATCACGCCCCGGGATGAGGCGGCGCTCGACCGGTACGAGGGATACCCGCGGCTCTACCGCAAGGAAACGGTCAAGGTGCGGCTCAAGGGTAAATGGATTGAAGCGATGGTGTATATCATGAACGAAGGCTGGCCCCTCGGCGTACCGAGCCGGTATTACTACGATGTGATAAGGGAAGGATATATGGATGCAGGTTTCGACCTTTCCATCCTTGCCAAGGCAGTACGCGATTCCAAGCGTTCTATATTTATTATAAGGAAGGAAGAGGTGTAACGATGGGCAAGATACCGCTCATTACCGATAGGATTGTGGAGCAGATCACAACAATCCGGGAATCCGGCGTGATCAATATGTTTGACGCCAAAGGCGTGCAGCACGAGGCGCATCGCAGGCAGTTCTATGAGCTGGTGGTACTGATTGAGGAATATCCCGAGAGGTATTCAGAGTTCATCCTGACAGGCAAGCGCTAAAGCTTTCGCCGCAGGCAAATCGGCGAATAGGAATCCATTTGAGAGAGAGCTTCCTCGGAGGCTCTTTTCTTATGCCGAAAAAGTACATAATCCATACTTACAATCTTCTGCACATTTGCGGTGAGAATTGCCTTGCTATCCCCACGCCTCAGAGGTATCATGTGTCCCACTAAAGGCAACCATTGGAGGGGTTTTCATGAAAGAGATTGATTGTAGGACGGTTTACGCCCACACATTTATTGAAATCGAAAATGAAATGACCTATGCGCCCCGGGGCGCACGCATGACTGTCCATATTACCGAGCAGGGCAACGGTTATGCTTTGAAGGCAGGCGACGAGGTTTGCTACCAGAAGAAAAACATGCGGCTCAGTCCCTTCCACAAGGACGCGGGCACATGGGTGGACGGACGGGGCTACGATCAGGATGGCCTGCGTGTCGTGCGGGATTTTCTGATCGGCCTTCACCGGTGCGATTTCAAGTTCATCGTGCGCATCGTGTAAGGAGGGACGGAAATTGAAAACCATTAAAATAGAATGTCCGAAATGCGGCGGCACGGGGCTTTATCAGGGAATTTGCGAAAGGGACGGCGCTGCCGTTGTCTGTTATGCCTGCAAGGGTTCCGGTGCAGTCACCTTTTCATACAACGAATTTACCGGTCGGAAGCGAAGGAATAACGTGCGCCGGGTTTATGAGTCGGGCGGTGGTTATGTGATATCCGCTGAGGATAAAACGCTGGACAACGGCGAGACCATCCGGTTTTCGCAGTTTGGATGTGGATACGAGGAGTGGTTGGCCGGGTGCCCGCCTCTTCCCATCAAGGATTTGTACTGTCCTAATTTACTGTACCATGATAATCTCGTTGAGGGATGTGAAGATTGCAGGGTGGGCAGTTACATTTACGAATGTCCTCATTATGCAAACAGAGCGTCCTGCTGGGAGCAGTACGAAAAAGCCAAGACGGTTTAAATCAAAAGGGTTTCTGCGGAGGCTCTTTTTTCATGCCGGAAGCGCCGGAAACGTACACAATTTTCCTCCATTATCTTTTGTACATTTGCGGCGCGAATTGCCTTGCCATCCCCACACCCCAGAGGTATCATGTGACCTGCCAAAGGGGCAGACACCAAAAACAGGAGGGCACGAGGATGAAAAAGCACACGATAAAAGCGAAATATACGCGCGATGGATGGGTCGACGGCATGATAGACGGGTTCCGGTTTCAGGCGAAAGTTTTCGATGAGAGTTCCCGCTTCGGCATCAACGAAGGTCGCGTGAGCAAGCTGATGATTTGGGATGAAAGCAAGCGGCAGGCCGACGCGAATATTTTTAAGGCCAGCATTCTTAATTACGACAGAGGTTGGGACATCAAACCGACGAAAGCCGCCGATAAGGAAATACTGGCCGCCGTACTGGAATACCTGGGCGACTTACCCACCGCTGAATTTTGGGAGACGATTGCCGCACAAGAGCCGTTTCGCGCTGCGGTGCGTTTGAAAGACGGTCATGTAATCAACGCGCGGATTCGCGTCGACGTCGATGGATGGGGTACGATACAGGATTATTTGACCGGCAACTGGCACGGCAAACTTGACCCGATAGCGATTCGGGATTTACTGGAGCGGGCGAAATAGAATTAGGCGGAAACCGCTAAGGAGCTTCTGAGGAGGCTCTTTTTTCATGTTGAAGGCGCTGGAAATGTACACAATTCCCCTCCATTATCTTCTGTATATTTGCGGGGCGAATTGCCTTGCTATCCCCATACCCCAGAGGTATCATGTGACCTGCCAAAGGCAAACAGCCATTTATACGGAGGAAACGAAAATGAGAAACGACTTGACGATGAAAGAGCTAAAGCTGCACACGCTGATCGGTGACGTTCAGGAATGCGCGATGTCCGGTATGAATAAACGGCAGATCCGCCGGTTGCTGGAAACGAGATACGTCAATCTTGATACCGACATCACCGAGGACGAATTCACCGAGGTTCTTGACCGCGAATACAAAAAGGTCATGGAACGGTGCAATTCAAAATAACCCCAAGTAACGGCAAAAACAATATGAGGAGCCTCGAAAGAGGTTCCTTTTTTCTTTGCCCATTTTTAGAAAGGAGGCGGCGGCGCTGCGGAAGCTCAAGCGATACAAGCCCACGGGGTTCATGGCGAATGGTTCAGTATACAACAAAGAGGCGGCGGATGTCGCCGTTTCTTTTATCAATTGCTTGAAGCATACGAAGGGCGAATGGTATGGTCTGCCTTTTGAGCTGATCGACTGGCAGGAGCAGATCATACGCGATATTTTTGGCATCTTGAAGCCGAATGGGTATCGCCAGTTTAACTCGGCCTACATTGAAATCCCCAAAAAACAGGGAAAATCAGAACTTGCGGCAGCTGTCGCCCTGCTTTTGACCTGCGGGGATTTTGAGCATGGCGGTGAGGTATACGGCTGCGCATCTGATCGGCAGCAAGCGTCCATCGTGTTTGACGTGGCGGTCGACATGGTGGAACAGTGCCCCGCGCTCAAAAGCCGGATTAAGCCCATGCTGTCGCAGAAGCGGCTGGTATATAAGCCGCTTGGCAGCTTTTATCAGGTTCTGAGTGCTGAGGCCTATACGAAGCATGGACTGAACGTCCATGGCGTGGTTTTTGATGAATTGCACGCCCAGCCGAACAGGAATTTATACGACGTGATGCTGCACGGGTCCGGCGACGCGCGAAAGCAGCCGCTTTTCTTTCTAATTACAACGGCGGGCACCGACCGCCATTCCATCTGCTGGGAGGTACATCAGAAGGCCGAGGATGTTTTGCAGAGCCGCAAGGTGGACCCGACCTTTTATCCGGTCATTTACAGCGCGCCGGACAACGCGGACTGGACAAAAGAAATCTTATGGAAAAAGGTCAACCCATCCCTCGGGATCACCGTGGATATTGAAAAACTGCGGGTGGCCTTTGAAAACGCTCGCCAGAATCCTGCCGAGGAAAACCTATTCCGGCAGCTCCGCTTGAACCAATGGGTCAAGCAATCGGTACGCTGGATGCCAATGGAAAAGTGGGATAAATGCGCGTTCCCCATCGATGCGGACAGCCTACGCGGACGCATCTGCTATGGAGGCCTCGACCTGTCCAGCACCACCGATATCACGGCCTTTGTTCTGGTTTTCCCTCCGCTGGATGAAAACGACAAATATCAAATACTGCCTTTCTTCTGGATTCCGGAGGATAACCTCGACCTGCGGGTGCGGCGCGATCATGTGCCATATGACATTTGGGAACGGCAGGGCAATTTAAAGACCACGGAGGGCAACGTGGTGCATTATGGCTTCATCGAGAGCTTTATTGAGGAGCTTGGGGTGAAGTACAACATTAAGGAAATCGCTTTCGACCGCTGGGGTGCCGTGCAGATGGTGCAGAACCTTGAAGGTTTAGGCTTCACCGTCGTGCCGTTCGGTCAGGGCTTTAAAGATATGTCGCCCCCGACGAAGGAACTCATGAAACTTACGCTGGAAGAAAAAATTGCTCACGGCGGGCATCCCGCGCTTCGGTGGATGATGGACAACATCTTCATCAAGACGGATCCGGCAGGTAATGTGAAACCGGATAAAGAGAAATCCACGGAAAAAATCGACGGCGCGGTGGCGACTATCATGGCGCTGGACCGTGCGCTGCGGCATGGCGGCGACGGTGATGGCGCTTCAATTTACGATGAGAGGGGGTTGTTGATTTTATGAGCGTGTTTTCCCGATTGTTCCGGTCTCGGGATAAACCGAAGAACCGGCTTGGCAGTGCAGTCAGTTTTTTGTTCGGCGGCACGACCAGCGGCAAGTCCGTGAACGAACGGACGGCCATGCAGACCACGGCAGTATATGCCTGCGTCCGGATATTGGCCGAGGCAATCGCGGGGCTGCCGCTCCATATTTACCAATACAAAGCGGATGGCGGTAAGGAGAAGGTTATCAGCCATCCGCTTTACTATTTGCTCCACGACGAGCCGAATCCCGAGATGACTTCCTTTGCGTTTCGAGAAACGCTGATGAACCATCTCCTTATTTGGGGCAATGCCTATGCGCAGATCATCCGAGACGGGCGCGGGCGCGTGCTCGCCCTTTACCCCTTGCTGCCCAACAAGATGGATGTGGATAGGGCGCAAAACGGCGAGCTGTATTACATCTACCGGCGCGACACGGAGGAAAACCGCCTCGATCCGCGCGGCGGCATGGTAACCCTTCGCCGGGACGAGGTATTGCACATCCCCGGCCTCGGCTTCGACGGATTGATTGGCTATTCGCCTATCGCTATGGCGAAAAACGCCATCGGCATGGCGCTGGCCACGGAAGAATACGGCGCGTCCTTCTTCGCCAATGGTGCGAACCCCGGCGGAGTTTTGGAGCATCCCGGGGTGGTTAAAGACCCGCAGCGCGTGAAGGACAGCTGGAACAGTGTTTATCAGGGCAGCGCCAATGCCCATCGCATTGCCGTTTTGGAAGAAGGAATGAAGTTCCAAGCCATCGGCATCCCTCCAGAACAAGCGCAATTTTTGGAAACAAGGAAGTTTCAAATCAATGAAATCGCCCGCATTTTCCGCGTACCGCCTCATATGGTGGCCGATCTGGATAAATCCAGCTTTTCGAATATCGAGCAGCAATCACTGGAATTCGTCAAGTATACGCTTGATCCGTGGGTGACGCGTTGGGAACAGGCCTTGCAGCAATCACTTCTCCTGCCCTCGGAAAAATCTCGTTATTTTGTGAAGTTCAATGTGGACGGATTGCTGCGTGGCGATTACGCAAGCCGAATGAGCGGTTATGCCACTGCCCGACAAAACGGGTGGATGAGCGCAAATGACATTCGAGAACTGGAGAACATGAACCGGATTCCGGAGGAGCTGGGAGGTGATCTGTACCTGATCAACGGCAACATGACCAAGCTCGCGGACGCAGGCATTTTTTCTGGTCAAAGCAAAACGGAAACGGAGGAATTAAACAATGGGCAAAACAAGTAACGCAAGCCCTCCTCGCCGCTTTTGGAATTGGGTGCGGAATGAGGACGGCAGCCGTACACTCTACCTCGACGGCGCTATCGCCGAGGAGAGCTGGCTGGGCGATGAAATCACGCCTAAACAATTCAAGGATGAACTGCAAAGCGGCGTAGGCGACGTCACCATCTGGCTTAACAGCCCGGGCGGTGACGTTTTTGCTGCCGCTCAAATCTACAACATGCTGATGGACTACCCCGGGAACGTAATCATAAAAATTGACGGCATTGCGGCCAGCGCCGCATCGGTCATCGCTATGGCTGGTGGTGAGGTATATATGTCGCCGGTTTCCATGATGATGATCCATAACCCGGCCACCATTGCCATCGGCGATTCCGAGGAGATGGCAAAAGCCATCGCCATGCTCAATGAGGTCAAGGAATCCATCATCAACGCGTATGAGTTGAAAACAGGTCTTTCCCGGGCGCGCATCTCCCACATGATGGACGCGGAAAGCTGGATGAACGCCAACAAGGCGATTGAACTCGGCTTTGCCGACGACCTCCTGTTCACGGAGAGTGATGCGCCGCCTGCCGAATTTGACCTATCGGCCAGTATGATCTTCAGCCGACAGGCGGTCACCAATTCCATCCTGCGAAAACTCACACGACAACAAAAACCCACAGGCACCCCGGTCGAGTCGTTGCAAAAGCGGCTCGATTTGCTTAAGCCCTAAATTTTGAAGGAGGAAATGACAATGAACAAAATCTTAGAACTGCGCGAAAAGCGCGCAAAGGTATGGGAAGACGCCAAGGCCCTTTTGGATTCCAAGCGGGGCGGCGACGGGCTTCTGTCCGCAGAGGACACGGCGGCTTATGAAAAAATGGAAGCCGACGTGGTGGCGCTGGGCAAGGAAATCGAACGGCTGGAGCGTCAGGCTGCCATCGACTTGGAGCTTTCTCAGCCGACCAACACCCCTATCACCAACAAGCCCACGACTACCGGTGAGGTTAAGACCGGCAGGGCGACGGACGAGTACAGGCAGGCCTTCTGGAAGGCTATGCGCAACAAACACAGCTTCGACGTGCAGAACGCCTTGCAGATCGGTACCGATACCGAGGGCGGCTATCTGGTGCCGGACGAATTCGAACGGACCCTGATCCAATCCTTGGAGGAGGCCAACGTTCTGCGCACCCTTTGCAATATCATCAGCACCAGCTACGGTGATCGGAAAATCCCCGTGGTTGCAACCAAAGGCACGGCTTCGTGGGTGGATGAAGAAGGCGCGATTCCCGAGAGCGACGACAGCTTCGGACAGGTGACCCTCAATGCATACAAGGTTGCGACGATGCTCAAGGTGTCGGATGAGCTGCTCAATGACGCTTTCTTCAATTTGGAAAGCTACATCGCCGCACAGTTTGCGCGTCGCGTGGGCGCTGCTGAAGAAGAGGCTTTTCTTACGGGCGACGGTGTGGGCAAACCGACCGGCATTCTCCATACGACCGGAGGCGCGCAGGTCGGCGTTACGTCGGCAAGCGCAACCGCAATCACTGCGGATGAGCTGATCGATCTGATCTACTCCTTAAGATCGCCCTACCGCAGGAACGCTGTGCTGATCATGAACGACAGCACCATCAAGACGATCCGTAAGCTCAAGGATAGCCAGGGGCAGTATCTGTGGCAGCCTTCGCTGGTGGCGGGCACGCCCGACACCATTCTCGGCAAGAGGGTCATTACCTCCGAGTTTATGCCCGAAGTGGCGGCCAGCAACAAGACCGTCATCTTCGGCGATCTCAGCTATTACTGGATCGCAGACCGTCAGGGCAGAACCTTCAAACGCCTCAACGAGCTGTTCGCGGCAACGGGACAGGTCGGATTTCTCGCTTCTCAGCGCTTGGACGGCAAGCTGACGCTGCCCGAGGCGATCAAGGTGCTGCAGCAGAAAGCATCGTAATCGGAGGTGGACGGCGTGGATGAACTGCTCGAAAAAGTCAAAGCGAATCTTATTTTGGAACACGGCGCGGATGATGACCTATTACGGGGATTTATCCGCGCCGCTGTTTACTACGCCGAAAGCTATCAGCATATTGCTGAGGGCTTTTATACCGAACACGCCATGCCGCCTACCACCGAGCAGGCCGTGATTATGCTGTCGTCCCACTTTTACGAGAGTCGGGACGGCAGCACGGGCGGCTTTTTTTCTAATAGCGTGGAGGCCGGGCAGCAGGTTTGGAATACGGTCAATATGCTCCTGCGGCTCGACCGGAATTGGAAGGTGTGAGACATGAGCTTTGGGAAAATGAACACCTTCGTGGATATCGTTTCAACCCAGCCCGTCAAAGACAGCGAGGGATTCGCCATAAAAGGCGATACCGTGCTGGCAAGCATCCGGGCGTATAAAGAGGACCGGCACGGCAGCGAAAGCTGGGCGAACAGGGCGGCGTTTTCAAAAGCGTCCGCCCTGTTTCGTTTCCGAAAAATACCCGGCCTTGAGATCACGACTTCCCTCGTGCTGGTTTGTGCGGACGGCAGGTACAACATTGTCAGCGTCGAGGATGTTAAGGGACGCGGTATGTACATCGAGGCGCTCGCCGAGAAGGAGGTGACGGCCAGTGGCAAAGGTTGATGTGAAAATGCCCGAAGAGTTTCTTCTGAAGATTTCCCGTCTGGGCGAGAAAACCGACGAGATCATCCCCCGGGTGCTGGAAACGGGCGGCGAGGTTGTGCTGGATAAAGTGAAATCCAACCTGCAATCGGTCGTAGGAAGCGGCACCAAATATGAGTCGCGCGCGACCGGCGAACTGGCTGGTGACTTGGGGCTTTCTCCCGTTTTGCAGGACAGGGATGGCAATCACAATATTAAGATCGGCTTTTCCGAGCCTCGACGGGATGGAGAAAGCAACGCCAAGATCGCCAACATCATCGAGTACGGCAAATCCGGGCAGCCAGCTAAGCCATTTCTGAAACCGGCGAAATCAGCCACGAAAAAAACCTGCGCTGAGGCAATGAAGGCGAAGCTGGAACAGGAGCTGGGTCAGATATGAGTTTGCTTTCAGATTTGAATACTGTCTTGGAAATTCCGGGTCTTCCCATCGAAACCGGCGTGTTCAGCGGAGTGCCGCCTGACGAGTATCTCGTCATCACGCCGATGGTGGATATCTTCGAACTCTTTGCCGACAACCGCCCTCACCACGAGGTACAAGAGGCGCGGTTGTCTTTGTTTTCCAAGGGCAACTACACGGCCCGCAAAAATCAGGTGGTGGAGGCGTTGCTGGATGCGGACTTCACCATCACAGATCGCCGGTATATCGGCCACGAGGATGATACCGGTTTTCACCATTATGCCATCGACGTGGCAAAAGAGTACGAGTTAAAGGAGGAATGAGATATGGCAACGATAGGCCTTGACAGGCTGTATTATGCCAAAATTACCGAAGGCGAGAACGGCGATGAAACCTACGCGACCCCGGTTTCGCTGGCCAAGGCGATGACGGCAGAGCTTTCCGTGGAATTAGCCGAAGCGACGCTTTATGCTGACGACGGCGCAGCGGAGATCGTCAAAGAATTTCAATCAGGAACGTTGTCGCTGGGCGTTGATGACATCGGGGTCATCGCTGCTGAGGATTTAACGGGCGCGAAGATCGACGACAACAAGGTGCTGATCTCGGCCAGCGAGGATGGCGGCACGCCGGTCGCCATTGGCTTCCGTGCGAAAAAGGCGAACGGCAAATACCGCTATTTTTGGTTGTACAGGGTTAAATTCGGCGTTCCGGCGACCAACCTCGCCACCAAGGGCGAGAGCATTACCTTTTCCACCCCTACCATCGAGGGTACGGTATTACGCCGCAATAAACTCGATGGCCAAGGCAACCACCCGTGGAAAGCGGAAGTTAGCGAGGATGATACCGGCGTTGCGGCAGCCACTATAACCGGCTGGTACACGCAGGTGTATGAACCGGTCTTTGCTGTGGAAGGAGGCGGTACATGATGTCGGATACGGACCGGAGCGCCGTCATCAAGATCGGCGGCGAGGAATTTGAGATGGTGTTGACCACGCGTGCCACCAAAGAGATTGCCAAGCGATATGGTGGTCTTGAAAATCTTGGGGATAAGCTGATGAAATCCGAAAATTTCGAGATGGCACTCGATGAAATTGTGTGGCTTATCACACTACTGGCCAACCAGAGTATCTTGATCCACAATCTGAAAGAGAAGAATGCTCCTAAGGATTTGCTAACCGAGGAGGCGGTCGAGCTTCTCACCTCCCCGTTGGATCTTGCCACTTACAAAAACGCCATCACTGAGGCCATGTTCAAAGGCACCAAGCGTGATGTGGTCGGTGAGGACAACTCAAAAAACGCCGAGGTCGAGTGAGCGACGCTGAGTTGTTCACTCGATTGCTTTACTATGGGACGGTACACCTGAACCGTTCCGAAGAAGAAACGTGGCTGACGCCCCTTGGCCTGCTGCTGGATTTGTGGGAGTGCCATTGCCAGTTTCTCGGAATGTCTAAGCCCAAGCGGGAGATGTTCATAGACGACGTGATTCCGGAGGGCATATAAGGCGCAAACATGGAACAGCCAGCGGTGTGTTTTTCATCTTGGCTGTTCTTTGTTTGCCATTTTCTGATGAAAGGGGGCGGTACGTTTGGCAGATGATTTTGGTCTGAAGATTGGCGTTGAGGGCGAAAAAGAGTTTAAAAATGCCCTGCGCGACATCAACCAGAGCTTCAAGGTGTTAGCTTCCGAGATGAATCTGGTGTCCTCGCAGTTTGATAAAAACGATAAGTCCATACAGTCGCTGGCGGCGCGGAATCAGGTTCTCAATAAGGAAATCGACGCGCAGAAGGACAAGATTACCACGCTTCAGGCTGCTTTGCAAAACGCCACCGACTCCTTTGGCGAAAACGACAAACGGACACAGGCGTGGGCGGTCCAGCTTAACAATGCCAAAGCCGAACTCAATGGCATGGAGCGGGAGCTCTCCGCAAATGAGAAGGCGCTCGACGATATGGGCGAGGAAGAAGCTGACGCTGCCAAGGAAACAGACAAACTCGGCGACGAACTGAAAGAGACGGGCGACGAAGCCGAGAAGTCCGGCGGCAAGTTCGAGAAGCTGGGCGGCGTCCTTAAGGGCATTGGCGCGGCGATGGGTGCAGTGGCCGTGGCTGCCGGAGCAGCCGCCGTTAAACTCGCCAAAGAGGTAATCTCTGCTTACGCGGATTACGAGCAACTTGTCGGCGGCGTCGATACGCTATTCGGCGAAGCATCACAGACTGTACAGGGTTATGCCGAAAACGCCTTCAAGACCGCCGGTATGTCCGCAAACGAATATATGGAGACCGTCACGGGGTTCTCCGCAAGCCTTATCCAGTCCCTTGGCGGCGACACCGCAAAAGCAGCGCAGGTCGCGGACATGGCCATCACAGATATGGCCGATAACGCCAACAAAATGGGTACGGACATCTCGTCGATACAAACCGCCTATCAAGGATTCGCCAAGCAGAACTACACGATGCTCGACAACCTGAAACTGGGCTACGGCGGTACAAAGTCTGAAATGGAGCGGCTACTCGTCGACGCTGAGAAGTTTTCAGGCATTAAATACGACATCTCCTCCTATGCGGACGTCGCCGAGGCAATCCACGTTATCCAGACGGAAATGGGCATCACAGGGACGACCGCCAAGGAAGCCACAGAAACGATAAGCGGCTCAGTGGCGGGTATGCAGTCGGCTATCTCTAATCTGATGGCGGGTCTGGGCAACGCTAACGCGGACGTCGGTCTCCTGATTGGCAACGTGGTGGAGGCGTTCCAAAACGTCGTAAAAAACATCGTGCCTGTCATCGAAAATATCGTCAAGGCGCTGCCGCCCGCTCTCAATGGAATATTGAAGGCGGTCGGCGATTTACTTCCGACCTTGCTCTCAACGGTTGTGGATTTGTTCACGCAGGTGCTGACTACGATTCTGACGCTATTGCCGAAATTGATACCGGCGGCGGTGGATGCTGTGATGACTATTGTCGGAGCGCTCATCGACAATCTGCCACTTCTGATAGACGCGGCGGTGCAACTGGTGGTGGCTCTGGTGAAAGGCATTGGTCAGGCGCTTCCGCAGCTTATTCCGGCAACCGTTAACGCGATCACAACCATCGTACAGGGATTGATTGATAACCTGCCGATGTTATTGGACGCGGCTTTGCAGTTGATACTCGGATTGGCGCAGGGACTTCTTGATGCCATTCCACAGCTTATCGCGGCGCTTCCGGCGATTATTACCTCATTGGTGGATTTCATCATCGGGGCGATTCCGCAGATTATCGACGCGGGCATACAACTCCTGACCTCACTGGTTACGGCGTTGCCGCAGATCATTGCCGCAATCGTGGCGGCGATCCCGAAGATTATAAGCGGTATTGTGACGGCGCTGATCGATAGCATACCGCAAATTGTACAGGCAGGTATCAACTTGCTGATTGCACTGGTCCGCGACCTTCCGAGGATCATCGTGACCATCGTGGCGGCCATCCCGCAGATCATTTCTTCTATTATAAATGCGATAACCAGCAACCTGCCCAAGATCATCCAAATGGGTGTAACCCTGATCGGACAGCTGGCGGTCGGACTGGTCAAGGCGATCCCCGAACTTATCAAAGCCATCCCGCAGATCATCGCAGCCATCTTAAACGGTTTGGGGAAAGCCGTCACATCTGTCGTGGAGATCGGGAAGAACATCGTGCAGGGACTCTGGAAAGGCATCCAATCCATGGTCAGCTGGATTACCGATAAAATCAAGGGTTTTGTGGGGGGCGTTGTCAGCGGTGTCAAAGGACTGTTGGGTATCCATTCTCCGTCCACCGTCTTTGCGGGCATTGGGGATGACATGGCTCAAGGCATCGGCTCGGGTTTCTACAGGGCGATGGCGAAGGTTGCCGAGGGTATGCAGGAGGCGGTCCCGACAAGTTTCGATGTCAATCCCAACGTAAATGTGAACGGCAGCGGCGGAATCGAAGGGATCGGCAATAACCCGCTGGTAATTGTTCAGCAGATGTTTGTGCGCAGCGAGGACGACATCCGCAGGGTTTCACAGGAGCTATACAATTTGATGCAGACTAGCGCAAGAGCCCAGGGACGTTTCAGTCCGGCTTAAGGGAGGGATCATATGGGCTTGATATTTGGCGGCATTTCGTCGCAAAGCATGAAAATCAAAGCGCGGCTGACAAGCTGGCAAGCGTCTCCCTCCCTGCGCAATTCTTTTGTCACCGTACCCGGCAAGGCAGGTGTGGCCGACTTTGGTTGTGACAGCGCCGAACGGATCGTAACAGTGAGTTGCAGCGTATATCCACAGCGCAGCTTTGCTGATCTGGTGTCGGTGCTGGATGGTATGGCCGAATGGCTCAATCCGGTGAACGGACTCAAACAGCTGGTACTGGACGATGTGCCCGACCGATATTTCATGGCACGGCTTTCCGAGGCAGTAGACTGCGAGCGGCTGTTGCGGTCGGCGGGCACATTCGACCTGCGGTTCGTCTGTCCCGATCCATATGCTTACGCGTTGGAAGATGAAGTATTTACGTTTTCCGCAGCTGGACTTCATGAAGCGGATCGGCAAGTGGGAAACGCAGACTCGGAGCCTGTATATCTTCTCAAGGGTATACTTGCGCCGTCCTCTTCGAATTATATCTCCCTCATTACCAATGGAGAGGAACTGCGCATCATCGGGCCTTTGGCAGAAAACGAGACTCTGGTGATTGATACGGGCTTGGTGACAGCTAAGGTGACGGATTCCAGCGGAAACACCCTGCGAAACGGCCTGCCGTGTTTGCAAGAGCTGAATTTCCCTGTTCTACGCAAGGGCATGAACAATATTGAAATAACTGCCGTGGGCGCAACGTTCACGGAGCTTAAAATACAGGCAAAGAGCCGCTGGAGGTGATAATAGGTGGCGGTCAGATCAATTTTAACCTCACAGGAGGACTTTACCGGTGAATATCCCGTAACAGAGCGCACCTCCGCGCTATGGCGTTTTAATGAAAGCGCTCCGGACAGCAATACGCAGCTCCGGGATTCCTCCGGTCACGGGCGGCATTTTACGATATCGGGCTGGTCGGGCACCACCGCATCCCTTCCAGTGAGCCGGTTTGGGCAATATTTCCGGCAGAACATCAGCAATCCAACCAGCGAAAAAACACATCTTATAGCTGCCAACGACGGCAGCTTTTTTAGTGCGCTGGGAGAAAAAATCGCAGTGGGCGGCTGGATCAACCCAACCACCTACTCGGTCGGACAAACGTATAGTCCAATCTTTAACACCCGGCAAGGTCCCGGCCAGCCGATTTTCTATGTGTCGCTCTTTCAGGGTAGGCCGCGCATGATGCTCTACAACTCGGCGGGAACATTGATCCTTGATCAGAGCGAAACGCCGAGTTTTTCGATGGTTAATGGCGGCTGGTATTTCATCGCGGCCGTGATTGAGGTAACGGCCAAGACTTCACAGTTTATACTCTGCGACCGGAGCAACGGCGCAGTTTGGATAGCTCCTAAACGTACCTTTACCGGTACGCTTAACCTGACCTGTACAGCGAATATCGTCATGGGCATGCACGCCGATACCTATTATTACGCTGGGGGCTTTGACGATTGGTTCATGGAAACCGATTCGCAGCTGACCATAGACGATTTACGGGATCATTTCAAAATGGCACTGTTAGCCAACGGTGCCGATAGCGCTGCTGCTGTAGATGCTCTGACGGAACCCGGCGCGGTCGTGCTCAAGGCAACAAGTGGTGTTTATCCCACAAGCGGTATGCTGTATACCAAGGCGGTGCCCTGTTCTCTATCCGGCAGCGGGCGGGTGGCATTAACCAGCGAATATATTGCGGGCGTCACTTCCATAGCAGAGGTAGAAACGGCCACCTCCGGCGATTTGGAGGAATGGTCTTCGTGGCAGACGGTGGGCAGCGGCGGCGAGCTGCAGTCGCCTAACCGACAATACATCCGGTTCCGGGTGACGCTGGCCACCACCGATACGGCGAGAACGCCGAAGTTGCTGGAAATCCAGCTTCATGATATACCCAAGCCCCCTTATGAGAAGCTGGGCTTTGCCCGGCCCGTAGTGCTGGCCGCAAACGGAGCGTGGGAAGCCGTGCTGGAGAATGCCTTTGATATTATCGTCACCGGCGAGGTCAACGGCGCGGAAGTGCTGGAATTCAAGCTGCCTTGGGGCGACGGCAAACGGGCGGCTTTGGATAACGAAAAATCGGTACAGATCGTAAATGATATCTACCGCATTCGCACTCTCTCCGATGAAAAAAGCACTGACGGATCCACCCTGACCACAGTGTACGCCGAGGCCGCTTTTTATGATCTTGCGTTCAGTGCGGAAAAGCAACCCATCGAATTCAACGCGGATACGCCGGACGTGCCGATGCGCTACGCGCTTGAGGGCACCGGCTGGTCGGTGGGCACGGTCAACGTATCCACCCTGCGGACATGGCAGAGCACGGAAAAAAACGCGCTGGCTATCCTGCGGGCAGTACAGAACATCCACGGCGGCGACCTCGTGTTCGACAGCGCCAACCGGCTGGTGCACTTGCTGACCTTCAGCGGTAAGGAAAGCGGCGCGCTGTTCGCGTACCGGAAAAACCTGAACAGCATCAAGCGCGTGGTCGATACCCGCAGCCTTATAACCCGCTTGTTTGCTTATGGCAAGGACAACATGACCTTCGCTTCCATCAACGGCGGCAAAGAATATGTGGAGGACTTCACCTATTCCGGCGAGGTTCGTGTTTCCACTCTCGATTTGTCCAATTTCAGCAACCCATATCAGATGCTGGAGTATACAAGAATGCGGCTGGCCGAGTACGCAAAGCCTCGTGTTTCCTATGTGCTTTCGGCCATGGATTTATCCACCCTTACCGGTTATGAGCACGAAGCTTGGGAGCTTGGCGATATCGTCACGGTGGACGACCGCGACCTGCATTTGACCATCCGGACGCGGATCGTCCGCAGGCAGTACAATTTGCAGGAACCGTGGCAAACCGTGCTGGAGCTATCCAGCAAGCTGCGGGAATTAGGCGATGCGCCGGAAGAAACTATTGCCGACCAATTGGCACAGTCCGATCTTGTGCAGCAAGAAATCCGGGACATGGTGCCATTTAATCATCTGCGGAATTCCCGCGCGGATGACGGTTTCGCTTACTGGCAGAACTCAGGCTTTGAAGTCGACACCGAGAGTGGTGTAACAGGTACGGCTTCCTTCAAGGCAGTCGGTGTTCCCGGCATGACGAAAAGCATGGCGCAGACGGTCAATCCGGCCTCGCGGCGCAACTATACCATATCGGCGCAGATCGGTTCGGAAAATTTGACAAAAGGTGCGAACGGCCAGGTAGGCATCGAGGTGGTGTTTGAATATGAGGACGGTTCCATCGAAACGCGCTTTATTGATTTGTTCTAAAAGGAGGTGGTGGTATGGCCTATTTGCAACAGATTGCGCGGAACGCTTCGCCAAGAGGTTCTGGCGTCCTGCGCGCCATTACCATCCGGCTCTGCATCACCGACTGTACGGGAACAGTGTACTTTACGGATATCATGCTGCAGGCCGGTTCCATCGCCACCGGCTGGGTCGGTCATGTGGGTGAGATCCAGTGGACGCAGGACGGGTAGGTGATGGCCATGGTGACAAATTTCATTCGGTTTACGGAAACGCTTAAAACCAAGGAGGATATGCGGGTGGTCAGCATCACCGTGCGCCCGCTTATCGCAGACAGCACCGGCACTATCTGGTTTACCGATCTTCAGATGCAGGAGGGTGACCAGTTGACTGGCTACACACCCCACACCACCACAATGCTTAGAAATTCACCAAACCCACCGCGATACCACAACGGCGTGGTGCGCACCGGGGATACCATCATCATCTTCAATCTGGGTGAAACCTCCGCAGGGCTGGACTGTTATATTTACCCCATTCAGGACATGACGGCAGAAAGCGTTGCCCTCTCCCAGGGCGCGGGATCGCATAAAATGCGCTTCCTCGCCTCGGCAAACGCTGGTGACGAACTGGCGCTGCGGGCTTCCACGCGGGAATGTCTGAAAAACGGAAGTGCCACGCCAAAGCACGGATTTTTTCAATATTCCGCTGCCCATGACAGCAAACATCAGGTTCAGCTTCAGGAGCGCAAATCGGCGCGGGTGTATTTTGAGTACCGGGAGATGATGAAAGGACAGGATCGGCCATGAGGGATTATTTAAAAGGAAAGAAGTGCATGGTGTGGAGCTTCATGGGCAACGCTCGTATGTATCAGGCCCTGCGAGATTATGGCGACCGGCTGGACACAGTCGGTATTTTTACATTTGAGGTCAATATATCCGGCGCGATCACCGAAACCGGAACCGATGTGGCTAGTCTCGCTACATACCGCGCAAGATGGCCCCACATCAAGTGGCTGCTCACGATCATGAACCATGGGACGGCCTCTATTTTTACGGCGTTACGCAATAACGAGGGCGGCGCAAAAACTACCTTTCTTTCGGAAATCGTGCGGATCATGCAGAAGTATCCTTGGTGCGCCGGTGTGGACATCGATTTAGAGCGTGGCGGTGGGTATGAGAACAGGAATGCGGCCAATGTGCTGTTCCACGATATTTATCAAACAGTCAAGAACTACAACCCCGCCAAACTCGTCAACCTGTGCTTACCCGGCATGACGAGTGTGCAAGGTTCGGTGGGCGGTGAGAACTGGTGCGTATACGAGGATTTGAACGCTTATTGTGATACCGCCGCCATCATGAGCTATGGCATGGCGTGGGCAGGCTCCGCCCCCGGCCCCGTCTCCCCGCGAAGCTGGCTGGAGGGTATCTACAATTACGCTGTGCAGGTCATGGATCCGGATAAAATTTTCATGGGGCTGCCTGCTTTCGGTTGGAACTGGAGGATCCACGACACGCCCGAGAATCTCGGCATCACTTATCGCGGGATTTCCAACACCTATTATGCCGCGCAGTTGTGGATGACCGGAGGTTATAACTTTACGGACGACGGCCCGCCGCAACCCATGATCCCCATCATCGCCTATTGGGACGATTACGATAAGGTGCCGTGGGCGCTGCCCCATGTGTATGATTATATGGAGGGTTGGGACGCTGTAGAGCGGCGAAGTCCGCTTTTACAGGAAACTTATAACAGGCGGCGCTATTTAACAGCCTATGGCAAAGAGCAGCGGACAGAGTTCGGGGTGATATCTATCGACCGCAACGGCGTGCCTGACAGTTATACCGGCAACGTCACCGTGACAGAGAGCATGGCTTCGCTTGGTGAGGGTGGTACGGCCACATATCATTTCCAGATCACACAAGCTGGTACTTACGATGTGGCGGTCAGACTCTGTTATCCATTTTGGGACAAGAATGCCATCGTGGTTTCGCTGGACGCAACCCCCAAAACCTTCTCGGAAAACCGCCTGTGGTGGCCGTATTGGCGGCGGCTCTGCTGGCACACTCTTGTAAAGGGCGTCTTTCTTTCGGCGGGCGCTCATACTGTCAGCATCAGTGGAGGCGTGCCCGGTACGCAATTTTATGGGTTTCGAGTTTGCAGCAGCTTCTCGGAGGCTCCGTCCGCTGGCGAGGCGATTTTCGCGCTTTCCCCCCGCAGCTTCAAGGATGTGAACGGCGTGATGGCTGTGCCCGACCGGGGCTTTAAGCTTACCTGCGAAATGCTCAGGAGAAAACCAGACTCTGCCCTTGTTTGGTACGAGGACTTTCGGGATGAGAACATACTGCCGGAGAGCTATTGGACGGCGTTAGACGGAGAATGGGACGTGTGGCAGGATCCCGACAGCACAGCCAATCGCCCCTACTCTCAGCTTGAGGGGTCAGGCCGCCTTGCGTGGAAATATGACAATTTTTCAGATGTCCATATCCGGGCACGGCTGGCATTCCCGCAAAGCGGAGGTGGTCGTGCGGGCGTATTTTGCGGCGACCTGTTCTGCTGTCTCAACTACGATACGCAGCGCATCGAGCTGTACCAAAGCTCTACGCTGCGGGGCAGCTACGCTACGAGCTTCAGCAGGACGCCGGACAGCAATCTCCGTTCCAACCCGAACATGTACACCATTGAGATGCGCAAGCGCGGCAATACGGTCAAGGTTTACTCCGGTACGAGCTACACCCTGCGCTTTACAGCAACCGTGAGTAGTACCGGAGGCTATGCGGGCTACCGCTCGGACAGCCGGACGGTATGCGAGTTGCTACGGCTTGGGGACGCGTGGGCTTACGAGCCATATGAGGCCTTCGATGTGCTTATGCCGGATGGTACCACAAAGAGCTTCGGCAGGCTTGCCCACACAGGGATCACATGGGACGAAGAGTTTCAAGTGTTTTCGGTCAACAGCGACGTGGAGGAAATAGCTACCCGCAGTGAAGATATATCGCTGGATTATGATTTTTTCCATTCCGATCTGCTCCAGATCGCCTGCGGCGGGGATTACGTTGCCAAAGTGGTGCCGAGAGACATCAACGTCTGGATCGCCCGGCTGTTCCTTGGCGACGCGGACGGCTTCTCCATCCTGTACTATCAGGATGTAGACAGCCTCGTATATTGGGCGAATGAAGCAGCGTACCGCTGGAAGCTGCGAGGCATTGCTATATGGTCGCTTGGACAGGAAGACATGAGACTGTGGAAGGCGTTGCCCAACCAGATTTGACAATTTGATATCGTCAAGGTTTCAAGGACGCTTTGCAAGCAAACGGCAGGGCGTTCTTTTTGCGCCGGTTCGAACGGCGCTATATACAAAAATCCAACTGAAACGGAGGTTTTAACAATGAAAGCAATCTGGAACTGGATACAGGTGGCCTTTGCCGCCATCGGTGGCTTCCTCGGCTGGTTCCTCGGTGGCTTGGATGGATTTCTCTATGCCCTCATCGCGTTTGTAGTCATCGATTATTTGACCGGCGTAATGTGCGCGATTGCGGACAAAAAGCTCTCCAGCGAGATTGGTGCGAAGGGCATCTTCAAGAAGGTCCTCATTTTCGTGCTGGTCGGCGTGGGCCACATCATCGACAGTCAGGTACTCGGCGACGGCGGCGCGATTCGGACGGCGGTGATTTTCTTCTATCTGAGCAACGAGGGGATTTCCATCTTGGAAAACGCCGCGCATATCGGATTGCCTATCCCCGAGAAGCTCAAATCGATTCTGGAGCAGCTGCACGACAGGGATGACAAGAAAGGCGGCGATGGGTCATGAAGATAACCATCAGAATGACGCGCTCGGAAAATGTCGCTCAATTTGGATCACAGTCTGTGTCTTTGGACTTAGAGGAATATCTCTGCGGGGTGGTTCCCGCCGAAATCTATGAGTCGGCTGATATGGAGGCGCTCAAGGCCCAGGCTGTCGCAGCGCGCACCTTTGCGGTAAAACGGACGCTGGCGGGCGTGGTCATGGACGATACATCCACTTTTCAAGCATATCGTTATGCCTTGTCGCTCTCCAGTCCGCGAAGCAGGCAGGCTGTGACCGATACAGCCGGACAGGTGCTCTGCTACGGCGGCGAGATCATCGACTGCTTCTATTCCTCGTCCAACGGCGGCCTGACCAAACGCAGCGGCGACGTGTGGAGCCGTCATTACCCGTACTACGTCACCAAAACCGATGAATGGGATATCGCTGCCCGGGAGGAAAAGCCCACCGCCGCCAGCCACGGCGTGGGTCTGTCCCAGGTTGGCGCGATGTGGGCGGCGAAAAACGGCGTTCCATATCACCGAATACTCGCGTTCTACTACCACGACACCGCCTTAGTGCATGGATACGGCACGGGCGGTGTTGTTGGTTTTGAGGACGCGACTGAACCCGAAGGAGGAATCCTTATGAATTTGACCACGAAATATATGACGCGAAACGACTGCTACACGGCAAACCGGAAGATCGTGCCGAAGGGTATCATGGTACACAGCACTGCCACGCCCGGCGTGATGGCCGCCGCGTGGTTCAGCCGCTGGAACAAGTCCTACAAAGCAGGCGAAACCGACAGGCAGGTCTGCGTCCATGCTTTTTTGGACGATAAGGAAATTTGGCAGTACCTGCCCTGGGATCATCGCGGCTGGCACGCGGGCGGTTCGGCAAACGACAGCCATATCGGATTTGAAATCTGCGAGCCCGCGGGCTTCTCTTATTCGGGCGGCGCGACGATGGTCGGGTATGACGCAGCAAAGCATGAGGCGTATTTCCGAGCCGCGTGGGCGAACGCTGTGGCGCTCTGCGTGTATCTCTGCAAGCTCTATGGTTTGTCGGAACAGAACATCAACTGCCACAGCGAGGGACATAAATTGGGCATCGCATCAAACCATGCGGATACGATGCACTGGTTTCCCAAGCATGGCGAATCGATGGGCACCTTCCGTGCGACGGTCAAAGCGGCGCTGGCAGGCGGTTCGTCCGGGGGCGGTAGCGTGGAAACGGACGGTTATTACCGCGTGCGTAAGTCCTGGAGCGATGCGGACTCGCAGCTTGGTGCGTTCAAGGTGCTGGGTAACGCCAAGACACTGACTGATAAAAATCCCGGTTATTTTGTCTTTGACGATAAGGGAAATCGGCTGTATCCAGAGATAACGGATACGCCTAGCGGTGTTTTTGCGGTCGGCGATCTGGTGGCCTTCAAAAGCGGCACGGTCGACTACTATTCGGGTAGCACGAAAGTTCCGTCGTGGGTGATTTCGGATTACTACCACAAGATAACACAGGTCACATCGAGTGGTAAGCCGGTCGTCAAAGGCGGCAAAACCTGTGTGCTGCTGGGCAAAAAGGTCAAGAAGACGAGTGGTTCCGAGGAAGCGGGCATCAACACTTGGGTGAACGAGGAGGTTTTGACCAAGATAGACGGCAATCAAGCCGGTGAAGCCTATACCACTTATACAGTGGCCAAAGGCGACTCCTTATGGGGCATTGCGCAGAAGAAGCTCGGTAGCGGCGCGCGATACCCGGAGATTATGTCCTTGAACGGCCTGTCCTCGACAACGATTTATGCGGGACAGGTTCTCAAAATTCCGAAATAACGCTGGGGCGGTTTGAAAGGGGCCGCCCTTCTTTTTTTCTCCATGGAGGTGATTGTTGTGACCGGAGAGCAAAAACGGAACATACAGGATATGCGGCGACAGGGCTTGAGCTATTCGCAGATCGCTGATTCGCTCAGTCTTTCCGTAAATACGGTCAAATCCTTCTGCCGACGTAATAACCTGTCAGTGCACAACGCTTCCAATGATACGGAGAACAAAGCTGACAAAGAACATTGTAAACAATGCGATAGGCGTCTGGAGCAAACGCCAAATAGCAAGCCAAAGGTATTCTGCAGCGATCAGTGCCGCCATGCGTGGTGGAGCGCCCACCGTGACAGGCTGAATCGAAAGGCGGTTTATCACCTGACTTGTGCGTACTGCGGCAGGGTTTTTGACAGCTACGGCAATAAGACGCGCAAATATTGTTGTCATGCCTGCTATATCAAAGACCGGTTCGGAGAGGAGGCGCGCCGTGAACAACGAGCAATTTGATCGTGAGAAAAACTACGGCGCAGCTATCTCCATCGCCAAAGCGCTACTTTCCAAGGGACTGATCACCGAGAAAGAGTACGCTAAAATTGATACAATTTTCATCCGTAAATACCGGCCGATTATCGGCGGTTTACGGGCAAAATTGCCTTGATGTCTGCGGCATACAGAGGTATCATGTCCCCCCAAGAAAGGAGGGATTTTTTATGCGAAGTATCAGGAAACTCGAACCTTCACTGCCGCAGATACCGGTTCGAAAACGAGTGGCGGCCTATGCCCGAGTTTCCAGCGGCAAAGACGCCATGCTCCACTCGCTGTCCGCGCAAATCAGTTATTACAGCGATATGATCCAAAGGCGGCGTGATTGGGAATATGTCGGCGTCTATGCCGACGAGGCGCTCACCGGCACCAAGGACGAAAGGCCGGAGTTTCAGCGGTTGATGAACGACTGTAGAAACGGGCTGATCGACATGGTCATCACCAAATCCATCGCGCGGTTTGCGAGAAATACGGTGACCATGCTGGAAGCGGTACGGGAACTGAAATTGCGCGGCATCGACGTGTATTTTGAAAAAGAGAACATTCACTCGAGCAGCGGGGATGGCGAGGTTATGCTCACCATCCTCGCTTCATACGCGCAGGAAGAAAGCCGGTCGGTTTCCGAAAACTGCAAATGGCGTATCCGAAAGCGGTTTGCAAATGGCGAGCTGGTCAGTCTGCGGTTTATGTTCGGTTACCGCATCGTGAAGGGCGATGTGGTGGTTTACGAAAAAGAGGCCGCCGTTGTCCGCATGATTTTCGACGATTATATCGGCGGCATGGGTGGCAGCAAAATCGCCCAAAAGCTCAGGGCGATGGGTATTCCCGCGCTACGCGGTGGCACATGGAACAGCGAGCGCGTTGTAGCCATCATCAAAAACGAAAAATACACCGGGAACGCGCTTCTGCAGAAAAAGTATGTGACGGACCATCTGACCAAAAAGGAAGTCTGGAACAAAGGGGTTCTTCCTAAGTATTTTGCGGAGGGCACCCACCCCGCCATCATCGATGCGGATACCTTTGAAAAGGCGCAGGCGGTTATGGAGCAGCGCAGGCAGCGCTTTCGCACAAAGCGTGATACTCCGAACCGTTATCCATTCAGCGGTAAAATCCTGTGCGCCAATTGCGGTAAGAGCTATAAGCGCAAAACCGCAAATGGCAAGTTCTATTGGAGCTGCTCCACTTACCTGCAGGAAGGCAAGGCGGCCTGCCCCGCAAAACAAATTCACGAGGATACCCTGTATGCCGTTTCAGCGGAGGCGCTCGGAATTCCAGCGTTCGACGCGGACATTTTTGCCGAACGGGTCGCAGAGATTCAGGTGCCGGATAATAACCGGCTCCTTTTTATTTTCCGCGACGGAAGCAAGGTGGAAAAGGTGTGGCAGGACAGGTCCCGCAGGGATAGTTGGGATGACGCGATGCGTCAGGCGGCGCGAGAGCACCAGATTGAAATCGTGAAAAGGAGGAACCGCTAATGAGCATGGCACGGGCGGTGACGGTGATACCGCCAACCATTACCCGCCTTCAAAATAATGTATTGCGCATGCATGTCAAAAAGCGCGTGGCCGCTTATGCGCGGGTATCGACCAACGACGAAGAGCAGCAAACGAGCTATGAGGCACAGATCGATTATTATACCCAGCATATAAAGGCAAACGGTGACTGGGAGTTCGTGGAGGTTTACACGGACGAAGGCATTTCGGGCACCAACACCAAGAAGCGTGACGGTTTCAGACGCATGGTACAGGACGCCCTCGACGGCAAAATCGATCTGATCCTCACGAAATCGGTGAGCCGCTTCGCGCGCAATACCGTGGATACCCTGACCACGGTGCGCCAACTCAAGGAAAAAGGTGTGGAGGTTTACTTTGAGAAGGAAAACATCTACACGCTGGACAGCAAGGTCGAGCTGCTCATTACCATCATGAGTTCGCTGGCGCAGGAAGAAAGCCGCAGCATTTCGGAAAACGTCACATGGGGCCAGCGTAAGCGGTTTGCGGACGGCAAGGTAAACATGCCTTATAAGCGGTTTCTTGGGTACGCAAAGGGAGAAGATGGAACCCCGAAGATTGTGGAATCGGAGGCCGAGATCGTCCGGTTGATTTACAAACTGTTCCTACAAGGGAAAACGCAGAATTTTATTGCACGGTATTTGACCGCCAAGGGCATTCCTACTCCCGGAAAGAAGAAAAAGTGGAACGTTTCGACGGTTCTGAGTATTTTGCAGAACGAAAAGTACAAGGGCGATGCGGTTTTACAGAAGCGCTTCACGGTAGATTTTCTGACCAAAACGACTAAGGTCAACGAGGGTGAGGTTCCGCAATATTACGTTGAGAATTCGCACCCGGCCATCATCGAGCCGGAGGTTTTCGATATGGTACAGGCCGAAATCAAAAGGCGCAAGCCCATCGGTCGGCAGCAGAGCGGCGTAGGCTGTTTCTCGGGCAAGATCATCTGTGGCGAGTGCGGCGGCTTTTATGGCTCCAAGGTCTGGCATTCCACAAGCAAATACCGCCGCACCGTTTGGCAATGCAACAACAAGTTCAAAAACGAGACGCACTGCAAAACGCCGCATTTGTCGGAGGAAGTGTTGCAGCGGATCTTTGTCGAGGCGTTCAATCGGGTCATTGAGGACAAAGAACGGATTATCGGGGATTTCGATGCAATCATTGAGGTTCTCACGGATATATCCTCGCTGGATAAGGAAAGCACAAAACTGCGGGATGAATGCGCGGTGGTCATGGAACTTATCCGCAAATGCGTGGAAGAAAACGCCCATTCCGCGATGGATCAGAGCGAATACCAAGAACGGTATAACGAGCTGGTTGACCGATATGAGACAGCAAAAAGGCGGCTGGACGCAATTGCTGACGAAAAGCAGGCGCGGGCAGCGAAACGCGAAAGTATATCTCGGTTCCTTACAGATCTCAAGCGGCTGGACGGACTGCTGGCCGAGTTTGACGAGGAGCTTTGGTATGCGACCGTGGACACGATGACCGTGCGTTTGGAGTGCGAGGCGATCGTCACCTTTAAAAACGGCACCGAAATAAAAGTACAGGGACAGGAGGCACATTAAATGAAATACCCCATTAGAGCGGCAATCTACTGCCGCGTTGCAATACCCGACCAGCTTTCCCTTGATCGGCAGGAACAGGTTGTTTGCGATTTTGCTAAGGCAAGGGGCTATGAAATTTCCTTGATAACAAAGGAATTATGTAAAGGAACCACGATGGCGCGCCCGGGCATTCAGCGGGTTCTGGCCGACGCAGAAAACGGCACAATGGATGTTTTGCTTGTCAGCAGTTCTTCTCGCGTTGGCAGGAATACGATTGAAACCATGCGCTTTATTCGAACGCTTGGGAAATTCGGAGTTGCGGTCGAATCCGTTAAAGAAGGCGCTTTGCTGGATGAACTGTTAGACTTTGTGGAAAACCTGTGAATAGCCTAAAATCAAAATCTTATTAATGAAAACCCCGCAGGGTGGCGCTTCAAAAGCTCATCCTGCGGGGTTCTTTTTGTTATGGTGGGAAAATGCGTTTTTATTCCTTTTCATTTTCTACTGGGAAGATATTTTCAAAAGTCTTGATTAGACACCAATTTCATATTATATACTGTCAAAGTGCATCTTAATACTGTCAATGTTGATTTTTCGGATATTCAGTAGTATAATATTTTTAAATTTAGAGGGAGGCCTAATATATGAATGATGATATTTTAAATGTTGAGCAAGCAACTGAATTTTTAGGTGTCAGCGAGAAAACGCTTATCAAGCTACTACGGGAAGAACACATTCCTGCCCGTAAAATTGGCCGCGAGTGGCGATTTAGTAAGGAAGCCCTGACTGGCTGGCTTGCGTCGGGGGATTCGATTAACTATATCAATCAAAACGAGCGATACATGGTTTCCGAAGATTTTCCGGGCGCATCTTTCGCTTTGTTTGACAAAATCGGTAAAGCCTTGTCCGAGGTAAAAGAACACGACAACAATATCAAAATCATTTTGAATGAACTCGACCGTGATATTATCATCCCGGAAAACGCTATATTACGTATCAGCTATAAGCAGCAGCGGGAGGTTGAGAAATTGGAATTTAAAATCTTTTGGGATCTTCGTGAGGATTCTAAATTGGAGGCCAACCAGAAATACGCGCTGGATGGCCGGTGAAAACGAGAAAGGTCGTGGCTAAGTTGGAGAGCAAAGTAGCGAAGAGGTTTACACCGGCGGTTAAAGTCATCATTTTATTCGGCGTAATCAGCATGTTGGGGGATATGGTTTACGAGAGCGCCCGTGGGGCCAACAGCCAGTACTTCAACCTGCTGAGTGTCAGCGCGGCGCAGGTCGGGCTGGTATTTGGCATAGGGGAGTTTCTTGGATACTTTCTGAGGCTGTTGGCCGGTGTCCTGTCGGATAAAAGCGGAAAACACTGGATTTTTATCTTTGTAGGCTATGGCATGCTGCTGGTGGTGCCGATCATGGGATTTACCATGAACTGGAATATTCTCATCGTCCTCATTCTTATGGAGCGAATCGGAAAATCCCTGCGCAATCCCGCAAAGGATACGATCCTGTCCGGGGTTGCTGAAAATCAGGTCGGAACCGGTTTTGCTTTTGGCCTTCAGGAAGCGCTGGATCAGGTCGGCGCCCTTACCGGGCCTCTGATTTTCACATTGGTTTTCTTCATTGCAGGCAAGAACGGAATCGCGGAATATCAGTTAGGTTATAAATGGCTTTTTGTCCCGTTTATTCTCCTGATGCTCTTTGTGGTTTACGCATATCGCAGGATTAAACGGAACAACTTGATTCAAGACCTTAAAACGAGGGAATTTCGTTCGGAGCGGCTCCAACCGATTTTCTGGATTTATACCGCCTTCACCTTTTTCTGCACCCTGGGATTTGTCAATTTCAGTATCATAGGTTATCACCTGAAGGCAAATAATCTGATGTCGGACGGAAATATCACGTTGCTGTATTCGGGGGCTATGGCTGTGGACGCTGTGGCAGCGCTGCTTGTCGGAAAAGCATACGATAACATGAAGAAAAAAACAGGCATTAAAACGGGGGGCCTCGCCGTTCTGATGGCGATCCCGTTTATCACGCTGCTGCTGCCATTCCTGACGATAAGTAACTCAACGCCGCTGATTGTGATCGGCATGGTGATTTTCGGCGTTGTCATGGGCACGCATGAAACCATTATGCGTTCGGCTGTCGCGGATATTACGCCCTTTTATAAACGCGGCACCAGTTTCGGCGTTTTCAACACCGGTTACGGTCTGGCCCTTCTGATCGGCTCGGCGCTGATGGGTTGGCTGTACGACATGAATCAAATAGGGATCATCATCGCTTTCACCTGCGTCGCAGAAGCAATCGCCGTTTTCCTGTATTTCAAAATGATTCGCACGGTACGGACGGGAGAGCAATAAACGCCGGATTCATAAAATTACGGCAAGCGCAGGATTGCCGCCTGGCGTTTTTGGAATGGTAACGGTATTTTGGACACTTCTTTCTGGAAAGTCCAAATACCGTTACTTTTTTATTTCTCAAAATACTTCTGTCACGAGGTACAAGACTGCCAAGAACTGGCTGGATAAGATTACGGATGAGAAACAGGCGCGGACAGCGAAGCGGGAAAGCATAGCGCGGTTTTTTTCTGTTATAACGGAAGAAGTTATTTTTACTATAATGCAATTTCACATTGACACTTTTCGATTTGGCGCATATAATAGTCATATCGAAGATTTTAGATTTGAGGTGTCGGCATGGAAAAGTATCTGGAACATACAAAAGTGTTTAAGGCGTTGGGCGACCCCAAGAGAGCGATGATCGTTGATATGCTCTCCTGTGGGGAACTTTGCGCCTGTATGATTTTGGAAAAGTTTGAAATGTCCCAATCCACGCTGTCCCATCACATGAAGCTCCTGTGTGAGTGTGGGCTTGTTAAAGGAAGAGAGGAAGGCAAATGGACGTACTACTCGCTGGATACGGATACCATCAGCAAAACAAAGCAGTTCTTCCACGATATCACATCTGATAAAGAAAACTGCATTTGCAAGGAAAATATCGACTGCTGTGAAGGATGTGACGAAAATGAGTAAATGTTGCTGTTCGTCTGAAAATTGCTGTGGGCAGCCGCAGCCGAAAAAACCGATAGCCATTGATTTTCTATATCTGGATACGACCGTTTGCAGCAGATGTCAAGATACGGAAAAAGCTCTGGACGAAGCGGTTTCCAGCATTGTTGTCGTATTAAACGCAGCCGGATATGAGGTCAAGGTAAACAAGGAGAACATTATAACAAGGGAACTGGCAATCCAGTATCGGTTTGTCAGCTCACCGACCATCCGCGTGAACGGAAACGATATCGCCGTGGAATTACGGGAATCAGTCTGCGAGGACTGTGGGGAACTTTGCGGTGATACCGTGGATTGCCGCGTATGGGTATATAACGGAGTCGAATATACATCCCCTCCGAAGGAATTGATCGTGGATGCCATCCTGCGGGAAGTGTACAACGCGGTGCAGCGTGAGCCGGAGCGCGAAGCCTATCGGATTCCTGAAAATCTGGAAACATACTTTATAGCCAAGGCGCACAAGGATGAAACAGAGCGTCAGGAGAAGATCGGTGATACGATATGAGCCAAGAAAAAAACAAAGGCATTGGTTTTTTTGAAAAATATCTAACCGTGTGGGTTCTGCTGTGCATGGCAGCGGGTATCCTGATCGGAAAATTCTTGCCCGGCATTCCAGATATCTTGGAAAGATTTCAATACGCTGGGCAGAACCTCCCGATTGCCATCCTCATTTGGATTATGATTTTCCCCATGATGATGAAGATAGATTTCCAGTCTATCAAGAATGTGCGGAAAAATCCTTCGGGCATCCTCATTTCCAGCGGCAGCAGCTGGCTCATCAAGCCCTTCCTCATGTTCGGATTGGCAACCTTGTTTTTCAAAGTAATCTTTCAAGCCTTTATCCCAGCAGATTTGGCACAGGACTTCGTGACAGGCGCAGTATTGCTGGGCGTAGCACCCTGCACGGCAATGGTGTTCGTTTGGAGTCATCTGACCAAAGGCGACCCGGCGCATACGCTTGTACAGGTTTCGGTTAATGACCTCTTGATTCTCGTATTGTTTGTGCCGCTGGTACAATTCTTATTGGGAGTAAATGGCGTTACGATTCCTTGGGGTACGCTCTTCTTTTCCATCGTATTATTCGTTGTCGTTCCGCTGGCTGGCGGCGCACTCACGCGCTTTCTGATGATAAAGAAAAAAGGCATAGAGTATTTCAACGAACGGTTTCTCCCCAAGTTTGACGGTGTCACGACCTTGGGGTTACTTCTTACCTTGATTATCATTTTTTCCTTCCAAGGTGACATTATTTTGGAACAGCCACTGTTCGTTTTGTTGATCGCAGTACCGCTGATTCTGCAAAACGTAATCTCCGCCAACTTTACCTATCTTGTTTGCAAGTGGACGAAACAACCACACAACATTGCGGCTCCGGCTTCTCTGATCGCCGCCTCGGACTTCTTCGAACTTTCTGTGGCGGTAGCAATTGCCCTTTTCGGTCCGAATTCGCCGGTTGTGCTTGCCTGTACGGTGGGCGTGCTGACCGAAGTCCCCGTTATGCTTTTGCTGGTGCGTTTTATCAATAAGACCCGACACTGGTTTCCGCAAGCGGCCGCTGATAACAAATAATCATATTAAAAGGAGTTTTCCACTATGAAAAAAATGAAAATCTTTGAACCCGCTATGTGTTGCCCGACCGGGCTTTGCGGCGTGGGTGTTGATCCTGAACTGTTGCGTATGTCCACGGTACTGGAAACGCTGAAAAGGCATGGCGTTATTGTTGATCGCTTTAACCTGGGCAGCGCACCGGCAGAATTTATTACCGACCAGACCATCAACGCCTATATCAATGAAAAAGGCACAGAGGGACTGCCCGCTGTGATGCTCGATGGCAAAATTATCATCACAGGCCGGTATCCCACCAATGAAGAGTTCCGGGAGTTGCTCGACCTTCCTGAAAATGTGCTGGGCAAGCAGAAGAAATCCGAGTCCGGCGGGGGCTGTTGCAAGGGAGGTTGCTGTTAAATGAATCTATTCGATCCCGGAAGTATCAAACTGACAAAGTATCTTTTTTATACCGGCAAGGGCGGCGTTGGTAAAACCAGCGTTGCCTGTGCCACCGCCGTCTCCCTTGCAGACAGTGGGAAAAAGGTGTTGCTCATCAGCACCGACCCTGCTTCCAATTTGCAGGATGTCTTTTCGATGGAACTGACCAACAAGGGAGTGCCCATCCCCGGCGTGCCAAATCTGGATGTGGCGAACCTTGACCCCATACAAGCGGCGGCTGAGTACCGGGAAAGCGTGATCGCGCCTTATCGCGGCAAGCTGCCCGCATCTGTCATCACGAATATGGAGGAGCAGCTTTCCGGCTCCTGCACCATAGAAATTGCGGCATTCAACGAATTTTCCAATTTCATCACGGACGGTAATGTTCAGCAGGAATACGATCATATTATTTTTGATACAGCCCCAACTGGACACACCCTGCGGATGCTTCAGCTTCCGTCCGCATGGAGCAATTTCATCAGTGAAAGTACCCACGGCGCATCTTGCCTCGGTCAGCTTTCCGGCTTGGAGGGCAAGAAAGCCATTTACAAGCAAGCCGTAGAAACGCTGGCAGATGGAAGCCTAACCACGCTTATCCTTGTCACCCGCCCGGAAACCGCGCCGTTCAAGGAAGCGGAACGGGCTTCCGGCGAATTGTCCGCGCTGGGCGTCAACAATCAAATGCTGGTTGTCAACGGAATATTGATGGAACATAACGATGCTCTATCTTCCAGCCTATACGAAAAACAGCAGTCTGCCCTTGCGGCGATGCCGGAAAGTCTGCGGACGCTCCCAATCCATAGTGTTCCTCTGCGGGCTTACAATGTCACAGGATTGGAACATATCCGCGCCCTGCTGAATACTGATTATGTAACCGCGCCCGTACAAACGCTGAACGCCACGCATATTCCCACGCTGAACGATGTGATCGATGCGTTGGCGATGGAAGGCAAACGCGTTATTTTCACAATGGGCAAAGGCGGTGTGGGTAAGACCACCGTCGCTGCTGCTGTTGCGTTGGGGCTTGCGAAGCGCGGAAAGAACGTCCACCTCACCACCACCGACCCCGCCGCGCACCTAAAGTTTGTGCTGGATGAAGCAAGCGGCGTATCCATGAGCCATATCGACGAAGCCGAGGAATTGAGAAAGTATCAGTCCGAGGTGCTGAAAAAAGCCCGTGCGTCCGGCATGAGCGATGAGGATATTGCTTATGTAGAAGAAGATTTGCGTTCTCCCTGCACACAGGAGATCGCCGTATTCCGCGCTTTCGCTGAGATCGTGGAAAAGGCTGACGATCAGGTGGTGGTGATTGACACCGCACCCACCGGGCATACCCTGCTTTTGTTGGAATCCACACAAAGCTATAACCATGAAATTCAGCGTACCAAGGGGGAAATCCCCGAATCGGTGGCGCGGCTGTTGCCAAGGCTCAAATCCGACGAAACCGAGGTACTGATTGTGACCCTGCCGGAAGCAACCCCTGTTTATGAGGCGCTCCGCTTGGAGGACGATCTGAAACGGGCGGGCATCGCCGCCAAATGGTGGGTGGTCAATCAGTCCCTTTATGGCACGAACACCACCAATCCCATGCTGGCGGCAAAGGCCGCCGGTGAAGTGGAATGGCTCAATCGCATCGACGAACACGCCGGTGGCAAATTTGCCCTGATCGCGTGGAGTGCTGAAGAAATCAAGGGCGACAGTCTGCTGACGCTGTAAGGAGGGAAAATGATAAAAGTCGCATTTATTTGTGTTCATAATTCCTGTCGCAGTCAGATAGCGGAGGCGCTGGGGCGGTATCTTGCCGGTGATGCTTTTGAAAGCTATTCGGCGGGAACAGAAACGAAGCCGCAAATCAATCAGGATGCCGTGCGGCTGATGAAGCAGCTTTATGGTATTGACATGGAAGCCACACAGCATAGCAAACTCCTGTCTGATATCCCGCCTGTTGATGTTGTTATTACAATGGGCTGCAATGTCGAATGCCCATATCTACCCTGCAAACACCGCGAAGATTGGGGGCTGGATGATCCAACGGGCAAAAGCGACGAGGAATTTATTAAGGTTATAAGGCGGATTGAAAGCAATATTCTATCTCTCAAGGAAAGGCTTTATACTTTGTAGTATCCCGCTTCCGCAAATCTATCGTGAAAAGGTGCACACCCCCTGCTGAAAATGCACCCGCAAAAACAGAGATGCATCCATAAAGATAAAAAATGCACCCGCGCGGTTTTGATATGGCGGCAGTATATTGGACAGATTTTTCTGGAAAGTCCAATTTACTGCCGCTATTTCTATGCCTTGAAATAATTCTCTTCCACTTGATCTGGTGTCCGATATTTGAATTTTTGATGAGGCCTTTTATGATTGAAGAACTCTATGTATTCAGCAATAGATTGATATAACTCATCTGCTGTTTGATAAAAATGATGATAGATTTCTTCTGCTTTTAAAGTGCGAAAGAACGATTCGGCCACAGCATTATCATGGGGAGAACCGGGGTTCGAAAAGGATTGTTTTACCCGCTTATCCCTTAAATACTTTCGAAACTTATAAGAAGTGTATTGGCTGCCTTGATCGCTATGGAATATTAGATCATTAGGATACCTCCTTTTTTTATACGCATCTTTAAATGCCTCTAAAACCATAGGTGTTTCTTGATTGTTGGCGATGGAATATGATATGACTTTTCGTGAGTAAAGATCAATAATGGCACAAAGGTAATAAGGTTTATAGTTAACGTACAATGCAGTGATGTCACTGACCCAAATGCTATTTGGCCGTTCAGTGTCAAATTGTCTCTTCAGCGTATTGTTTCTGAAATTGTTTTTGGACGTGAAATTATATTTGATTTTTTTCTTAGCGGATACGCAGACGAGTTCCATTTCTTTCATTAACCGACTGACGCGCTCTGGGCTTATGCTATATCCACGAGTTAGCATAACTGCACGAATATTTTTTGAACCAATGCGTCCTTTAGCCTCGTCAAATATTTCTTTAATAATAGGCTTGTATATTTCATCTTCTTTTTCAAACAGAGTTTGCTCCGGACTTCGGAATAAATAATGATAAAAGGTAGAGCGCCTCACTTCTAAAACACGGCAACACGCATGAACACCGTACTCTTCATGCAAATTTTCTATTGCTACAAGTTTTTGTGATAATTGTGAATCGATAGTGCATTTACATTTACGCCAGATTTCAAGTTCAATTGTTAGACGATGAATTCGTTTTTTCTAAAAGATATAATCGCTGGGCAGTTATTATTTCGCCATTATCTGCTTTTATTTCACTGTATTTATGAATCCAGTTATACAATGTACTTTTAGATATACTATATTTACTACAAAGATCTATGGCCTTTTTGCCACTATGATATTCCCAAACAATGATGTGTTTCTGGTATTCTGTGTATTTCATAAAAACATCCTCTATATTATAATAGATCCATTATACCAAGAACGGTAAACGACTGGTTGATCGATACGAGACCACTAAACAACAGCTGGACACGGGTACGGATAAAAAACTGGCACGGCGGTGAAGCGCGAAAGCATGGCGCGGTTTCTTTTCGATCTCAAGCGATGGGGCGGTATCATCGAGGCTTTTGACGATGAACTATGGTACAGCACCGTGGATATAGTCACGATGGATTCTGCGGGCAACTTTACGTTTTTATTCAAGAACAGTATGAAAATCAATGTGAATATGATAGGAGATCAATGGATTAAAATATGAATGCAGGAACAAGGTTGAAGCAGACAATGGTTATTAATTTTTTGCTTAAGACTTGTCATCTGCTATGGCATGTGCTATATTATATTGTATGGAGGTGTATCTAAAATGGCTTTAAGCGAGATTCTGAAAGAAATTAGGCGGCAACTTGGGATTACCCAAGAACAGCTTGCCCACGATCTTAGTATCAGTTTCTCAACAATAAGTCGTTGGGAGAATGACCATACATCTCCAAGTCGACTGGCAAAAATACGACTTTTGGAGTATTGCAGTGATCACGATATTGCCAAAGACATAATCACGCAGCTAAAAGAATCGTGACACAGCACTAGTGACCAAAAGATCGTAAAGGAGAGTAATTATGGCCAGAGCTGATTTATTGAAAAAATTGTTTAGCAGCTTTAAAGCAGAAGACCGAGAGGCCTTCTTTAAGGTTGCCAATGATATCATTGAAGATGAAAGAAAGAAAAACCACAGTATTCTTGCCGATGAATTGAAAATGATCATTAATAATGGTTCGTCACAGCCCAGGCGGCCATTGTCAACGTATTCTACATCGGCCTATAAGGATAAGGAGCGCGAAGCTTCTTTATTCGAGGTATTATACCCCGAAAAATACTTGTCAGATATCGTTGCTGCACCGGAAATCGTTCAACAGGTGGAGCAAGTAATCAAGGAGTTTTCTAATTGGGATGTTCTGCTTAGCAACGGCGTTTATCCAACAAGGCGTGTTTTATTCTATGGGCCTCCCGGATGCGGGAAAACGCTAACGGCACAAGCTATCGCTTCTGAAATAGGGCTGCCATTGCTGTACGTACGTTTCGATGCAGTTATTTCGTCGTATTTAGGGGAAACTGCGACTAACATACGTAAAGTATTTGATTATGCAAAAAACGATAGCTTCGTTATCTTCTTTGACGAATTTGATGCAATTGCAAGAAGTAGAAACGATCGATATGAACACGGGGAAATCAAGCGCGTAGTCAACACCTTTTTACAACAGCTCGATAATTTTAAAGGAAAATCTCTTGTCATTGCTGCAACAAATTTCGAACAGTCGCTGGACTATGCAATATGGCGAAGGTTTGATAATACCCTGCGATTCGATATGCCGAGCGATGCAGAGCGCGCAAAACTATTCTCGCTTAAGCTCAAACAATTTAAGGGACCTGATTATGTTATTTCTGAATTCATGGGACATATGGCAGATTTTTCTCACTCTGATATTGAGCAAGTCTGCAATACAATAATGAAACAATGTATTCTTGATGGTCGCCGTATGTATACAAAAAAAGACGTGGAGCAAGCTGTCCTCAAACAAGAGAAGCTTGTATCGCTCCGCAAAACACAGTATTAATTCTAACGACAGGAGGTATGGCGGATGGCTGATCATATTGAAATTGTCAGAGAGGATTTAACTGCCTCATATAGATTTAGGCGAAATACTCATCCGCCACGCCCTCAATTTCGCAATCGTGGTAGTCATGGCGAGACTCTGAAAGGCGAACTATCACAAGCAATAACATCAATTTCGAATAACCGTAGGGACATTGGGATTCAAACAGACAATCTGCTTGTACTTGAAATATTGAGTGATGCTATATCCCCAGATATACTTGATAGAATGCTCAATAGTTTTCATGTGTGGTTAGTTGAAGAAGTTTCAATCCCGAACACCAATAATTCAAGGCTTGTTGTTCAATTCGAAGATCAAGCAGCTATCGATGTCTTTGAACAGGAGCGTGCGCTGTGGGAGAGTGATGATCAGTCAGATCGTGTCCTTACATATGCCCAACGGCGCGACTTATTTGCTTGTATAGAGGGAATTCGACGCGTATCGCGTGAAGACAGGTATGGACAGAGACTGAAATGGCACTTGGAGGCAGAACAACCTTTACCATCCGGAATGTTTATTGTAAATATTGATGTTTGGTACAATGGTGACAGACGTAAAATAACAGAAATTGAACGGCAAATTAGAACCGCATTAGGAACACAAGGGAGTACATTACTTGGCGATTTATTTGAGTTGCCGAGTCTATTGCTTGGCCGCGCATCTGTGAATGAGTTTACTCTTAACGCTTTGCTGGATATGGATATTATTGCCTCTGTTGATTTCCCGATGGGTACAATATCAATAGAGCAATGTGAACTATACTCTGTTGAGTTCGAACCAGTCGTTGAAGACACGTTAGACGACAATGCACCGTTAGCCACAGTACTGGATTCTGGTGTTTTTTCAGGAAATCGTTTGTTGTCTTCTCTGCTTGTAGGTGAAGAAGACTTTGACCAAACTGAAAGTACTTCTTCCGACCTTAATGGACATGGTACAGGGGTAGCTGGTATTGTTGCATATGGAAATTTTGTTAATTATACAAATACTGCTGACAGCTTTAAACCACTTGTTCGCATATGTAATGGAAAAGTGATGCATAACGAAAATGGTGCGACTCAATATGTTGAGGACAAACGTCCAGAGCAAGTAATTAAAGAAGCAATTGAATATTTTCACGAGGAATACCACTGCCGTATTTTCAATTTATCCTCTGGCGACGCAGATTATGTTTATAATGGTGGGCGGCAAATGCCTTGGGCTGAGTTGCTGGATAAATTAGCACGGGAGCTTGATATTGTCATTATTGTCAGTGCAGGTAATGTTGCCAATCCCAATATTCCTGAATTTTCATCCAGAAATGAGTTGTGGGAAAAATGCCGCGACCAGTTATTCCTTCCTGAACATAGATTAATCGATCCATCCACTACAGCGTTGGGTATTACCGTTGGTTCAATAACGAGATATTCTGAGCCTGACAATGCAAGAGCAGCTATTACACGTCTTTCAGTCGGGGATAAAGACTATCCATCGATATTTACACGAATTGGTGAGGGTGTAAATGGTGCAGTCAAGCCGGAATTTGTTGATTATGGAGGTAATTTGGCATTAGGTCAACAGACTAGAGGAACAGATCGATGGTTTGACAGAGACCGACTTCTTTTAGAGCCAACATTAAGTAATACTACAGACAAGATATTTAAAGGTTGGTGTGGGACAAGCTTTTCTGCGCCACATGTAACACATGTAGCTGCAAGATTAGAGCGTGCTCTTGAAGCGCAAATTGGTGAACCACCTTCTGCTAATCTCATCAGAGCATTAATGGCAAGTTCTGCGAAATATACGCCCGCCATGCGTAATTGGGTTGATTCCGCAAAAGATCCACTGTTTACTGGATCAAAAACTCCACGACAAGAACAACGGCTACGTTTGGTTGGTTATGGGAAAATAGATGATAGTGTGTTATTTTCTGGAGAACATCAAGTAACTCTATTCGCTGAAGATTCCTTAGACTTACGTTCTTTACATTTATATAAAATTCCTGTCCCTACTGAGTTTATTAGCATAAGAGGAAATAAGCGAATCGCAGTTGGGTTCGCATACAATCCTCCCACACGTTTAAGTAGAAAGGCATATATAGCTAATAGTTTATGGTTTGAGGTTTTTAGAAGAATAGAAGTAGATACATTACTTTCATGCATCGCAAAGAAAGAAGCCGGTGCGGACGAAGATGTGGAAAATATGATTGAAGATTTCCGAAAAAAATGCGGAGCAGCATTTGCCCCAGGTTGTACTGAGATTCAGAATTCAACATTACAACAACGAGTTTGGGAAAAAGGTGAACGTGGTGGTGCTGATTTGTTGTGGCCGGGTAATGAATCATATATTTATGTATTGGTAACAGGAAAAGAGAAATTCAAGCATCCTGATATTGGTGCACCGCAACAATATGCTTTGGCTATCACATTCTCATACGATGCTGACATAGATATTGAACTACGTCAGAAATTACAAGCTCGTGCTAAGACTAAAGTTCGTGAACAAGTCCGCGAGCGCACTCAAGTGCAGATATAAACAAAATAAGGCGGACATCTTTTTAGGACTGAAATTATTAGTTGCCCACTTTTGATCATCAAAAAATATTTTTGGGGGTATCAGCATGTTTTTTTCAGAACAATTCAACGTTGATGCTGAGTTAATAAAAGCATATGGTGCAATTGATATCTCTTTGGTTTGTGATATACCTTTGTTTATTGATCCCATGCTTATTTTCAATAGTGATAAAAAAGAATATCAAGCATTACACAAAGAGATAATACAATATTTCCATTTTTTATACACTAAAGCGAAACAGGGGTTATCCCGTAAAGAAATAAACGCATGGTTCAATTTTAGTGAGATACCAAACAATTGGTTCGGCTTTTCTTTGGTCGGAAATAAAGGGCTTGCTTTGGGAAAAAAATATGCCCAATTTCTCTACAACAATATCGAATTTGCACTTGATACGCATGGTATTTCACAAGGACAACATATTGAGAAAGCTATGTTGCTATACGAAGGTAGTGGAAAAGATAAAATAAGCGACTTAACTGTCAATCTTATTAAAAGATTTCTTTGTGAGTACACCCAAAATTTTGCAAAAGAATATATTCCTCCAAACCTATGTAAAACACTTCCCGTTGAAAAAGCATATTTTAACTATGATACAGAGAGCTTTGTAAGTAAAGAATATGTACTTCCATATGTTTTTAATCAAAAAGGAAAAATTGAATACGTTTTGCTAACCCCCTTCGACATTCTCCGCGAAGATGAGCCATCCATTAATAGAGATGATTTTTATAACAGCCATGAGCGTATTCGTGCGGCGATAGAAAATGATACTTTAAGAGCTTACGTAAATAACTATATTGGGGAAGCTGTACGGCGATATGAGGAGAATCAGAAAAGAAATCGTCGAGCTATTAAAGAAAAATCGATTCAAAAAATTGAAAAAGATGCATTTCAAGAAATTGTTAAAGAATATCCTGAACTTTACGATTATTATATTAAGTTGCGAGAAGCAGATACTGATGACATTAGACTGCAATGTATGCAAGAGCTAAATAAGCAGTTAGAGAAATTATTATTAGCTTCCAAAAACTTGATTTCTTTATTTAATCAAAATGGGTATTCAACTGATGAGAGCCAATCCGCCAGAGAGGAAGCCAAAGAACGTCTTGTTTTTTTCAAACATATTATTGAAGAGTGCGATGGCTATAAAAATTTATATGTAAAGGGAGAAAAAATAGCAAAAGAGAATGATTTGCAAAGATTATTTCGCTTTGTATGGTATGGAACAAATTACAAGGTAGATGCAGAGCCTAACAATGGCAGAGGACAAGCTGACTTTATTGTTTCAATCGGGCAAAAAAATCAGAATATTGTTGAATTTAAGCTCGCCAGTAATTCAACACTTGATCATGTATTTACGCAGGTAAAGATTTATGAAGCAGCTAACTGCTCAGATGGAAGCTTAATTGCAATTTTTTACTTTTCAGAAAGTGAATATTTAACCTCACGGCAAATAGTAATAGATGCTGGCTATGAAAATATGATTAATGACTCTATATACTTAATTGATTGCAGAAATGATAATAAGCCGTCTGCTTCAATAGCTTAAAAGAAACATCATGAACATAATAAAAAGCATATTGATGGTAGACTTATCGTGAAAAAGTGCAACCACCTTTCGGATTTGAAACCAGCAAAAGCTAAAATGCAACCAGCAAAATAAAAAATGAAACCGGAGCGGTTTCATCAAGGGTAAACGTGAAATTGTATCAATATTACCGTCATTAGACAAACCATTAGTGACCGTTTTTACAGCGGTCACTAATGCTTTTTTATGGCCTCAAAGTCAGCTTAGATAACCCACGAAATTGTATTTGATTTGAACGGTTTGGGTCGTTTGCCCGTGGTACCGTCAATAGTTTTTCGCACAATTGTCTCGCTTGGTTTATCGGTTAGCCGATCTGCAAGGCGTCAACCTCCTGTTCCTGCAGATGCTTCATGCTCATATAGGGAACCGTCCCCCAGCGAGAGCCTTCCATATGTCG